>JBEBHH010000016.1:0-63357 GCA_040080965.1 Gammaproteobacteria bacterium | reverse complement strand
TCCTTGCGGCGCGGGGTTGAGGCACCGCGGGTGGCACCGATGCACCGGGATATCGTCAGCGCAAAACCACCGTCTTCATCCCGTTCACGAATACCCGATGCTCCAGCTGGAGCTTGACCGCCCGCGCCAGCGTCAGTGACTCGACATCGCGGCCGATGGCCGCGAGGTCGTCGGGTGACATCGTGTGGTCCGCGCGCTCCACCGTCTGCTCGATGATCGGACCCTCGTCCAGGTCCGCCGTGACGTAGTGGGCCGTAGCGCCGATGAGTTTCACGCCGCGCCGGTGCGCCTCGTGGTAGGGCTTGGCGCCCTTGAAGCCCGGCAGGAACGAGTGGTGGATGTTGATGATCCGCCCGGAATACTTCCCGCACAGGTCCGGCGACAGTATCTGCATGTACCGGGCGAGCACGATGAGGTCGGCACGGCTGTCTTCTGCGATCTCCATCAGGCGGGCCTCGGCCACCGCCTTGTTCTCCGGTGTCACCGGTACGTGGAAGTACGGCACCTTGTGCCAGCTCGCAAGCCCTGACAGGTCCATGTGGTTGGAGACGATTGCGGGGATCGTCATCCGGAGCGCGCCTGTCCGGTAGCGGTACAGCAGGTCGTTGAGGCAGTGGTCGTACTTCGAGACCATGATGAGGACGCGGGGCAGGATCCGCGTGTCATACACGTGCCAGTCCATGCCGAAGCGGGCGGCAATGTCGCTGAAGCCGGCTGCAAAGGCGCCCCGTGAGAAGGACTGCTCCCGGGGAATGAACCGGGTGCGCATGAAGAACGTGCCAGTGTCCGGGTCCCCGAAGTGGGTGGATTCCTCGATGAAATACTGCTGGCCGGTCAGGTAGCTGGCCACCGCGGCCACGATCCCGACGGCGTCGGGGCAAACCACGGTCAGGATGAAGGAATGTGCCTCGGACATGCGGGCGGAATGGTAGCAGGATCGACGCGGCCGCCGGGATTGGTCAGAATCGGCCGCGGGGGAATGCATGACCAGTAAACGCGCCGACGTACCGCCCGAGGCCGCCAACTTCCTCGCGGCCCATGCCGACATCCGGGCGGTGGAACTGTTGCTGCCCGACCTGAATGCGATCCTGCGGGGCAAGCGCATCAGCCGGCGGGAACTGGCCGGGCTGTTCCGGGAGGGCATCTCCTTCCCGGCCACCGGTATCCTGATGGACAGCCGGGGGTCCCTCATCGATGGCCTGGCCCACGGCAGCGACGACGGCGACCCCGACTACATCTGCCAGCCGGTCGCCGGGTCCCTGGCCCGCGTGCCCTGGTCGAAGACGCCCCTCGGCCAGTGCCTGATCTCAATGTACGAGCGGGATGGCCGGCCGTACTTCGCGGACGCCCGGCACGTGCTGGCCGGCGTCCTCGCCCGGTTTGCGGCGCTGGGCCTGACGCCGGTGGTGGCCGTCGAGTACGAGTTCTACCTTCTGGACGACATCAGCGGCGAGATACCGCGCCCGCGCACGGGCCGGGTCCCGGGCAGCGAGCGCCGCCCTGTCGGGCCCCGCGCCTACAGCCTCGAGGACCTGCACGACCTGGACAGTTTCTTTGCGCAGGTGGAGTCGGCGGCAGCCGGGCAGCACGTGCCTGCCGGCGCCATCGTCTCGGAGTACGGCGCCGGCCAGTTCGAGGTGAACCTGCACCACGTGAACGACGCGCTGGCTGCCTGCGACCACGCCATCCTGCTCCGGCGCCTCGTGCGCGGCATCGCCCGCCAGCAGGGCCTGGCCGCGACCTTCATGGCGAAGCCGTTCAAGGACCTGGACGGCTCCGGCATGCACGTGCACTTCAGCCTCGTCGACCGGGACGGCCGCAATGTCTTCGGGCCGGCGCCTCCTGCGTCCACGCCTGAGGCCTACACCGACACGCTGCGCCACGCGGTCGGCGGCATGCTGTCCACGCTTCCCGAGTCGCTGGCGATCTTTGCCCCGAATGCGAATTCCTACCGGCGCTTCCGGCCGGGCTTCTTCGTGCCCATCGCGCCGAACTGGGGGCCCAACCACCGGCAGGTCGCCCTCCGGATCCCGACCTCCGACGACGCCAACGTCCGCCTCGAGCATCGCGTGGCCGGCGCAGACTGCAACCCTTACCTGGCGATGGCGGCCATCCTGGCCGCCGCCCACGCCGGCATCACGCGCCGGATCGAGCCGCCGCGGATGATCCGGGAGGGCGAACCGGTGAGCCTGCCATCCGGCACCTCGCCGCGCTGGGAGACGTCGCTCGCCGCCTTCGACGCCAGCACGCTCTGGCCCGACTACCTGGGCGCCGAGTTCTGCCGCGTGTACAGCGCGGCGCGCCACTACGAGGCGGAGGCCTATCACGCGGAAGTGCCCGGCCTCGACTACGAGTGGTACCTCGGGGCCCTGTGAGCAGGCGCTGACCGGACTTTCCGCCGGTTTTCCCCGGCGGTCCTCGTCCCGGCCTTTCCCCGACCCGGTCCCGCGGCGTAGGCTTGGCCTGGCCCCCGGATTCGGGGTCTGACCCCAATAAGCACAATGACAGGGGACTACCGTGGCTGATGCCTTCATCTTCGATCACGTCCGCACGCCCCGTGGCCGCGGCAAGCCCAACGGCTCGCTCCACGAGGTCACGCCCATCGGCCTGGTCACCCGGGTGCTGAAGGCACTGCGCGACCGGAACCAACTGGACACGAGCCGCCTCGACGACGTGATCATGGGCTGCGTGTCGCCGGTGGGCGAGCAGGGCGCGGACATCGCGCGTGTCGCGGTCCTGAACGCCGACTATGCAGAGACCGTGCCCGGCAAGCAGCTGAACCGCTTCTGCGCTTCGGGCCTCGAGGCAGTGAACACTGCGGCCGCGCAGGTGATGTCGGGCCAGTCGGACCTGTGCATCGGTGGCGGCGTCGAGTCCATGTCCCGCGTGCCCATGGGCTCGGATGGCGGCGCGATGGCCAGTGATCCCCAGGTGGCCTACAAGACCTACTTCGCCCCGCAGGGCATCGGCGCCGACCTGATCGCCACCAAGTACGGCATCAGCCGGCAGGACTGCGACGCCTACGCCGCCGAGAGCCAGAAGCGCGCTGCCCACGCCTGGACGTCCGGCTGGTTCGGCAGGTCCGTGCTCCCGATTCGCGACTCGCTGGGCATCACGCTGCTGGACCACGACGAGCACATGCGCCCGGACACCACGGCCGCGGGCCTCGCCGAGCTGAAGCCCGCGTTCACCATGATGGGCGAGCAGTTCGGCTTCGACTCCGTGGCCCTGCAGCGCTACCCGGAGGTGGAGCGGATCAACCACGTGCACACCGGCGGCAACTCTTCCGGCATCGTGGACGGCGCGGCGGGGGTCCTCGTCGGCACCCGGGAGATGGGCAAGGCGCTGGGGCTGAAGCCCCGGGCCCGAATCGTCGGCTTCGCCTCCATCGGCTCCGAGCCCACCATCATGCTGACCGGGCCCGGTCCTTCGGCGGAGAAAGTGCTGAAGCGCTGTGGCATGCAGGCCCGCGACATCGACCTGTTCGAGCTCAACGAGGCGTTTTCCTCCGTCGTGCTCCGCTTCATGCAGATCCTGGACATTCCCCACGACCGCATCAACGTCAACGGCGGGGCGATCGCCATGGGCCATCCGCTGGGCGCCACGGGCGCCATGATCCTGGGTACCGTGCTGGACGAACTGGAGCGCCGGCAGAAGGGCACGGCCCTGATCAACCTCTGCATCGGTGCCGGCATGGGCACTGCCACGATCATCGAGCGGGTGTGAGCATGAACAAGGCAACGGAAAAGGCCATTCACATCGCCGTCGACGCCGACGGCATCGCCACGGTGACCATCGACCTGCCCGGCCGGTCGATGAACGTCATCACGCCGGCGCTGACGGCCGAGCTGGCCACCGCGGTGGACCGCATCACCGGCGACGCCGGCATCAAGGCCGCCATCATCACCTCGGGCAAGCCGGCCTTCATCGCCGGCGCGGACCTGATGGACATCGTCAACACCTACGGCAGCGGGGTCGGCGGCCCGGAATTGATGCGCGAGATCAGCCGCTACTCGGCTGTGCTGCGCAAGCTGGAGACCGGGGGCAAGCCGGTGGCGGCCGCCATCAATGGCACGGCGCTGGGCGGCGGGCTGGAGCTGTGCCTGGCCTGCCATTTCCGCGTGCTCAGCAACGATCCCAAGGCTGTCGTGGGCCTGCCCGAGGTCCAGGTGGGCCTTCTGCCGGGGGCCGGTGGCACGCAGCGACTGCCGCGTCTGATCGGCATCCAGCCGGCCCTCGAGCTGATGACGCAGGGCACCCACGTGGAACCCGAGAAGGCAAAGGCGCTTGGGCTGGTGCACGCCCTCGCGCCGGCTGGCGACGTGGTGAGCGTGGCCCGACGCTGGCTGAAGGAAGCCGCGGACCCCGTGCAGCCCTGGGACAAGAAGGGCTTTCGCTGGCCCGGCGGCGCCGGGGCGCTGCACCCGGGCGCCCAGCAGACCTTCACGGCGGGCTCCGCCCTCATCGCCGACAAGACCCAGCACAACTACCCCGCGCCGATCGCGATCCTGTCGGCGGTTTACGAGGGCAGCATCGTGCCCTTCGATACCGGACTGAAGATCGAGGCCCGCTACTTCACCGGCCTGCTGCTGGATCCCGTGTACCGGAACATGACGCGCACGCTGTTCATCAACAAGGGCGCGGCGGACAAGCTCGTGCGCCGGCCGGCCGGCGTCGCTAGATCGAGGGTCACGCGCCTTGGCATGCTCGGCGCCGGCATGATGGGGGCGGGCATCGCCTACGTGTCGGCCCGCGCCGGCATGGATGTCGTGCTGCTCGACTCGACGAAGGAAGCGGCCGACAAGGGCAAGGACTACTCCCGCACGCTGCTCCAGAAGCGGGTGGACCAGGGCCGCACGCCGCCGGCCGAGATGGAGGCAATTCTCGCGCGCATCCATCCGACGACGGACTACGCCGATCTCAAGGGCTGCGAGCTGGTGATCGAGGCGGTGTTCGAGAGCCGGGAGATCAAGGCCGACGTCACGCGGAAGACCGAGGCCGTGATTCCCGAATCCGCCGTGTTCGCCTCCAACACCTCCACGCTGCCGATCACCGGCCTCGCCGAGGCATCGAAGCGGCCGGCGAGCTTCATCGGCCTGCACTTCTTCTCGCCGGTGGACAAGATGCCGCTCGTGGAGGTGATCCTGGGCAAGAAGACCTCCGACGAGACTCTTGCCCGCGCCCTCGACTACGTTCAGCAGATCCGCAAGACACCCATCGTGGTGAACGACAGCCGGGGCTTCTACACCAGCCGTGTCTTCATGACCTACGCCAACGAGGGCATGGCCCTGCTGCAGGAAGGCGTCCTCCCCGCGCTGATCGAGAATGCCGGCAAGCAGGCCGGAATGCCGGTCGGACCACTGGCCGTGCACGACGAAGTCAGCATCGAGCTCTCGGCGAAGATCTACAAGCAGACCCGCGCGGACCTCGGCGACAGGTACACGGGTCCGTCCGCCATCGCCGTCGCGCTGAAGTTCGCCGAGGAACTCGACCGGAAGGGCAAGAAGCACGGCAAGGGCTTCTACGAGTACCCGAAGGAGGGAAAGAAGTTCCTGTGGCCCGGCATCGCGGGGGTCTATCCGCCGGCTGCGAAGCAGCCCGACGTGGAGGAGGTAAAGAAGCGCCTGCTCTACGTGCAGGCGGTGGAAACCGCCCGCTGCCTGGAGGAGGGCGTCGTCACCGAGCCGGCAGACGCCGACATCGGCTCCATCCTGGGCTGGGGCTATCCGCCCTGGACCGGCGGCACGCTGTCCTTCATCGAGACCGTGGGCCTGAAGGCATTTGTTGCCGAATGCGACAGGCTTGCAGCGGCCTACGGGCCGCGCTTCGCAGCGCCGGCATCGCTGCGCGAAAGAGCTGAAAAGGGGGACGCGTTCTACCCGGCGCCGGCCACCGCTCCAAAACGCTCGGCCGCCTGAGCCATGGAACGGCGCATCTTCGAGCCCGAGCACGACATCTTCCGCGATTCGGTCCGGCGCTTCTTCCAGAAGGAAGTTGAGCCGCACCGGGACCGCTGGCGCGACCAGCGCCAGGTGGACCGGGAGATCTACCGGAAGGGCGGGGAGCAGGGGCTCCTCCTCATGCAGGTCGGGGAGGAGTACGGTGGCGCCGGCATCCGCGACTTCCGTTACGAACAGATCCTGCTCGAGGAGAACCTGCGCTACGGCGACAGCGGGCTCTACTTCACGCTGCATTCGCGGCTGGTGGCGCCGTACATCGAAGGGCTCGGTACCGAGGAGCAGAAGCGCCGCTTCCTGCCCCGCTGCGTCAGCGGCGAGACGATCCTGGGCATTGCCATGACCGAGCCCGGCGCCGGCAGCGACCTGGCCGGCATGAAGACCCGCGCCGAGGACAAGGGCGACCACTTCCTGCTGAACGGGGCCAAGACCTACATCTCCAACGGCATCAACGGCGACCTGTTCGTCGTCGCCGCGCGGACCGCTCCGCCCGGCGGGAACGCGCGCCAGCTGGGCCTGTTCCTGGTCGAGCGGGGAATGGCCGGCTTCGCCCGCGGCAGGAACCTGAAGAAGATGGGGCTCAATTCCCAGGACACCGCCGAACTGTTCTTCGAGAACGTGGAGGTGCCGAAGGCCAACGTGCTCGGCGATCCCGCCCGGGGCTTCTACTACCTGATGGAGTACCTGGTGGACGAGCGGCTCATTTCCGCCGCCCAGTACGTCGCCGCCAGCCAGGTGGCGTTCGACCTCACTTTGGACTACATCCGGGAGCGGCGCATCTTTGGCCAGGCCGTCGGCGACTTCCAGGTAAACCGCTTCAAGATGGCGGACATGCGCACCCAGATCGACATCGCCCAGGTGTTCGTCGACCACTGCGTGATGGAGTTCAACGCCGGCCGGCTCGGCGCCGCCGACATCGCCTGCGCCAAGCTCTTCTGCAGCGAACTCGAGGGCCGCGTGACCGACGAGTGCGTCCAGCTCCACGGTGGCGCGGGCTACATGGATGAGTACCGGATCTCCCGGATGTACCGTGATGCGCGCGTCTCGCGCATCTACGCCGGATCCTCGGAGGTCATGCGCGAGATCATCGCGCGATCCATTGGCCTCGACCCGCGAAAGCCCGTGCCCAAAAGCTGATGGGTCCGCTGGCGGGGATTCGCGTCCTCGAACTGGCCAGCATCGGGCCGGGTCCTTTCTGCGGCATGCTGCTGGGGGACATGGGCGCCGAGGTCACCCGCATCGACCGCCCGGGCGCCGATCCTCTCGCGACGATTGACCCGCTTCGCCGCAACCGCCGCAGCATTGCCCTGAACCTCAAGCACTCCGACGGCGTGCGGACCCTGCTGCGGCTCGCTGAACAGGCCGACGCGCTCATCGAGGGCTTCCGTCCGGGTGTCGCCGAGCGCCTGGGCATCGGGCCCGATGCGTGCCGCCAGCGGAATCCCCGGCTGGTGTACGGCCGGGTGACGGGCTGGGGACAGGACGGCCCGCTTGCCGCGGCACCCGGCCACGACCTGGACTACATCGCGCTGTCGGGCGCCTTGCACGCCTTCGGCGTCGCCGGCGAGCCGCCGGTGCCGCCCCTCAACCTGCTCGGCGACTTCGGGGGCGGGGGCATGCTGCTGGCCTTCGGCCTCGTGTGCGCGCTGCTCGAGGCCGGGCGTTCCGGCCGCGGCCAGGTCGTGGACGCCGCCATGCTCGACGGCGTCAACGCCCAGATGGCCATGTTTCACGGCTTCCGGGCCGCGGGCCTCTTCGACGGCGCGACCGGCACGCATTTCCTCAGCGGCGCCGCGCACTTCTACTCGACCTACGAGACCCGCGATGGCAAATACATCGCGGTCGCGGCGCTCGAGCCCGCCTTCTACCGGGACCTCATCACCCGCGCCGGCCTGGATGCGGCGCGCTTCGGGGCCCAAGGCCTGGGCGCGCTGCCCGCCGCGAATCCCGAGTGGCCGGCCCTGAAGACGGAGCTGGCTGCGATCTTCCGCACGAAGACCCGGGACGAATGGTGCGCGCTCCTCGAGGGCACCGATGCCTGCGTCGCGCCGGTGCTCACCGTGGCCGAGGCCAGCGGGCATCCGCACAACGTCGCACGCCGCGCATTCATCACCGTCAACGGCGTCCTGCAGAACGCGCCGGCGCCGCGCTTCAGCGCCTCGGTCCCCGATGATCCGCGTCCGCCCGTCCAGGCCGGCGCCGACACCCGCGCGGTGCTCCGCCAGGCCGGCTTTCCGGATGTCGAGATAAACAGCCTGCTGGCCACTGGCGCTGCCGCGGAGTGCCGATGACCGGCGACATCGCTATCACCGCCGCGGACGGCCAGGTGCTGCAGGGAACCGTGCACTCCCTGCCCGGCGCCCGCACCTGGCTCCTGATCAACTCCGCGATGGGCGTCCGCCGCCGCTACTACCGCCACCTGGCCGCGTACCTCAAGGCGCAGGGCATTGGCGTGCTCAGCTACGACTATCGCGGGATGGGCGACTCGGTTCTGGGAGGCGAGGGGCCTGCGCGGGTCCGGCTGGAAGACTGGGGCCGCAAGGATTTTCCGGCGGCATTCCGCTGGCTCCGCGACCGGCACGCGCCCGCGCGGGTCGTCGTGCTGGGCCACTCCGTGGGCGGCCAGCTGCTGGGCATCGCGCCGGAAGTGCGGGACGCCGACGCGCTGGTTGGCGTCGCCACCCAGTCCGGCCACTGGCGCCACTGGGACGGCCTGGAGCGGGCCAAGGTGTTCGCGCTCTGGTATGCCGCCATTCCACTGCTCACGGCGCTGAACGACCGGTTCCCGTCATCCCGCCTAGGTCTTGGCCAGGACATTCCCTCGGGGGTCGCCCGCCAGTGGGCCGAGTGGGGCCGCGACAGCAATTACATCCGCAGCCCGACAGTGGGCCCGCAGCCCCAGTTCCACGACCAGGTGCGCTGCCGCCTGCGCACCTACCTGGCCGAGGGTGACGACCTGGCGCCGGAGCGTGCCGTGCGCGCCTGGCACGACTGGTTTCCGAACGCCGAGCGGGAACTCGTCCGGCTCGGCCCGCGCAACGCCGCCGGCAGGGCCATCGGCCACTTCGGCTTCTTCGATCCCGAGGTCGGCGCGGAAGAATGGCCCGGCCTCACGGACTTCATTCGGGGGACATGAGATGCAGGGACTGATGATGGACGTGCCGCTGACGGTCACCGGGATACTGAAGCACGCCCGGCGGAACCACGCGGAACAGGAGGTCGTGTCGATCACGGCAGATCACCCGCGGCACCGCTGTACCTACGGCGAGGCCTTCGCCCGCTCCGCCCGGCTCGCCAATGCCCTGGACCGGCTGAAACTGCCCGCCCATGCCCGGGTGGCGACCCTGGCCTGGAACGACTTCCGCCACCTGGAGCTGTTCTACGCCGTGGCCTGCTCGGGCCGGATCCTGCACACGGTCAATCCGCGGCTGCTCCCCGAGCAGATCGCCTGGATCATCAATGACGCGGGCGCGACGGTCCTGTTTGCCGCGCCGGAATTCGCGCCGCTGCTGGCGAAGCTCACGCCCCATCTGACCCACGTGCGGACCGTCGTGTTCATGACGGGCCCGGGGCACATGCCCGCCGCCTCGACGGCTCCGCTGCTCGCGGAGGCCCTGTGCTACGAAACCCTGCTGGAGCCCGAGCGTCCCGACTACGCCTGGCCGGACGTGGACGAGAGATCCGCAAGCTATCTCTGCTACACGTCGGGCACGACCGGAAATCCGAAGGGCGTGCTGTACAGCCATCGCTCCACGGTGCTGCACGCCATGGCGGCTTCCGGCGCCGACGTGCTGGGTGTGCGGGCCCTCGACACGGTGCTGCCCGTCGTGCCGATGTTCCACGTGAATGCCTGGGGCATCCCGTTCGTGGTGCCCATGGCCGGCGGCAAGCTGGTGCTGCCAGGCCGCGGCGCCGGCGATCCGGCCACGCTCGTTGACCTGATCAACAGTGAGCGCGTGACGATCGCCCTGGGCGTGCCCACCGTCTGGCTGGCATTGCTCCAGCACCTGGCCGCCACCGGGACAAAGCTGCCGAGCCTGCAGCGGACCGTCGTGGGCGGCGCCGCCTGCCCCCAGGCTGTCATCGACGAGTTTCGCGAACGGCACGGCGTGGAAACCCATCACGCCTGGGGCATGACGGAAACCTCACCGCTGGGCACCTTCAATTCGCCAAAGCCCGGGCAGGGCGATCTGCCCATCGACGCCCTCCGAGCGCTGAAGGCCAAGCAGGGGCGCAGCGTGTTCGGCGTTGAACTGCGCATCGTGGACGACGAGGGGCGCGAGCTCCCCTGGAACGGCCGCACCTTCGGCGCCCTGCAGGTCCGCGGCCCGTTCATCGCCAGCGGGTACTTCGGCGTCGAGAGCAGCGAGGCCCACAAGTCTGACGGCTGGTTCGACACGGGCGACGTGGCCACGATCGACCCGGACGGCTACATGCAGATCACCGACCGCACCAAGGACGTCATCAAGTCCGGCGGGGAGTGGATCAGCTCCATCGAACTCGAGAACCTGGCGGTGGGTCATGCAGCGGTCGCCGAGGCTGCCGTCATCGGGGTGGCCCACCCCAAGTGGTCGGAGCGTCCGCTGCTGATCGTCGTTCTGAAGCCCGGGGAGGACGTCTCGCGGGACGACCTGCTGGCGTACCTGGCGGCGAGGGTCGCCAGCTGGTGGGTGCCCGACGACGTCGTCTTCGTGCCACAGATTCCGCACACCGGCACCGGCAAGATCAACAAGCTCCAGTTGCGGGAGCAGTACCGGGACTACCTCAAGTAGGAGAACACCATGGCCGTCACCAACACCGCCCTCTATGCCAGCTTGCTCGCGATCCTCTACGTCGTGCTGAGCTACCGCGTCGCCCAGCGGCGCATGCGCTTCCAGGTCGGGCTTGGCACCGGCCAGAACACGGAGCTGGAGCGCGCCGTCCGCATCCACGGCAACTTCGCCGAGTACGTGCCGTTCGCGCTCCTGCTGCTGGCGTTCTTCGAGAGCGGCGGCGGGCCGGCCTGGGCGGTGCACGTTGCCGGGGCAGGCCTCCTGCTGGCCCGCGGGCTGCACGCGATGGGCCTGACCCGGTCTTCGGGCCGGAGCACGGGGCGGTTCGGCGGCGTGGTCACCACCTGGCTGATCATGCTTGCCCTGGCGATCGGGAACCTCGCGCTGCGGCTGGCCTGATCAACCGGTTCCGCCGATGAGATGAAGCCGGGCTCGGGGGATGCCTTGCTTCAGGATCTTTCGGGCGAGGCCCGCGTCGGCGGTGGCGAACTCCGCATCGGCCAGTTCGGCCAGTGCAAGGTAGAAGCAGTCGTACGCCGGGTGGCGGAGCTCGAGTGCCAGGTCCAGCGCCCGCGGCACGAGTGCCGCGCTGCTGACCAGTTCGCGAAACACCTTCGGCAATTCGATAACCAGTTCCCGGGCCTGCCCCACGCTGGCTTCGCCCCGGGCGACCTTTTTCCAGGCCGTGTTGCACACCTCTGCAACGATCAGGTCCGGGGCGATCAGGATGTTTTCTTCCCGGGCGAGGGCGCGGGCCGCACGATGGCCTGACTCGGCAAAGAACCACTTGGTAGCGACGCTCGCGTCGACAACCAGGATCAACGGTCCCGGTCCTTGCGGATCAGCCTGGTGCTGTCGGATTGCCGCTTTGACTGGGGTCCCATCGCACGGATGCGGTCGATGATGGCAAGGCGGCGGGCGACTTCCGGCAGCGCGGCGTCCCGCAGCAGGTCGCGCAGGGATTGCTCCAGCGACTTGCCCTCTGCAGCGGCGCGCTTCTTCAGGGCGTCCACTACGTTGTCCTCCAGGTTGCGGATCAACAACTGTGCCATGGGTCATTCTCCTTGGTGATAGCGGCAATGCTAACACCGGGCAGCCGGGGAAGGCCATGACGCCACCAAGGCTATGGCGGGTGGAGGTTTGTTGCCAGCCGGGAAAGGAAGGCAAGTGGAGGGAAATGCCGGTCGCGCCTGAAGGCGCTCCTACCCGGACGTGACGCGGCCGGCGCGCGCGAACCGCATGCGCCAGTAAGTGTTACCGAAGCTGTCGAGGGACACCTGGCTGCCGGTGCTGGGGGCGTGCACGAAGCGGCCTTCACCCAGGTAGATCGCCACGTGGGACGTGCGGCTGCCGTCGCGGAAGAAGAGCAGGTCGCCGGCCTGGGCGTTCTCAAGCGTCACGGGTGCCGCCGCATCCATCTGGGCCGCCGCGGTGCGTGGCAGGCGGAGCCCGGCGTTGGAGTAGACGTACTGCACCAGGCCGCTGCAGTCGAAGCCCTCGGGTGTCGATCCGCCCCAGCGGTAGGGGACGCCGACCATCTGCATGGCCGTGAACACGACCTGGGAGCGAACGGGGTCTGGAATCTGCGCGTTTCCGGCGCCTGCAGGCATCGGGAGGCCGGTCGGGTCGGCCTGGCGGGGAGGGCTCGTGCAGGCGCCGAGGCTGGCGACAATGGCCACCAGGCCTGGCAGGAAAACCCGGAAAAGACTGCGCTGCAGTGCCATCAGCCAGAAAGCCCAAACCCGCGCTGAGCATGGAGTTTACACCCGCGCCCGGGTGGCGCGGCGCGCGAGCGGATCACAAAGTGTGCGTCGGGCACGCCGCCCCTCTATAATTCGCGGCCTTTCGTCCCCCCGGCTTCCCCCATGAATGACCTGACGGCCCCCGACAATTCCAGGGTGACCTCCAAGCTCCGGAATATCGCCATCATTGCCCACGTGGACCATGGCAAGACCACGCTCGTGGACAAGCTGCTGCGCCAGTCGAGCACGCTCGATTCCCGCTTCCAGCTGCCCGAGCGTGCGATGGACTCGAACGCCATCGAGAAGGAGCGGGGCATCACGATCCTCGCCAAGAACACCGCCATCCTCTGGCAGGACTACCGGATCAACATCATCGACACCCCCGGCCACGCCGACTTCGGCGGCGAGGTGGAGCGCGTGCTGTCGATGGCAGACAGCGTGCTGCTGCTGGTCGACGCCGTGGACGGGCCCATGCCCCAGACCCGCTTCGTCACGCAGAAGGCCTTTGCCCAGGGCTTCACGCCCATCGTCGTCATCAACAAGATCGACCGGGACGGCGCCCGCCCTGGCTGGGTGCTGGACCAGACCTTCGAGCTGTTCGACCGGCTCGGCGCCACCGACGCGCAGCTGGACTTCCCGGTGATCTACGCCTCGGCCCTCAACGGCTACGCCGGCCTCGAGCCGGAAGTGCGTTCGGGCGACATGACCCCGCTGTTCGAGGCCATCGTCAAGCACGTGCGTCCGCCCCAGGTGGACCCCGACGGTCCGCTGCAGCTGCAGGTTTCCAGCCTCGACTATGACTCCTACCTGGGGATGCTGGGCATCGGCCGCATCACCCGCGGCCGGGCGACGGCCGGCACCAACATCAGCATCGTGGGCGCCGACGGCAAGGTCCGCATGGGCAAGCTTGCGGAGCTGTTCGGCTTCCTCGGCCTGAACCGCTACAAGGTGGACCAGGCGGGCGCCGGCGACATCGTGGTCTTCAGCGGCATCGAGGAGTTGTTCATCTCCGACACGGTCTGCGACCGGGAGCACCCGGAAGGCCTGCCGCCACTGAAGGTCGACGAGCCCACCATCACCATGACGTTCCTGGTGAACAAGTCGCCCTTCGCGGGCAAGGAAGGCAAGTTCCTCACCAGCCGCCACATCAAGGAGCGCCTGGAGCGCGAGCTGAAGCACAACGTGGCGCTGCGCGTCGAGCCGACCGGCGATCCGGACAAGTTCCAGGTCTCCGGGCGCGGCGAGCTGCACCTGTCGATCCTCATCGAGAACATGCGCCGGGAAGGCTACGAGCTGGCCGTGTCCCGGCCCGAAGTCATCCTGCAGGAAATCGACGGCGTGACCTGCGAGCCCTGGGAACAGCTCACGGTGGACTTCGAGGAGGCCTACCAGGGCGCCGTGATGAGCCGGCTCGCCGAGCGCAAGGGCGAGTTGCTCACGATGACGCCGGACGGCAGCGGCCGGCTGCGCCTCGAGTACCGCATCCCGGCGCGGGGCCTCATCGGCTTCCGCACCGAGTACCTCACCTGCACCGCCGGCACCGGGCTCATCTATCACGTCTTCGACAAATACGACCGGCGCATTGCGGCTTCCATCGGCCAGCGGGTCAATGGCGTGCTCGTGTCCATGGTGGCCGGCAAGGCGCTGGCCTACGCGCTCTTCAACCTGCAGGAACGCGGCCGGCTGTTCCTCGGCCACGGCGACCCGGTGTACGAGGGCATGCTCTGTGGCATCCACAGCCGCGGCAACGATCTCGTCGTGAATCCCACCAAGGCCAAGCAGCTCACCAACATCCGGGCCGCCGGCACGGACGAGGACCTGTTGCTCACACCGCCGATCCGGATGTCGCTCGAGCAGGCCCTGGAGTTCATCGACGACGACGAGCTGGTCGAGGTCACGCCCACCAGCATCCGGCTGCGCAAGAAGCTGCTCCTGGAGACCGAGCGGAAGCGGGATTCGCGCCAGCGGGCGTAGCGCCTTGTAGGCGCTCCTACAGGAATAAAAACAAAGAGTTACAGCAATGTCTGAATACCAGGCTCCAGTCCGCGAAATCCTCTTCGCCATCCGCGACCTCGCGGGCCTGGACCGGCTGACGGCGCTCCCCGGCTACGGCGAAGCAACCGCCGACACCGTCGAAGCCATCCTCGAGGAAGCCGCGGCACTGGCCGGCGACGTCATCAGCCCCACCAACCAGATTGGCGACCGGCAGGGCACCCGCGTCGAGAACGGCGGAGTCGTCGTGCCCGGCGAGTTCAAGGCCATCTACCGGGAATACCAGGCAGGCGGCTGGGCCGCCGTCACCTCGTCCGAGGAGTTCGGCGGGCAGGGCCTGCCTTTCCTGCTCGGCGTGGCGCTGGAGGAGATGTGGTGCTCGGCCAACCTGGCCTGGTCCCTGTGCCCGATGCTCACCGAGGGCGCCGCCCGCGCGATCGAGGCCCACGGCAGCGAGGCGCTGCGCAAGGCCTACCTGCCGAAGATGACGGCCGGCATGTGGACCGGCACCATGAACCTCACCGAACCCCAGGCCGGCACCGACCTGGCGGCGCTGCGCACCCAGGCCGTGCCTGATGGCGACCACTACCTCGTCAGCGGGCAGAAGATCTTCATCACCTGGGGCGACCACGACATGACGGAAAACGTCGTGCACCTGGTGCTGGCCCGCCTGCCCGACGCACCGCCCGGCGTTCGCGGCATCTCGCTGTTCCTCGTGCCGAAGTTCCTGCTGAAGGCCGACGGCACGCCCGGGGAGCGGAACGGCGTGCGACCGATCTCCGTCGAGCACAAGCTGGGCATCCACGGCAGCCCGACCTGCGTGATGGCGTTCGACAAGGCGGTGGGCTACCTCGTCGGCGAACTCAACAACGGCCTGGCGGCCATGTTCACGATGATGAACCACGCCCGCCTGGGCGTCGGGCTCGAAGGTGTCGCCGTCTCCGAACGCGCGTACCAGCGGGCCCTAGCCTACGCGAAGGACCGTGTGCAGGGCCGGGTGGCCGGCGAGACCGGCCGGGCGCCGATCATCCGCCACGCCGACGTGCGCCGGATGCTGCTCACCATGAAGTCCTACATTGAGGCCATGCGCAGCATCGCCTACGTCACGGCGGCCGACCTGGACCTGAGCCGGCGGCACCCGGACGCCGACACCCGCGCGCGCCACCAGTCCCGGGTCGAGCTGATGACGCCGGTCGTGAAGGGCTGGTGCACGGAGATGGGCCAGGTGCTCACGTCGCTGGCCGTGCAGGTCCACGGCGGCATGGGCTATGTGGAGGAGACCGGCGTTGCCCAGCACATGCGGGATGCGCGCATCACCACCATCTACGAAGGCACCACCGGCATCCAGGCCAACGACCTCGTGGGCCGCAAGATCCTGCGGGACGGGGGCGAATCACTGAAGCTGCTGGTGGCTGAGCTGCGGGCCTTCGAAGCCGAGCTGGCAAAGGCGGCCGAACTCGCCGTCATCAGCAAGGCGCTGGCCGAGGGCCGCCAGGCCATCGAGGCGGCGGGCGCCTGGCTGGCCGCCAACCACGGCCGGCACCCGGCGGCCGCCGGCGCCGCGTCCTACCACCTCCTGATGCTGCTCGGCACTGTCACGGGCGGCTGGCAATTGGCGCGGGCCGCCCTGATCTCCCGGGAGCGGCTCGCGGGGGGCGCCACCGGCCCCGACCGGGACTTCTACCAGGCCAAGATCGTGACGGCGCAGTTCTACGCCGAGCAGTTCCTGCCCCTGGCCACCGCCCACCTGCGCGCCGTCCAGGCGGGCCCGGACACCCTCCTGGCCCTCACCGACGACCAGTTCTAGGGCTACAATCGCCGGCCCGAATTTCCGAGTGCCTGAGCATGTCCACGAAAAAGCCCGGTTTCACCACGCGACAGGTCCACGCGGGCGTGGTCCCGGACCCGGTCACAGGCGCGATCCTCACGCCCATCTACCAGACCACCACCTACGTCCAGGAGTCGGTGGACCGCTACCTGGCCAAGGGCTATTCCTATTCCCGCTCGGCCAATCCCACGGTCCGCGCGCTCGAGAACAAGCTGACGGATCTCGAAGGCGGCGCCGACACCGTCTGCTTCGGCACCGGCATGGCCGCCATCAACGGGCTGTACCTGGCCTACCTGAACGCGGGTGACCACGCCATCGTCTCGGACGTGGTGTACGGCGGCACCTATCGCCTCAGCACCAAGGTGTACTCCCGCTTCGGCGTGGAGTTCTCCTTCGTCGACACCGCCGACGCGGCCAATGTGCGCAAGGCGATCCGCAAGAACACGACGCTGATCCTCACCGAGACGCCGGCGAACCCGACGCTGAAGCTCACCGACCTTCGCGCCGTCTCCGACGTCGCCCGCGAACACGGGATCCTTCACGCGGTGGATAACACCTTCCTCACGCCGTACTACCAGCGCCCGCTGGAGCTCGGCGCCGACCTGGTGATCCACAGCACCACCAAGTACTTCGACGGCCACAACGCCACCGTCGGCGGCGCGATCGTCGCGAAGACTGACGACCAGGCAAAAGCCGTGCGCTTCATCATGAATGCGAGCGGCATGATCATGTCGCCCCAGGTCGCGTTCCTTACCTTGCAGGGTTGCAAGACCCTCTCGGTGCGCATGGACCGCCAGTCCGCCAACGCCCTCGCCATCGCGAAGTTCCTCGAGGGCCACGGGTCGGTCACCTGGGTCGCCTACCCGGGTCTCCCGTCGTTCCCCCAGCACGAGCTGGCGAAACGCCAGGCCTCCGGCTTCGGCGCCATGCTGTCCTTCGAGGTGAAGGGCGGCGTCGCCGCGGGCAAGGCGCTGATGGACCGCATCAGGCTCTGGACGCTGGCGGAGAACCTGGGCTCGGTGGAGTCCCTGATCACCCACCCGGTGACCATGACCCACGCCGACGTGGAGCCGGCGGAGCGCCGGCGCATCGGGCTGACGGACGGGCTCGTCCGGCTGTCCGTGGGGCTGGAGGACGCCGACGACCTGATCGACGCCCTCCGGGACGCTCTCGACGCGCCGTAGGAGCGCCTTCAGGCGCGACCCCCCCTTCCCGCTCGAGACTCGCGGACTCGATTCTCGCGGGAAGGGGGGGTCGCGCCTGAAGGCGCTCCTACGGGCCCCTTGAAAACGGCGGCCCCGTCCCTAGATCCCTGCCATGCGCGGTCACCAATGCCGCGCCATAACCAGGAGGAGATCGGGACATGACCCTTGTTAACTGGAGCCCCCTGCGGGAGCTCGACGACCTGTTCAACCAGTACGGCCGGGTTCTGGGCCGCTCCGTCACGCCGTCCACCGAACGCGGGGACGGCACTGCGGTGGAGTGGCGGCCCGTGGCCAACATCTCGGAAACGGCCACTGAGTACCTCATCAAGGCCGAACTGCCGGAAGTGGCGAAGAAGGACATCGACGTGTCCGTGCACGAGGGCGTGATCACGCTTCGCGGCGAGCGGCGGCTGGAGAACAGCGCCGGCGACGAGAAGCACCACCGCATCGAGTCGTTCTACGGATCCTTTGCCCGGAGCTTCACGCTGCCGGCCGATGTGGACGAGACGAAGATCCAGGCCGAGAGCAAGGATGGCGTGCTGACGGTGCGCCTGCCCAAGACCGAGGCGCGGAAGCCCCGGCCGATCGAGGTCCAGGTTCGCTGAGTGCCGCGGGCGGGGGCGGGGAGCCGGCGAGCTCCCTGCCCCCGGCCGATTTGACGTCACGCGGGCCGGATTTGACCGAATCCGGAAATCAGTTTCCGGTACGCGCCAGAACAGTGAGCCGGTGCCCGGTTCCGGGTTGCCGTACTGACTACCCTCTCCTCCAGCATCTCCCGGCCGCACGGGCGGCGCGTTCATCGCTCCCGTTAGTTCTGCTCCGAGGTCCAGCTGATGAATCGGTGGTACTGGCCCCTTGGTTTGGCAATTGTCCTGGTTGCGCTCGCGCAGGCTCCGGCCACCGCCAGGGCCGACTCGTTGCGTCCTGGCAGTGCCCTGTTCAAGCTGGATCTCACGTGGACTGCGTCCCTGCTACCGGCGCTGCCCACCCCCGCTGACGACGCGGAGCCGCCCCCGCTGCTCAGCTTCGACGACGCGCCCAACCAGCTCTTCTCGCTGGAAGCGCCGTCGCGGGGCCTGCAGTTTTCCCTGAACCCGGACAGCGAGGAAGTCTTCCTCGGCTGGCAGTTCGAGTTCTAGTCCGCTCCAGCACCCGCTGACCCGCCGCCGCCGGGCGGTTTGGGCCGCCCGGCTGCCAGCCGTTACAATGCCGGCCCCGCGCCGCTTCCCGGCGCGCCAGTCGCATTGCACCCGGCATGCAGAGCTTTCGAACGTTTCTCCTGCTGGGCTCTGCCCTCGTCGCGCAAACGGCGCTGGGCGGCGTCGTCGTCGCTGCACCAGCCGGTCCCCCGGTGCCGGTTCTGCCCCCACCGGGGCCCACCGTCTTCCGTCTTCCGCAACTGGTTTCCTGGCCAGCCGGCACTGGTCCCCGCGCACCCACCGGGTTCCGCGTGGAGCGCTTCGCCACCGGACTCGATAACCCGCGCTGGCTGCACGTCCTGCCTAACGGCGACGTGCTGGTCGCCCAGTCCCGCACGGAGAGCATGAGCGGCATGCCGCCGGATGTCGTGGCCGTGCTGTCGAAGCAGGGCGTGTTCGGGCCGAGCGCCAACTCGATCATCCTGCTGCGTCCGACGCCGGACGGACTCGAGCGCCACGTGCTGCTGGAGGGACTGCACCAGCCCTTCGGCATGCTGCTGCATGACGGGCACCTGTACGTGGCCAACACGGACGGGCTGGTCCGCTTTCCGTTCCGGACCGGCGACACCCGGATCAGGTTGCCGCCCGAGCAGGTCATCGCCATACCCGCCGGTCCGGACAACAATCACTGGACGCGGAACGTGATCGCCAGTCCCGACGGTTCCCGGTTGCTGGTCTCCGTCGGCGCCGCGACGAACGTGAACGAGGAGCGCCGCGACCCTCCTGACCGTGCCGCCATCTGGGAGATCCGCCCCGACGGCAGCGGCAAGCGGCTCATGGCCACCGGCCTCCGGAATCCAGTGGGGCTGGCGTTCGAACCTGTCACTGGTGCGCTGTGGACCACGGTCAACGAGCGCGACGGCCTCGGCCAGGACGTGCCCCCCGACTACCTCACGCGGGTGGTGGAGGGCGGGTTCTACGGCTGGCCCTACGTCTACTTTGGAAACTACGCGGACCCGACGTGGCAGAAGCTCGATCCCGCCGCCGTGAAGGAGGCGCAGCACAGGGCGCGCGTCCCCGACCTGGCGCTGGGCGCGCACAGCGTGCCTCTGGGCCTGCACTTCTACCGGGGTACGGCCTTTCCGGAGCACTACCGTCACGGCGCCTTCGTCGCCCGCCGGGGCGGCGGCAGCCGGGTGGAGTTCCTGGGCTTCGACGTGCTGTTCGTGCCGTTCGCCCGCGGGGCACCCTCCGGGCCGCCCGAAACGTTCCTAACGGGCTTCGTTGCCGACATGGCACGCGGCCAGGTCCACGGACGGCCCGTGGGACTCGCCGAGCTGCCCGACGGTTCCCTGCTGGTGGCGGACGACGCGGGCAACACGCTGTGGCGCATCGTGCACGTCGGGGCATGAGGATGCTCCGCGGTGGGGTCCTGTTGCTGGTGCTGGGCACACTGGCAGCGATGGCGGAGGCGCCGGGCGCCGCAGCCGTGCCGGCCCGGCTGGCGCAGCTGGAGTTCCGCGACCAGTACGGCAACGTGGATTCGCTGGCGCGCCGGAGCGGGACGCCCGTGGTGGTGGTGGTAGTCGGTGTCAGGCGCCTGGCGATGATCGAGAAGTGGGAGAGGGACTTGAGCGAACGCGTGCCGGGCATCCGTTTCATGAATGTGGCCGACCTGCCGGCTGATGTCCCCGTGGACCTCGAGAGGACCGCGCTTACCCTGCGCAAGCGCGTGCCGGCCGGCGTGAACGTGCTGATGGATCCGGTGCGTGAGTGGGCGACCGCCTTCTCGCTCGACACCGAGGTGCCGAACCTGCTGGTGTTCGACCCGGCCGGCCAGCTGACGGCGCGCTTCCGCGGCCGCTGGTCCGAAGCGCTGGCGGCGGAGGTGGCCGCGGCCATGCCCAGCCCGGAGTCGGCGCAGTGACCGCGTCGGTGATCCTCGTCGGCGGCGGACTTGCCAACTGCCTGCTGGCGCTGCGGTTCCGCGCGCTCCGCCCCGACGTGTCCCTGACGCTTGTCGAGGCCGCCGACCGCCTGGGTGGCAATCACACCTGGTCCTTTCACGGCACGGACGTGCCGCCGGAGATCCTGGCCTGGCTCGGGCCCCTGGCCAGCTACGCCTGGCCCCACTACGACGTGAAGTTCCCCGGCCGGGAGCGGCGCCTTGCGGGCAGCTACCATTCGCTGACCTCCGAGCATCTCCACGAGGTCGTGATGACCGCGCTGGGTGACCGCGTGCGGTTGAATGCCCCGGTCACGGACGTCACGCCCGACCGGGTGACGCTGGCAGGAGGCGGGCAGCTGGCGGCGGAACTGGTCGTGGACGGCCGCGGCCTGGGCTCGTCGGCCCCGGAGGGCGTCACGCTGCGCTTCCAGAAATTCCTCGGACAGCTCGTGCGGCTGGAGGCGCCCCACGGGCTCACCGGTCCCCTGCTGATGGACGCGACCGTGTCCCAGGAGCAGGGCTACCGGTTCATCTATCTCCTCCCGTTCACGGCCACCGACGTGCTGATCGAGGACACCTACTACAGCGACACCGGCGCCCTGGACACGGGCGTCCTCCGCCAGCACATCGCCCGGTACGCCGCGGACCAGGGCTGGCAGGTTCAGGCGCTCTTGCGGGAAGAGCACGGCGTGCTGCCCATCGTGCTCGACTGCGACCTCGCCGCGTACTGGCCCGGCGCGGACGACGTGCCGCGCTCCGGACTGCGGGCTGGCCTGTTCCACCACACCACGGGCTACTCCGTGCCCGAGGCCGCCGCGCTCGCGAGCGAGCTGCCGGGACTGCCCGACCTGCACAGCCGTGCCGTCGCGCCCTGGATCCGCGGGCGCGTGGCGCGCCGCTGGCGTGAGCAGCGCGTCTTCCGCCTGCTGAACCGCATGCTGTTCCTGGGCGCTGCGCCGTCGGACCGCTACCGGATCCTCCAGCACTTCTACCGCCTGCCCGAGTCAGTGATCGACCACTTCTACGCCGGCCGGCTCAACCTGGGCGACGCCGCCCGCGTGCTCACCGGTACGCCGCCCATCCCCATCCATCACGCCCTGCGCTACGTCCTGCCGTCCAGCAGCCGCTCGCCGGGCATCACCGCCACCCTGAAAGCACCTGGTCCCCGATGAACGCAGGCTACAGAGCATGAGCAAGTCCGCCGCCGTGATCGGCGCGGGTTTCGGCGGCCTGGCGCTCGCCATCCGCCTGCAGTCGGCCGGCATCCGCACGGTGCTTCTCGAGAAGCGCGAGCGCCCCGGCGGCCGGGCCTACGTGTACGAGCAGGATGGCTTCACCTTCGATGCGGGTCCGACCGTGGTGACCGCCCCGAACGCCATCGACGAATTGTTTGAGCTCTCCGGCCGGGCGACCGGCGACTACGTGGATCTGCTCCCCGTCGATCCGTTCTACCGGCTCGTGTGGCCGGACGGCGTGACGCTCGAGTACAACGCCGACGCCGATGCCGTGAGCAGCGCCATCGCCCGCATCAGCCCGGGGGACGTAGACGGCTACCGCCGGTTCCTCAGGTTCTCGGAGGAGGTCTTCCGAGCCGGGTACCTGGAGCTCGGCACGGTGCCGTTCCAGAGCTTCTGGAGCATGATGCGCGTCGCGCCCCAGCTGATCCGGCTCCGCAGCGACCGCTCGGTGTACAGCGTGGTCTCCGGCTTCATGCAGGATCCGCACCTGCGCCAGGCCTTCAGTTTCCAGTCGCTGCTGATCGGCGGGAATCCGTTCCACGTCTCGTCCATCTACGCGCTGATTCACGCGCTGGAGCGCCAGTGGGGCGTGCGCTTTCCCCGCGGCGGCACCGGCGCGCTGGTGCGAGCGATGGTCCGCCTCTTCCAGGACCTGGGCGGCGAAGTCCGCCTGGGCTGCCCGGTGCAGGAGATCCGCGTGCGCAACGGGCGCGCCACGGAAGTGGCCACTGCTGACGGCCGCAGCGTCGTGGTCGATGCGGTGGCGAGCAATGCCGACGTCGTGCATACCTACGCCAGGCTGCTGGGCGCGACCGACCGGGGGAAGGCGGTGGCGAAGAGCCTCGTCCGCAAGCGCTTCAGCAACTCGCTGTTCGTCGTGTACTTCGGCCTGAAGCGCCAGTACCCGGAGATCGCCCACCACACCGTGCTGTTCGGCCCCCGCTACCGGGAGCTGCTGGACGACATCTTCGACCGGGGCGTATTGCCCGACGATTTCTCGCTCTACCTGCACAATCCGTCCCGCACCGACCCGTCCCTCGCGCCACCCGGCCAGGCGGGCTTCTACGCGCTGGCGCCAGTGCCGAACCTGGGCAAGGCGCCCATCGACTGGAGCGTGACGGGCCCGAAGTACCGGGACCGCATCCTGGACGCCCTCGAGAAACACACGCTCCCGGGCCTGCGGGCCAACCTGGTGACGTCCCGCATCTTCACGCCGGACGACTTCGCCACCGAGCTGAACGCCCACCTGGGATCCGCCTTCTCCCTGGAGCCCCTGCTGACCCAGAGCGCCTTCTTCAGGGTTCACAATCGGGACGATCGGATACACAATCTGTACTTCGTGGGGGCAGGGACACACCCGGGAGCGGGGATTCCCGGCGTCATTGGCTCCGCGAAGGCGACTGCGGGGCTGATGCTCGCCGATCTGGGAGCAGCCTGAGATGGACGCGGTCGTCAGCAACAGCCGGGAGATGATCCGCAAGGGATCACGCAGCTTCGCGCTGGCGTCCCGCCTGTTCGACACCGCCACCCGTGACCACGCCTGGATGCTCTACGCCTGGTGCCGCCACTGCGACGACGTGATCGACGGCCAGGAGCTCGGCATGGTGCCGGCGCCCCGCCCCGGGCAGGCCCTCGACCAGGACCAGTCGGCCAGCCTGGCCGGGCTCCGCTCCCAGACGCTGCGCGCGCTGGCCGGGGAGCCGATGACGGAGCCCGCCTTCCAGGCGTTCCAGCGGGTTGCTCGGGATCACGCCATTCCCGAGCGCCACGCGCTCGAGCTGCTCGCCGGCTTCGAGATGGACGTGACCGACCACCGCTACCGGAGCTTCGACGAGACGCTGCTCTACTGCTACAGGGTGGCGGGGGTGGTCGGCGTGATGATGGCCCTCGTGATGGGCGTGCAGGACCGCCAGGCCCTGCGGCGCGCCGCCGACCTCGGCATCGCTTTCCAGCTCACCAACATCTCCCGGGACGTGCTCGACGACGCACGGAACGGACGGTGCTACCTGCCGTCCGAGTGGCTCGCCGCGGCGGGCATCCCGCCCGGCGGCGTGGCCCTGCCGGAGCACCGCCCGGCGGTGGCCGGGCTCGTGGACCGGCTGCTGCAGGAGGCCGACCGCTACTACGAGTCGGCCGGCATCGGCCTGCAGGCGCTCCGGTTCCGTTCCGCCTGGGCAGTGGCGACGGCGCTCAGCGTGTACCGCGACATCGGGCGGATCGTCCGGGAGCGGGGCGTCCACGCCTGGGACACCCGGGCAGTGGTCGGCACGGGGCGGAAGCTGCTCTACCTTTCCGGCGGCGCCCTGCGCGCATTGAGGGCGGTCACCTGGGACCGGTGGCGCCAGCCGGCGCCGCGCGAGGACGACCTCTGGGAAGCGCCGGACCTGCAATCCGGCGACCGGGCCTGAAGGGCGGGGCGCCGTGCCGCCAGCGCCATTGATCATCCACGCGGTGCTGGCGATCGTCGGCATCCGGCTCGGCCTCTATTCCTTCATGGCCTGGAAGCGCCTGCGGCTGAAGCATGCCATCGCGTCGACAGCACCCGCGGGACTGGAACGGCTCTTCCTGGTGCTGCTGCCCGTCGTGGCGGCGCTGATGGCCGCCATGGTCCTCAACAGCGGGGTGGCGGTCATCGGGCTGCTTGCCGGCTCCACGCCGTGATTCAGCCCGTCGCGCCCGCGGCGGTCACGGGCCTGTAGACGACGCCCTCCGGCGTCGCCACCGACTCGATCAGGTCGAGCCGGTTGATTGGCCAGGCGAGCGGTTTCCAGGGGAGGCCGTCGCGCACCGACCGTACATCCCGCGCCAGCGTCACGTGGGGCCGGAACGGGCGCGTCTCCCGCGCAAAACCCAGCCGGTCGAGCCGTTGCCAGAGTCCGTCGACGGCGACGCGCAGGTCATCCTGCACGTGGGTTGGCGCGGCGACCAGGACGCGGGGCTTTGGCCAGTGCTCCAGCCGGTCGAGGGTGATGGTCAGCGGCGGTACCGGCCCGCAGAGCAACTGCAGCGCTTCGAGCCGCCGCTCGCTCACGGCGCCCAGGAAGGCGGCGGTCACGTGCAGCCCGGCTGCGGCCACCGGCCGGCCGGAAAGCGGGAACAGCCGGTTGCGGGCCGACTCGAGCGACTGGCGGAGCCGCTCGTCCGGCCAGAAGGCAAAGAACAGCCGGCGGGTGCCGGTCATCCGGGTGAGCGCGCGTGCATGGCGGTCTCATTGTGGGCCCGGAGTGCACCCGCGACCACCGCCCGTGCCACAATCCCGCCGTGGCCGGTACTCCAAGGAGCAGAAGCCTGGGGTACTACCTCGCGTTGCCGTTTGTCTACGGCATTTCGCTGCTGCCCTTCCCGGTGCTCTACCTGCTGTCGGATGTCCTGTTCTTCTTCCTGTACCGCGTGCTCGGCTATCGCTCGCGCGTGGTGCTGGCCAACCTCGCTAGCAGCTTTCCCGAGAAGCCGGAAGCGGAGCGCCGGCAGATCGCCGCGGATTTCTACCGCTGGTTCTGCGACCTGCTCCTCGAGTCCCTGAAGACGCTCACCGTCGCCCCGCTCGCTGTCCGGGAGCGCGTGACCTTCGAGGGCATGGAAATTCTCCGCAAGTACGCGGACCGCAGGCAGAGCGTCATCGTCGTCCTCGGGCACTTCGGCAACTGGGAGCTGGCGGGCGCCCGTTACAGCCAGGAAAAGGACCTGCCGCAGCTCTACGTGATCTACCGCCCGTTGCACGACAAGGGCTTCGACGACCTGATGTACCGGATGCGGACCCGGCACGGGACCCGGCTCTATGCCATGAAGGAGACCAGCCAGGCCATGGTGAGGGACAGGGACCTGGTCACTGCGACGGCGTTCATCGCCGACCAGACGCCGCACGCGGACCGCGCCTACTGGCTGACGTTCCTGGGCCAGGACACCCCTGTGTACTTCGGCACCGAGGCGACGGCCCGGAAGTTCAACTACCCGGTGGTGTATCTGTCCATCACCCGGAGGGGCCGGGGCCACTACTGCATGGCCGCGGAGACCCTGGTGGAGAACCCCGCCGGGATGCGGGAAGGGGAGATCACCGAGCGGCACACGGCCCGGCTGGAACGCGATATCCGGGAGCATCCGGAACTCTGGCTGTGGACGCACCGGCGCTGGAAGCACAAGCGGCCCGTCGCGATGGCGCCGGTCGCCGTCAGTACTTCCCCCTGATGGGCTGCACCGGTCCGGCATAGCGCTCCCGGGCCAGCTTCTTCGCCAGCCGGGGCAGTCTGACGCGAGCCAGTGGCACCCTGGTGTCCGGTACCTGGTCAAGCAGGTGGCGGATCAGGTTCAGCCGCCCGCGCTTCTGGTCATCGAATTCGACGATGGTCCACGGCGCCTGCCGCGTATGGGTCGCGGCCATCATCCGGTCCCGGGCCCGCCCATATTCGCCGTACTTCTTTCGCGCCTCCAGGTCGATGGGAGATAGCTTCCAGCACTTGAGCGGATCCACCGCGCGTTCGGCGAAGCGCTTCTCCTGCTGCTTCTGGTCCACGGCCAGCCAGTACTTGTAGAGCAGGATCCCGTCGTCGACGAGCTGGTGCTCGAAGCGCGGCGCCTCCTTCAGGAACTGGCGGTACTCGGCATCGGTGCAATAGCCCATCACCTTCTCGACGCCAGCCCGGTTGTACCAGCTGCGGTCGAACAGGACGAGTTCGCCCGCGGAGGGCAGGTGCCCGATGTAGCGCTGGAAGTACCACTGGGTGCGTTCGCACTCGGTGGGCTTCGCCAGCGCGACGATCCGCACCTGGCGGGGATTCAGCGTCTCGGCAATGGCGTTGATGACGCCGCCCTTGCCCGCCGTGTCCCGGCCCTCGAAGACCACGACCATGCGCCGGCCGGTGTCCTTCAGCCAGTGCATCAGGTTGTTGAGCTCGAGCTGGAGGGGCTCGAGGAGTTCGGCGTAGTCCTTGCTCTTGAGCTTGTCGTTCATGGCTGGGACCTGCCCAGGGTAGCCAGGCGATCGAGGGTATCGGGGAATGCTCCAACCATGAGGATCAGGGCCGCGGCCTGGGCGTTGGGCTCGGATCGGTCCTGCTCCCAGTTCTCCAGCGTTCGGGTCGAGACTCGAAGGCGGCGGGCGAACACTGCGCGGGATAGTCCGAGCTTCCTGCGGGTTGCAAGGATGCGCCTGCCACTGACAGTGAGTGGCGGCAGCTTCTCGACCACATGGGTCCGAAGCGTGATCTTGCCCAACCGGCTGTCGCGCATGGAATCCACGCCCGCGATGAGTTCGTCGAAAAGTTTGCGCTGGTTCTTCACCGACTTCTCCGCCTTTGCGACAGCTCTGCGTTTACTGCGTCCCGGAGCTGCACCTTCTCCCGTGGCGTCAGATCCTTGACCTCGCCTTTGTCGTACAGAGTGAAGAACCATAACTCACCATAGTCCTGCAGGTGGCGGTACCAGATACGCAGGCCGCCACGTTTGCCTGTGCCTCCCCGGGGATCGGACCAGCGAAGCTTCCGAAGTCCACCTGTGCCCGGTACGACGGCCCCTGCGTCAGGCTGCTGCAGCAATGTCATCTGCAACCGGCGAAAGCCAGGATCGTCCAGATATCTTTCCCGGTGGCGGGCGAAAGCTGGTGCTTCGATGAACACCAGTTTCATGGCGAGTATACGCAAAAAGCGTATAGAAAGAGTGCCTGATTCGGCATGCCAAAAGGGTGGCTGAACCGCCCGCGAAGGGGCCAGTCAACTAACACTCGTTTTGGACAGGTTTTGGCGACCAGTCAGTCCTGCACCAGCCGCCGCCCGAACCAGTGGCAGAGCCCCAGCGCCGCGATCCCGATCCCGAACAGGCTGAAGCAGATCGGTACCAGCTGCAGCGCGGTCTCGCTGCGCCAGAACACGCCGCTGTAGGCCTCCAGGGCCCAGGTGTTGGGCGTGGCCCAGCCGATCTGCTGGAGCCAGTGGGGCATGAAGAAGCGGGGCACCATGCTGCCGCCCACGGCGGACATGATCAGGATGACGACGGTGGGCAGCACCTGGGCCTGGGCCCGGGTCCGGCAGCCGGTGACCAGCAGCAGGCCGAGCCCGGCGGCCAGCACGGCGGAGCTCACCGAGATCATCAGCCAGGGCCCGAAGTTGCCGGGCACGTCGACGCCGTAGGCCAGCCACGCCACGCCAAAGATCAGGCAGGTCTGGATCAGGCCCTGGCCCACCAGAAACAGGAAGCGGCCGTTGATGACGACGTCGATGCCGCCGGGTCCCGCCGCGATCCGGTCGAGGATGCCGGCATCCTGGTCGTCCAGGATGCCGAGCGCGCTCTGGGCGGCGGCGAAAAGCAGGAACATGAAGGCGACGGCGCCCGCGTAGTAGGCCACGTTGTTCAGGGCTGCGTTCTGGCCGGCGACGTTGTCCCGCTCGAGCAGGTCGTCGAAGGACCAGCCGGCGGGACGGCTGCCATCGGCGGCGCCGGCGGATTCCCGGAGGCCGGCGAGTCCCGCGTCAATCTCGGTCTTTTGGGACGGCGTGAACTCGGTGAACTCGGTGCCAATCAGTTCCGCCACCCTGCCCACGGCCAGGTCGGGGAGGGCGATGAAGTAGGCCCGCTGCAGCTGGCCCGCGAGGACGGTGGCCGTGACGCTGCGGGACGGGTCCACCAGCAGGAGCAGCGGCGGCGCGGCCAACCCGCTGGCCGTGGCCAGTTCCTCGCCGTCGGCGCGGATGACCAGGCCCACATCGGCGGTGCCCCGGCGCACCAGGTCCCGGGCCGATTCGCGTGTCAGCTCCCCCGGCACGGGCCGGACGGCCGGCACGTCGGTGAGCGCCTTCAGCAGGCGGATCGAGTCCTCGCTCTTCACTTCGTCCACGATGGCAATCCGGAGCTGAAGCTGGTCACCGGCGGCGGTCGCGAAAATCTCCGCGAAGATCAGGAAGAACACCACGGGCACGACCAGCGCCATCACGAGCGCGCCGCGGTCGCGGAGCAGCAGGAGGAACGCTGCGCGGAGGATCGCCAGGCTCACGGTGGCGAGCTCACGAATTCGGCACCGTGCCGGTGAGTTCCACGAACACGCCGTGCAGCCCGGGCTGCCGGACGCGGAGTTCGTCGATGTCGGCGCCCGCGCCGATGAGCCGGCTGCGCAGTTCCGGCAGCTGCTCCAGCCCGCCGCGCAGCCGGCCGACCCACAGCCGCGGCTCGTTGGTCGGGGAGAAGAGGGTGGTGCGCAGGAAGTCCCGGAGGTCCGGCGCCGGCTCGGATGCCAGCATCAGCAGGACCTCCTGGTCGGAGCCGAAAAGCCGGCCGACGAGGATGGGGATCGTGTCGGCCGCGCGCACCACGCCGCCGGCCAGCACGGCCACCCGATCCGCCAGCGCCTCGGCCTCCACCAGGTCGTGGGTCGTGAGGATCAGTCCCATGCCCCGGTCGCGCAGGCGCTCCAGCACCCCGTGCACGGACTGGCGGGCGACCGGGTCGAGCCCTACCGTCGGTTCGTCCAGCAGCAGCAGGTCGGGACGGTGCAGGGTGCCGGCGGCGATGTTGATCCGCCGCTGCATGCCCCCCGAGAGGGTGTCCACGGGCTCGCCGGCGCGATCCGCCAGGCCCGACCACTCCAGGGCGTCGGCGACCGCGGGGCCCACCTCGTGGCGGGGGAGTCCCGCGAGGCGGCCCAGGATCTCGAGGTTCGTGCGGACGGGCAGTTGGCCCCACAGCGCGATGGACTGGGGCACGAACCCCACCCGCCGGCGCACCTCCCGCTCGTCCGGCGCGCCGCCGCCGATGCGTATCTGGCCCGCGTCGAGACGGACGCGGCCGGCCAGGGCGCGCAGCAGTGTCGTCTTGCCCGCGCCGTTGGGTCCCAGCAGCACGAGGACCTCACCCTGGCGCGCGGTCAGGTCCGCGCCAGCCAGCGCCGTGCGGTCGCCGAAGCGGCGCAAGGCGCCGCGGACGACGAGCAATGGCGGCGATGTGTCTGACTGGGGAGCCACTGGCGGGCCAGCCGGCAGGCTCAGAGGCCGAAGCGGGTGAACAGGTCGCGCTTCTGCCCGAACACTTTGGCGCCGACGAAGCGGCCAAGGAGCTTGCCGGTGTTCATCCACGCAATGCGCTTGCCGCTTTCGCGGTTGGTGAGCATCTGGTCCACCAGCCAGGGCGTGGAGGTCTCGACGTAGTCGCAGAGGATGTTGAGCACCGGGCGGATCTTCTGCCAGTCCTCCAGGCTCATTTCCTTCTGCTCGTCGAACCAGTTTTCCGTGATCAGCATGCCCGGGCTGATGGCGCCGATGACGATCTGCGGGTTCTGGTTCTCGGCCACCAGGTACTTGGTGAGCAGCCAGTCGCCGGCCTTGGTGGAGCTGTAGACACCCATGTTCGGGGTCAGGCGCTTGCCGTCGTAGCTGCCGCCGAGCATGTTGTACAGGGCGCCGAAGCCCTGCCTGCGGAAGCCCGTGATCGCCACCTGGGAGCCGAACACGCTGCCCTTCAGGTTGCCGTCCACCAGGGTGTGCACCAGTTCCTCGGGCAGTTCGTGCACCGGGAAGCGCGACGTGGCCCGTCCCGCGTTGTTGATCCAGAAATCCACGTGCCCGAAGGTCGCCACGGCAAAGTCCCACAGGGCCTGCACGTCGGCCTTCCGGGTGACGTCGCAGGTCCTGCCGACCACCCTCACGCTTACTGCATGAGGCTGGCCTGTCGCCGAGAGCTCCGCCACAGCCTTGTCCACGTCCGCCTGCCGGCGGCTGGAGACGACGACATTGTGCCCCCGCTTCAGGAACTCCACGGCGAGCCCGCGGCCGATGCCCCGGGTGCTGCCCGTGATGACGACATTGCTCATGGCCGGCGGCCGCACTCCTGCCGGATCTGGTCGAGGAAGTCCGTGGTGATGCGCTGCCACTCGAGCTTCATCCACGGGCTGAAACTGTCCGGCCGGGCGGCGATCTCGCGGGTCAGGTCTTCCGGGCTGACCCAGCGGTGGTCGGCGATCTCGGTGGGATCGACCGACAGGGTCCCCCGCGGATAGCCCGCGTAGACGTAGCAGAGCTCGTGCTCCGAGCCCACGTCACCGAAGCGGGCCTGGTAGCGGAACTTGTAGAGGAAGCTCAGGCGGCACTCCACGTGGAGTTCCTCGCGAACGCGGCGGCGGCCCGCGGCCTCGACGGGCTCGCCCGGCCGCGGATGGCTGCAGCAGCTGTTCGACCAGAAACCCGGCCAGAGCATCTTGCCGGGCGCGCGCTGCTGGATCAGCACTGCTCCCTGCTCATCGAAGAGGAACACCGAGAAGGCCCGGTGGAGCGTGCCCGCCCCCAGGTGGCCCGCGGTCTTCGGCAGCGTGCCGATCTCCCGGTCCGCCTCGTCGACCAGGACGAGCAGGTCTTCCCTGTCTTTTGTTGGCTTGCCTTCTTCCGGCTTGCCCGGTTCCGGTGTACTGATGGAGAGCGCCCGGGTCATTGCGGGCCCCCCGGCGTGACGAGCAGGGTGCGGAAGCCCTGCCGTTCGATGGCCTGCTGCACGTTGGCTGTAGTGGTGTCGTGGCACAGGGCGATCATCGCGCCGCCGCCGCCGCCGCCCGTCAGCTTGGCGCCGGCTGCGCCGGCGTCGCGCGCCACGTTGATCAGGCGCTCGAGTTCGGGGGTGGAAACCTGCAGTGCGTTGAGCAGTCCCTGGTTGATGTTCATGAGGTCGCCGAGCGTGGTCACATCGTTGTCCTGGATCGCGGAGACGGCTTGTAGCACGAGGCTGTCGATGTCATCAAAGATCTTTTCATAGAGGCGGGGGTTGCGCTCGCGCGCGTCCGAGACGTTTGCCACCGTGCGCGCGGTGAGGCCCTCGCTCTGGGTCATGCCGACCACGATCGAGAGGGGCCTGGGAATGTTCAGCACTTCCACGAGCGGCGGCGAGCCCCGCCGGTAGACCAGCGGCCGGCCGTAGGTGGCCAGCGTGTTGTCGATGCCGCTGGGTTGGCCGTGGGCGGTCTGCTCCGACAGGTAGGCGAGCTCGTTCACCTCGACATCCGTCAGCCCGAGCCTGAAGTGCAGGTCGAGCGCCCGGACAATGGCCACGGCGAGGGCAGCCGAGCCGCCCAGGCCCATGCTGCGCGGGACATCGGGGAAGACCTCGATGCGGATCGTGCGGTCCGCAAGCCCGAGCTTGTCGAGGATGGCGCCCGCGGCCCGCTCGAAGGAGCGGCGCTGTTCCGGTGGCTTGGCCAGCTGGTATTCGACGCCCCAGCGGGGGATCAGCAGCTCGACGCCCCGGTCGCCGTCCTCGACGACCGCACGAATCGTGAGCGGCACCGGGCAGCCTATGGCGTGCCGGCCGTGCACGACGGCGTGCTCGCCCAGCAGGATGATCTTGCCGTACCCCACGCCGACGCCCGCCTCGGGGACCCGGTGCGGCGCCGTCTTCCTGCCGGCGGGAGCGGCCTTCCGCACGTCCTCGAGGACCTGCTGGGCCTTCCACACCTTGATCTCGCCGCTCTGGAGAACACGCTCGAGCACCTCATTGAAGAGTTCGGCCGGGGCGCCGGCGGCCTTCACCACGCTGCGCGCGTGCAGTGTCATGTGGCCGGCCTGGATGCCGTCGGTGGCCAGCGCCCGGAGGGCAGCGAAATTCTGGGCCAGGCCCACGGCGGCCATCACCTCGGCAAGTTCCGTCGCGGACTCGACGCCCAGCAACCGCAGGTTCATGGCGACGCCGGGATTGGATTCCAGGGGGCCGCCAACGATGCCCACCTTCATGGGCATCTCGATGCTGCCCCGCAGGTTACCGGCCTCGTCCTTCCACCACTCCGTCAGGGAGCTGTAGCGGCCGTGGCGCGCCGCGTAGGCGTGGGCCCCGGCCTCGATCGCGCGCCAGTCGTTGCCGGTGGCGAGCGCCACCGCGTCGACGCCGTTCATGACTCCCTTGTTGTGGGTCGCGGCCCGGTAGGGATCCGCGTGGGCAAAGTCGGCGGCGATGATCACGCCGTCCCGCACCCGGTCGCCGGCGTAGCCCTTGCCGGCCAGATGGGCGACGGGGAGGGTGACTTCCGCCCGGGCGAGGGCCCGGTCGGCCAGGTTGGAGAGGATGCGCAGGAAGACCTTGCCCTCGGTCAGCTGCTCGATGAGCGAGGCCACGCCCTCGCACATCCCGTTCACCAGGTTCGCACCCATGGCGTCCCGGGTGTCCACGAGCAGGTGGACCACCAGCATCAGCTGGCCGGGCATGGAGCGCAGGGGATAGGAATGCACCTCCAGGTCCACGGCCCCGCCGCCCCGGGCCACCATGCGGGGGTGAAAGCTGTTGGCGAGATCCAGGATCTCCTGCCGGTGCTCGAGCACGGCGGCCCGTGCCCGCGGCAGGTCGGGCAGCTCCAGCACCTGGATCTGGCCGATGAGGACGGGGTCGGTCGAGCTGGTGGCGAAGCCGCCGGACTCCCGGGCCAGCTTCGCGGTGGCGCTGATGGCCGCCACGATGGACGGCTCCTCGACCGCCATGGGCACCACGTAGTCCTTGCCATTGATCAGGAAGTTCAGCCCGAGGCCCACCGGCATGCCGAGCACGCCGATGACGTTCTCGATCATCTTGTCGGCGGACTGCAGGTCCAGGGTGGCCTGGCCTGCGGACAGCATGTCGAAGTCCGTGTCGCTCAGCAGACCCCTGTCGCGGACGGCGCGCACCCGCTCGGCCACGGACATCTTGTAGAAGTGCGGAATGCGGGAGCGGGTCATGGGATACCCTGGGTTTAAGGCGGGCAAACCGTAGCAGGAATGCGGACTTGCCGCCACGTCCACGACGCCGGGATTGTGCGATCCTAGCGGCATGGAGAAGCCCTGGTTAAGCGCCTATCCGCCGGGCGTGCCGGCCACCCTGGACCTGGATCCCACGGAGTCCCTGGTGGACGTGGTGGACCGGGCCATCGCCCGCTTCCCCGACCGGCCCTCCTTCAGCAATCTCGGCCGGACGATCAGCTATCGCGAGCTGGACGTGCTCCAGCGCCGCTTCGCCACATGGCTGCAGAGCCTGCCCGACGTCGGCCCGGGCGACCGGGTGGCCATCATGCTGCCCAATCTCATCCAGTACCCGGTCGCACTGTTCGGCACCTGGCGGGCCAGCATGGTGGCCGTCAACGTCAATCCGATGTACACGGCGCCCGAACTGGAACACCAGCTCAATGACAGCGGGGCCAAGGTGCTCGTGGTTCTGGCGCAGCGCGCCGGGGTGTTCGCGGAGATCCAGGAGCGGGTTGGGGTGCGCCATGTCCTCGTCACCGGCATTGGCGACCTGCTCGGGTTCCCCCGCGGTGCGTTGACCAACGCCGTCATGCGCTACTGGCGCCGCATGCCGACCCCCGCCGTGCCGGGAGCCGTGGACTGGTCCGCCGTCGAGGACTGCGCGCCGGACGATTTCCGCCAGCCCGAGCCGCCCACCGGCGCCGACCTGGCCTGCCTGCAGTACACCGGCGGAACCACGGGCCGCTCACGCGGGGCGATGCTCACGCACGCGAACCTCGTGGCGAACATCCGGCAGATCAATACCTGGTTTGCCGCTGACCGCGTCGACGGCCATGAAATCATGATCACGCCGCTGCCGCTCTACCACGTGTACGCGCTGATGTGTAACTGCCTGTGCTACGTGGACACGGGCGGACACAACATCCTGATCACGGATCCGCGGAACATCAGGGGACTGATTGCCGAGCTCAAGCGCTGGAAGTTCACGGCGATCACCGGCGTGAACACGCTGTACCAGGCCCTCGTGGAACACCCGGACCTCCCCAGCGTGGATTTCGCCACGCTCAAGGTCACCTCGGCGGGCGGCATGGCGGTCATGCCCGCCACCGCGAAACGCTGGATGGAGATCACGGGTCACCTGATCCTCGAGGGCTATGGCCTCTCGGAAACCTCGCCGGTGGTGACGATCAATCCGATCAGCCTGAAGGAATACAACGGCAGCATCGGCCTGCCGCTGCCGGACACGGTTGTAACGCTTCGGGGCGAGGACGGCAGCGACGTGGCGCCGGGCGACCCGGGCGAGATCTGCGTCCATGGCCCGCAGGTAATGCTCGGCTACTGGAACGATTCTGATGCCACCGCCAACGCCATGACCAGCGACGGGTTCCTGCGCACGGGCGACATCGCCGTCATGGACGAGCGTGGCTACTTCCGGATCGTCGACCGCAAGAAGGACATGATCGACGTCTCCGGCCTGAAGGTTTATCCCAACGAGGTCGAGGCCGCGATTACTCACCACCCCGCGGTTCTCGAAGCGGCCTGCATCGGCGTGCCGGACGACCGTACGGGGGAGGCCGTGAAGCTGTTCGTCGTGCCAAGGGCCGGCCAGAGCCTGACGGTCGACGAAGTGCGTGACTTTCTGCGCGGCTCGCTCGCTCCCTACAAGATTCCCCGGCAGGTCGAATTCCGCGACTCCCTGCCCAAGTCGAACGTTGGCAAGATCCTCCGCCGCGAGCTGCGCTCACCGTCGACTGCCTGATCGCGATTTCGGCGCGGCTCCCAGTGAAAACAAGGGGTTGAGCCCCGGGCCTGGTGCGCCGATGTAGGCTATTGTCATGTCAACATGACAATAGTATCTTTTCCCGCGCCCGGCCGTTACGGCCCACCCAATTCAGGAACCTCGAACGATGGCAGCAACAGCACAACGCATGGCGGAGAGCGGAATGGAAATTCGCCAACTCACGGGCGCACTCGGCTGTGAAATCTCCGGTGTCGACCTCGCGAACCTGTCCGATGCGGAGTTTGCGCAGATCCACCAGGCGTTCCTCGATCACTCGGCCGTGATGTTCCACGCCCAGGTCCTGAGCCAGGAACAGTTTGCAGCCTTCGGCCAGCGTTTCGCCAAGCTCGAGGACGAACCTTTCCTGCCGCACAAGGCCGACGTGCCCGGCGTCTTCTACCTGCGCGGGGCGCCAAAGAACGGCAAGACCCTGTCGACGCAGAACCTGGGCTGGCATGCGGACCACACCTACCAGCGCAATCCGAGCATGGGCGCCATGCTCTACGCCAGGGACGTTCCCGCTGCCGGTGGCGACACGCTCTTCGCCAGCAACTACCTGTCCTACGACAACCTCTCGCCGGCAATGCAGGCGTTCCTGGAGGACAAGGTCGCCATCCACGACGTCCTGCAGTACGGGCTGAACTCAGGCCATCACTCCGCGGCGTCAGTCGCCGCCATCGAGATGCTGTGGAAGATGCGGGCGAAGTTCCCCCAGATGGAACACCCGCTGGTGTGCAGGCACCCCGAGACGGGGCGGAAGATGCTTTACCTGAACCAGGCCTGGACTATCGCCATCAAGGGCCTGACGCGCGACGAGAGCGACGCGGTGCTGAACATGCTGAAGCGCCATTCAGTCCGCGACGTCTTCTGCTGCCGGTTCCGCTACCGCAACAACTCGCTGATGCTCTGGGACAACCGGGCCGTGCAACACAGCCCCAACTCCGACTACACCGGGCAGCGGCTGATGTGGCGTCTCGCATTGCACAGCGACTGGCAGCCGGGGACCTGAGCGCGGCCTTCGAAGGGGCCGCGGTTCAAGCCGCTCCTACGCCTCACGCGGACCCGTGCCGCGGCGCTCGTCCGGTGGCCGGGGCGCCAGCGCCTGCCCGGCGGCGGCCCAGTGGTCAGCGTGGATCCACGTCGTCGTGAAGCCCTGCTCCTCGACCGTCGCGAGGCGCTGGTGCAGCGCGAGGCGGGCTTCGAGGGCCAGCGACTTGTAGGCACGCAGCACCTGTACCGGCCGTTGCAGCAGCGGCGCGATGAGCCGGTCGGTGCAGTCCGCCAGGGCCTCGTGGGGCCCGCAAACCCGCTGCAGCAGGCCGAGCTGCAGCGCCTCACCCGCCGGGATGCGCCGGGCCTCGAGCAACAGGGCCAGGCCGCGGGCCGGACCGAGCTGGGCGAGGACGTCGATGCCGCCACCCCAGGCTGTCGTCACGTTGAGCTGGGCCTGCAGGAAGCCGAGCTCCGCCTGGGCGGTCGCGACGCGCAGGTCGCAGGCCATGGCGAGTTCCGCGCCGCCGCCGAGGGCGTGCCCGTTCAGTGCCGCGATGACGGGCACGGGAAAGCGGCGCACGGCATCCAGCGCCGCGCGGGCCCGGCGCGACATCGCCAGCGTGTCGGCCTCGCTGCGCACCGCGTCCAGTTCCTTCAGGTCCCCGCCGGCGGCGAAGCAGCGGTCGCCGGTGGCGGTCAGGACGACGCACTTCAGCGAGGCATCGGCAGCGTGGCGCGTGAACTCTTCGCCCAGGCGGTCGAGCAACTCGAGCGAGAGGGCATTGCGCCGCTCGGGCCGGTTGATGGCGACCTGCAGCCGGTCACCCCGGTGCTCGATGAGGAGGATGTCGTTCAAAAATATAACCGCATGACGCACTCGGCCACGCAGGCGGGCCGTTCCTGGCCCTCGACCTCGACGGAATACTCCTCCACGAGTTCGATGCTGCCCTTGGCCTCTTCGGCGGCCACCAGTTTGCAGTGGGCGCGGATGCGGCTGCCGACGACGACGGCGTTCGGGAAGCGCAGTTTGTTGATGCCGTAGTTGATGACCCGCTGCACGCCGGGCGCCAGCGGCTTGCCGGCATCCACTAGGCCGCGCAGCACCGGGTAGAGCGACAGGGTGAGATAGCCGTGGGCGATCGTCTTGCCGTAGGGGGACTCCGCGGCCGCGCGCTTCGGGTCCACGTGGATCCATTGCCGGTCCCGGGTGGCGTTGGCGAAACCGTCGATCATGGCCTGGTCGATCGCGAGCCAGTCGCTGGTGTGGATCTCCTGGCCCACGCGGGACTGCAGGGACTTGAGGGCCTCGGCTAGGGCCATGGCGTGTGCTCCTTGGATCTGGGTGGCGGTGTGACGCTGCGCCGCGATGCTAGCAGAGTGCCGCGCAGCGCAGCGGCGCGCCGGCCCGGCGGGCGGCCGCTGAACTTAAGCCACACCGGCAGTCTCCAAATGCCGAGTGACGAGCCGGGCTGGTCGGCCCGGGCGTTATACTGAACTCCACCGGTCAGCGGGCACCAGTCCATGAAACTGCAACGGACGGTCTATCGAGTCGCCGTGCTGGCAGCCGCCCAACTGGCTGCTGTCCTGCTGCTGGCCGGCTGCAGCAGCTCGACCATGCAGCCGCCCGCCGGCGCCACGGGATCCCAGGGCGGACTGCCCAGCAGCGGCGGCGCCAGCGGCTCGGGTTCCACGTCGGGCCAGGCCGGTTCCAAGTCGTCCGGTTCCGGCCAGCCCTCGGGCTCCGGCAGCGCCGGGACGGGGTCGCCACCCGCGGCCGGCAGCCCCCCAACCGGCGGCCAACCCGGGGCGGCCTCCGGGGGTGTCCCGTCGGGTACCGGTTCCGGCGAGGATCCGGGCGCCGTCTTCGACAAATCCCTGGGTGACTTCGACGGCGAGATGGGCCGGGAGCGGGAGACCATGGCGAAATCGGGCCAGGGCTCGGGCCGCGCTGCCGAGACCCGCCAGGAGAGTGACAGCACGGCGGTCCGGACGGCCGGCGGTGCCGGGACCAACTCCGGGAGCGGGACGGGCGACGGTCCCAACGTCAGTGTGTCGGTGCCAGGCATGGGCGGCATCGGCGGGATTGGCGGCATCGGTGCACCGGGCGGCATTGGCGGCGAACCGGGCGGGATGGCAGGCGGCCAGGCAGGCGGCCAGGCTGGCGGCCAGGGCAGCGGCAAGTCTGCCGGCAAGGGCGGTGATGCCGGCGTCGGACCCGACGGCGACCCCGGCACGCCCGACGACACGCCCGCGGGCGCGGACGGCAAGATCCCCGGCACGGGTGGTGCGGGCTCCGGCACGCCGGCGCCGGATACGGCGGGCGGCACCGGCGCTGCGGGACCCGGCGGTCCGGGGGGTGCGGCCGACGGCTTGCCGGCGGACATCCCGCGCGACGGTTCCGGCGAAGACCAGGTGGCCAAGCAGCTGCGCGAGGCGGCCATGGCGGAGAACGACCCGGTGATCCGGGACGCGCTGTGGGACGAGTACCGGAAAGTCATGGGCATCCGGAAGAAATGACGAACGCTGCCCTGAACCCGGTGCGCCGCCCGCGCGGGCTGCTGGCCGCGGCCACGAGCATCGCGCTCGCCGCCGCGCTCGGCGGGTGTTCGGTGGGGCGCACCATCGACTACGAACAGACTGATCTCGTGCGGGCGGCCGGCGAGCTGCCGGATGCCGAGCGCCTCGACGTCGGCATCATCCTGTTCGATGCGGGCGTCGAGGCGGGGGCCGAGCTGGACGAGAAGAAGCTGATCTTCCCCGAAGTGCGCCAGGCCGAGGCGCGCTACATGCCGTACCAGCTCAAGACCACGATGGAGGCCAGCGGCCTGTGGGGCTCGGTCTGGGTCGTTCCCGAGCGCTCCGATGCAGTCGACCTGACGGTTTGGGGCCGCATCGACAAATCCGACGGGCTCGACGTGGTGCTGCGGGTGGGCGCCTGGGACGCCACCGGCCGCGAATGGCTGAACAGGGAGTACGCCGTGACCGTCCCTGAAAAGGCCTACTCGAAGTACCGGGAAGCGGGCCAGGATCCCTACCAGAGTGTCTACAACGAGATCGCCAACGACCTCCTCAAATTTCGCCAGGCAATGTCGGCAAAGGACCTCGCCACGGTGCGCAACGTGGCGGAACTGCGCTACGGAGCGGCCCTCGTGCCGGCGGCGTTCGCCGGTTCGCTGGAGCAGGACAAGTCCGGGCAGTACCGGCTCCGGCGCCTGCCGGCCGCCGACGATCCCATGGTTGCCCGCATGCGCGCGGTGCGCGAGCGGGAATACGCCCTCGCCGACACGCTGAACGAGTACTACGCGAACCTCTACTACGAGCTCGCCAAGCCCTACGAGGACTGGCGGAAGATGTCGCGGGAGGAAATGATCCGCTACCAGGACCTGCGCCGATCGGCCTTCATCCGGGGCACCGCGGGTGCGCTTTCCCTGCTCGCCGCGGTGCTTTACGAGAGCAACGGCGGCGACAACGGCGCAATCACCATGGCCGGTGTCTATGGCGGCTTCGAGGGCATCAAGAGCGCGCTCGAGAAGCGCGCCGAGTCCAACGTGAGCCGCGATGCCCTCAAGGAAGCCGGCGAGGGCTTCAACGCCGAGGCCGAGCCCCTGGTCGTCGAAGTGGAGGGGCAGACACGCCGGCTCACCGGCACGGCCGAGGCCCGTTACCAGGAATGGCGGCGGTTGCTGCGGGAGATCTATTCCGCGGAAACCGGGATCGCCGTGCCCGCCCCGCCGGAAACGGCCGCGACCGCGGGTTCCGGCACGCCGCTGCCCGACGCGGCACCGGCAGCCCCGTAACCCCAGGGCGCCCAGCCGGACTGCATGTCACCGATCGCGGCGGGTGCGGAACTGGCCGGACGTTTCCGGTTGTTGCACCTGCTGGGCCGGGGCGGCAGCGCGGAGGTCTGGGCCGCCACCGACACCGTCACTGGCACCGACGTCGCCCTGCGCCTGGTGGCCACGCCGGACGAGGCGAGCGCCGCCGCCTTGCTCGCGGGACTGGAGTCGGACGCCGCGCAACTCCGCCGGCTGGTTCATCCGGGCATCCTGCGGCCCTTGGCCGTCGTCGCCGCTGGCAACGTCGTGTGCGTCGCCCTGGAACTCGCCGACGGCGGCGACCTCGGCACGCTGCGGGGGGCTGGCTGGCAGGCCATCGTCGGCGCCGTGCGGGAGGTGGTGGACGCCCTGCAGTACGTGCATGCCCAGGGGCTCGCCCACGGCGACCTGAAGGCCGGCAACGTCCTCCGGGACCGGCAGGGGCGCTGGCGCCTCACGGACTTTCGCAGCGGCTCGCTGCCGGACGCCCACGGCCCGGTCTCACTGTCCACGGTGAGCCCCCAACAGCTCGACGGTGCTCCGCCCGCCGGCGCCGACGACCTCTATAGCCTGGGCGCGCTGCTGTACGACCTGCTCGCGGGACAGCCGCCGCTGCATCCCGGGATCACGCCGGAACGGATCCGGACCGAGGTCCCGGAGCGGCTCGGCATGGACGGGCAGGGCCAGGTGCTGCCCGTGGCGTTGACGCAGCTGGTCGCGGCCCTGCTGGAGAAATCGCCGCGGCTCCGGCCCGGGAGTCTCGGTGCCGTCCGGGCGCTTCTGGCCGACATCGCCGCCGAGGCAGTGCGCCTGCCGGCGGTCACTGCGCGGGACACCGCCGGCGCTGACCTGGCTCTGCGCCGCCGTCCGGTTGCCGCGGCCCCACGCCGCTATCCGCTGCTGGTCGCCGGCGCGCTCGTCGCGCTGCTCGGCGCCGTGCTGGCGGTCGTCTTCTGGTTACCCGACGCCGTTACCGCGCGCGGCCCCGTCGCGAGGCCAGCGGCGCCAGCGGTTGCGCCCGCAACTCCGGCAGGCACGTCGCCGGCCGTCGCGGACCCCCGGACGGCGGCCGACACTGCCCTGGCCGAACGCCTGGAAGCGGAAGCCGCGGCGAAGGCGGCGGCGGCCGACCGGTGGGGCGGCGCCGACTGGCTGGAGGCGAAGCGCCTGGCAGGCGTCGGCGATGACCAGTACACGGCGAAGGACTTCACCGCGGCAGCCGCCAGTTTCGCCGCCGCGACCACGCGGTTCCAGCGCCTTGCCGACGGCGCACCCGCCGCGTTCGACGCCGCACTCAGGAACGGGCGCGAGGCCGTCGACCGTGCCGACCAGCCGGCGGCTGTCGCGGCGTTCGAGCGTGCGTTGCTGATCCGGCCTGGCGAGCCGGTGGCCACCCGCGGCCTGGCCCGCAGCCGGCAGCTCGACGAGGTCCTCGCGGCGATGGCGGAAGCCGCGGCCCGGGAGGCGGCGGGTGATCCGGCGGCTGCCCTGGCCAGCTACGCCGCCGTACTGAAGCTGGATGCAGAGTGGGCCCCGGCGCGGGCGGCAATCGCGCGGCTCGACACGGCGCGCGCCGCCGCCGACTTCGAACGGTCCATGGCCCAGGGGCTCGCGGCAACCACCGCCGGTCGAACCGACGAGGCGCGCTCGGCGCTCCGCCGCGCCCTTGCCCTGCGTCCCGGCGACGCGGGCGCGCGCGCCGCCCTGGAGCAGCTCGACAGCGACGCGCGGCGCAGCCAGTTCGCCGGACTTCAGGCGGACGCGGGACGGCTTGCCGCCGCGGAACGCTGGGCCGACGCGGCCGACCGTTACCGGGAGCTGCTGAAGCTGGACGCCACCCTGGCTGCCGCGAGGGACGGCCTCGCCCTGGCCGATTCCCGGGCGGCGCTGCATCAGCGCCTGGAGAAGCAGCTGGCGAACGGCGACCAGTTCAACGACGACACCGCCGTGGCCGCGGCCCGGGCGGTGCTGCGCGACGCGGCGGCCGTGTCCGCGCCCGGGCCCGTGCTGGCCGCACAGGTGAGCCGGCTCAACGAACTGATCGCCGCCGCTGCCCAGCCCGTTCCCGTCCAGTTCGAGTCCGACAACCTCACGAACGTGGTCATATACAAGGTGGGGCCACTGGGCGCCTTCACCTCGCGGACCGTCGAGCTGCGGCCGGGAAGCTACGTGGTGGTGGGCACGCGGGACGGCTACCGGGACGTGCGCCGGAACGTGCGGATCGACGCCGCCGGCGGCGGGCCGATCAGCGTTCGTTGCGAGGAAGCCATCTGAACCTGCAGATCACCATTCGCGATGCCGGCGGCATCCGGGCCGCCGGGACCGGGGACCTGCCCCTGCGCATCGGCACCGGACCCGCCGCCGCGCTGCGCGTCCCGGGCCCCGTCTCGGATGCGGGCTACGCCCTGGTGGGCGTGCTCGACGGCCGGCCGTTCCTCCAGGTCACCGGCACGGCGACACCGGTGCTCGTCAACGGCGAAGCCGTCACTGGTACCCGGTGGCTCGCGGATGGCGACGAGATCGGTGTCGGGAGCGCGCGCATCCGCTGCGCCGCCGGCGCCGGAACACTCGACTTCACCGTGGGCTTCAGCGGCGTGGACTATGCCACGCTGCCGCCCGAGTCCCCGGGCGACACCCTGCCAGACGGGGTCCTGGCGCCGCCCGTGGCCGCCGGCAGGCCACCGGCCCGCGCCGGAGCAGGCCGCGCCACGAACCGCTGGCGCACCGGCGTGGTGGCCGTCGCACTGCTGCTGCTGGCAGCGACTGCCTTCTGGCTGCTCACCTCGAGCGCCGTGCTGATCGCCACGGATCCGCCGGGCGCCCGGGTCGACGTGCGCGGGGCGCCTGACCTGCGGCTCGGCGGCCGCTACCTGCTCCGTCCCGGCCGTTACACCGTCCACGCCACGGCGGACGGCTACGCGCCGGGCACGCTCGACATCGAGGTCGCCGCGGAGGCGAGCGCGGACTTCCGCCTGCGCCTCGTGCGCCTGCCCGGCCTCGTCGCGGTCGTCACCCGGCCGGCGGTGCCGGCGGAGGTCAGCGTGGATGGCAACGCGGTCGGCCGGACGCCGCTCGGCCGGCTGGAACTTCCCGCCGGCATCCACAAGGTTGCCGTCGTGGCGCCGCGCTTCCAGGCGTGGGAGGGCTCCCTGAACGTCGCGGGCGGCGGCGCGCGCCAGACCCTGGAGGTGCCGCTGCTGCCCGGCTGGGCAGACGTGAGCGTGACGAGCGTGCCTGCCGGCGCCACCGTGCTTGCCGATGGCGTGCGGGTTGGCACGACGCCGGCACGTCTCGAGCTGATGCCCGGCAACCGGGTGCTCGCCCTCGAAAAGGACGGCTTCAAGACGCTGACCCGCCTGGTCACCGCGGTGCCGAACCAGCCCCAGTCGCTGGACGACCTGGCGCTGGTGCCAGCCGACGGCCTCGTGCGCATCATCACCGAGCCGGCTGGCGCGGCCGTCACCGCCGCCGGCCGCTATCGGGGCGTGACGCCGCTGGAAGCCGAGCTCGCGCCCGGTCAGGTCCACGACCTCGCGCTGGTGAAACCGGGCTACGAGCCGGCGGCGAGCCGGGTGGACCTGACGACGGCGCGGGGCGCCACGGTGCGCATCACCCTCACGCCGCGGCTGGGTGTGGTGCGGGTCGTCAGCGATCCCGCCGATGCGGAACTGTTCGTCGACGGCAAGCCGGTGGGCGCCGCCACGACCGAGCTGTCACTGCCCGCCGTCCGGCACCGGCTGGAGGTGCGCAAGTCGGGTTTCTCGACGTACGCCACCGAGGTGACGCCGGAGCCGGGCCTGCCCCGCGTGATCGAGGTCAAGCTGCTCACGCCCGAGCAGGCCGTGGTTGCCGCCGTTCCGCGCGCCGTGGCAACCCGCTCGGGCATGGAGATGCGCCTGGTCCAGCCCGGCAGCCTGCGCATGGGCGCCCCGCGGCGCGAGCAGGGGAGACGGGCCAACGAGACCGAGCGCGACGTGCGCCTCACGCGACCCTTCTATATCGGCGTGCGGGAAGTCACCAACACCCAGTTCCGCGCCTTTCGCCCCCGGCACACCTCCGGCGCGGAGAAGTACCAGGTGCTGGCGGGCGGGGACTACCCCGCGGTCATGCTGGGCTGGGAGGACGCGGCCGCCTACTGTAACTGGCTGAGTGACCAGGAGGGCCTGCCGCGCGCCTATGAGACGGTCGCGAAGCCCGGCGGTCCGCAGCTGGCGCTGGTGTCACCCGCGACATCCGGCTACCGCCTGCCCACGGAAGCGGAGTGGGAGTGGGCCGCCCGCTACAACGGTGGCGGGGGCGCGCGGCGCTATCCCTGGGGCGACACCTTTCCGCCGCCGGCGCGCGCGGGCAACTTTGCCGACCAGTCGGCCAATGGTTTCGTCGCCGGCCTGCTCGCCGGCTACGACGACGGCTTCCCGGTGACGGCGCCCGTGGGCAGCTTCGACGCCAGCCCGCTCGGCCTCCACGACCTGGGGGGCAACGCGGCGGAGTGGGTCAACGACCGGTACACCGTGGGCACGCCGGGGGCCGCCGAGGCCGTGGATCCCACCGGGCCGGCGGACGGGCAGTATCATGTGATCCGCGGCTCGAGCTGGCGCCACGGGGGCATCAGCGAGCTGCGGCTGGCCTTCCGGGATTTCGGCGACATCGGCCGGCTCGACGTGGGCTTTCGCGTGGCCCGGTATGCGGACCTGAAATGACATCGTTCTGGCGGACGCTGGTGCTGATCCTGGCCGGACTGGGCGCCGCCTGGGCCGTGACCCGGGTCGGCGGCGTGCCACCCACCGTGTTCAACTCGCTCGACGACACCGCGCCGGCGGCGGCCGGGTTGCCCCCCGCACCCGCAGAGGCCGCGGCACCGAGCCAGGCGGACATCGAGGCCCAGATCCGCCAGGCCGAGGAAGCGCTCGGTGATCGTGCCGACCCCAACGAGGAGCTGCCCGTCGATCCGCTGCGGGTCGACGTCGCGATCTCCCTGCCCTCGGACATCTAGCGGCCACCGGACCGGAAGCCCCGTCATGCACAAGACCTTCTCCAACGAATTCCTTTTCCAGCTGTTCTCGCTCCTTCTGTCGATCCTCGTCGTGCACGCCGTCTACGTCACGGTGGTGTGGCCCAACGCGCGGGCGGACATCGAGCAGACCCGGGCGATGATCAAGCAGGATCCCAACTACACGGCGCAACGCTCCTGGTACGTCGTGCTCAAGGACTGGGAGCAGGAATCCTGCTTCGTGCTGGGCTTCTGGGCCCTGGCCATCATGGGCTACAAGACCCGGGGACTTGGTCGCGAGCGCCGGATCCTTGACCGGCAGCTCGTGCCCATCGCCGAGGGCATACGCATCCTCCCCGAGGACACGCGCGACTACGTGCGCCAGCTCCAGGCCCTGCCGGACGCCGAGCGCGGCCTGCTGGTCCCGCGGGCGCTGCTCCATGCCCTGCAGCGCTTCGGCGCGACGCGCAATGTCCAGGACGCGTCGTCGGCCTCCCACACACTGATCATGTCCGAAGCCGAGCGGCTGGAAGCGGAGCTGTCCATGATCCGCTACATCCTCTGGGCGATTCCGTCGATTGGCTTCATCGGCACGGTACGGGGCATCGGCGATGCGCTGGGCGTGGCGAACAAGGCGGTGTCCGGCGACATCAGCGGCGTCACGGAGAGCCTTGGCGTGGCGTTCAATTCCACGCTCATTGCCCTGCTGATCAGCATCCTGCTCATGTTCCTCGTGCACCAGCTGCAGCTGGTGCAGGAACGCCTGGCGTTCGAGACGGAGGACTACCTGGACGAGCAGCTGATCCGCCACCTGCAGGCGAACTAGTGCCGTGGCCGGGCCCGCCGCAGGCTCCTGGATCGCCGTCGAGCTGAACGACGCGCTGCTTGCCGTCGCCGACGACTCCGGCGTGCTCCACACCGAGCCCGGCTACGCGGTGGTTGGGCAGGGCGACCTGCTGTTCGGCTTCGATGCGCTGGCCTCGCTCCGGCGCGACGCGCACGTGGCCAGTTCCCGGCACTGGCGGGATTTCGGTGCGAATCCACTGGCCAGGCCTCTTGGCGAATTCCGAACCGCCGCTGACCTGGCCGGGGCCCAGTTGCGCCGCCTGCTGGCCCGCCACGGTGCCGGCCGACAGGGTGTGCTGTACGCGTTGCCGCCAGGCTGGACGGCCGGCCAGCGCGATGAGCTGGTGGCTCTGTCCAACGCCCTCGGCATGCGCGTGTTCGCCCTGGCCGACGCTGCCGTGGCGGCGAGCCGCCACGCGCGGCCCGGGCGGGAACTGCTGAACCTAGACGCCGGACTCCACGGTCTCGCGCTGACCCGCATCCGCCAGTCCGGAATGGCAGCGCTGGGTGACTCGCCGGGCGACCGCGAGATCTTTCCGACACTGGGTATCGAGCCGCTGCTTCGTCTCAGCATGGAAACCCTGGCGCGGCGCTTCGTGGAGTGCAGCCGCTTCGATCCGCTGCACGACTCCGCCACGGAACAGGCGCTGTTCGATCAGCTGCCCGGCTGGCTGGCGCGGATCGCGCGGGACGCGGAGGTCAAGGTCGAGCTTGCCACCCGCAGCGGCACTTTTGCCGCGGTCATTCCGTCTGCAGACTTTCGCGCGCGGGTGGCCCGGGCTTGCGAGCCGCTCCTGCAGAAGCTGCGCGCCCGGATTGCGGAGCGGGGCTCCCACGTGCTGCAGGTTCATCCACGGCTGGCCGACCTGCCCGGCGTGCTCGATGCGCTCCTGCGACTGCCGGACACGGAGGTCCACGTGCTCCCGCCCGGGGCCGCCGCCGCTGGCCTGGCCAGCCGCGCCGCGGGACGTCTTCACGGCGGCGCGAGCCCGGTCGAAATCACCGAATTGCCCTGGGACGAGGCTCCGCTGGACCTGCCTGCCCCGGCTGCGGGCGCGCTGGCCCGCGCGGAGAGCATGCCCACCCACCTGCTCGCGGGGCACCAGGCCCATCGGCTGGGCGATGCGCCCTTCCGGATCGGCACTGAGCTGCAGCCGGGCGAGGCGGGCGTCACCCTCGATCCCGCGCTCCGTGGCCTTTCCCGGCAGCACTGCACGCTGCGCCGGGAGAATGGCGCTCTATTCGTGTTCGACCACAGCCGCTTCGGCACCTGGCTGAACGGCCACCGCATCGAGGGAGCGGCCCTCATCCAGCCCGGCGACGTGCTGTCGCTGGGCTCGCCACCCGTCGAGCTGCGGCTGCTGTCCGAAGTGGCCGCAGCCGGCGACGCTACCGGCTGACGCGACGTACATGGCGCGCAGGTCCTTCAGTGTCTTCAGCCTGTCCTTCCTGGACGTGATGGCCTGCGGCCTTGGCGCGACGATCCTCTTCCTCATGATCATCAGCGCCCAGGTCCGCGTGAAGGCAGACCTGGCGAACGACGACCTGCGTGCCGAGGCGACGAAGATCGAGCAGGAGGTGCTGGATGCCAGGAAGAACCTGCTTCGCCTGCGTACCGAATCAACGGCGCGGGAGACCCGCGCCACGGGCGCCGCCGGGGAAATCGAGCGCCTGCAGAAGCTGATCGAGGAACTGCGCGTCGCGGCCGACAGGCAGGACAACGACAGCCTCGCGAAGAAGGAGAGCGTGGAGCAGCTGCGGTCCGACGTGCAGCGCCTGGAGGAGGGCGCCCGGCGCCTCGCCGAGGCGAGGCCCCAGCCCGGCACCGGCCAGCGGATCCGGAGTTTCGTGGGGCCCGGCAACCGCCAGTACCTGACCGGCATGCGCATGGGCGGCCAGCGGGTGCTGATCCTGGTGGATGCATCGGCCAGCATGCTCGGCCGGACCTACGCGAACGTCGTGCGCTACCGCGCCATGCCCGACGAGCGGAAGGTCAGGGCCCCCAAGTGGCGGCAGGCGGTCAGCACGGTCGAATGGCTGACCACCCAGCTCCAGCCGGGCGCGCGCTTCCAGATCTATGCGTTCAGCGAGCAGGCGGGGACCACGGTTGCGGGGTCCGACGGCAGCTGGCTCACGGCCAACGAGGGCAGTGACTTCGACGCTGCCCTCGCAGGCCTGCGCAAGGTGGTGCCGGCGAAGGGCACGAGCCTGATCAAGGCCTTCCAGGCCGCGGCCGCCATGAAGCCCACGCCGGACAATATCTTTCTCATCACCGATGGCCTGCCGACCCAGGGCGCGAATCCGCCCGCCGAGCCGGAGGCGATCCGGGCCGACCGGCGCGCGAACTTCCTCCGCCAGGCTGTCGCGGAGCTGCCCGCCAAGGTTCCGGTGAACGTGATCCTGCTGCCCATGGAGGGTGACCCGGAGGCAGCCGTCCGCTTCTGGGATCTCGCCATGCGCACCCGCGGCTCCTTCCTGGCGCCCGCGAGGGACTGGCCATGAGCCGCCGGCGCCGGCGCGAGGACTCCGACAGCCTCAACCTGTCGTTCCTCGACGCGATCTCCTGCGGTTTTGGAGCGATCATCCTGCTCCTCGTGATCACGCTGCTCTTCGAGCCGGCCGCGATCCAGGAGACCCGCGCCGACGTGCAGGGCCTCATCGAGCGGCTGCAGAAGGAATTGTTCGAGATCCGCGGGGAGGCCGAGGCGCTGACGCTCGGCGTCAGCGCGCCCCCGTCCGACGAGGAGCAGGTGCTGGCCCGGCTCAAAGCCGACCTCACGAAGATCCGGGGCCAGTACCGGGCGAGCGTGCAGCCCGAGCCCGAGACCGCGGAGATGGGCGAGCTGCGCGCAGCCCGCCAGCAGCTAACGGAGGACATGCGCAAGCTGCTGGCCGACTACAAGCCGCCGGCAGACGACACCACGGTGGGCGGCATTCCCGTCGACAGCGAGTACATCATCTTCGTCGTGGACAACTCCGGGAGCATGCAGTCGGTCTGGCCCACGGTGAAGGCGAAGGTCAAGGAGACGCTCGACGTCTACCCGCGCATCAAGGGCATCCAGGTGTTCAGCAGCAGCGGCGATTACCTGCTCCGCGGCACGGCCCGGCGCTGGATCCCGGATTCCCGCACCAGCCGCGCGCAGGTGATCCGCGCCATGGAGAACTGGCCGGGCTCGGTGTCCAACCCGACGGAGGGCATCGTTGCCGCCATCAACACCTTCTATGCGCCGGACAAGCGCATCAGCGTCTACGTCTTCGGCGACGACTTCCAGGGCCGCGTGGTCGAGGGCGTGATCCGGCAGATCGAGAGCGTCAACAAGCCCGATGGCCGGGGCCAGCGCCTCGTGCGCATCCACGGCATCGGCTTTCCCACGGGCGAGGCCAGTTCCAACCCGGCGGGTTTCGCCGCCTTCATGCGCGCCTTGTGCGATCGCAGCGGCGGTACCTTCGTGGCGTTGACCCAGGTGGACCAGGGCCCGAGAATCATCATCCGCGGGCCCGGCGGCTGAAGGAGTCGTGACCATGACCGATCTGACCACGAGACGCTGCAAGCCCTGCGAAGGTGGCGTCCCGCCCCTCACCGCCGCGGCCGTCGCCGAACTGCGCCAGGCGCTGCACCCGGACTGGGTGCTGTCCTCCGACGGCAAGTGGCTGAGCCGGCGCTTCGAGTTTCCCGGCTTCGGCCGGACGATGGGCTTCGTCAACGCCGTGGCCTGGATTGCCGAGTCCGAGGGGCACCACCCGGACCTGGACGTGGGCTACGGCCGCTGCGTCGTGCAGTGGTCCACCCACGCGGTGGATGGCCTCACCGAGAACGATTTCATCTGCGCGGCCAAGGTGGACCGGCTGGTCGACTGAGCGGGCGCCTGGCGTTAAAGTGGCGCCCTCACAACGAGGAACACCCCATGCCCGCTCGTTTGTTTCCGGCACTACTGCTGGCGCTCGTAGCCCCGGTCGCACTGGCCGCGGCTCCCGACCTGGCCACGCCAGAAGCCCAGCTGGTCGCCATGCGCCGCATCCAGTGCTCGGAGACCGACGGCAAACCGATGACCTTCTACTGGAAGGGCGTCGCCTACAGCCGCGTTCCCGGCGAGCCGGACCGGCAGCTCTTCAGGCTGGAGGGCATGAATGTCCGGCAGTGCGGGCCGCTGGCGGGTGCGAAGAACAGGGCGGAATTCCGCCTCGTGAGCCGCGAGATCCTGCTCTACGAGGATCCGGTCACCGGCGAGGTGCTGCGCAACTGGACCAACCCCTGGACGGGCAAGAAGGTCGAGGTCCTGCACGTCGCGAACGATCCGGTCAACGGCAACTACGGCCTCATGGGCCGCGATGGCAAGCCGACGAACCTGCCCTTCGAAGTGAGCGGCAACCAGTGGTGGCTGACGACCGGCGTGCCGCTCTTCTACACCAACGTCCTCGCTGGCGACTACCAGCGCTACGTGGGCGGCACGTACCACGTCACCGAGCTGTTCAATTTCTTCGGCGCTGCTGATGACCTCGCCAACCGCCGGAAGGACAATGCCGATACGGCGGTGGGCTGGCAGCGCATTTCCATGTGGCTGCCCTGGATGGAGATGGGCGACCGCGCCGGGATGCTCTATTTCCACACGGCCGGACGCAAGCTGGCGGCGTGGGACGACCTCTCACCCACCATGAAGGCCGAGATCGCGAAGAACTTCCCGGCCTATCGCGATCCGCCGCCCCTCGATGACCAGCGGCCCAACGAGACCAGCTGGACCTACTTCAAGAAGGTCATCGACGCGCGGAAGCCGGCCCCGTAGGAGCGCGTTCACGCGCGACCCGACCTTCATGCCGGACACTTCTGCCCGCCAGCTCCCCGTGCGCAACCCGCGTACGGGCCAGACCGACTGCCACGTCGAGGCCGTCGGCCCCGCCGCGCTGTCGGCACTGTCTGCCCGCCTGCGCGCCAGTCAGGTGGCGTGGGCTGCCGCGGGCGTGGCCGGCCGCAGCGCGGTTCTCAAGGCCTGGTCGAACCGGCTGCTGGCGAATTCCGGTCCGTTGCTCGACGCGCTCGCCACGGACACGGGCCGCCACCTGCTTGCCGGCAATGAGGTTGGCGCGCTGGGTGGCATGGTGGCGGGCAATGCGGCCATGGCGGGGCACGCGCTGAAGGACGCAGCGGAGCGGCCGTCGGTCACGCCCGGCATCGGCGTGCAGTCGCAACTCGTGCCCTATGGCCTGGTTGGCGTGATCAGCCCGTGGAACTTCCCGTTCCTGCTGTCGATGCTCGACACCATCCCGGCGCTGCTCGCGGGCTGCGCAGTGCTGGTCAAGCCCAGCGAGGTCACGCCGCGCTTCGTCGCGCCGCTGATGGCCAGCGTCCGGGAGTTTCCCGAGCTGGCCGCGGTGCTGGCCTTCGTGACGGGCGACGGGCAGACGGGCGCGGCCCTCATCGAGGAGGTGGATGCGGTTTGCTTCACCGGCAGCGTGGCCACGGGCCGCAAGGTCGCCGAGGCCTGCGCCCGGCGGTTCATCCCCGCGTTCCTCGAGCTGGGTGGCAAGGATCCGGTGATCGTGCTCGATTCGGCGGATCCGGACCGGGCTGCCGCCGTGGTGTTGCGCGCGTCCGTGCAGGCGACGGGGCAGGCCTGCCAGTCCCTGGAGCGTGTCTACGTGCAGGAGGGTGTGCAGGGTGCGTTTCTCGAGCGCCTGGTGACGCGCGCCTCCGCCGTACCGCTCAATTACCCGGACAGCCGCCGTGGCCAGGTGGGTCCGCTCATCTTTGCCCGGCAGGCGGAGATCATTGCCGGCCAGCTCGCCGATGCCGTGGCGAAGGGCGCCCGTATCCTCACCGGAGGAGCCATCGAGAATCACGGTGGCGGGCTCTGGCTGCGGCCGACGGTGGTCACCGGCGTGACCCACGCCATGACGCTCATGACCGAGGAAACGTTCGGTCCCGTCGTGCCGGTGATGAGCTTCCGGGACCCGGCCGAGGCGGTGCGCCTGGCTAACGATTCGATCTACGGGCTCTCGGCGGCCGTGCTGGGCGATGAGGCTGCTGCTGTCGCCGTGGCCCGTCACCTGAACGTGGGCGCCGTCAGCATCAACGACGGCGGCCTCACCACCGAGGTCTTCGACGCCGAGAAGAACGCGTTCAACCTCTCCGGCCTCGGCGCGTCGCGCATGGGCCCGTCCGGCCTGCTCCGCTTCCTGCGCAAGAAGGCCCTGCTGATCCAGCACGGCACCCCCAAGGACATGTCCTCCCTCGACGAGTCGAAAGGTGCCGGACCTTAGTTTTCTGCGGGAAAGAAAAAGGCCGCCTCGCGGCGGCCTTTTCCCTTGGAGGCAGTTGAAGTCTCAGGCTGCCTTGCGCCGCAGTCCGCCCAGGGCCGCGAAGGCGGACACCAGCAGGATGGCCGCCGGCGGCACCGGGATCACGGCCGCCGTCGCGTAGTCGCCCAGGAAGGCGTGAGCCGCCGCAGTCGGGTGGATGCCGTCCCAGAACACATACTCGTCCGGGTTCGCGCAGACCGTCCCCGCGCCGCCAACGCCCGTCGGGCCGCTGAAGCAGCGGCCGTTGGTGTTGGTGATGCCGAACAGGCTGGGGTTGCCGATCACGTTGTTCAGGAACGCAAACACGTCGACCTCGATGATGTTGATCCCCAGCGAGGACTCCAGGCCGGGAATCGCGGCCGCGAGCTGGGCATTGAACGTCGTCGAGAGGAACGTGGCGCCAGCGACGGTTGCCGGGCCGCCGGCGATCGCCTCTGGCGTCAGGCCGATGTTGGGCAGGTTGGGCACCAGGAAGGTCTCGGCGCCCGCCGCGGCCAGTGCCGTAATGGCGCTGGAGATATTCGCGACCGAACCGGTGATGCTGCCCTGGCGCACGTCATTGCCGCCACCCCAGACCACGTACAGCGCGTTCGGGTCCGCGATGCCGCCGGTCGTCTGCAGGTAACCCGGCAGCGGGGAGAATCCGCCGCTGACCTGCTGGGTGATGTACGGAACACTCTGGGTGTAGGGCGGGCCCGTGGGCGCGCCGCCGAAGGCCCAGTTGGTGCCCCCGGGCACTCCCAGTGCCGAGTTGGCCGACAGTCCCAGGTTGGCCGCGAGCGTTTCCACCCACACCGGGCCGTTCGAGAAGCGGCCGGTGGCGTAGGGCGGGAACGGCACACCGCCCGTGATGGCATTGACGTTGCCCGTGTCCGACAGGCTGTCGCCGAAGACATACATGGCGCTGTAGCCAAACGCCTGGGACGAAGCGAACGAGACGGCCAGGACGCCGACCAGCGAGGCGGCACGCAATCCGCGGGCGACGGGTCGCCCTGAATATTCCTGAATCATTCTGATTACCCCCACAGAGATACAGTTGTAGTTATTGGTTCAGTCACTTCTGAATATACGCGGGCTGTCGAAGCCTGTACAAAAAGTAACCATTTCCGGGATAACCCGCCCGTTCATGGGCTTAGGCGCGGTACCGGAGGTTACCGGGCAAGAGCGTCGGGAAATTTCGCCGCCAGGTGCCGGAAGAACGCGTCCGCATCCAGCCCCCGCCCGGTGGCGGTCCGGATGATTTCCTCCGCCTCGAGCCGGCATCCCCACCGGTAGACGTTCGCCGCCAGCCAGTCCCGGAGCGGGCGCAGGTGGCCGCCCGCGAGCTGCGCGTCGAGATCCGCCTGCGCGGCGTAGCTTTCGGCCAGTTGCGCGGCGTACAGGTTGCCGATGGTGTAGGTCGGGAAGTAGCCGAGCGAAGCGCCTGCCCAGTGCACGTCCTGCAGGCAGCCGTCGCTGACCGTGGCCGGGACGATGCCGAGCCACTTGCGGCTGCTCTCGTTCCAGGCCGACGGCAGGTCGCGGACGGGGAGGTCGCCGGACAGCAGCGCCGTCTCCAGCTCATAGCGCATGAGGATGTGCAGGTTGTAGGTCACCTCGTCGGCTTCGGCTCGGATCAGCGTGGGCCGCACCACGTTCACCGCCCGCAGGAAGCTCCCGGCATCGATGTCCCGCAGCGCTGCGGGAAACCGGGATTGCAGCCGCGGCAGGTAGTGGGCCCAGAAGGCGGCGCTGCGGCCCACGTGATTCTCCCAGAGCCGCGCCTGGGACTCGTGGAGGCCCGTGCTCGGCGCCTCGGCAAGCAGCGTGTCGTGCAGCTCGGGCGGAAAGCCCTGGTCGTACAGCGCGTGCCCGCCCTCGTGGAGGGCAGCGAAGATCGCCGACAGCGGGTTGTCCGCCTGGAAGCGCAGGGTCAGGCGCACGTCGTCCTCGCCGATCATGGTGGTGAAGGGGTGCGTGGACCGGTCGACGCGGCCCCGGGCCAGCGCGAAGCCCATGTCCACGAGCAGTGCGCGGCAGAACGCTTCCTGCTCCGGCTCCGGGTACGCTGCCGCCAACCCGGGGCCTGCCGCCCGGGTGTGCTCGGCCAGGACCGGCACCAGCTCCCGGAGGCGCTCACCCACTGACCGCAGCAGCGGATCAAGTCGCGCCTTCGTCATGCCGGGCTCGTACTCGTCGAGCAGGCCGTCGTAGAGGTCGCCGCCCCGCTGGAGCGCCTGGGCGCGCTCGCGCACGAGCTTCAGGAGCGCGGCGAAGGGGCCGGCAAACGGGCCGAAGTCTCCCGCGGCGCGGGCTTCCTCCCACGCGGCGAGGGACAGCGACCGGGCCTCGGCGAGCGCGCCCACCAGGTCGTGGGGCACTGCCAGCTCGATGCGCCGCTCGCGCTTCAGTTCGGCGAGCTCCGCCTGGCGGAGCGGGTCGTCGCGGGTCAGTTCACTGACTTCCTCGATCAGGTCGCCGAGCGCGTCGTCCACGAGCAGGTCGTGGGCGATCGTCTCGACGGTGCCCATCTGCTGGCCGCGCCGCTCGTGGGCGCCCGCGGGCAGGTAGGTTTCCTCGTCCCAGTCCAGCAGTGCCACCACGGCGTCCAGGTCCCGCAGTTCCCGGATCCTGTCGGTCAGGCGCTTCTCGGCGATATCCCGGGGCACGGCCGCGCGGATCGGCGCCCGCAGGTCGTCGGGGGGGTAGCCGATCAGCACCGGCGCCAGGCCGCCGTGCTGGGCTACGTTCACCACCTGCTTCTGGGAAACCCGGCAGAGCATCGCCAGGCCGTGGTCGGTCGGCGCGAAGCCGAGCACGGAGTAGAAGGGCTCGTAGTGCACGCGGCCCTCCGCGTCCACCACGGGGAACTCCTGCACAGGCAGGTTGGCGACGGCCTGCACCACCCAGGACTGGTGCGGATCGTCCTGCACCTTCAGCGCCCCGGCCAGCAGGTCCTCCCACTGGGCCTGCGGGGTGAGGGAGCCTACGTGCACGCCTTCGCCACCGTAGGCGCGGTTCGGCTTCAGCACCAGGTGTTCGCGGAACTCCCGGGCGTAACCTGGCAGGTCGCCGCGCCCGTGGGGCAGCGACGTGGTCCGGTTCGACAGGATCCGCGTCCAGAGGATGTGCCGCTGGAACAGCAGGCGCTCCCGGTTGGTGAAGTGGCGGCGCACCAGCCTGTCGTCGGTGAGCAATTCCCAGCAGCTCTTGTGATCGAAGTCGCCGCCGGCGGAGGAGACCATGCGGTTCTGGCGGAAGAGGGCGCGCATTGCCGGCAGTGGGGCGCCCTGTTCGCGCTCGAGCTCGAGGAGGTCCCGCATCTCGTAGTCCCGGTAGGCCACGTCGATGCAGGTGTCCTGGTACCAGACCTCATCGCCCTCCAGCCGGAGTTCGGAAGGATCCGCGTGGACCACGGTGACGCCGTGGCGTTCGCGGAAGTAGCGGGCCATGGCGGACTGCTCGTTGGGCCCGTCGGTCTCGTACTTGGGCTCCACGAGGCAGATGTTCCGGCCCTGGCGCCCGACGGCCCGAGAATGATCGAGCAGGACCTGGAGGAACAGGTCCCGCTGGTCCCGGGGCTGGTCGATGGTGAGGCCGGGGTCGTGGGCGATGATGGTCGGGACGATGTCGCGCATGACGAGCGAGTCCGCGAGGGGGCCCAGCTGGATGCCGCCGACGCCGGACAGGTTTGGCTCCAGGAACTGGAGGGAGTCCTGCCAGCGGGCGCCGGTGAAGTCGCAGACCGCGTCGAGCCGGCCGTAGAGGGCATTCTGCCCGCCCTCGAGCGCGGTCCAGCAGTCCCGGAGCCAGGCTTCCTCGTCGGCCGCGAGAGGGAGGATGGCCCGCACCTCGGGGTCGCTGAAGTAGAGCTCCGGCAGGCGCTTCAGGGCGTCCACCAGGACGGTGCAGACGTTGTGGAGGTAGGCCACCTGCTCCGGCATGACGAGCAGGGGCCGCAACATGATGCGCACCGGTTCGATTTCGCCGCCGCGCTCGTAAACCACGCCGTTCAGACGCGCGTCTTCAGCCAGGCGGCGGGACAGCCAGTGCAGCGTGGCGTCCGGAATATGATTCACCGCACGCCGCACCCGGGCGTCGAGCGCCGTGCCGGCAAGCCCCAGCTCCTCGGCAGGACTCAGCATGGCGGCAAGGTGTCCGGCACCTCTTTCACTTTTCCCACTGGATTCGGGGACTTGGTCACGGAACCTCCAGCCGCTCCCGATTATGTTGCCTAGGGTACACGGGATCTGGGCGAGTACGGGATGCGCGCTGGGCGCTGGTTTGCCTGTCAACTACTGCTTGCCGTGCTGCTGGGCGGGGCGGGACCGCGCCTTGTCCTCGCGGGGCAGAGCCTGTCCCTGGTGGCGACCGGACCCGATGGCCGCCCGGCGCCGGGAGTCGTGGTCTACCTGCCCGACGTGCGCACGCCGGCAATCCAGCCCCCGGCGGTCATCGACCAGCGTGGCGAAGCGTTCGTGCCGACGATCTCCGTCGTGCAGGCCGGCAGCGACGTGCGGTTCATCAACAGCGACCCGACCAGTCATCACGTCTATTCCTTTTCCAGGCCCAACGCTTTTGCCCTGCCCCTGTACAAGGGCGACGACCCCCTCGTCCAGCGCTTCGCGAAGCCCGGTGTCGTCGTCCTCGGGTGCAACATCCACGATTCCATGCTGGGCTACATCGTGGTGGTGGATTCAACGCGCTACGGTGTCACCGGTCCGGACGGGCGCCTTACCCTGGCCGACGTCCCTTCGGGACGGCACGCGGTGCACGCGTGGGCACCCGGCCTCGACCGTGGTAATCCGCCCGAGGTTGGCACCGTGGAGGTCACTGACGCGGCGCCGGGGAGCCTCGCGTTCCGCCTGACTGTCGCCGGCAGCGTCCCCGCGCCGAAGAAACGCAGTGCACTGGCGGGCGGAAACTACTGATGCGCGCACCGCTCGCACTCTTGCTCCTGCTCGCGGCCGGTCTGGCCTCCGGCGCGGACGGCGATGACCGCCACGTCCTCGAGGGCGCCGTGGACATCAGCGCCATCTCGGTGTCCTCGCCGTTCACCACCTGGCTCGACGAGGGCGAAGGCAAGCTGCGATTCGACGAGGACGACGGCGCGCTGCAGTTTTCCCGCGCGTTCCTGGAGTACCGGGGCCGGGTCACGCCGACGCTGGTGGCCCACGGCGTGCTGAACTTCCAGGACACGAAGGACCGCGCGCTCGACCTGACCGAAGCCTTCCTGGAGTGGCGGCCGGTGCCGCGCACGCCCTGGCGCGTGCGCAGCCGCATCGGCGCCTTCTACCCGAAGCTGTCGCTGGAGAACGTGGACGCTGGCTGGAGCAGCCCCTACGCATTGTCGTCCTCGGCCATCAATACCTGGATTGGCGAGGAATTGCGCACGGTCGGGGCGGAAATGCGCGTGAGCCGCGTGCTTGCCTCGGTGCCGCTGTCGCCCGAGCTGTCGCTCGAGGGCGCCATGTTCTACGGCAACGACCCGACCGGCGCCCTGCTGAACTGGCGGGGCTGGTCGCTGCACGACCGGCAGACGGGCCTCACGAGCGCGCTGCCCGTGCCCGAGATCCCCGCCATCGAGCCCTGGGAGCCGGTGCACTACACCGACAGCGGCCTGGAGGTCTTCAAGGAGATCGACCACGACCCCGGCTTCTACGTCGCAGCCGAGTGGCGGATGGGCGAATCCTTCCGCATCAAGTATTTCCACTACGACAACCACGGCAACCCGGAGGCCATGGACGGTCCCGACTACGCCTGGCAGACGCGCTTCAACCACCTGGGCGTGGAGTTCACCCTGCCCGGTGACGTGGGTGTGATTGCCCAGTGGCTGGACGGGATCACGCGCATGGGTCCGAACCTGGGGCCCTGGCACGTGTGGGACTCGGGATTCGACTCACGCTTCCTGCTGCTGACCCGGGCCTTCGGCCGTCATCGGCTGACTGCCCGCTACGACGACTTCGATGTGCATCCCTACAACGACCCTGACATGTACACGAACCGGGACAATGGCTACGCCTGGACGGCGAGCTGGCTCTACGAGTGGTCGGAGCACGTGCGCGTGGGTGCGGAGTACCTGGCGATCGCCACGGAGCACTGCGAGATCGAGCAGTGCGCCTGGGTGTTCAACGGGTTGCCGCGGACCTCGCGGCAGAACCAGCTGCAACTCTCCCTCCGCTGGAAGCTGTAGGAGCGCCTTCAGGCGCGACCCTGCTCCCGCTCGAATCGAGTCCGCGAATCTCGAGCGGGAGCAGGGTCGCGCCTGAAGGCGCTCCTACGGGCAGTCATCAGAACATCGAGTTGTTGCCGGGCGTGCCGGAGCCGGCGCCGGGCGTGCGGCTCGGAATGAAGTCGCCGGTGATCATCTGGTCGTAGGCCATGCCGGGGCCGATCATCGGGTACACGCAGGCCTCGGGGTCGATGATGACCTCCAGGAAGGCCGGACCCTTGAACGCGATGAACTCCGCGACCACCCGTGGCACGTCCGCCTTCCGGTCGAGGCGCACGGCGTAGTCGAAGCCGTCCGCCTGGGCGGCCTTGACGAAATCCTTGCGGTAGAGCGACTTGTCCGTCGCCGACAGCCGGCCCTGGTAGTAGAGCTTCTGCCACTGCTTGACCATGCCGTCGCCGAAGTTGTTCAGCACCACCACCTTCACGGGCAGGCGGTAGGTCGTCACGGTCTCGAGCTCGCCCAGGTTCATGCGGATGCTGGCGTCGCCATCGACGTCGATGACCAGCTTCTCCGGGTGCGCGAACTGCGCGCCGATGGCGGCGGGCAGCCCGAAGCCCATCGTGCCCATGCTGCCCGAGGTGAGCCACAGGCGCGGCTGGCGGAAGTCGAAGTACTGCGCCGACCACATCTGGTGCTGGCCCACGCCGGTGGTGATGATCGCCTCGCCCTTCGTGAGCCGGTTGATCTCCTCGATCACGTAATTCGGCTGGATCAGCGGGCTTTCCCTGTCGTAGTTCATGGCATAGGTCTGCTTCAGCGCGGCCAGTTCCGTGTGCCACTCGCTGAAGTCGGTCACGATCTTGTGCCGGTCGGCCCAGGCGACGAGCTGGCGCAGGTCCCGGTCGAGCACGCCCACGTTGTGCCACTGCACGGGCTTGACCTTGCCGATCTCGCAGGGGTCCACGTCGAAGTGGGCGATCTTCTTGGCCCTGGGCGCGAACTTCTCGGGAATGGCGGCCACGCGGTCGTCGAAGCGGGAGCCGACCGCGATCAGGAAGTCGCAGTCCTCCACGGCGTAGTTCGCCGCCGGCGTGCCGTGCATGCCGAGCATCTGCAGGGACAGCGGATCCGTCGTGTCGCAGGCGCCGATGCCCATGAGCGTCGTGGTGACGGGCAGGCCGAAGCGCGCCGCGAAGCGCCGCAGGGCCTCGGAGGCATTCGCGCTCACCACGCCGCCGCCGGCATAGATCAGCGGCCGCCGGGACTCGCGGAGCATGTCGAAGAAGGACTTCGCCGAGGCGGTCGAGATCTCGCTGGCCACCAGTGCGTCCACGCGCTGCCGGTAGGCATCGATGGGCAACAGACCGGTGCCCTGGAACTCGCCGATCCAGTTCTGCACGTCCTTCGGGATGTCGATGACGACCGGACCGGGACGCCCCGTGGCCGCGATCTCGAAGGCCGTGCGGATGGTCGCCTCGAGCCGGTCCGGGTCGGTCACCAGGAAGACGTGCTTGGCGACCGAACCCATGATGGCGGAGACGGGGGCCTCCTGGAACGCGTCCGTGCCGATGACGCCGGTGGGCACCTGGCCGCAGATGACCACGATGGGCACGGAGTCGGCCATGCAGTCCCGCACCGGCGTGACGGTGTTGGTGGCGCCGGGGCCGGAGGTGACCATGCACACGCCCACGCGCCCGCTGGCCCGGGCATAACCCGCCGCCATGAAGCCCGCGCCCTGCTCGTTGGCAGGCACGATCAGGGGAATCGGTGCGTTGCCGGCCTCGTCCCGGTGCTCGTCGTTGTAGCGGAACACCGCGTCGTAGGTGGGCAGGATGGCGCCGCCGCTGTAGCCGAAGATCGTCTGCACGCCCTCGTCGACGAGGACCTGCACGATCATCTCGGCGCCGGTCATGCGTTTGCCGGCGAGCGGGTGGGGGGGCGTTTCGACGGTCTGGGCGCGGGGTGTCATAAGGTCCGGGTTACAAGGCGGTTTTCCCCGAGTTTCAACGAACTACTCTCGCATTGCAATAGAGTTTGAACTGGGCGAGTATTCCCGGTCCCATGCGTCACATCATTTCCATCCTGCTGCAGAACGAAGCCGGCGCCCTCGCGCGGGTGGCATCGTTGTTCGCGACCCGGGGCTACAACATCGAGTCCCTGAGCGTCGCCCCGACCGACGACCCCCAGGTTTCCCGCCTCACGCTGGTGACCATCGGGTCGGACCAGATCATCGGCCAGATCAACAAGCAGCTGCTCAAGCTGGTGGACGTGGTCAACACGGTGGACATGACGCTCGGCGACCATATTGAGCGGGAGCTGCTGCTGCTCAAGCTCAGGCTCCACCCGGACGGCATCGAGCGGGTCCGGGAACTGGTCAAGCACGAAGGTGCCCGGGTCCTCGACGACGCGGAGCACAGCTACACCCTCGAGCTCACGGGCGCGGCCAACCGGATCGACACCTTCATCAACCGGGTGGCCAGCCACGCCGACATCCTCGCCGTCGTGCGCAGCGGCCCGCTCGCGGTCGCCCGCGGCGTGCCGGTGCTCGCCGCGACCACCTGAACCCGCCGGCCATGTCCGCACTGCAGGGCGCCAGCCGGCTGGTCCTCAAGATCGGCTCCTCGCTCCTCGTGGACCAGGCCACGGGCAAGCTCAACCGCGCCTGGCTCGAGTCCATCGCCGACGAACTCGCACGGCTGCAGCAGCGCGGCCAGCAGGTGCTGGTGGTCTCGTCGGGGGCCATCGCACTGGGCCGTCCCTACCTCGGCCTGGGCCGGGACCAGCGCCGCCTCGAGGACGCCCAGGCCGCTGCGGCTGCCGGCCAGATCCTGCTGGCCCACGCCTACCAGGACCTGCTCGAGGCCCGCGGCATCCGCATTGCCCAGGTGCTCCTCACGCTGGACGACACCGAGAGCCGCCGCCGTTACCTGAATGCGCGCGGCACGCTCGAGACGCTGCTCCGGCTGAACGTGATTCCCGTGATCAACGAGAACGACACGGTGGCGACCCAGGAGATCCGCTACGGCGACAATGACCGCCTCGGTGCCCGCGTCGCCGAGATGACAAGCTCCGACGTGCTCGTGCTCCTCTCCGACGTGGACGGGCTCTACGACGGCGACCCGACCCTCAAGCCGTCGGCCCGGCTGATCCCGGAAGTGCGGGAGATTACGCCGGAGATCGAGGCCCTCGCCGGCGCGTCGGCCACCGAGTTCGGCTCCGGCGGCATGATCACCAAGCTCGTTGCCGCCCGCATCTGCATGAACGCCGGCTGCGCCACGGTCATCGCCAGCGGCAAGCGCCTCTACCCGCTGAAGGCCATCGAGGAGGGCGCCAACTGCACCTGGTTCCTGCCCGGGCGCACGCCGCGCCAGGCCCGCAAGCAGTGGATCGCCGGCACCCTCGTGCCGCGCGGCACGGTGACGGTGGACGAGGGGGCCGAGCAGGCCCTCCGCGCCGGGTCGAGCCTGCTGCCGGTGGGCATCGTCGAGGTCACGGGCGAGTTCCAGTCCGGTGACGCGGTGACGATCCGCAGCCGGGCGGGCCGCGACCTGGGCCGCGGGCTCGTGGCCTATTCCAGCGAGGAAGCCCGGCGCATCCGTGGGCGGCGCAGCGAGGAGTTGCCCGCGCTGCTCGGGTACAGTGGGCGCGACGAGCTGATCCACCGGGACAACCTTGCGCTGCTGGACGCCTGACGATGAACGCCACGCAACCGCTCCCCACCACGGTCCTGCTCACGCCCGAGCAACTCGCCGCCACCATGACCCGCCTGGGCCAGCAGTCCCGGGACGCGGCCCAGGAGCTGGCCCGCGTGACCCCCGCACAGAAGACCCGCGCGCTGCTGGCGGCCGCGGCGGCGATCCGCACCCGCCGCGACGACATCCTGGCCGCCAATGCACGGGACATGGAGGGTGCGAAGGCGCGGAATCTCTCCGGCGCGATGCTGGACCGCCTGCTGCTCGACGCGAAGCGCGTCGAGGCCATGGCGAAGGGCATCGAGGACGTGGCGGCCCTGCCGGACCCCATCGGTGACGTCATCGCCGAGTGGACCCGCCCCAACGGCCTGCGCATCCAGCGCGTGCGGGTTCCGCTCGGCGTGATCGGCATCATCTACGAGAGCCGCCCGAACGTGACGGCTGACGCCGGCGCGCTCTGCCTCAAGTCCGGCAACGCGGTGATCCTGCGCGGCGGTTCCGAGAGCTTTCACTCCAGCACCGCGATCCACGCCGCGCTGGTCGCCGGCCTGGAGGCCGGCGGACTGCCGCCGACGGCGATCCAGATGGTGCCCACCGCCAGCCGCGACGCCGTGGGCTACCTGCTCGGCCAGATGCAGCAGTTCGTGGACGTCATCGTCCCCCGCGGCGGCAAGAACCTGATCGCCCGCGTGCAGGCCGATGCCCGGGTGCCGGTCATCGGGCACCTGGAGGGGCTGTGCCACGTCTACGTGCACCGGTCCGCCGACGTGGCGATGGCGCGGGACGTCACGCTGAACGCGAAGATGCGTCGCACCGGCATCTGCGGGTCCGCCGAGACGCTGCTGGTCGACCGGGATTGCCTGGCGACCCACTGGCGGCCGATTGCCGACGCGCTGGTGGCTGCCGGCTGCGAGCTGCGGGGCGATGCCGAGCTGTGCCGCCTGGATGCCCGGGTCAAGCCGGCGACGGAAGAGGACTGGCGCACCGAGTACCTGGACGCGATCCTCTCCTGCCGGGTGGTGGCGGACGTCGACGAGGCGATCCGCCATATCTCCACCTACGGCTCCGCCCACACCGAGTCGATCATCGCCAGCGATCCCGCGCCGGTGGAGCGCTTCCTCCACGACCTGGACAGCGCCATCGTCCTGCACAACGCGTCCACCCAGTTCGCCGACGGCGGTGAGTTCGGCATGGGCGCCGAGATCGGCATTGCCACCGGCCGGATCCACGCGCGGGGGCCGGTCGGCGCCGAGCAGCTCACCAGCTACAAGTACGTGGTCCATGGCACCGGCCGGATCCACGC
>JBEBHH010000050.1:0-20567 GCA_040080965.1 Gammaproteobacteria bacterium | reverse complement strand
GTTCACGATCGCCCCCCCGGAGCCAGCCGGTCGGCCCGCCCTCTCCGCCAGCTCGGGCGACAGCGACAGCTCGTGCCGCGTCAGCCACTCGGCGAAGGCCCCCGCCGGCACGGGCCGGCTGATGCAGAAGCCCTGGCCGATGTCGCATTGCATGCCGACCAGCATGTCGATGGCGGCCTCCGACTCCACGCCCTCGGCGCAGACCACGAGTCCCATGTTGTGCGCCAGGTCGATCGTCGACCGGACGATCAGCGCGTCCTCCTGGCTTGCCGTGAGGTTCAGCACGAAGGACTTGTCGATCTTCAATTCGTGCAGCGGGAGGCTGCGCAGCTGTGCGAGCGACGAGTAGCCCGTGCCGAAGTCGTCGATGGAGAAATGCACGCCGGCGTCCCGCAGGCGCTTCATGACTTCCCGGGTATGGTGCATGTCGCGGATCACGGTGCTTTCCGTCATCTCCAGCGTGAGCTGGCTCGGATGCACGCTGTTCAGCCGCAGCAGCTCCATCACCCGTTCCGCAAAGCCCTCCTCCGCCAGGTCAAGGGCCGACACGTTCACGGAGGCCGCAATGTCGATGCCGAGGGAGCTCCAGTGCCTGACCTGCCGGATCACCTTGGAGAGCACCAGCTGGGTCAGCTTGCCGATCAGGCCTGACTGCTCGGCAAGGCCGATGAACTCGTCCGGGGCCACCATGCCGCGGGTCGGGTGCATCCAGCGCACCAGCGCCTCCGCCTGGCGCACGTGCCGGGTCCGAAGGTCCATTTTCGGCTGGAAGTAGATTTCCATCTGATCGCTTTCCAGCGCGACGGTGAGCTCGCTCAGGAGGCTGATCCGGCGGAGGTGGTTCTCATCCTCGCCCATCGCATAGACGTCGACGTCCCGCCCGGCCGAGCGCGCTGCATACATCGCTATCTCCGCGCGCCTGAGCAGGGTCTCTGCGTCGTCGCCGTGAATGGGAAACAGGCAGATGCCGACGGTCAGCTCGACCCGTACCTGGGCGTCCGGCAGGCGCAGGGGGTCGGAGACGCAGTCGAGGATGCGCTGGGCGGCCTGGCGGACGGCCGACTCCCCGACGTCCTCCAGCAGCAGCACGAAGCCGTTGCCACCGTAGCGCGCCACCGTATCGGAACCCCGCGCCTGGCCAACGAGCCGGCGGCTCACCTCCTGCAGGACGCTGTCGCCGGTCTGGTGCCCCAGCGCGTCATTCACGGCCTTGAAGTCGACGATGTCCACCAGCAGCAGTGCGCCGGATCCCTGGCTGCGTGCCGTGCGCGCCAGGGCGACGCCAAGGCGGTCGCGCAGCGCCAGGCGGTTGGGCAGGCCAGTCAGCCCGTCGTGCTGGGCCTGGTGGACGATGCGGGCCTCGCGCTGGGCAATCCCGTCCTGCATGTCGTTGAATGCGTGCGAGACCAGGCCGAACTCGTCATTGCGGGCCATGGCGACCTGCTCGCCATAGAAGCCGCCGGCAATGCGGCGCGCAGCGTCCGCCAGCTGGCGCAGCGGCCGCGTCACGCTGTTCGCCACGAGTCGTGCCGATGCAATGGCCAGGGCCAGCGCGATGGCGACAATGATGAGCACCTTGGTGAACAGGTCGCGGAGGCCCCGCAGCGCCTCGTCCATCGACGTCTGGAGGACGGCGACCAGGGCCTGGCCGGCGCCCGGCAGTGGCGAGCGCAGCGTCAGGTAGCCGGCGTCCGCCACCTGCACTTCAACCGGGCGCCCGGCGAAATCGCCAGCCTGGTCCAGCGCCACCGGCATGGCGGTGCGCACGGCGGGAGCCAGCGTCGAGGCGAGCAGCACGGGCCCGGCCGCGGGGGCGAAGGACACGTCGAGGTTGGTCAGTTCCTTGAAGCTCCGGGCCAGCGCATCGTCGATCACGAAGCCGATGCAGATCCACCCGATCAGCTCGGGCGCCCGCACCGGCGTCACCACGATCTGGTACGCGCCGGAACCGGGAATCAGGATCGCGTCGGTGGCTGCCTTGCCGTTCGCGGCGTCGGTGAGCATGGCCGCGAAGGGAAACTCGTCGGTGCCACCCTTGACGCCGTCGGCGGTGAACGCGTGCGTGCTGGTCACTATGGTGGCATCGCGGGCGATGAAGGCGGCGAGATCGGCCTGGACGCGCCCGCCGTGGTTGGCCAGCACGGATTCGATGGTCGCGGTGTCGCTGGTGGCGATGGCCTCCTTGAAGCCATAGTCGCTCGCGAGGATCCGCACGGCGGTGGACAGCTGCGTGGTGCGCTCGGCGAGCAGCCGCTCGAACACCCGCTGGCCGACTTCGAGCTCGTGATTGGCCTTCTGGAGCGCATCGTCCCGGAGCGCGTCGAGCGACGCCACGACGGTGATCGATTGCACGAGGGCCACCAGGCCGAGGATGACCAGGAAGATCCGGTTGCCGAAGCTGCGATTCATCATGGTTGTTGCGGACGGGTGCCGGGACTCACTGGGGCCGCCGGCGGAACCTGGCGGTGAGAGGATCGTCGTCCGCAGGCGCCTGGGCTACGAGGTTGCCGGCCACCGGCAGTGTGACTGCCAGGTGCTGGTCGCCGCCCCCCTTCACCAAGGCCGGCCTGACTACCGACGCTTCGCCGAGTTCTGGATGCCAGAGCACGAGCTCGTAGCTGGCCGCTGGCAGTGCGGCGATGGTTGCGACTCCGGCCGCATCGCTCATGGCGAAGTACGGACTGTCCGCCACGTAGATGTACCCGCGCATCCAGTCGTGGATATTGCAGCCGAGCGTGATGACACCTGGCTTGTCAAAGACCAGGGTTGGCACCTCCTCGCCGCTGTACAGGCGCACCTCGAAGCGCTTGGCTTCCGAGAAGGAATAGATGTGGTGGCGCATGCGGTCCTTGTTCGGGAAACCCACCCGGGCGCCCGCTGCCACGACCATCACGGCAGGATTGAAGCTCTGGCCCTGCTGGACCATGAACTCGGCGCCTGCGGCGATCCGCACTGCCTCGGCCCCGATCGGGCGGGCGACCACCACGGCCTGGGCCAGCGGATTGCCGGAGCCGTCGCTGAGCTGGACGGTCAGACGGCCAGCAGCGACCGGCGCGGCATACGCCAGCAGCACTAGGGAAAGCGCAGCGGCACTGCCTGCCAGCTGCTGGACGCTACGGACCATCGGACACCTGCCACCGAATCCTGCCCACGATGCGGGGTGACGGGGCGCCGATTTCGGCGACCGCCACGGCGCAGGGGCAAGGTAGCGACCCGGGGTGGCCGGGGTCCGTGAGTTATGTCACGTTTGGCCGCGCTGGCCCGCGGCGGGAGCGACAGCCTGCCGGTGGCAACGGCATCCTGTCGCCCGTCACCCCAGGAGCAAGTCCCCATGACCGACCCGGCCACCGTCCGCAGCCTGCTCGCGCCCCTCGTCGCCCTCGTCCTGTGGACCTGGGTGATGTGGGGCTGGCTCTACGCCACGCGCATACCCGCCATCCGCCGAGGCCGGGTCCGGCTCGCCCCGGACCAGACCAAGGAACAGTTCAACACCCAGCTGCCGGCGGCGGTGCGGTGGAAGGCCGACAACTACAACCACCTGCTGGAACAGCCCACGCTCTTCTACGCGGTGTTGCTGGCGCTCGCGCTGCTGGGTGCCGGCGACGGTATCGACGTGGCTCTCGCGTGGGCCTACGTGGCGCTGCGCGTCGTCCACAGCCTGGTGCAGTCGCTGGTGAACGTGATCCTGTGGCGCTTTGGCGTGTTCGCGCTCGCGTCGGCGGTGCTGGCGACACTGAGTCTGCGGCTGGCGGTTGCGGTGCTGGGAGCCGGGGTATAGGCCGTAGCGGGCCCCTCCCGTTCTCCCGCCCCTCAGTCGACCGGCGTAGTATCCGGGCCGTCACGCGAGGAGAGTGCCGGTGCGAGTCGCCATCCACACGCAGCACTTCGCCGGCGTCGGGCACCATGTGCGGACCAGCCGCCTGGCACGGGCCTTTCGCCAGGCAAACGACGACGTCGCCGTGTTCGATGGCGGAAGACCCTTTCACAAGTCCGGGGGGCATCCCGTCCTGGACCCGGACCGGGTCCCGCTGCCTCCCGTAGTCTGGGGCGCAGAAGGCCTGGAGCCCTGCGGTGGTTCCCAGCGCCTTTCGGCCGTGCTCGCTGTGCGCAGGCAGCTGCTTGTCGCGGGCCTGCGCCGCCTCCAGCCAGACCTGTTCCTGGTCGACTCCTTCCCCTTCAGCCGCTGGGCGCTCCGGGCCGAGATCCTCGCCGGTATCCGCCTGATCCGGAAGCCTTTGTGGAGAACAGCAAGTAGCCGCCGGTATCCGCCCGGCACGCCGGTCGGTCAGGCCGACTTGCGCGCCTGCACGACGGGCTTCAGCAGAATGGCGAGCTCCCGCAGGGACCGGTCCGTGGCGGACCAGTCGATGCAGCCATCCGTGACGGACACCCCGTAGCGGAGCTTCGACCGGTCGGCGGGAATCTCCTGGTTGCCGGCCTCCAGGTTGCTCTCGAGCATCAGGCCGATGATCGACCGGTTGCCGTTGACCACCTGCTCGATGCAGTCCCGGGCGACCAGGGGCTGCAGCGACGGGTCCTTGTTGGAGTTGCCGTGGCTGCAGTCGATGACGATCCGCTCCGGCAGCCCCGCCTTGCGCAGTTCCTGCTCGCAGAGCGCGACGCTCACGGAATCGTAGTTCGGACGGCCGGCGCCGCCCCGGAGCACGACGTGGCCATAGGCATTGCCCCGCGTCTGCATGACGGCCGTCCGGCCATCCTCGTTGATGCCGAGGAAATGGTGGGGCTGCCGCGCCGACTTGAGCGCGTTGATGGCCACCGTCAGGGAGCCGTCGGTGCCGTTCTTGAAGCCCACGGGCGTGGAGAGCCCGCTCGCCATCTCCCGATGGGTCTGGGATTCCGTCGTGCGCGCGCCGATGGCGTTCCAGGTGATCAGGTCGCCCAGGTACTGGGGCATGATCGGGTCGAGCGCCTCGGTGGCCGTCGGCAGCCCGAGCTTCGCGAGGTCGAGCAGCAGGCTGCGGGCGACACCGATGCCCTTCTCGATGTGGAAGGAGTCGTCCATGTCCGGGTCGTTGATCAGGCCCTTCCAGCCCACCGTCGTCCGCGGCTTCTCGAAATAGACCCGCATGACCAGGCACAGCGTGTCACCGACGGCCTCGGCCAGCACCTTCAGGCGCTTCGCGTAGTCCATGGCGGCCGCCACGTCGTGGATCGAGCACGGCCCCACCACCACGAACAGCCGGGGATCCCGGGCGTCGATGATGTTCTGCAGGGTGCGGCGGCTGCGCAGGATGAAGCCTTCCAGCGCGGGGCTTACGGGGTAGTCGGCCTTGACCTGCGCCGGGGTCGGCAGGATGGTGCGGGCCGTGACGTTGACGTTGTAGATCTGGCTTTCGGCGGGCTTTTCCATGGGCACAGGATAGTGGCCCGGCCACGGACCGGGCAACATGCCCCTGGCCGCCCTGTAGAATGGCGCCAGAAAAAACGGCCTGGAGGCCTCCCCATGACCAACGTATCCACCCTGCAGCCCTTCGCCAAGGGCGACATCTTCGCCGGCGCCACGGTCCTGAACCGGCCGGAAGACGACCATTCGGGCGACGGCCGGATCATCCAGTACGACAGCAATCTGAAGGAAAAGGGCGTCCTCTGGACCGAGGGCACCACGCACCTGATCGGCGGCCTCTCCTTCGCGCCCGATGGCACGCTCTGGGCCTTCGACAGCAACAGCTTCAAGGTGCTGCGCGTCAGCCCCCAGGGCAAGCAGTTGCCCCACATCAAGTTCGCGGATCGGGCCTTCTCGAACATCAACTTCGCGAAGGACGGCACCATCTACCTGGGCGAGCACCTGGTCGGCAACACCGTGCGCACCCGGCCCGGCACGTCCCTGGGCACCACCCTGCCCAAGCTCCCGGGCACCGACCGCTTCGGCGACGGCCGCCTCTACCAGTTCACCCAGGACGGCAAGCTGCTGAAGGAATTCCCCACGCCGGTGCACGGCGGCATGCCGGGCTTCCTCGGCCTGACCGGCGCGGCGCTGCGCCCCGATGGCAAGTCGATCCTGTACCTCTCCGAACTCTCCGACAGCATCCGCTGCTGGGACCTGGTGAACAATCAGGCCCTGCCGAACCTGGTCACCTACGCGCCGGACAGCGGCAACATGGCCATGACCGTCATGTACACACGGGACGGCAAGCTGCTGCACATCCGCGCCAACTTCAAGGCGGGCTTCTTCCTGGAACACCTGGACGAGAACGGCAAGGTGCTGCGCGAGTACCCGCTCCCGGGCCCGGGCTGGGCCGCCGTCGGCCAGTCGACGGAGCCGGACACCACCCTCATCGGCAACTTCTTCACGGGCACCGTGGCGAAGTTCAGCTTGAAGACCGGTGAGATCGTGGCAAAAGCGGAATCCGGCGTGCAGCGCTCACTCGCCGGCCTGGCCCAGTACCCCGGCTAGCGAAGAGGGGACAGATTTATTTACCCCTGGCGAGAATGGAGTCCGCGACTCTCTCGCCAGGGGTAAATATATCTGTCCCCTCTTCCGCTCCTACCAGGGCAGGACGGTGCCGTCGAAGGTCCAGTAGGTCCCGGTGTTCTCCATGGACAGCGCATCGGTGATCCGGATCAGGTCGCTGCCCGCAGTGTTCACCGGGCGCAGCATCTTCTTCGGCAGGCTCGCCATCATGTCCGTGTCCACGGGACCCGGATCGATCAGCGCCACGGCGATGCTCTTGCTCTTCATCTGGTTGGCCAGGTTCTTCATCACCATGTTCAGCGCCGCCTTGCTGGACCGGTAGATGTAGAGAGTCCCCGTCTTCGTGGTGCCAATGGAGCCCTGGCTGCTCGACACGTTGCTGATCTTCTTCTGGTACCCCGCCTGCAGGTTGGGCAGGAAGGCTTCCGCCATCTTCAGCGGCCCGACGACGTTCGTGCGGTACACGACGTCAAAGAGCTCCCACTTCATGTTCTTCGCGAACTGCTGGTTCTCGCCGCCGCCGGTAACGCCGGCGTTGTTGAACAGGATGTCTACCGGCTTGCCCTCGTACTTCTTCGCCAGGGCATCGATGGCGGCCAGGTCCATGACATCGAGCGCCTCCACGACCACCTTGCCGTCGCTGGCGGCGGCCAGCGCATTCAGCTCCCTGGCTTCGGCAGGCTTGCGGGCCGTACCAATGACCTTCCAGCCCCGCGCGGCGTACTGGCGGGCGAGCTCGAGGCCGATGCCCCGGTTGGCGCCGGTGACGAGCACGGTGGGCACGTAGCCGTCGGGCATCGGCCTGGCGGCCGGCGCTGGTGCCGCCGGCGGCGCGGATCCGGCGGCGTCGTGCGCGCCGGCGTGGGCAGTCGCGACCCAGCCGGCGGCCAGGGTCAGGGATGAAAGCAGCGCGATGGCGCGGCGGCGGGAAGTGGTGATCATCGAAGGCTCCTAGAATTGACTGGGTGATTCAGACCGCATTGTAGGAGCGCCTTGAGGCGCGACCAAGACTGGTCACGCCTCAAGGCGCTCCTACCAGGGGAGGGTCTCGCCGGTGGTGTCCACGAAGCGCCCTGTGGTGGCCAGGTCGAACCTGTCGATCTCGCGCACCATGTCCGTGACTGCGTCGGCCACGGGCCGGAGCATGCGCTTGGGCAGGCCCTTCATGAAATCGGTATCGGTTGCCCCGGGCGTGACCAGCCCGATGATGATCCCGCGGCTCTTCAGTTGCAGGGCCAGGTTGGCCATCAGCATGTTCACGGCCGACTTGCTGGACCGGTACCAGTAGAGCCGCGGCGCATCGACGCTGCCGATGGAGCCCTGGCTGCTCGACACGGTGATCATCTTTTTCTGCTGGCTGGCCTGGACGTGCTTCAGGAATGCCTCGCACACCTTGATGGGGCCCACGGCATTTACGGCCATGACTTCGTAGAAGGTGTCGTAGTTCAGCCTGGTGAACAGCTGGTTCTCGCCACCGCCGCCGATGCCCGCATTGTTCAGCAGGATGTCGATGGCCAGGTCCGCGTGCTTCAGAGCCAGCGCATCAACGCCGGCGTGATCGAGCACGTCCAGCGTCTCAACCGTCAGCAGGGGGAACTTTGCGGCGAGGGCGGTCAGCTCGGGGGCGCTCGCCGGGCTCCGGCAGGTGGCCAGCACCCGCCAGCCCCGCCCGGCGTATCGCCGGGCGAATTCCAGGCCGATGCCGCGATTGGCGCCCGTGATGAGCACGGTGACCGGGCCGGCAACGCCGGTCGCCTTTGGCGACGGCGTCTCGGCGGCGGACAGGCGCTCGACCAGCGGCCCCAGCGCCGCCAGCGCGGCGGCGCCGCGCAGGAACTGGCGCCGGCCGTTGGCGGCGTCCTCGCTCAGCCGCCGACCGCCTTCAGGTCGCCCTTTTCGGCGTACTTGCCGCCGTCCACCAGCGGGATCGCATCCAGCACCCAGCCCTTGGTCTGCCGGCGGGCCGGGCTGGGGATGGCGTAGGCCACCCGGCTCTGGGTGCGCTCCACTTCCTCCACGTCGATCTTCCAGCCCCTGGCCGCCCACTCCTTCTGCTTGGCCCGGTAGTCCAGGATCACGGAATCCGACGGCACCATGAATTCCTTGGTGTTCTTGTCCGGCGTGATCGGCGGGTTCAGGTTCTCGATGATCTTGATGTCCTGGTTGGCCACGTACTGGTTGCGCTCGACCACGTAGGCGTCGGACTTGGGATCCGTGGAAAAATTGCGCGCGCAAACCAGGTAGAGGTGGGTGGTCTTGTCGTCGATCGGGCGCTCGTAGAGATACTGGTGAATGTAGAAGTTCGGGCCCGGGTGGATATAGGTCCACACGTGGTTGGTGCCGTGGTAGCCGGTGCCGGCATCGAGCTTGCCCTCGCCGGGGCGGTACTGCTTGAGGTCGCCCTGCAGCGGCGGGGCCTGGAAGGTGTGCCAGAAGCCCTTGCCCCAGATGCCGCCGTCCTCGATGCGCATGTCGCCAATCTTGTACTCCTCCTCGCGCTCGCCGCTGAAGCCGTGCGTGTCGTGCACGTACTCGTTGTGCGCGGGGTCGACGCCATTCTCGATGGACCGCTCATAGTAGCCATTGATCTGGAAGTGCTGCAGGGTCGTGCGCCAGCCTTCCTGTTCCCACTCCTTGCAGGCGAGGATGGGGGGCCGCTCGGCCTCGGGCAGGTCGCCGAGGAACGCGAAGATCACGCCATAGCGCTCGTCGACAGGGTAGGCATCGATCCGGGTGCGGCCCGGGATGCTGGCGTTTGCGCCCAGCGACGGGATCTTGGTGCAGTTGCCGGCGCCGTCGAACTGCCAGCCGTGATATGGGCACTGGATGCAGTCGCCCTTGATCTTGCCGCCGGCGAGGTTGCCGCCGCGGTGGGTGCAGATGTTGGCGAGGCAGCTGGCCTTGCCCTGCGTGTCCCGGAACACCACGAAGTCCTGGCCGAGGGCCCGGACCTTGAGGGGCTTGTCGGTCAGCTCGGCGGTGGTCGCCATCGGGTACCAGAAATTGATGTACATGGTCTCTTCACCGGTGCTTTAACTGCGCGGAACTATAGGCCGACGGACGCCGCCCGCCAAGCGTTCCGGGGCCGTGTTCAGTCAGTGGCCTGGACCACTTTGCTGGACCCCGGCGGCCCGGGACCGCAGCCCGCGCATGATCGCGATACAGGGCAACATAAGGAGCGCGGCCGCAAAGAGGGGCGCGTCCCGGCCCAGGCCCGCCACGCCGAGCAGGGCGATCATCCCGGGACCCAGGGCGCGGCCCAGCCAGCTGGCCGTGTTGAACGTGCCCAGCACCAGTCCGCGCTCCGAATCTCCGGCCTGCTTCGACACCAGGCTGTTCATGGTCGTCATGTACAGGGCGCTGCCGGTGGTCGTGAACGTGATGCCAACCAGCATCACTCCCCAGAACAGCGATTGCGTCATGACCAGCAGCCCGACGACATAGGAAGCCAGGCCCGTCATCAGCAGGAGCTTCTCCCCGAAGCGCTTGACCAGCGGACCGACGAGCAGGCCCTGGGTGGTCACCACCAGCACGGCCAGGTACGTGAAGGAGAGGCCGATCTCCCGCGGTCCCCAGCCGAACCGGTCCCCCGCCCAGAAGGGGAAGTTCGTCTCGAAGGCCGCCATCGCCAGGTAGGCAAGGAAGCCCACGATGAGCAACTGCCCGAGCACCGGCCTCCGCACCACCTGGCGGAACCCGTCGAGCCCGCTCCCGGGCGCGCCGGCGGGGCGGGCCGCGGCGCGCTTCTCCGGCGGCAGGCTTTCCTTGAGATAGAAGAACGCGCCAATGATGGCCAGGAGGCAGACGGCGGCGGCGGCCAGTCCCGGCCAGAGCAGCGTCGCCGAAGCCGCGTCCTTGCCGCCCAGCAGGCCGCCCACCAGCGGACCCACGATGAAGCCCAGGGACAGGGACGCGCCCACGGTGCCCAGCGTCTTCGCCCGCTGTTCCGGCGGAGAGATGTCGGAGGCGTAGGCCATGGCCACCGGAATGTTGCCGCCCATGAGCCCCGTCAGCAGGCGGCCGAAGGACAGCGTCAGCGGGTCCGGCGCGAAGGCGCAGATGAGATGGCCCACCATGCCGCCGGCGATGCTGCCGATGAGCAGCGGCCGCCGCCCGAAGCGGTCGCTGTAGCGGCCCCAGAACGGCGTCGCGATGAACTGCCCGATGGCGTACAGGCCGAGCACCATCGGCCCGGCCCAGTGGGGCACGCCCAGCTTCTCGGCGACGAAGGGAAAGCCCGGCAGGATCAGGCCGAAGCCCATGCCGGACAGCAGGATCGTGACGAGGAGAACGGGCATTCGTTACTTCCGGTCGAAGCGGGCGCGGCCCGCGGTGCGGGCGGCAATGTCGGTGCGGTTCAGGAAGCGGACGGCCGCCCGGTCCTGCTTCACGTAGGCGTCGAGGAACGCGAGGGTGAGGTCCGCGTCGATGGCAGCGCCTTGCGGGTCGTCGTCACCGCCGCGGTCCGTGCGGCAGATCAGTCCGCCCAGGTAGTGGTCGCCGTTCTCCAGTACCACGCTGTACTTGTCGCCGGCCGGCGCGAGCATGTAGGGCGACATACGCCACTCCCACGGCTGGATGACCGGGCCGCCCGTGTTGCCCACGTCCAGCGTGCCCCCCGTGGCGATGAGCGGCAGAGTGAGCCCGCTGAAGGCATCCGGTGCCATCATTTCGTCCATCTGCCCCACGCCGCTCATGATCACGGCGCCGCGGATCCGGCTGTCCAGGTACTGGCGCCGGCCGCCGTCGGGCGTCCGGACCCACAGGCCCGCCTTGGCCATGGCGATCACGCTGCCGAAGGAATGGCCCGCCACGGCGAGGCGTTCCGTGTCGACCTGGCCCGGGATGCCCGCTGCCGTGGCGATCCGGTCCAGGTTGCCGAAGATGAAGTTGAGGTCGGCGATCCGCGTATTCACGAGGCCGCCCATCTGGTCGGGCCGGAGGGGCGGCTGGATGTTCGGCGAGTCCGGGTGATCCGGCAGCACGACGACATAGCCGTGGGACACCCACTGGTCGGTGATGGCAGCGTACAACTGGGGGTAGCAGAAGGCCCCGTGGGAGAACACCACGACCGGATACCGGCCCGGCGTCGTCGGGTAGACGACCCGCAGGCTGATGTCCCGCGGCTGGGCCGGGTCCCGGATCATCAGGTCGTCAGCATGGCCGATGGCGAAGGGTCCCGCCGGCGGGTCGTACAGCCCGGTGGTTGTGCAGGCCGCCAGCAGCGGCAGGCAGACAAGAATGGCCAGGCGGGCGCGCGCGTTCGTCAAGGGGCAACTCCGGGAAGGACTCCTGTCGGGATGCTAACCGATGGCCCCGCCCTGACACCCGTGGAAGTGCGGGGCGCGACTCCCCGGCGGACGCTTCAGGGCCGGAACTTGACCCAGCTGCAGACCATTGCAAGCTCCGGCCCTTGACACCGAGCTTTCACTCTCCAATAGACTCCGTGTCAACGAGGGAGATCCAGGGCATCCCAGCCCTTCCCGAAAAATCATGAATACGACAGATCTCGACTTCCACGGCGCGTTCCGCCGCCGCGGCCTCACACGCCACTTCGCCCTGCAGGGCGATGTCTTCGACAACCTCGCCCTTCACTCCGGGCTCCTGGCTCAGCGGCTCGACAGCAGCTTGCTCATCCTGGATGGAGGGCAGGTGTTTGTCCGCGCCACCGCGCGTCAGAAGACTGGATACACCTCCGGCACCCTGGAAATCTGGGCTACGAACCCAGAAGAACTGGAGAAGTCGCGGCAGCTGCTGCTAGGCCTGGCCGGAGATCAGCCGGTTCGCGAGGAACTCTTCACCATTGACTGGCACTTCACGAGCCGCGGCCAGGGACTTACCAGCGTGGCGTTTGACGAGTTTGCTGACATGGATCTCCTGGACGAAGCCTATCCTGGCCTGACCGGGGGCGTGAATGACTTCATCCAGCGGTTCATCGCCGCGCGGGAGACAGTACTGATTCTCCAGGGGCCACCGGGCACGGGGAAGACGCGCCTGGTACGGGCAATCCTGGCCGCCCTGTCCAGGCGGAAGGGCGACAGCGCGCGCGTACTCTACACCTCCGACAAGCGAACGCTCGAGACCGACGAGATCTTCATCGAGTTCCTCACCGGGGAGCATGAGGCCTTCGTCGTCGAGGACGCCGATCACCTGCTCGGAGGACGCCACAGCGGAAACGTCGACCTGCACCGCTTCCTGACGGTGGCCGACGGCGTCGTGCGGGCACAGGGACGAAAGATCATCTTTACGACGAACCTGCCGAACGTCGGCAATATTGACGAAGCCCTGATCCGTCCGGGGCGGTGCTTTGGTGTGCTACGAATGCGGCCGCTGGCGATCGATGAAGCGCAGCGCCTCATCGCGCGCCTTGTTGCGGATGAAGGATCTGCCGCAGCAACGGCTCGCGCCCTGCCAGCCGGCGTGCGGGCCGTGACCCTGGCGGAAGTGTTCAGCGCGATCAGGGACAGCTAGTGGCACCAGCCGTGCGCGTATCTATTGGAAATTGCGGGAAACGCGACTGGCTGCCGGGGGAATCGCCCGAGTAAGGTCATTCCCGGGCCAGGTCAGTGAGACACTCGATGGACTCTCTCTATTCGCTATATGATGCCCTCATCAGCGTCAACGTCCCGCACGACAAGGCCCGGGCGGTAATCGACGCGTTGGGGCGCGACATGGATACCACGATCGCAACCAAGATGGAGCTTCAGTTGCTCCGGCAGGACCTGCAACACCTGCGCCAAGAAATGGCCACCAAGGTCGATCTGGCCGACACGAGGGCTGGCGTGGCCGACGTGCGCCAGGAATGTACGCTGATCCGCAAGGATATGGAGTTGCTCTCGACCACCCTGACCTTGCGCCTCGGTTCGATGCTGATGTTCGGCCTCGGACTGCTCTTCGCCGCCCTGAAAATCAGCTGACGCGTCAGTAAACCCCGGCTGGAAGCCTGATGGGCCGGAGCGTGGGGCTGACGCCGCGAGGCAAACCTCGTGGCCACCCCGCGGCAGACCTGCTCCCCCGGGGGTGCGACCCCCCGGCGACTGCGTTAACGTCGGCCTTCCTGAACCGGCACGACGGAGATCTGACCATGGCCCGCAAGCACGATATCTCCCGCTTTGACCCCGATGGCACCCGGCTGCCCATCAAGCTGGACTCCACCTCCAACGGGGAATTCGCCCCCCGCCCCCTGCCGCCCCACAGCGTGCTGGCCAACCAGCGGGCCATTGAGCAGGTCGGGATCAATGCCCGGCGGCTCGGGATGAGCCGGCGCAGTTTCGTCACCACGTCTGCGGGCGCCGCCACGACGCTGCTGGCGTTCAACGAAGCCCACGCGGCCCTCGGGCGCACCGGCGGCTTCTACGAGATCCCCCGCCTCGCGGCGCTGGACCCGGCGGCCGCGGACGCCTCGCTGGCCAAGCGGGAATTCATCTTCGACATCCAGGGGCACCACGTGAACGCGCTGGAGCGCTGGAGGGCGCCCAACATGCTCACGGCGCAGGGCCTCAAGTTCATGCCCCAGGCGAAGTGCGACTACCTGGACCCCAAGTCCGAGTTCGGCCACATGAAGTGCTTCACCAGCCAGGCCTTCGTCAAGGAGATGTTCCTGGACAGCGACACCGACATGGCGGTGCTGACTTTTACCCCGACGTCCTACGAGGACATGCCGCTCACCCAGGACGAGGCCCGGGCCACCCAGGAGATGGTGGACGCCCTGGACGGCAGCCGCCGCCTGCTGGTCCACGGCCGCGTCGTGCCCAACCTGCCCGGCGACATCGAGCGCATGCCGGAGCTCGCCGGGAAGTGGAAGATCTCGGCCTGGAAGACCTACACCCAGGCGGATCCAGCCGGCGAAACGGGCTGGTGGCTGGACGACGAGGAGCATGGCGGCAAGCTGATCGAGATGGCGCGCAAGACGGGCGTGAAGACCATCTGCATCCACAAGGGCGTGCCCCTGCCGACGCCGTTCATGACGGGCAAGAACCGCCAGTTCGGCGGCTGCGGCGACGTGGGCAAGGCCGCGCGCCAGAATCCCGACATCAACTTCATCATCTACCACTCGGGCTACGACCTGAAGTTCCGTGGCGCGGAGTTCGTGCCCGGCAAGCACGAGTCCGGCAGGAATGAGATCGGCATCGACTCGCTCATCCGGTCGCTCATCGACAACGGCGTGAAGCCGAACAGCAACGTCTATGCCGAGCTCGGCACGACCTGGCGCTACCTGATGAAGGATCCCAACGAGGCGGCCCACGCCCTGGGCAAGCTGTTCCGGTACGTGGGCGAGGACAACGTGGTCTGGGGCACCGACTCCATCTGGTACGGGTCGCCCCAGGACCAGATCCAGGCCTTCCGGACCTTCCAGATCAGCCAGGAGTACCAGGAAAAATTCGGCTACACGGCGATCACGCCCGAGCTGCGGGCCAAGGTGTTCGGCCTCAATGCGCTAAAGCCCTACGGACTCGACGTCAGCGACATCCGCCGGGGTTTCCTCGCGGACACCATGCAGAAGGAAAAGACCCGGAACGCCGAGCGTCCGGACCCGACCTTCATGACCTACGGGCCGCAGACACGCCGCGAGTTCTTCGCCTTGCTGAAGGCCGGCGGTTGACGACTCACGCCTGCAGGAGCGGCTTTAGCCGCGACTCCTGAATGCCAGCGTCGCGCCTGAAGGCGCTCCTACATTCCGATGCCGCCGGCGGCGTCGTGCTGCTGGTCGCGGCCGCGCTCGCGCTCGCCTGGGCCAATTCGCCCTGGGCCGCCGGCTATCACGCGCTCTGGCACGCGGGACTGACGGTCCCGGTCCTGGGTCTCCGCGCGGACCTGCACTTCCTCGTCAACGACGGCCTGATGACACTGTTCTTCTTCGTCGTCGGGCTCGAGGTGCGCCGGGAACTGCACGACGGCACTCTGGCGACGCGCCGTCGGGCTATCGTTCCGCTGATCGCCGCACTGGGAGGCGTGGTGCTGCCCGCGCTCATCTACCTGGCGTGGAACCGGGCCCCGGAAGTCCATCAGGGCTGGGCCGTGCCCACGGCCACCGATATCGCCTTCGCCGTCGGCGTGCTTGCCCTGCTCGGCAGGCGCGTGCCGCCGGGATTGCGGATCCTGCTGCTCGCCCTCGCCATCATCGACGACATCGCTGCGATCCTGATTATCGCCTTCGCCTACTCGGACGGGCTCGGGACGGGGGGATTGCTGGTCAGCACGCTCGGAGTCCTGGGCGTCCTGGCGTTGCAGAGGCTGGGCGTCTGGCGGCCCCTGGCCTATGTGGTACCGGGTGTCGTGCTCTGGGCAGGCCTGCTGATGGCCGGCATCCATCCCGTAGTGGGCGGCGTAATCATCGGGCTGCTGACGCCGGTCATACCAAATCCAGCACCCCCGCCCGGCGCAGAGACGCGGCCCCCGGCCGTCTGGCTGCAGGAGCGCCTGCACGCGTGGAGCACGTTCCTGATCATGCCCCTGTTCGCGCTGGCCAACGCGGGGGTGAGTATCGGCGGGGACCCGCTCGGCACCGACCTGTCCCGCGGCGTCTTCGGGGGCGTGCTGGCGGGGCTGGTCATCGGCAAACCCCTCGGCATCCTCGCCGCCACCATGCTCGCGGCGCGGGCGGGCCTGGTCCAGCTGCCAGCCGGCGTGACCTGGCCGGGCCTGCTCGTGCTCGGCATGCTCGCCGGCATCGGCTTCACCATGTCGATATTCATCGGCAACCTGGGCTTCGAGGCCGGACCGCTCCTCGATGCGGCCAAGCTCGGGGTGCTCGCGGCCTCGGCAGTTGCCGCCGTCCTGGGACTGGCCCTGGGAGTGGCCCTGCTCCGCCGGGCCGATCGCGCGGCAGGACCGTAATTCCAAAAAAAAACGGCGGGCTGGTTGCCCGCCGTTTCCGGTCGCGCGTAAACGCGCCCCTACTTGCGCTTCTTCTTCCCCACGCTGCCGCCCACAGGCTCCCCGTGGAGCATGCGCACCTGCGGCTCGTTCACGTACTCCGGGGTTTCGAAGTCCGGCGGGCCGTGCGGGTGGTTGTGGCCGTCGGAAGCCACCCAGTCGTACAGCTGCGGGCGCTTGCGATACATGAACGCGGCAGCGCGCAGCTTGTTCTCGTCCGGGTTGGTCCACGGATTGAAGTGGAAGTAGTTGAACAGCACGGAATCCGTGCGGCCGAAGGCAATGGTGCCGTACTTGCAGCGGAACGACCCGTGGTTGATGTACGGCGGGCGCCAGAAGTAGCCGCCGGTGGGCAGCTCGCCAAACTGCATCATCCAGGACGTGCCCCAGATGTGGTACGACTCCTCGGCGCTGTCGTGGTAGGAGATGTTGTCCTGCGCGAAGCGAGGCGTCATGCAGTACAGGAAGCTGAGCGCCTCGGTGATGGGATCGTAGTGCAGCAGCTTGATGAGGCAGCCCGTGGCCACCGACGGCGACACGATGCTGCCGCCGCCCCAGGGCCGGTCCTCGTAGCTGTTGACGGACGAGAAGGCCTCTGTCAGCGCCAGCTGGTGGTTCTTGTCTGACTCCACCCAGCTCGGCTCGCTGTCGTTGAACATGAGCAGCGCTTCGGCCCCCTGGGGGACCTCGATCTGGCCCACGGCCATGCCCGCGGGGACGAAGGCGTAGTGGCCTTCGGTCCAGGTCTGCTTGCCGACCTTGATCTTGCCGTTGAGGACGAAGATCTCCATGTCGGAGTAGCTGAGACCGGGCTTGCGCTTGAAGCCCCCGTCGAAACGCACCTTGAGGGTGCAGGCACCGGTGTCGGTGTCGAGTGACAGCACCTTGTAGGAACTGCCCTTGAAGCCTGAAACGCCGAACTTCTTGAACGGATGATCAAGTTCGACATACGGCTCGATATGCGGTCGTGCCACGAATAAAACTCCTATATCTGCCCGGGCCTAGAAGACGACCTGGTGCTTGCCCTTGGGCTTCTTCGCGATCTCGCCAGGCTTGATCACCCGCTTGGTGTCGCCAGTGACGTTGAATCCCTTGGTCTGGATGATCTGCAGGAACTGCTCCACCCACTTCTCACGCTGGGGTGCGAGGTCGTCCTGCTCCTTGACGATCGCCGCGTAGCGCTTCTTCTGCTCGGCGATGTTTTCCTTGAACCAGGCGTCGGTCTCCTTGGACCGGGCCGGCTTGACGTCCTGTACGCGTTTGGCCATCTCGCTTTCCTTACTTGTAGCTCTTGCGGTACCAGTCATTCACATCGTCGCCGGTGGTCAACCACACATCCTTGTGACTCGCGATGTGGGCGAACGCCCGCTTGAGGTGCTTGAACTTGTTGGGCTGCCCGACCCAGAACGTGTGCAGGCAGATCGGCATGCAGCGCGCGTTGTCGGCGCCCTCATCGTACAGCACATCGAACTGGTCGACGATCATGTCGCCGAAGGCTTCCGAACTGACGCCCACGTTGGCGAAGGCCGGGATGTCGTTCAGCTCAACGGTGTAGGGCACGGAAATCAGGCTGCCCTTCTTGACGTTGAACGGGAACGGGTGGTCGTCGGCCGTGTAGTCGCACAGGTACTCCACGCCCATCTCCGCAAGGATGCTGGGCGTGTTGTTGGTGTGCGTCAGGAAGGGGGACAGCCAGCCCTTGGTCTTGCGGCCAATGGCCTTCTCCATCGTCTTCAGCACGCTGCTGATGATCTCGCGCTCCTTCTTCTCGTCGATGTTCGACAGGAAGTTGGCCGGCGCGTTGTTGATGCCGTGGCCGATGTAGGCCCACTTGCGCTTGTTGGTCTCGTCGATGATCCGCGGGTACTCGCGGATGATCTCGGAATTCAGGCAGACCGTGCCCCGCATGCCGATCTGGTCCATCAGCTCGATCATCCTCCAGAGGCCAACCCGGTTGCCGTAGTCGCGCCAGCCGTAGTTGAGCGGATCCGGATTGAACTGCTGGGTGCCCGGGATGATGGCGGTGCCGGGGATATTGTGGGGGAAGTGCTCGATGTTGATGTACGGGATCACCGCCACCCGGGCTCCCTTCGGAAGCTTGAACTTGGGCCGGTCGATGATCGGCACGTAGTCATAGTGCGGGCTCTGGGTGAGCTTGCTGCGGTCGACCTTGTCTGCGTTTTTGGCCATCTGGATCATTCCCCTCGCAAATTTTCAGAGTTCTACTTCTTCAGGCCCTTGATGTACTTCATGGCGTCCGCCTTCGTGATGACGTCGCCGTACTTCGCATTGATGTCGAAAAGGTTGGCCTCGTGCGGGCCGTCGTGGCGGTCGCCCACGCACTCCCGGATGACGATCGGCCGGAAGCCGTTCTGGACCGCGTCCACCGCCGACGCGCGGATGCAGCCCGACGTGGTGCACCCGGTGATCAGCACCGTGTCCGCGCCCATGGCGGTCAGCGTGGCGGCCAGCGACGTGCCGAAGAAGCAGCTCGCGTAGTTCTTGACGATGACCAGCTCGCCCTTCTTCGGCTCGACGCCCTTGCAGAACTGGGCGTACTTGTTGCCGGGCACCAGGCTCTTCAGCACGGGGGCCTTCCGGATCCAGACGCCGCCGTCAGCGAAGTCGGACGGGTTGTAGAGGACGCGGGTATGGATGATGGGCATCTTCTTCGCCCGGGCCAGCTTCAGCAGCGCCGGCATCTCCGCGACGGCCTTGACGACGCCGGGGGCGAACAGCGGGGCGCCCTTCAGGGTGTAACCCTGCAGCAGGTCGATGACGAGCAGCGCGGTCTTCTTGCCGAAGCCGAGCCTGCCGTCCCAAACGCCGGCGTAGTTCTTAGCGGCTGTCGCCTGAGCCATTCGTGTTCTCCCTGGAAAAGGTGGCAATAGTTCCACCGAACCGCACGGCCCGCAAGCGGGCGCCCCGGTCTACTTTTCAGCCATCGCCACCCGGACCGCCTCCGCCGGCCGCGAAGCGCCCACCATCGGCACGGCGTCCAGCACCCAGCCCTTGTGCTGGCGCCGCTCCGGGCCCGGAATGGCGTAGGCGACCCGGCTCCTGGTGCGGTTCAGCTCGGCCATGTCGACCCGCCAGCCACGCTGCTCCCACTCCTTGAGCTTGCGGCGGTAGCGCAGGATGGGTTCATCCGCCGGGACCATGAATTCCTTCGTGTTGGTCGGCGGCGTCAGCGGCGGCTCGAGTTCGGACAGCACCTTGATGTCCTGCTCGGCGATCATCCAGTTCCGGTCGTTGACCTTCTGGTCCATCTCGGGCTCCAGGAAGGTGGAACGCATGTTCATGAAGAAGATGTTGGTGGTGCGCTCGTCGATGGGCGCCTCCCACATGTACTGGTGCATCTTCTTGTCGGGCGCGAACTTGATGTACGTCCAGATGCCATTCGGGCCGATGACGCCCGTGCCGGCTTCCCGGGAATCCGTCGCCTGCTTCATCTTGGCGAAATCGCTGTCCTTGGACCCGGGCGACCTGAACTTCGTGAAGAAGCCGACGCCCCACTCGGGGTCGCCGACCCACCGCAGGTCGTTCACCTTGTACTCCGCGTTCTCGCCGGAGAAGCCGTGGGTGGGGTGGACGAACTCGTTGTGGGCGGGGTCGAGGCCGTTCTCGACGGAGCGCTCGTAGTTGTAGGGAATCTGGAAGTTCATCCAGCTGGCCCGCCAGCCCTCCTTGCCGAACTCGGGAACCTCCAGCATGGGCGGGCGCTCAGCCTCGGGCAGGTCCCCGAGGAAGGCGAAGACGATGCCGTACTTCTCGACGACCGGGTAGGCGTCGACGCGGGTGCGGGCGGGGATGCGTGCGTCGGGCCCGAGCGAGGGAATCTTGTGGCACTGCCCCGCGCCGTCGAACTGCCAGCCGTGGTACGGGCACTGGAGGTGGTCGCCCTTCACCTTGCCGCCGGCCAGGGACCCGCCCCGGTGCGGGCACACGTTGGACACCACCTGGGCCCGGCCCTGGCTGTCCCGGAACACCGCGAAGTCCAGGCTCAGGATCTTCACGAGCCGGGGCTTGTCCTCGAGATCCTTGCCGAGGACCACGGGGTACCAGAAGTTGATGAACATGACGGGCTCTCCTTATGGAAATAGTCGCACAGACGCTCCGGGGACCGGGGGCCAGCCGCGGCCCGGTTCGCGCTGCGGCCGCAGGAGGCTGCAACCGGCCAGGCGGGGCCGCCGAATAGCACAATTCGGGCGTAGGATTGCCCGAGGCCAGACCCCGAGGCCAGACACCCAGGAGTACG
>JBEBHH010000049.1:0-21059 GCA_040080965.1 Gammaproteobacteria bacterium | reverse complement strand
TCACCGACCGCGAACCCGCCCGCCCCGGCGTTCCCTGCCTGGGCGCCCAGCGCCTCGACGACCCCGGCCGCCTCGGTGCCGATCACCGCCGGCAGCGTGAGCGGGTAGAGGCCTGAGCGATGGTAGGTGTCGATGAAATTCAGCCCGACGGCTGTCTGGCGGACGGTCACCTCGCCCGGTGCGGGCGGCGGCAGCGGAATCTCGTCCCACTGCAGGACCTCGGGGCCGCCGAAGCGGTGGATGCGGATTGCCTGGGTGAATGTGTGCTGCATGCGGCCAGTATAATCCGCCGATGCAAAACACCGTCGTGATCGCCGGGGCCGGACACGCCGCCGGCCAGACCATCGTGTCGCTCCGCCAGGGTGGCTTCGCCGGCCGCATCGTGCTGGTGGGCGAGGAGCCCTATCTCCCCTACCAGCGCCCGCCCCTGTCCAAGAAATTCCTGGCCGGCGAGATGGACGTGCCGCGCCTCCTGCTGCGCCAGGAGAAGTTCTACGAGGAGCACGCGGTGGACGTGCTGCTCAACACCCGCGTGAACGGCATCGAGCCGGCGTCGCGCAGGGTCACGCTCTCGACGGGCGAGCAGCTTGGCTACGACAAGCTGGTGCTGGCCACCGGCAGCCGCGTCCGCGAGGTCAGCCTGCCGGGCAGCCGCCTTTCGGGCGTGCATTACCTGCGCACGATCCACGACGTGGACCGGATCCGCGACCACTTCCACCCGGGCGCCTCGCTCGTCATCGTCGGCGCGGGCTACATCGGGCTCGAGGTTGCCGCGGTCGCGATCTCCCACGGCCTGAAGGTTACGGTGGTCGAGCTGGCGGACCAGGTGATGGCCCGCGTGGAGGCGCCGCCGCTCGCGGAGTTCATGGCCCGGGTGCACCGGTCGGCCGGCGTGGAGATCCGTTTCAACACCGGCGTGCAGTCCTTCACCGGGGACACCCGACTGCGGGGCGTGGTCGGCAGTGACGGCGTGGAGATTCCCGCGGACCTCGCCATCGTGGGCATCGGCATCCTGCCCAACGTGGAGCTCGCGGAATCCGCCGGCCTCGTGTGCAGCAACGGCATCATGGTGGACGAGTACTGCCGCACCAGCGATCCCGACGTGCTTGCCGTGGGCGACTGCACGAACCACCCGAACCCGCTCCTCGGCCGCCGGGTGCGGCTGGAGTCGGTGCACAACGCGCAGGAGCAGGCCAAGACGGCGGCCACCACGATCCTGGGCCGCCTCGAGCCCTACGCCCAGGTTCCCTGGTTCTGGTCGGACCAGTACGACCTGAAGCTGCAGATCGTGGGCTTCTCGTCCCGGTCCGAGCAGGCCGTGATCCGCGGCGACCCCGAGTCCCGGTCGTTCGCGCTGTTCTTCCTGGACGACGGCCGCCTGACCTCGTGCTACGCCGTGAACCACCCGCGCGAGTTCATGCTGTCGAAGAAGCTGATCGCGCTGAAGGCCCGGCCCGATCCCGCGCTGTTGCGGGACACCAGCGTGCCCTTCAAGGAAATCGCCGAGGCGCTCGAGCGCTAGGGCACCGCAACCGGCGGTGGGTTCGCCTTGATGGCGATCGCCCAGTCCGGGTCTGGCCGGGTTGCCCTGGGACTGGCGAGGTACAGCTGCTCCCGGATCTCGCCCGTGAATCCGGCATAGCGCCCGGAGGCGCCCGTCACGCCCGCCGGCTCCCCGAGCGGAGGCGGCGCGGTAACCGGATACGACGGCGCCATCTGCTCGCGGTTGCCGCCCACGAGCGTGGCGAAGAACGCATCGCGGGCCACGGCCCAGTAGTTGCTGTAGGCGTTGGCGAAGACGCTGCCCTCGCCCGGCCAGAAAATGTTCCAGTAGTCGTCGGTGCCGAGCCGCGCGCGCCAGAGGGAATTCTCCTCCGCGACGGCCGACACCTTGACGGCCAGGGCCGCCGGCGCGCCCTCGCCGGCCGGCAGCACGACGATGCCGATGCGGACGTGGGGCAACGTCGGGTCCATCAGCGCGACATCCCGGTTGCGCCGGGCCACGCCGAGCAGGTCGCCAACGCCGCCCTCGATGCCCCGGTAGTCGTTCCAGCTGTAGGCCTTGGCGGGCGCGAGGTCCGCGGGCAGGGGCGGCAGGCCGCTGAGCCAGGCGAGCGGATTCACCAGTATCAGCCCGGCGCCCGCGAGGACGCCCAGCACCAGTCCCAGCACCACGACCAGGGCACGCATGCTCAGGTGCCCCCCGACGTGAGCGTGGACAGCAGGATCCGGCCGCGGGTGCTGCCGTCGGCGTGCACTTCTTCCAGGTCCCAGGTCTCGGTGAAGCTGCCGCGGAGCCCGGCAAACTCGCTGGTGCCCCGGAGCACCTTGCCCGTCGTCGCGGGCCCGTCGCCCCCCGGCGCCGGCGCGGTGATCCGGATGCGCGGCCTGTCCGTCCAGAACGCAGCGGCCTGGGCGGGCGCCAGGGCCACGGGCCCGTCGGCGGTCAGCCGTTCGCGCACGGTGGTGTCCTGCACGTCGCTCTGGGCCATGAAGAGCGCGCCGCGGCTCGGAATGACCAGCAGCCAGTTGGAGGCGGACCTGCCCGGATCGGCAATGGCGCCGCCGGTGCCGGCCAGCCGGCTGGCAACGCCAATCACGTTGTCCTCGGTGTCGCGCAGCCGGAAGAGCTCGGCGCTCACGCGTCGTCCGGCGCTGTCCTCCAGGACTGCGGCGCCGACGGCCACCGTGGCGGGCAGCCCGGCCCCCTTCTCGCCGGGCCGCGCGATACGGTCTTCCGGCCAGTGAATGACGAATTCTTCCTGGCGGCCCCCGTCGGTCGGGACGCTGGTGATGGAGCGATAGCGGAGGTGCTCGGGCAGCGGCCAGAGCGTGGCGGCGAGGGCGACGGCCAGGAGGCCCGCGATGAACGCGAAGATGAACAGCCGTTTCATGATCGGGCCCCACCCGCTGGCCGGCAGTGGCCCAGAGTGTAAACGCTCATCCCGGCCTAGGCGAGGTAACGCGCCAGGTACTCGTCGAACGGCACATTGTCGGCTGCCTCGATCTGCGCCTGCTTCGCGAGGGAAGCACCTGCCTCAGTTTCCAGCAGTTCACGATGCCGGTTCAGTTCAGGAGCGAGGGACCGGAAATAGTCCCGCGTACGCCCGGCAAGCTCGAGGCCGTAACCGGCCAGCGTCTGTCCTTCGGCGCGCAGCTCGCGGAGCAGCGCCGCCGAGGGCGTGCGCTCCGGGTCTTCAACGGCCTGGAGCTGGTAGCGGATCGCCTCCACGTGGCCCTGCTGCTCGCCAGGATCGATCAGGCGGGCGACCTGGACCATGTCGGTGCAGATGCGGGCGGCCCAGTCGCGGAGGGGCACGCTCTCGTCACCGCGGACGAGCGCCAGGCCGGGCTCCCGCCCCCGCCGTGCCACCAGGCCGTGGTTGCGGTCGATGCGCTCCTGCTCCGCCACCGAAATCGGCGGGCTCGCCTGCAGGAGGCAGTAGATCAGGAAGACCTCGAGGAAACGGAGCTGGCGCTGGTTGATGCCGACGGGATCCCAGGGGCTGATGTCCAGGGCCCGCAGCTCGATGTACTGCACGCCGCCCCGGCGGAGCGCGGCCGAGGGCCGCTCGCCAGGCTGGGTGACACGCTTCGGCCGGATCGTGCTGTAGAACTCGTTCTCGATCTGCAGCTGGTTGGCATTCAACTGCCGGTACTCGCCGTCGACCTTGACCCCGATGCGCTCGAACTCGGGCCGCGGCGCGTGGGTGGCCTGGTAGAGGTCCCGCACGTACTCCTCGACGCTGTTGGCCGACACCACCAGGTTGGCCTGGGCGCTGTTGCGGTAGCCCAGGTCGCTCATGCGGAGGGAAGTGGCATAGGGCCCGTAGAGGGTGCCGGCGTCGAGTTCCTCCAGGTTGGTGGGCCCGCGGCCGCTGACGAAGCTCTTGCACAGGGCGGGCGAGGCGCCGAAGAGGTAGAGCAGCAGCCAGTCGAGCCGGCGCACGTTGCGCACGGCGCCCAGGTAGGTGGCCGATCGGAACGCCTGGAGGTCGCCTACCTGACCCTCCAGCTGCTGGTACAAGGGCCAGAAGGCGTCCGGCAGCGAGTAGTTGTAATGAATGCCGGCGATGGCCTGCATGATCCGCCCGTACCGGTGGCCAAGGCCCAGGCGGTAGATGGTCTTCATCCGGCCGATGTTCGACGAACCGTACCGGGCCAGCGGCACGTCGGCATCGCTGCTGATGGCGCAGGGCATGCTGAGGGGCCAGAGCAGCTCGTCGCCGATATGCTCCGTGACGAACTGGTGGACGTCGCAGAGGAACTGGATCGTCTCCCAGTTGGCCAGCTGCGGCGGCGTGACGAACTCGAGCAGGGCCTCGGAGTAGTCCGTGGTGATGTGCTCATTGGTGAGCGCCGAGCCCAGGGCCCGCGGATGCGGCGTGCGGGCCAGCTGGCCGTCCGGCGTGATGCGCAGGCATTCGCGCTCGACGCCGCGCAGGCCACCCCGCACGAGGCCGGCCATTTCCGGCGCCGAGAGGCGCTTCAGTCGGGTCTCCAGCAGCTGTCCCAAAGGCCGGGTCCTGGGTTGGCGGGTTGGGCAGATTACACGGAATGGGGAAACGGGCGACACCGCGGGGTGGACCGCGGCCGTCGCCCGCCCGGCAGGTGGAACCCCGTCGGCACGGCCCGGTCCAAGAGGGCGTGAACCACCGTGCTATAAAAACGGCCATGCCACCCGCCCGGCGCCGTCCTCCCGACTTCCTCGTCCTCGCCACCGCCTGCGGCCTGCTACTGCTGGCGGCCGGCCCGGCGCTCGCCTTCCGCTGCGGCAACAAGATCGTGAGCGAGGGCGACCACTATTCGAAGGTGCTGAAGTACTGCGGCGAACCCGTCGGGGTGCAGGAGCGGGTGATCTACCGGGAAGGCATAACGCGCCCGCGCTTCCGCGCCGAGGGCCCCAACGGCCTGCAGTACGACCGGGAGGTCCTGCAGTACGACCGTTCCTACGTGGAGGTCCTGGTCGAGGAATGGACCTACAACTTCGGCCCGCGGCGGCTCATGCAACTCGTCCGCTTCGAGAACGGCTTCGTCGTCGAAGTCGACCAGCTCGGCTACGGCTACCGGGAGTAGGGAAATGGGGACAGATTTATTTGGCCGGCCGCCGGCCAAATAAATCTGTCCCCATTTCCCTAAAGGCGCTCCTACTTCAGGAATTGCCGCACGAGATAGTCGTCGGACCAGGTCCGCAGCCGGTAGTCCAGCAGGAACCCGCAGTGGCCGCCCCACCGGGAGCGGTCGACGGTGAGGCCGGGGGGGCGGGCGAGGCGCGCCGCCGAGCTGGCGGGAATCACCGGATCGTCGTCGGCCAGCAGGATGGACGCGGGCACGCTGAGCGACGCCAGGCGTTCGCCGGTGATCGCGTAGCCGCGGAGGTAGCTCACCAGGTCGGGAAAGTCGGTGTAGCGGGTAACGAAGAATTCCGTCATGTCCCGCAGCGAGCGGAAGCGGTTGAGCGGACCGAAATCGTAGTCGTCGGGAAACGCCAGGGCCTTGCGCTCCAGCGAGCGGCGCCACTTGCCGATGAAGTACTGGCGGTAGATCACCGACCCGGAGTCCAGGGCCTGCATGGTCTCCTCGGGGTCCAGCACCGGGCAGATGGCCACGACCCGCGCGAGCCCGAGGGCGGCGCCTTCGGCCGACGCAATGCGGAGCGCGAAATTGCCGCCGAGTGAATAGCCTCCCAGGTAGAGCGCCTCGCCGGCGAAACGGTCCCGCACCCAGCGCACCGCGTCCTGCATTTCGTCGAGCCGGCAGGAGTGGAAGATGCCCCGGTTCAGGTGCTGGGAATCGCCGTGGTCGCGCATGTTGATGCGCACGATCCGGAAGCCTTCCCGCCACAGCCGGTCGGCGCCCGAGACGACGTGGAGCGATTGCGAGCTGCCTTCCCAGCCGTGCAGCAGGATCGCCACCCGGCCGCCCGGTCCGCGGGGCGGCGTGTGCTGCGCCGTGAGCCGCACGCCGTCGCTGCACTCGATGACGAGGTCCTCGGTGGCGGCCAGCAGATTGTCGGCCTCGCCCAGGACCAGCTTGCGGCGCCAGCCGCTGTTGGCCAGTGCTGCCTGCACGTCCGCGTGCCGCAGCAGTCGCGGCGGTGTGAAACCGGGGGCCATCATGCTGCGCTAGTTCGCTGTCACTCGGCCGTCGGTTTCGCGGCAAGCTTCACTTCGACGCGATGATTCTGCCGGGCGATGAGGTTCCACTCGCCCGCCGTCATGCCGTCGGTGACCAGGGGATAGGACACCATCGGCCTGGAATTCCCCACCGGCTCGACCTCGACGCGAATCGGGCCGCCGGTCACCGCCAGTTCCGCCAGGTAGTTCGCAAAGGCCACGGACTGGCGCCCGGACTCCGTGCGGGCCTCGTCGGCGGGCATCCCCACCCGCTCGCAGCGGGCCACTGGCAGGTCGTCGGCTGCGATCACCCAGGCACCGTCACTGGCGCGCCGCATGCAGAAGTCGCCGACGTGGCCCTCGAGCCGCACGGTGCCGCGGAAATCCAGGGCGCGCAGGCGGTCGAGCAGGCCGGTGAGCTTGCCAAGCCGCACGTCGTCGAAAGGCAGGGCGTCGGGCGGGTAACTGGCGCCCTGGTTGACGCTCCACTCGAGGGCCGCGGCCACGCTGGACGAACCGGCCGCGGTCCCGCTGGCCGTGTCGCCGGCCAGGGCGGCCGCCTCGGTCCGGGCCGGACGGGCGGCGGCGCTGCTGGCCTCCACCACGTCATTCGCGCGCAGCGCATTCAGCTCGGAAAGCAGGCCCAGGTTCTGCCGCGTGACGGCCCGCCACTTCGCTTCCGAATCCAGGTGCAGCCAGACGAAGGTCGCCGCCACGACGGCGAGCGTCGCGATCAGCGCGCCTGACGGCCAGAACGGCACGCCAGCGGGCGTGCCCGGGGGCGCGCCGGCCGGCGGCAGCCTCTCGCCCAGGACCCGGCTGACCGTGGTCTCGAGGTCGACGCGCAACGCCCGGTTGTGGTCAGCCAGCATTTCCTGGAGCCAGCGGTGCAGGTCGGACCAGTCGGCGGGCGCGTTCACCGATTCCAGGCTGGAGAGCCCGGGCACGTCGCTCGCCCGGCGCGCAGGCAGCGGCGGGGCGTCGCCCGGGAGCAGGTGCAGGGACCGCAGCACCTCGCGGACTTCGACCGGCTTGATCTGCTTGGGCAGCACGCCCACGGCACCGAGGGCCCGTGCCTGTCCCACGTAGAGCTCGCCCGACTGGGAGGTGTACATCATCACGGGGATGGTGGCGGTCGCCGGGTTTTCCTTGATGGCCTTCACCGCCTGAAAGCCATCCATGCCGGGCATCATGTGATCCATGAAGATCACGTCGGGCCGGTGAGCGGTGAGGAACTCGAGGGCGGCCTCGGCTGACTCGGCGGTCTCGACCCGGAGCTCGTGGTCCGCCAGCATGCGCCGGAGCCCCTCGCGGGCAGTCCGGGAATCGTCGACGATCAGCGCGCTTCTCTGGGCCACCGGCGCATTCTAAACCCCCGCCCCGCCCGGCAGGACGTGCGCCCGCCCACAGTTGGCGGAAGCCCGCTATGCTAGAGGCCTTCGAGGGCCGAAAAACAAGAATGCAGCCCCGCACAAGTCATCAACTGACGGCCGCCGGCGTGGCTGCCGCAGCCGCCAGCCCCGCGCTGGCAGCCGGCGGCGGCGACGTTATGCCCGTCGCCCTCGGAGCCGCGCTGCTGGGCCTGATGGTCGGGGCCCTCCTGCTGGCATTCGTGCTGCGCGCCCGCCTGATCCGGAACCAGCGCGCCATCCAGGACCTGACCGGCGCGGTGGAGCGGCTGACGCAGGGCGACCTCACCCAGGAAATCGGCAGCGACGGCACGGCCGATGCGGCGTCTCTGGCGGAGGCGATGGACCGGCTCCGGCGGAGCCTGCGCACGACCGCCAGCTCCCGTGACTACCTGAGCCAGGTCATCGCCAGCATCAGCGACGCGGTGGTACTGATTCGCATGGACGGCACGATCACCCGGGTGAATCCCGCGGCCGAGCGGCTCCTCGGCCAGGGAGCGGCGGAGCTTCGCGGACAGCCGCTGGCCGGGCTCGTGGCCGACAGCCAGCGCGCCGCGTTCACGCCGGGCGACACGAAGGCCCGCACCCGCGAGACCTCCTTCGTGAATGCGGCGGGCGAGGAAGTGCCAGTGTCCTACACCTGCGCCGAGATCACCGCCGACGAGCCGGCGATGCGGGGCTATGTGATCACGGCCCGCAACATCAGCGAGCGCAAGCTCGCCGAGCAGCGCATCCGGTACCTCGCCCGCATCGATTCGCTGACCAAGGTGCCTAACCGCATGCAGTTCCAGCACCTGCTGCAGCGGGCGATCGCGCGGGCCAGGCGCGGCAATCACCGGCTGGCGCTGATCTACCTGGACGTGGACAAGTTCAAGGAGATCAACGACACCTTCGGGCACACGGCGGGCGACCTCTGCCTGGAGACGCTCACCGACCGCCTGCGCAGCATCCTCCCGGATTCCTCCGTGATCGGGCGGCTCGCCGGCGACGAGTTCGGCGTGATCCTCGACAACCTGGATCCGGCGCGCAACCTGCGGGCCGAGGTGGTGGCAACCACCCGCCTGCTGCAGGAAACGATCACCGAGCCGCTGCACTACCAGGGCCACCAGCTGTACATCAGCACCAGCGCCGGCATCGCCCTTTACCCGACCGACGGCAACAACGTGATCGACCTGATCCGCAACGCCGACGCGGCGCTGTACCGGGCCAAGCGCCAGGGGGGCGGCGCCCTGGAGGTGTACCACGCGGACATGAACGCCGCGGCCGTCGAGCGACTGATGCTGAAGAGCCGGCTGCGCAAGGCCTTCGAGAAGAACGAGCTGCGCGTGCATTACCAGCCCAAGGTGGACCTGCGGAACGGATCGATCGCCGGGGCCGAGGCGCTGGTGCGGTGGGAACTCACTGACCGGGGCATCGTGCTGCCTTCCGAGTTCATCCCGCTCGCCGAGGAGAGCAACCTGATCCTGCAGATCGGCGAGTGGGTGCTCGACCGCGTCTGCACCGACTACCAGAAGTGGGCGCTGACGCCGGCGCGACCGGGCCGCGTGTCCGTAAACCTGTCGCTGCGCCAGCTGAAGCAGAGGGATTTCATCAGCCGCGTGCAGGGGATCTACTCGAGGCACGGCGTTTCGCCGGACTCCCTGGAACTGGAGATTACCGAGACGACGCTGATGGAGGATCCCAAGCGGACGCTGCGCCTGCTCCACGAACTCCATCGCCTGGGCCTGCGGCTGGCCATCGACGACTTCGGCACCGGTTACTCGTCCCTGAGCGCCCTCCAGCAGTTTCCGATTTCCACGCTCAAGATCGACCAGTCCTTCGTCCAGAACGCGACGACCGACCACGACCAGGCGACGATCGTGGCGCTCATCATCGAGATGGGCCACAGCCTCAAGCTCGAGGTCGTCGCGGAGGGCGTTGAGTCCGAGGAGCAGCTGCGGTTCCTCCGGGCGCTCAATTGCGACTATGCGCAGGGCCTGCTCTTCGGGCGGGCCATGGCCGCGGACGACTTCCGGGACCTGGTCATCGACCAGGGAGGCGGCGCCGGGCGCTACCGCCCCCTGTTCGCCCGGGCCTGAGCCTGCGGCATAATTTCCCCCCTCGTCACACCGGAGCCAAAGGTCCATGCGCAGCTTCAATCCGCTTGCCGTCACGATTCTCGCCCTGTGCCTCGCGCCCGCCGCCCAGGCGGCCTGCGAGTACCCCCCCGAAGTGAAGCTTCCGGACGGCAAGAGCGCCACCCAGGAAGAGATCTCCGCCGCCAACGCCGCCGTCAAGAAGTACCTGGCCGACATGGAGGCCTACACGACCTGCCTGGATGCCGACATTGCGGCCCTGCCGGTCGAGCAGCAGACCCCCGAAGCCAAGGCCATGCACGTGAAGCGGTACAACGCCGCCGTCGACGCCATGGAAGCCACGGCCAACTCCTTCAACGAGCAGCTCCGCGCCTTCAAGGCCGCCAAGAAGTAACTCGGGGAAATGGGGACAGATCTATTTGGCCCGGCGGCCGGCCAAATAAATCTGTCCCCATTTCCGTTAGAATCCGCGCCCCGAACTTAAGGACCAGCCATGACCAAAGCCGCGAGAGTCACCATTACAGGCGCCGCCGGGCAGATCGGCTACCAGCTTGCCTTCCGCATTGCTTCCGGCCAGCTGCTCGGGCCGAACCAGCCCGTGATCCTGCAGCTCCTGGAAATCACCCCCGCCCTGACCGCTCTGAACGGCGTGGTGATGGAGCTGGAGGACTGCGCTTTCCCGACCCTTCAGGGCGTGGTGGCGACCGACCAGGCGGACGTGGCCTTCAAGGACACCGACTACGCGCTGCTGGTCGGCGCGAAGCCCCGGGGCCCTGGCATGGAGCGGGCCGACCTCCTCCGCGACAACGCGAAGATCTTCTCGGTGCAGGGCAAGGCCCTCAACGAGCACGCCAGCCGGCAGGTGAAGGTGCTGGTGGTCGGCAATCCGGCCAACACCAACGCCCTGATCGCCCAGAGCAACGCTCCCAGCCTCAATCCCGCCAATTTCACGGCCATGACCCGCCTCGATCACAACCGGGCGCTGGCGCAGCTCGCGGCGAAGACCGGCACTCACGTGAGCCAGATCAGCCGCATGACGATCTGGGGCAACCACTCCGCCACCCAGTACCCGGATATCAGCCACGCGCTGGTCAATGAGCGCCGGGCCAGCGAGCTGGTGGACGCCAAGTGGGTCAAGGACGACTTCATCCCCACGGTCCAGCAGCGCGGCGCCGCCATCATCAAGGCGCGGGGCCTGTCCAGCGCCGCCTCGGCCGCGTCCTCCGCCATCGATCACATCCGGGACTGGGCCCTCGGCACCCCGGGCGACGACTGGGTGAGCATGGCCGTGCCGTCGGACGGCAGCTACGGCATCAAGGAAGGCATCATTTATTCCTATCCCGTGCGCTGCGCCAAGGGCAAGTACGAGATCGTCGAGGGCCTGGCGATCAGTGATTTCAGCCGGGAACGCATGAAGGCGACGGAAGACGAGCTCCGCCAGGAGCGGGACGCCATCGCCGCGTTGCTTTAAACCAACGGTTTTGGGCCTGTAGGAGCGCCTTAAGGCGCGACCGGTCGCGCCTAAAGGCGCTCCTACCGCTATAGTCATGGGCCATCCCGCGAGTGCTGGCCATGGCTGATTTCCTGATCTGGCTGCTCTGGACCCTAGGACTGGCGACGGTCGTCGTCACCCTCGCCTACCGGCGCATCGACCTGCCCACCTCCACCCTCGTGCTGGGCTTTGCCCTGGTGGTGTACTCCCTCTTCGGCACCGGCTGGCTGGCCTGGAAGCTCGCCCTCTGGGTACTGCTCGCCGGGCTGGTCGTCCTGAACTCCACGGGCTTCCGCCGCGAGCGCATCACGCTGCCGCTGCTCCGCTTTTATCGCACCGTGGTGCCCACGCTCTCGGACACCGAGCGGGAGGCGCTGGAAGCCGGCACGGTCGGCTGGGATGGCGAGCTGTTCACCGGCCTGCCCGACTGGGGCAAGCTCATGGCCCTGCCGGCGCCGGCCCTGACGGCCGAAGAGCAGGCCTTCCTGGACGGCCCCACGGAAGAGCTGTGCCGCATGGCCGACGACTGGCAGATCACCCACGAACTCGCCGACATGCCGCCCAACGTCTGGGCGTTCATCAAGCAGAACCGCTTCTTCGCGATGATCATCCCGAAGCGCTACGGCGGCCTCGAGTTCTCCCCGATCGCGGTCGCGGCGGTCCTGGCCAAGCTCTCGAGCCGGAGCGCCGTGGTCTCGTCCACGGTCGGCGTGCCGAACTCCCTGGGCCCCGCGGAACTGCTCCTCCACTACGGCACCGAGGAACAGCGCGAGCGCTACCTGCCCCGGCTGGCGACGGGCGAGGAGATCCCGTGCTTTGCCCTCACCGGCCCCCGCGTCGGGTCGGACGCGGCGGCGATCCCCGACACCGGCGTCGTGTGCAAGGGCCTCTGGCAGGGGCGGGAGATCATTGGCGTCCGCCTGAACTGGGACAAGCGCTACATCACCCTCGCGCCCGTCGCCACGGTCCTCGGCCTCGCCTTCAAGCTGACCGATCCCGAGCACCTGATCGGCGCCGAAACCGAGCGCGGCATCACCGCGGCGCTGATCCCCGTCCGCACCCCGGGGGTCGAGATCGGCCGCCGGCACTACCCGCTGAACATCCCCTTCCAGAACGGGCCCACCCGGGGCCGGGACGTGTTCGTGCCGCTCGACGCCATCATCGGCGGGCCGGAGCGGGCCGGCCAGGGCTGGAAGATGCTGGTCGAGCAACTGTCCGCGGGCCGGGGCATCACGCTCCCGTCCAGCGCCATGGGCGGCAGCAAGGCGGTGGTCTGGGCGTCGGGCGCCTACAGCCGTCTGCGCAAGCAGTTCAACGTGCCGGTCTGCGAGTTCGAGGGCGTGGGCGAAGCCCTCGCCCGGATCGCCGGCTACACCTACATCATCAATGCGGGCATGACGGTGACGGCCACGGCGATCGCCCGGGGCGAGAAGCCCGCGGTCCCCTCGGCCGTGCTCAAGTATCACTGCACGGAAATGGCGCGGAAGATCGTCAACGACGCCATGGACGTCCACGGCGGCAAGGGCATCATGCTCGGCCCGTCCAACTACCTGGCGCGCGGCTACCAGGGCGTGCCGATCGCGATCACGGTCGAGGGCGCGAACATCCTGACGCGCAGCCTGATCATCTTTGGCCAGGGCGCCATCCGCTGCCATCCCTTCGTGCTCAAGGAAATGGAAGCGGCAAAGGATCCGGACTTCAATCGCGGCCTCAGGGACTTCGACAAGTACCTCTTCGGCCACATCGGCTACGCGATCAGCAACGCGGCGCGCTCCTTCGTGCTGGCGCTGACCAACGCGGAAGCCAGCGGCTCGCCGGTGGACGGCCCGACGGCGCGCTACTTCCAGCACGTCAACCGCTACAGCGCGGCTTTCGCGCTGGCGGCGGACGTCTCGATGCTGGTGCTCGGTGGGCAGCTGAAGCGCAAGGAGGCGCTCTCCGCGCGCCTCGGCGACGTGTTCAGCAGCATCTACCTGGCCAGCATGGTACTGAAACACTTCGACAACCAGGGCCGGCAGACCGGTGACCTGCCGCTGGTGGAGTGGGCCTGCCGGACGCTGCTTTACCAGGCCCAGGAACAGCTGCACGGCTTCCTCCGGAATTTCCCGAACCGGGCCGTCGCCGCCCTGCTGCGGGTGTGCATCTTCCCCCGGGGCCGCATGTACTCCGCGCCGTCCGACGACCTGGGCCGCGAACTCGTGGCCCTCATCACCCGGCCCACCGAAACGCGCAACCGGCTGTGCGACGGCATCTACGCCACCCGGCAACCGGACTCGCCGCTGGGCCAGCTGCAGGCCGCCCTCGAGACGGCGGAGCGCCTGGCGCCCCTGGAGACCCGGGTCCGGGAAGCGATGCGGGCCGGCATCCTGGAACCCGGCGCCGTGCACGAGCGGATCGAGCAGGCCCGCGAGCGCGGGCTGATCTCACCAGACGAGGCTCGCCAGCTGCAGGACTTCGACAACATGGTCCTGGCCATCACCGGTGTGGACGATTTCGATCCGGCGGAGCTGCGGCGCGTCGCCCAGGCGGCGACCGTGCCGTTTCATGACACCGCAGGGGTGGTCGGTTAATATCCCGTCATGCAAACCCCAGCCACCCGCCTTCTGCTGCTTGCCACCCTCGGCCTGACGATCGCCGCCTGCGGCAAGCCGCCCGCACCCCCGGCCCCCACGCCCGCGGCCGAGGCGCCTGCCGCTGCGACAGAGACGCCACCCGCGGCCGAAGTCCCGGCGCCGCTGCCGCGCAGCGACTCGCCGGCGGGTGCCCGGGTTGAAATCCTGAGCCCGAAGGACGGCGAGATCGTCACGTCCCCCGTCAAGGTGGTGTTCGGCCTGGAGGGCATGACCGTCGCCCCCGCCGGGGACCCCACGCCGAATTCCGGGCACCACCACCTGCTGGTGGACGTGGCCGCGCCGGACCTGGGCCTGCCGGTCCCGAAGGATGCCCAGCACCTGCATTTTGGGCAGGGACAGACCGAGGCCGAGATTCCACTGGCGCCAGGGCAGCACACGTTGCAGGCACTACTGGGTGACACCAACCACGTCCCCCACAACCCGCCCGTGATTTCCGCGCCCATCACCATTACCGTGCAATGAATCCCCTGACGGCGGGTTGACGAACCCGCCACAGGCTCGCGACGGCACGCGCATGGCGCCATCCAGGCAACCCAAGGTAACTCCAGCACCCGCCACCGGCCCGCCCGGGCTCAGCGGCATGGCGCTCTACCTGCCCGCCTACCGGGTCGACCTCCGGCAGTGGTGCGAGTGGACCGGCGGCGACTGGCAGAAGATCCGCCAGGTCGTGGGCTCCGGCTTCCGCCTGCTGGGCCCGCGCCAGAGCGTCTACACCATGGCGGCCAACGCGCTGCTGCGCCTGATCCGCAACTACGCGGTGGATCCCACCCGGATCCGCTACCTGGCGCTCGGCACCGAATCGAGCACGGACAATTCCGCCGGCGCGATCATCGTGAAGGGCATGGTGGACGACGCGCTGCGCGCCCTCGGCCTGCCGACCATCGCGCGCAACTGCGAGGTACCGGAGTTCAAGCACGCCTGCCTCGGCGGGATCTACGCGCTGAAGAGCGCCGTGCGCTTCCTCAGCACCGACGGTGACGACAGCCTCGCCGTGGTCGTCTGCGCCGACAAGGCGCTCTACGAGCGCGGCAGCAGCGGCGAACCCACCCAGGGCGCCGGCGCGGTCGCCATGCTGCTCGAAGCCCAGCCGCGCCTGGCCAGCATCAACCTGCGCCACGCGGGCACCGCGTCGGAATACCGGGGCATCGATTTCCGGAAACCCCTCACGGGGCGACTGAATGGCCACGTCCATTCACTCGACATCCCGGTCTACAACGGCCGCTACTCGACCAACTGTTACGTGGACGAGGTGCGCCGGGCGCTCGACGACCTCTACGCCCGCCGGACCCTCGACCCCGCGCCCTACCTGCGCAGCGTGGAGGCCATATTCATGCACCGGCCCTATGCGCGCATGCCGGAAACGGGCTTTGGCGTGGCCTACCTGTTTGCGCTGGCCCAGGGCCAGGCCGCCGACCAGGAAGAGCTCGCCACCTACTGCCGCGGCGCCGGCGTTCTCATGGGCGAGGTCCTCGCGGAGATGAGCACGGCCCCCGAGCTCGGCCTGCTGGCCGTCAGCGCCCGGATCCAGGACGAGATCTTCCCGCTCACCATGGCGGCCCTCAAGGTCTTCCGGCAAAGCGAGGCCTTCGGCAGGTACGTGCACGGCAAGATGGACCTGGGCGCCGACTGGATGCGCGAGGTCGGCAACCTGTACACCGGCGCGCTGCCCGCCTGGCTGGCCGCCGGCCTGGCCGATGCGGAGCGCCGCGGCACCGCCCTCGCGGGTCATGAACTCCTGACGATCGGCTACGGCAGCGGCAACGCCGCGGACGCCATCCCGCTGCAGGTCGTGCCGGGCTGGGAAGAGGCTGCCCGACGGATCGGGCTTGCCGAGGCGCTCAAGCGCGCCATCGACGTGACAGCCGACCAGTACCTGGCCTTGAGGGACGGACAGGAACCGCGCGGCCTGCACCTGGCGCCTGCCGCGGAGTTCGTGGTTGAGCGGATCGGCTCCGAGGTCGGCCACGCGTTCCAGGACGCGGGCGTGGAGTACTACCGCTACATCAACTAGCCGCTCCGGGACTGACGGAGGGCACTATCCCTGGCGCAGGCTCACCCGCGGCGCTTCGCCCCGCACACTGAGGCCGGGCGCGCACAGTTCCGCATCCAGCACCGCGAAACCCTCCGCCACGCAGGCGGCACGGACCGCCTGGTCCACCGTCCGGGAATCCGTCAGCGCAATGCCAAAATCCCCGCCGCCTGCACCGGAGGGCTTGTAGACGGCGCCATGCTTCACGGCGATGGCACGCAGCCGCTCGTGGGCCGGGGAAAAGATGCCGATGCCTGCCGCCTCGTCCAGCTGGCGCAGGCCGGACTCGTAGCCGGCGATGGCACCGAGCAGGCCGGCGGTGTCGTCCGCGGTCCAGGCGGCGACGGCCTGGCCGGCGTTGGCCCCGAGGCGCTCCATGTGGCTGGCGAAGCGCGTCGCATCGCGCTCGCGGAACGCGCGCAGCCTGCCGAGCATCGCCGGTGTCGAGGCGCTCTGTCCCGACCAGACGGCCGTCATGCAGAGACGGCGCGGCCAGGAGACGGGATGGGCCTGCGGCACCCCGGCGTCTGACTCACGCCGCGCACCCGGCTGGCGGCCGAAGTCGATCGCGACTGCGCCGCCGGTGATGGCCGTAGCCACGTCGATGCCGCTGCCCGTGCCGCCCTGAAGCCTGCGATGGGCCTCGCAGCAGATGGCAATGAGCACCTGTCGCGGGAGCGCCGGCCCGCCCGCAAAGCGCAGGAGCGCACCGGTCAGCGCGACCACGATCGCGGCGCTCGAACCGAGGCCCAGCTTCACGCGCTGGCCGTCCCGCCCGATGTGGTGGAAGGCCGCCGTCGCCAGTTCGATCTGGCAGGCCGGCAGTTCCGTCGCGGGGGGCAGCAGGCCGCGCACCGCGAGGATTTCCGCGCAGGCTTCCAGGGGCAGGCCGAAGGCCCCCGGCGAGACGCCTTCCCAGCGGGGACTGCTGCCCGGGACCCAGCGAAAACGGAAGCTCTCGCCGGTATCGGGAATCACCAGCTGGTTGCCCGAACCGGGCACCGGCGTGATCCGCGCCTCGGCGCGGACATCCACTGCCACGGCCAGCCCGGGCGCGCCCTCGAGCACGGCGTACTCGCCGACGATGACGAGCTTGCCGGGCGCCTGGGCTTCAATCACGGCGGCCACGGAGGCGCGCTCCCTCACCCAGCGGACTGCGCAGGATCCGGAGCACGCCGGGAACGGCGGCCAGGGCGGCCGCCACGTCCGGCGCCGCCCCGGGCAGGCACACCGCCTTGACCTGCGGTCCCGCATCCACCGTGAAGAACACGGGAACACCTTCACGGCGCAACGCCTGCACCCGGTGCAGGCAGGCCAGCGTCGCGGGCGTCCAGTAGATCAGTGGCGGCCGGGTGGTCAGCATGACCGCGTGCATCTTGAGGCAGTTGTGCTCGGCGAGTTCCGCCAGAGCGGCAAAGTCCCGGGCGCGCACGGCCGCCAGGCCTGCGGCCAGGTCGGCGCCGTGGGTCTGCACCCAGGCGTCGTAATAGGGCGAGGTCTGCTCGCTCCAGGCCATGCCGATGCGGGAGCTCGTCTCCTTCGGGCCCGCGGTGGTCACGGCCACCACGATCTCGAGCGGCCAGTCGGCGGGCGCGGCGACCTGCTCGCAGACGGTGGTCGCCTCCCGGTTGGTGAGCAGCACTACGCCGCCGAGCAGGGAGCGGGGTGCGGAACCGGAGCCCAGGCGGGCAATTTCGGCCAGGCGCTGGTCGTTCAGGTGGAGGCCCAGGGCGCCCGCCCCGGCCGTCACCAGTGCCGCGAACCCGGAGGCGGACGACGCGAGCCCGGCGCCGGTCGGGAAATCGTTGCGGGACTCAACGGTGGCGCGGGTGTCCACCCCCGCCTCCCGGCGGAGTTCATCCAGGCAGGCGGAAACCCGGGCGCTGGTGTCGGCGTCCTCGCGGCCGTCGAGGAGGACGCGGTCCCGGGCGAGCGACGGGTCGAACTGGACGCTGGTTTCGGTGGCCAGGCCGCCCAGGACCAGCGACAGCGACCCGGTGGCGGGCAGGTTGCCCGCGCGGGCACGCTTGCCCCAGTACTTGACGAGGGCGACGTTGGGGTGGGCCACCGCGACCGCCCGCATCGGGACTCCTCGCCGGGAATTGCTGCCAGCCGCGAATTATAGACCCTGCAACCCGTGCGACGGGGTTGGCTCGCTCCGTGCCGACCCTCTATCCTGTCGCGGTCCTTCCCACACCCGATTCCCGGTACATGACCTTCGCAACCCGCGCTGACAACTACGTGGCACGTATCGAGAGCGTGCTTGATCACCACTTGCCCGCCGCCGAAGTCGCGCCGGGCCGGCTGCACGAGGCCATGCGCTACTCGGCCCTCGGCGGCGGCAAGCGGATCCGCCCGATCCTGGTCTATGCCGCCGGTGAGGCGTTGCGGGTGCCGATGGACATGCTGGACGCGCCGGCGGCGGCCATCGAGCTCATGCACGCGTTCTCGCTGATTCACGACGACCTGCCTGCCATGGACAACGACGACCTGCGGCGCGGCCGGCCCACCGCCCATCGCGCCTTCGACGAGGCCACGGCCATCCTGGCCGCCGACGCCATGCAGCCCCTGGCCTTCGAGATCCTGGCCACCCACCCGGCCCTCACCGGCAGGCCGGCGGCCCAGGTCCGGCTGGTGGCGCTGATCGCCGACGCCTGCGGCTCCCGGGGCATGACCGGCGGCCAGTCCATGGACCTGGCCGCGGAGGGCCGGCGCCTGGACCCGGCCGAGCTGGAGCACATCTACCGCCTGAAGACGGGCTGCCTGCTGCGGGCCAGTGTGCTGGCCGCCGCCTGCTGCGCCGACGAGGTACCGGACACCACCCGGGAGGCGCTGGAGCGCTACGTGGACGCCCTGGGACTGGCCTTCCAGGTGCGGGACGACATCCTGGACATCGAGGGCACCACGGCGGAAACGGGCAAGACCGGCGGCTCGGACCTGGCCAAGGACAAGGCCACCTACCCTCACCTGTTCGGCATGCCCCGGGCCCGCCAGCGGGCGGACGAGTTGCTGCGGCAGGCCACGGACGCGCTGGCGGCCTTTGGCAGCGAGTACGACGGCCTTCGTTGGGCAGCGCGTTATATCGTGCTGCGCCAGCGGGGCTGACAGGCTGCTAGGCTGAGGCGGGATGTACACCAGTTTCTTCGGCCTCAACGAGAAGCCCTTCTCGATCACGCCCGACCCCCGCTACCTCTACATGAGCGAGCGGCACGCGGAGGCGCTCGCGCACCTGATCTATGGGGTCAAGGAGAGCGGCGGCTTCATCCAGCTCACCGGGGAGGTGGGCACGGGCAAGACCACCCTGGTCCGCAGCCTGCTCCAGCAGCTGCCGGACTTCGCCGACGTGGCCGTGGTGCTGAACTCCCAGCTGTCCCGCGTGGAGTTCCTGAGCTCCATCTGCGAGGAGCTCCACCTGGAGCTGCCGGAACAGCGCAACAGCATCAAGGCGCTGACCGACGCCCTGAACGTCTACCTGCTGAAGAACCACAGCCAGGGCCGGCGCACGATCCTCATCGTGGACGAAGCGCAGAACCTGCGGGTCGAGGTGCTGGAGCAGGTCCGGCTGCTGACCAACCTGGAAACCGCCAAGCAGAAGCTGCTGCAGATCATCCTGATCGGCCAGCCGGAACTCCGCGAGCTGCTGGCCCGGAACGACATGCGGCAGCTGGCCCAGCGGATCACGGGCCGCTACCACCTGGAGCCCCTGACGCGGGACGAGACTACCGCGTACATCGAGCACCGGCTGAAGGTCGCGGGCGCCATCGGCCCCATATTCTCCGGCCCCGCCAAGCGCGAGCTGTTCCGCCTGTCCGGCGGCGTGCCCCGCATGATCAACGTCATTGCCGACAGGGCCCTGCTGGGCGCCTACACGATTGAAGAACGGGAAGTGACACCCGAGCTGGTCCGGGCTGCCGTGGCCGAGGTCTTCGACCGGCCGCCGGCGGGCTTCGCCTGGTGGCAGCGTCCCTGGTGGGCCCACCCCGCAGCCCTCGCCGGACTGGGGCTCACGGGCCTCCTGATCGTCCTGGCCTCGGGCTTCGCCGGCGTCCAGTGGCTGCGCGCCAGCCGGGGCGAGGCTTCCGGCCCTGCAGCGACGGCGGCACCCACGGTGGCCGCCGCGAGCACCGCCACGGCCGCCACGGCCGTCCCGGCCACGCCGCCGCCGGCCGCGCAGCTGGCTGTCGCCGACACCCCCGTGCCGCTCGTCCCGCTGGCGCCCGTGCTCCGCAGCAATGCCGGCCTCACCGGCACGGACACGGCCTTCAGCACGCTCTTCAGGCTCTGGAACGTGGACCTGAAGAGCGACACGAAACGACCCTGTGTGCAGGCCGAAGAACGCGGCCTCCACTGCCTGTACCAGCGCGGCACACTGGACCAGGTGCGCACGCTCGGCCGGCCCGTGATCCTCACCCTGCGCGACGGCAACAGCAATCCGCACCAGGTGGTGCTGGCCGGCCTCGGGACGGAGTCGGCGGCCATCGACATCGGCGGCACGTCCTACCGGGTGGCGAACGCCGAGCTCGAGCAATTGTGGTTCGGCGAGTACCTGCTGCTCTGGCGTCCCGGTACCACCGGCGTCAAGTCCTTCCTGCCGGGCATGCGCGACCCGGACGTGCGCTGGCTCCGGCAAAGCCTCGCGCGCATCCAGGGCAAGCCGGTGGAACCCATGGACTCGGACCTGTTCGATGAGAACCTGGCGGCCCGGGTCCGGGACTACCAGCGGGTCCGGCGCCTGCCTGTCGACGGCATGGCTGGCCACGCCACCCAGGTGGCCATCAGCTCCGACCTGGGCGGCAGCGACATGCCTCGCCTGGCCCAGGCCAACTAGGCGGCCGCCCGGCCGCGAACGACCGAACCGGTAAAAACTGGAATCATGTCCTTCATCCTGGATGCCCTGCGGAAAAGCGATGCTGAACGGCAGCGGGCCGTCACGCCGGGCCTGTCGGACGTGCGCTACGCCGCCCGCCGCTCGCGGCGGAACGTCTGGCTGCCCATCCTGGTGGTCGTACTCGCCGCCAATGCCCTGTTCCTCGCCGTCCAGTGGCTCCGCCCGGACGCTCCGCCAGCCGCGCAGCGGCCGGCAGTGACGCCAGCGCCAGCAATGGCCGGCGCACCCGCCAGTGCCCCGCCTGCCCCCGAGCCGCAGGCCGCCGACATCCGGCCATTGGCCCGGGAAGCGGAATTCGCCGAGCCCCAGCTGGAACCGGACGTGGAAAGCGAATTCGCCCCGCCGCCGGGACCGGTGCCGGCGCCCGTCATCATGGAAGTCCCTGAGCCCCCGGCCACGCAGGCCGGGGGCTCAGGG
>JBEBHH010000015.1:0-64060 GCA_040080965.1 Gammaproteobacteria bacterium | reverse complement strand
CACCGCGACCGCCGCCACCACCGCCGCCGCCGCCACCACCGCCCTCGCGTTCACGCGCTTCGTTCACGCGCAGCTGGCGGCCCTCCATGTCGTGGCCGTTCAGGCGCGCAATCGCAGTCTGCGCGTCGGAGTCCGGCATCTCGACGAAACAGAAGCCGCGGAAGCGGCCAGTCTCGCGATCGTTGATCAACCGCACAGCGTCCACGGTGCCGTGCTGCGAAAACAGCGCACGGACCGATTCCTCATCGGCGGTGTATGGCAGATTGCCTACGTAAATCCTGGTCATGACGGGTACCCTTAACTCCTCAGTTGATGGACAGCACGAGAACGTCGAACGTCAGCGCCTTGCCCGCGAGCGGGTGGTTGAAATCCAGAACCACCACGTCGGGGCGTACTTCGGCGACCCGTACCGGGCCGCCGAATCCCTGCGCGCCAAGCAGTGTGCCCACCTTGCGCGCATCCTCCGGGATCTTGTCGATTGGAACTTCCTGCCTCTTCTTCGGATCCGTGGGTCCGTAGGCCTGCTCCGGTGCAATCCTGACCTTCACCCGGTCGCGGGCGGCCTTGCCCTGCAGGGCCGCCTCGAGCCCCGGAATGACTTGCCCCTCGCCTGCCACGAACGACAGCGGCGGGCCGCCCACGTTCGTCTGCACGGTGGACCCGTCGTCCAGGGTCAGGGTGTATTCGATGCCCACCGTCCTGCCCTTGGCGATAAGGGGGGTGGACTCGGCGGCGAATGCAAAAGCAGTGAACAGCAGCAACGACGACGCGAAGGCGCGAGCGGGGCTCACGTCCATGGTCCGAAAATCCGGGGGGAAAAGTGCACGGGAGGGATGAAAGATCGTTGCGCGCGGCTTCGGCAGAATGCGGTGATGACCGCGAATCGGAAAGCGAGCGCCTAGCCTCTCCAGGTGAACAACAGCGGCCAAACTCAGGTCAATTTCCCTAATATTCAGCCTACGACCCGACTCTAGCACGGGCTTTCGGCCGATGCGATGGGCGGGGGACCCGGCACCCGGGGTGCACCTGCAAAGCACCGCAAAAGGCTCCGGCTTGCCCGGGAGACCTGCCGACGCGCCGCCTAAAGGCTCACGAAGTTGCGGCAAGCCGCATAGAATCCCGCCGGTTCGCCTTATTCCATATGGGCACAGGGATACATACATGTCTGAAGCATCAGGTTCCGTGGGAGTGCCCGGGCGCGTAACCGGCCTGCGCCGGCTGTTCATCCGCAAGTCGGTGGCGCAGATGCACGCCGAACATGCCCAGAGCGATCTCAAGCGCAGCCTCGGCGCCCTCAACCTGGTCCTGCTCGGCATCGGCTGCATCATCGGCACCGGAATCTTTGTGCTCACGGGCCGGGCCGCCGCGAACTTCGCCGGCCCCGGAATCATGATTTCCTTCATCATCACTGGCGCGCTGTGCACGTTCGTGGCGCTCTGCTACGCGGAACTGGCCTCCGCGGTGCCGGTGTCCGGGTCCGCCTACTCCTATTCCTACGCAGCGATGGGCGAGCTGGCCGCCTGGGTCATGGGGCTCCTGCTGGTCCTCGAGTACGGTCTCGCCGCGGCTACGGTGGCGGTGGGCTGGTCCGGCTATCTCGTGAGCCTGCTGAATGACATCGGCATCCATCTCTCGCCGGCGCTCACGGCGGCGCCGGGGGTCGAGATCAAGGAAGCGGGGGTGGTCGTTGCCACGGGAATCATCAACCTGCCCGCCGTCCTCGCCATACTGGCCGTCACCGCGCTGCTGGTCATCGGCATCTCGGAATCCACGACCGTCAACAATATCGTGGTGGCGATCAAGCTCTCGGTCGTCGTCGCCTTCATCGTGATCGGCGCGTTCTTCGTCAATCCCGACCTCTGGACGCCGCTGGTGCCGGCGGAGATTCCGGCGCCGCCCGCCGGGACTCCCCGGGGCTTCTGGGCCGACATCTGGCGTGCACTCTCGGACGTGATGACAGGGCAGAACTCGTCCCGGTACGGCATCGGCGGCCTGATCTCCGGCGCTGCCACCATCTTCTTTGCCTATATCGGCTTCGAAGCGGTATCCACGGCGGGCGCCGAATCGCGGAATCCGGCCCGGGACATGCCCATCGGCATCCTGGGATCGCTGCTGATCTGCACCGTGCTCTATATCCTCACGGCTGCGGTCCTCGTGGGCATCGTGCCCTACACCGAGCTCGACGACCCGGCGCCCATCGCCAAGGCCGTCAACCTGATCGGCCTGCCCTGGTTCGCAATTCTGGTGAAGGTCGGCGCCATCGCGGGCCTCTCGTCCGTGATGCTGGTGCTGCTGTACGGGCAGACCCGGATCTTCTACACGATGGCCCGGGACGGCCTGCTGCCCGCGCCCCTCGCGGCCGTGCACCCGAAGTTCCGCACGCCCTGGATCAACACGCTGATCGTCGGCGCCCTCGCCGCGGCCAGTGCGGGCCTGATGTCGCTGGGTTCCCTGGCGGACCTCACCAACGTGGGCTCGCTGGCGGCGTTCGCCATCGTCTGCATCACGGTGCTCTACCTCCGGTACGCGGCGCCGGGCCTGAAGCGCCCGTTCAGGACGCCGCTCTTCCCGGCGACCCCGATCCTTGGCGCACTGATGTGCGTGTTCCTGCTGATGTCGCTGATGGCGAACGCCCAGACCCGCAACTTCTTCGTGATCTACCTGCTGGGCGGGATGGTCGTCTACTTCCTCTACGGCATCCGCCACTCCAAGCTCGGCAAGGGCGAGATCGTCAGGGGTGCGGAGCCCCTGCCCGACCTGCCGAGGAAGCTCGACGTCTGAGCGAGTAGGAGCGCCTTGAGGCGCGACCCCCGCCCGCTCGAGACTCGCGGACTCGATTCTCGCGGGCGGGGAGTCGCGCCGGTCGGCGCTCCTACTGGCAATTGCCCAGCGAGTTGATCCAGTTGGTCAGCAGGGTCACGCCGGCAACGTCGATCTCGCCGGAGCCGACGGGCGGCATGCCGTTCACGTCCCGCCGGTTCACTCGCGACAGCAGCACGGACCGGGATGCATCGCCGGGCGCGATGAGGCGCGGATCGACGATGCCAAGGTCGCCGGCCTGGGGCGGCGCGTCGCACGCCTGCATCGCCGCCAACGCGGTGGTCGCGCGCAGGTCCAGGCTGGACGGCGTGGGCCCGTTCGGCCGGTGGCACTGGGCACAGTTGGTGTGCAGCCAGGCCCGCGCGCGGTCGGCCAGTGGGCTGCCGGCGTCGGCGGGATCCGCCAGGGCCGGGAGCGACGCGGGCGGACCCGGCAGCGGCTGGGTAAACAGGCCGATGTGCTCCAGCGTCGCCAGCTGGTTCGCCGTGACCCCCGAGTCCGGATACGTCAGTGATCCGTTCAGCTGGGCGAGTTCGGGGCCGAGGGAGAAGCCGGCCGCCGTCGTGTGGCACACCATGCACTCGCCTTCACTCGGATAGATCCAGGTCTGTCCGGCCACCTGGCGCGTCTTGCCGCCGGTGACGCGGGTGGCGGCCGTCTCCGCATCGTTCCATTCGTAGGTATACCCCGCCCAGACGCCATCGGGATGCCGCATGAGGAGGCGCGTCTCGATGAGCTTGCCGCCCAGGCGGAACGACTTGAGCAGCACAGAGCCCGACGGGAAATCGAAGTCGCCCGCCGCGTTCCGGCCGATGCGCGCGCCATCCGGCACCGCGAGGTAGCGTTCCTTCACCGCGCCGTCCGACCAGAAGGGCGCATTGACGGTGTAGGGGATCAGGCCACTCGCCGGCGCGGTGGGATCGGACGAATCCACGCAGCCGGTGTCGGCGAGGTTCGAGGGCACGGGATCCGCCCCGCCGCCACCGGAGCCGGCCAGGCGGCGGATCCGGCCGTTGCCGTAGTCGGCGAGATACAGCTCGCCATCGACACCGAGGCCGAAGGAACTGATGTTGAAAGTCGTGTCGACGAGCTCGTCGTTGCTGTAGCCGCCCTGGCCGTCGTCTTCCAGCGCCCAGATTCGCCCGGAGCCGAAATCGCCGAAGACGTAGCGGCCGCTGAGCGCGGGCAGGTTCGTGCCGCGGTAGACGAAGCCGCCGGTGATGGAGTTGTCGCTGTTGGCGTGGGGGTAGTCGCTCAGCGGATCGATCAGGCCCGCGGTGCTGCAGCTCGACGGGCCGCCGATGAAGCCCTCCCGGCAGTTCCACCCGTAGTTGCCGCCCCGCTCGATGCGGTTGACCTCCTCCCGGCTGCCCTGCCCCACGTCACCCAGCCACAGGTCGCCGGTGGGCGCGTCGAAGCTCCAGCGCCAGGGATTGCGCAGCCCGCTGGCGTAGATCTCCGGGCAGCTGGCTCCATTGCCCGCCGGTCCGCATTTCGCGTTGCCGACGAACGGGTTGTCCGCGGGAATGCGGTACCCGGGGCTGGGATAGGCCACACCCACCACATCGATCCGGAGCATCTTGCCGAGCAGGCGGGTGTTGTTCCGGGCGTAGTCGAAGGGGTCGTTGGCGCTGCCGCCGTCGCCCAGCCCGAAGTACAGGTACCCGTCCGAGCCGAAGGCGATGTCGCCGCCATTGTGGTTGTCGAACGGCTGATTGACGGTCAGCAGGACCTGCTCCGTCGTCGTCGCGGGCGTCGTGACGTTGTCGAGGATCACCCGCGAGACCCGGGAGACCATCGGACTGCCCGTGGTGTAGGACACGAAGACCTGCCGGGTGGCCGGGTAATCGGGATGGAAAGCCATGCCCAGCATGCCGCCCTCGCCGTTGTCATTCACGACCGTCGAGAAGTCGAGCCAGGTGGCGACGGCGGCGGGATTGCCGACATTGAACACGCGGATGCGGCCCGCCTTCTCCAGCACGAACCAGCGGGTGGCGTCGCCCGGCGCCTGGAGGATCTTGGTGGGCTGGTCGAAGGCCGGTGCCGCGGGGAAGGCGTCCTCGGTCGTCACGGTGGCATTGCCGCCTGCGCGGTCCGGCGCGAGGCAAGTGAGGTTCACGGGTCGCGAGTCGATGCCGAAGGGTCCGCCGGCGGAACCGCCACCATCGCCTCCCCCGCCGCCACCACAACTGGCCAACCCGCCGGCCGCAACGGCCACCCAGGCGATTGCGCTCGCCGTTCGCGCACCAACTGACCGACACGTGTACACACGCACATCTTGCGGAACCCGCACCTCGGGTGTCGAGCACCGAAGCCCGGAATCGCCGTTTATACTGCGCTGAAACAAGGACACCAGTTCATGACCCGTTCATTTCATCCCCCTGTCCGGACCCTGATGGGCCCGGGCCCGTCCGACGTAAACCCCCGCATCCTCGAGGCGCTGTCCCGGCCCACCATCGGCCACCTGGATCCTGCGTTCATCGGACTGATGGACGACGTGAAGCGCCTGCTGCAGTTCGCCTTCCGTACCCGGAACGCCCTGACGCTTCCCGTCTCCGCACCGGGCTCCGCCGGCATGGAGTGCTGCTTCGTCAACCTGGTGTCGCCCGGCGACAAGGTCATCGTCGCGCAGAACGGCGTGTTCGGCGGCCGCATGAAGGAGAACGTGGCGCGCTGCGGTGCCTCCGCCGTGATGGTCCAGGACGAGTGGGGCTCCGCCGTGGACCCCCACAAGGTTGAAGACGCGATCCGGTCAAACCCGGAGGCGAAGGTCCTCGCCTTCGTCCACGCCGAGACCTCGACCGGCGCCCGCTCCGACGCCGCCACGCTCTGCGGCCTGGCGCGCCAGCACGGCCTGCTCACGATCGTGGACACGGTGACCGGCCTCGGCGGCATCGACGTGGACGTGGACGGCTGGGGCGCCGATGCCGTCTACTCCGGCACCCAGAAGTGCCTCTCGTGCATTCCGGGGCTGTCGCCGGTCACGTTCAGCAGCCGGGCGCAGGAGTTGATCCAGAAGCGCACCCACAAGGTGCAGAGCTGGTTTCTCGACATGGGCCTAGTGATGGCCTACTGGGGCGGCAGCAACCAGCGGGCCTACCACCACACAGCCCCGATCAACATGCTCTACGGCCTGCACGAAGCGCTCGTGATCCTCGAGGAAGAAGGCCTCGCGAACGCCTGGGCCCGGCACGCCCACCACCATGCCGCCCTGGCCGCCGGGCTCGCCGCCCTCGGCATCGACTTCGTCGTGGACCAGGCGCACCGCCTGCCGCAGCTGAACTGCGTCCGCATCCCCGCGGGCGTGGACGACGCGCAGGTCCGGCGGCAGCTGCTGGACGAGTACGGGCTCGAGATCGGCGCAGGCCTCGGCCCGCTGGCGGGCAAGGTCTGGCGGATCGGGCTGATGGGCTTCGCGGCGAACCGGACGAACGTGCTGTTCTGCCTCGGGGCGCTCGAAGCCCTGCTCGGCCGCAGCGGCGCCGTGTCTGCCGCCCGCGCGTTCTACGCGTCGTCGCCGTAGGAGCGGCTTCAGCCGCGACCCGTCCCGCTCCCGGGAGAGACTCGCGGACTCGATTCTCCCGGGAGCGGGACGGGTCGCGGCTGAAGCCGCTCCTACGGCCGGACGGCGACGGCGAGCCTGACCAGCGCGAGCACCTGATCGAGCGTCGGCGTCGGCACGGACACCAGCCGACCCATTTCAGTGACGGCCGCCACCAGCGCGTCCAGTTCCAGGGGCCGGCCCTGCTCAAAGTCCTGCAGCATCGAGGTGCGGTGGGCGCCGACGTCCACCGCGGCATCGATGCGCTTTTCGATGTCCATGGCGAAGTTCACGCCGAGCGCCGTGGCCACGGCGACGGCCTCGGCCATCATCCGGCGGATGACCTCCCGGGCGTCCGGGTCCCGGCCCATCTGCTCCAGGGTCGCGCGGGTCAGGACGCTCACCGGATTGAAGGTGGCGTTACCCAGCAGCTTGAACCAGATGTCGTCGCGGATCTTCTTCCGGACGGGAGCCTTGAGTCCCGCCTCGGTCAGTATCTCGCTGAGCGCCATCACCCGGGGGGACTTCGAGCCGTCCGGCTCACCCACCATGAAGCGCGTGCCCTCGATGTGGCGGACCACACCGGGCTCGACGATCTCGCAGGAGGGGTACACGACGCAGCCGATGGCGCGCTCGGGGCCCAGGGCCCGCCAGATCCGGCCGCCGGGATCGGCGGCGTCGAGGTGTCGGTTCTCCAGAGCGCCGGGAAAGGCGTGGAAATACCACCAGAGGATGCCGTTCTGGGCAGTGACGATGGCCGTGCCGGGACCAAGCAGCGGCTGCAGGTGGTCGAGGACAGGCAGCGTCGAGTGCGCCTTGAGCGTCAGGATCACGTAATCCTGAGGACCCAGCGTGCGGGGATCGTCGGTGCAGTTCACCGGGACGGTCCGCTGCTCGCCGCCACTGATCAGCGTGAGGCCGCGCTCGCGCATGGCGGCGAGGTGGGGTCCGCGGGCCACCAGTGAAACGTCGGCGCCGGTGCCTGCCAGTTGCGCGCCGAGATAGCCGCCGATGGCGCCGGCACCGTAGATGCAGATCTTCATGCCAGGCCGAGCTTGGCGGCGAGCCCGATACGCTGGAGCTTGCCGGTGGCACCCTTGGGAATCTCTTCCAGGAACAGGATCTTCCTCGGCACCTTCATGTCCGCGAGCCGCTCGCCGGCAAATTTGCGCAGGTCCCGCTCGGTCGCGTCCATGCCGGGTTTCAGCACCACGGCGGCGGCCACGTCCTCGCCAAGCATGGGATGAGGCACGGCGAAGGTCACTACCTGGTCCACGGCGGGGTGATCGAGCAGCACCTCGTCCACCTCCCGGGGCGAGATCTTCTCGCCGCCCCGGTTGATGATCTCCTTGAGCCGGCCGGTGAGCCGCAGATAGCCCTGGGCGTCGAGCACGCCCTGGTCGCCCGTGCGAAACCAGCCGCTGGTGAACGCGCTGGCATTGGCCGACGGGTTGTTGCGGTAGCCGGGCGTCACGTTGGGGCCGCGGATGACCACCTCGCCCACGTCACCCGGCGGCAGCAGCGCGCCCTGCTCGTCCATGATGCCCACGTCGGGTCCCGCGGCGACGCCGACGCTGCCCGGGAAGCGCCCGCGGGGTGGCAGCGGGTTGCTGGTCATCTGGTGGGCCGCCTCGGTCATGCCGTAGGCCTCGATGAGCGGGCAGCCGAACGTGGCCTCGAGCTCCGTCATCACCTGGGGCGGCAGCGACGCGGAAGATGACCGGATGAAACGCAGCGGGACCGCCTCGATGGCGTCCCGGTTGCGGCCCGCCCTGGCCAGGATAGCCTGGTGCATGGTCGGCACCGCCGTGTACCAGGTGGGCCGGATCTCCCGGAGCCAGGTGAAGAACTGGAGGGCGTTGAAGCCGGGCGTGCAGCAGGCGCTGGCGCCCGCGTGAAGCGAACTCAGCACCGCGGCGATCAACCCGTGGATGTGGAAGAGCGGCATGACCTGCAGACAGCGGTCCGCCGGCGTCAGGGCCAGGCTCGCGGCGATGTGACCGGCGGAAGCGCACACGTTGGCGTGGGTCAGCGGCACGATCTTGGGGCGCGACGTGGTGCCCGAGGTGTGCAGCACCAGGGCCACGTCGTCGCTGCCCGCGGGTCCCGGGCGCGTGGCCTTGCCGGGCGCGCCCCGCAGCCCGAAGCGGCCCGCGGCCGCCCCTTGTTCCACCACCAGCTCGGCAACCGGGATCCCCAGCTGGCGCGCGACGGCCACCGCCGGCGAGGTGCTGCCCGCCTCCACCACGAGCAGCCGCGCCGAAAGATCCTGCAGGTAGAACCCGAACTCGTCGGCCGTGTAGCCGGGGTTTAGCGGCGCCGTCGTGGCGCCAGCGGCGATGGCCACGAAAGCGACGGCCATCTCCGGGCCATTGGGCAGCACGATGGCCACGGCGTCATCCCGGCCAACGCCGAGGGCGTTGATCGCTGCGATGGTTGCCGCGACCTGCTCGCGCAGGGCGCCGTAGGTCAGGTCGGGGCGGCCGGGTGCGGAGATCGCCGGGGCGTTCGCGCTACCGGGGCCGAGCAGCTCGACGATGGTCTGGGGTCGGGACATGGCGGGATTCTGGCACGCACCGGCTTCAGGAAGCCGCATTCTGCCAGTCCGCCAGGGGCACGATGCCGCCCAGTGAACGGGCCGCCCGCAAATAGGCGTCGTCGGCCGTCACCAGGACAGCGCCCGGGGTCTCGAGGGCAACGGCATGGTAGAGCGTGTCAAAGGCGTGCAGGCGCGATCGGGTGGCGATCCGGCAGGCGCGCGCCAGGACTGCCGGATCGTCGGTCTCCGGCAGCTCCAGGGCCTGGACCCGCAGCACGTCCCGCTCGGCGGTCGCCGGGGACAACCGGCTGGCAACGGCGGCGACCTCGGCGAGCCAGTGAAAGGGCTGGAGGACCGTCAACTCTCCCGAAACCACGGAACGCATCAATTCGGTCGCCTGCCCAGTCGCTGACTCCCTTCCGGAGTCCTGCAGCAGCCACTTGATGATAACGCTGGCATCCACGACCAGTGTCATGGCCGCCCCTGCCTGCGGGCAGCCGCGATCGCGGCCGAGGACACCCTTGGGCGCTTCGGTCGCTCTGCGGTGAGCTGGCGGAAAATAGCCTCGCGCTGCTTCCTGAGACGGGATTCCGCCACCGCCCTCTGCATGAGGCCTGCGATTATCGCGCTCTTGTTCTCGCCCTTGAATACGCGGTTGAACTCGTCGCGAACAGCGTCGGGGACGCTGAAGTTCACAGTAGCCATACCAAACCCCTGATTGTTGAAGTCTTCAACAATCATAGGACTTCGCCCTTGTTGGTCAAGGCCGGCATTCGGAGAACGGAACCATGGCCCACAGTGCCGCCCGTGGCCAGCCAAAGCCAGCAGGATTTCAGGCGAGTGGGGCCGGAAATGCGCGGCTACTTCCCCTCGCGCTTGCGACGCCAGACCTCCTTCTTGTCCTCCACCGCCTGCTGGTAGAACTCGTCCCAGTCATCCGAGACGTCCTTTTCGAACAGGTCCTCGATGTAGACGAGCGGGGTCTTGGGGGATTCGGCCCAGTGGATGTACTTCCAGCCGTCGTCCGTCTTGCGTAGCACGGCGCTCACGCGGATGTCCTCGCCGATGGGCTTGCTCCGGATAACCTTCATCTCGAAGTGCATGTACCAGATCGCGATGGCGAGATCGGGGGCGATCTGCTTGACCTGTATGCCGGAAAACTGCTCCCGCACGGCCTCGATGATGGGGTTCGGCCGGGGCGGATCCAGGTATTCCTGCAGGCGCGCCTTGCCGACGAACCACTGGGCCTGCTCCTCGGCCAGGTAGGTGGGGAAGGCATCGGCGTTGTCCCACAACTTGAGGAGACTTGCCGTGTCCTGGGAGTTCCAGCCCTTCTCGGTCGCCAGCAGTGTGGCCACCACGCCATCCCTCACCGCCTGGTCCACCGGGATCTCAACGGGCGGCCGCATCTCCTTGTGGGCGCCGGCCTGGGCGCCACCGGCGAGTAGGACGCCGACGACAATCACTGGCAGTGCAGCCAGGTTCGCGATGGATGGGCACTTCATGGTGATCCCCTTTCTGTATTGCATTCAGTGCGTAGGCCGCTGCTGGGCCTCCGCGAAACCCCGCCGCAGGACTGACTCCACCTCGGAGCCGGGCACTGCCTTGCTCCAGTAATAACCCTGGCCGCAATCCACGCCCGCGGCGCGGAGGAAGAACGCCTGTTCCCAGCTTTCCACGCCCTCGGCGATGGTTCGCACGCGGAGCGCCGCCGCCAGTCCCACGATCCCGCGGAGCATGCGCGCCGCCGCGCGGTTGTCGAGGATCGACACCAGCAGGCTCCGGTCGATCTTCAGCATGTCCAGGTCCAGCCCTACGAACTGGGAGAGACCGCTGTGCCCGGTACCGAAATCGTCCAGCGCCACCGTCAGGCCAAGCGCGCGGGCCGCGTCGATGGAGTCGCGTCCCAGATCGCAGAGCGCCTGGCGCTCGGTGAGTTCGACGACCAGCCGGTTCAGCCACATGTCGAGCCCCAGGTCCCGGATCATCGGGGCGATGCGCCCCGTGCCCATGACGGCGGGCGGCACGTTGACGCTGACGTAGAAGCCCGAGTGCCGCGCGAAGACTGGCACGATGTCCCGCTGGATGGCGGTCAGCAGCCGGTGGATCAGCTGGTACTGGGCCTCGGGATCCTTCTCCAGGTCCTCCATCAGGCCGGCGGCGGACTTCACGGCGCCGTCCGGGCCGACGATGCGGCTCAGCACCTCGAACCCGACGACCCGGCCGGTGTTCAGGTCCACGATGGGCTGGTACCAGGCGCTGAGGTTCTGGAGGCGGGTGTCGGTCATCAGTTCCCCAATATGAGAGCGGGCCCACAGACGCGCCCCGGTGGGGAGCCTACGTTATGTCAGAGGTTGTTCACACCGGCTTATGTCAAACGAACTCATGATCGTCCTGGCCGCGGCCAGCGCGTCGGCGCTGGCCGGCGGCGCGCTCGTCGCCTGGCTGACCACCCGTCAGCGGGGGCCGGACCCGGAACTCGAAGGACGACACGAACTGCAGCTGGTCGAGCTGCGCGAAACCGCCATTCAGTGCCAGCAGGAAAGCCGCGCCGCGGAGCTGCAGGCAGGGACGCATCGCGAGGAGCTCGAGAAGGCGCGGATCCACATCGGCCAGCTCGAAGACCAGGTCTCCGCCTACCTCCGCCAGTACGCCCAGGCCAAGAACATGCTGAAGGCCGAGATCCGCCAGAAGGGCCGGCTGCAGATGGAACTTGCCGCGGCAACGGCCCAGGTTGAATCGCTCCAGGGCCGCGTGCAGGAACTGGAGATGGAGCGCAACGCCATCACCGGTACCCTGCGCCGCCTCAGCGCCTAGCCGCGACGTCCCCGGCGACCGGCCCGGATCCGGGCTCAGGCGCCAGCGGCACGACCCCGCCCTCCCCCAGCAGGCGCAGGCCGGTGGCCAGGGAATAGCGCTCCCGGCCCGCGCCAAAATCCACCTCACCGAACAGTCCCAGGTAGCCGCCGTTCGCGACCGGTATCCGGAGCAGGTAGCTGCCATCAGGGAGCCGGCGCATCGCCCGGGCGGTCCAGCGTCCGGCCCGCAGGTCACGGCTGTTGACCGGCGCGAACCAGGCGCGCGCCCGGCGCGGCGCTTCCCCCGCCCCCACGCGCACGCGCAGTTCGGCGCGGGACCCGTTCATCGCGTACTCGGCGGTCAGCTCCGGCAACGCCCTGCCTGTGACGACACTCCGCTGGAGGGCCGCCAGCCCGTCCAGGAGCCGTGGCAGGTTCCTGGGCGTGTGCCCTTCGTTCGGCAGGTAAAGGCTGGACCGCGGACCGACGAGCCCGTCCACGTACAGGCCGAGCGAATCCGCCGGCCAGTAGCCGTCATTGGTGGCGAGCACGATCAGCTTCGGCTGGGTGATGCGCTCGCGCTGGTACCAGGGATCGATCAGCCGCAGCAGGGGCTCGCCCTCGGGCGACGCGAGCCGGCGCGGCAGGTCCCTCTGGATGTAGGGGCGCATCTCGGGTGGCGGGCCGCCCCAGGTCCATTGCTGGTGGGCGAGCTGGCGGCGCACGTTCACGAGGTCGATCACGACCGGGGCCAGCGCCACGATGCGCGGATCAGCGGCGGCCGCCAGCCACGCAGTCCAGCCGCGCTTCGAGCCGCCCGTGACCAGGAACTGTTGCACCGGCAGGCGCCACTGATCGGCCGCCACGTCGGTCACCACGTCCATGGCCCGTCGCGCGGACTCCACCATGGGCAGCAGCAGGGGCCAGCTCGGGTCCCGGGTGTCCAGGTAGCGCTCGAAGCTGAACGCCATGAGGTCGTCCTCGGTCATGCCCCCGAACAGGGGCTGGTTTGGCACCTGCAGGAGCACTGCCACCGGCGCTTCCAGGCGCCGGGCCAGGGCCGCGTAGAGCGCGATGCCTTCAGGCGTGCGCGGCTTTCGCGGCGGCGAGGCGTAACGCGGGCGCCACTCGCCGCCCGCGACCAGCAGCAGCGCCGGACGGCCGGGCGGTGCCCCGCCCGGCAGCCGGGGCGGCACCACGATGAACAGCTGGTGCTGCCATGCCGCGCCCTGCCAGACCTGGGAGGTGAAGGTGACCTCGCGCCACTGGGCGCCACGCCAGGTGCCCCGGGAGCGCTCGGTCCAGGCGGGACCCGCCCCGGCCTCTGACGCCAGCACAGCGACGCCAAGCAGCACGACCAGGCACCGGGGCCAGCGGAGCGGCGACATTGAATTCCCCGGCGCTGGCCTCATTACGGTAGCTGGTGCAGCCCCAGATGGCGGATGGACAGAAGCATGAGCGAGAACGACAAACTCCCGGCGAACGCGACTGAGCAGCAGGTCCCGGAGGACGTGCTGATCATTCTGCCTGTCCGGAACACGGTCGTGTTCCCCGGCGCGGTGATCCCCCTCACCATCGGCCGGCGCATTTCCCTGGCGGCGGCGGAGGAAGCCGCCCGCAGCGGACGGCGGATCGGCCTCGTCATGCAGAAGGACGCGTCGGTGAACGAGCCGTCCGGGAAGGACCTGCACCCCGTCGGCACCATCGCGCGCGTCGTCCGCTACTTCACGGCCCGGGACGGCACCCAGCACGTGGTTTGCCAGGGCGAGCAGCGCTTTCGCGTGCTCGACCACCTCGCGGGCCTGCCATTCATGGCCGCCCGCTTCGACCTGGTCTACGAGCCGGCCGTCGACACGGCTGCGCTGGAAGCCCGGGCGCGCATCCTGAAGGAGCGCGCCATCGAGGCCATCGCCCTTCTGCCCCAGGCCATGCCCGAACTGGCGGGGGTGCTGCAGCAGATCGACAACCCCGGGCAGCTGGCGGACCTGGTGGCCGGCTTCCTCGACATCAAGCCGCAGCAGAAGCAGGAGGTCCTGGAGATCTTCGATGTGCAGCGGCGGCTCGACCGCGTCCTGGACCTGCTGTCGCACCAGGTTGAGGTCATGAAGCTCTCGCGGCAGGTGGACGAGCAGACCAAGGAGAAGCTCGAGGACCGGCAGCGGGAGTTCTACCTGCGCGAGCAGATGCGGACCATCCAGAAGGAGCTGGGCGACACCGGGGAGGTTGCCGAGCTGGACGAGCTGCGCACCGCCATCGAGAAGTCCGGCATGCCCGAGGAGGCCCTGACCCAGGCGCGCAAGGAGCTGAAGCGCCTGGAGCAGATGCCCGAGGCGTCCGGCGAGAACTCCATGGTGCGCACCTACCTGGACTGGCTCGTGGCCCTGCCCTGGGCGAAGCTCGACGATGAGAACATCGACATCGCCAGGGCGCGCCAGGTGCTGGAGGACGACCACTTCGGCCTCACCAGGGTCAAGCAGCGCATCCTCGAGTACCTCGCGGTGCGCAAGCTCAACCCGGAAGGCCGGTCGCCGATCCTGTGCTTCGTCGGCCCGCCCGGCGTGGGCAAGACGTCGCTCGGCCAGAGCATCGCAAAGGCGCTCGGGCTGAAGTTCGTGCGTGGCTCCCTCGGCGGCGTGCATGACGAGGCCGAGATCCGCGGCCACCGGCGCACGTACATCGGCTCGCTGCCTGGCACGGTCATCCAGCAGCTCCGCAAGGCAGGGACGCGGAATCCGGTGTTCATGCTCGACGAGATGGACAAGCTCGGCGGTGGCGGTTTCCATGGCGACCCGTCGTCCGCCCTGCTCGAGGTGCTCGACCCCGAGCAGAACGGCACGTTCCGGGACAACTACCTGTCGGTGCCCTTTGACCTGTCGAAGGTGTTCTTCGTGGCAACGGCCAACCAGCTCGACACGATCCCCGGGCCCCTGCGGGACCGGATGGAGATCATCGAGCTGCCCGGCTACACCCAGGAGGAGAAGCTGCAGATCGGCCGGCGCTACCTGGTGGCCCGCCAGTTGAAGGCCAATGGCCTCAAGGACGAGCAGGTCAGCATCAGCGACGGCGCCCTCGCCGAGATCGTGGCCAACTACACCCGGGAAGCGGGCGTCCGCAACCTGGAGCGGCAGATCGGCTCGGTGCTGCGCAACGTGGCGGTCCGGATCTCGGAAGGCACTGCCGCGCGCGTGGACATCGACGAGCAGGCGGTGCAGGAGATCCTGGGAGCCCGGCGCTTCGAGTCCGAGGTGGCGCTGCGGACGAGCACGGCCGGCGTGGCCACGGGCCTCGCCTGGACGCCGGTGGGCGGCGACATTCTCTTCATCGAGGCCACCAGCATGCCCGGCAAAGGCCAGCTGATCCTGACCGGCCAGCTGGGCGACGTGATGAAGGAAAGCGCCCAGGCGGCGTTCAGCCTGGTGAAGACCCGGGCGGACGCGCTGGGACTGGGTGGTGTCGACTTCGCCACCCGGGACCTGCACGTGCACCTGCCCGCGGGCGCGATCCCGAAGGACGGCCCCAGCGCCGGCGTGGCGCTGTTCATGGCGATCAGTTCGCTGCTTTCCAGCCGCAAGGTGCGGAGCGACGTGGCCATGACCGGTGAGATCAGCCTGCGCGGCCTCGTGCTGCCGGTGGGCGGCATCAAGGAGAAGACGCTGGCCGCATTGCGCGCCGGGATCCACACGGTGCTTCTGCCCGCACGGAACCGGAAGGACCTGGAGGAGATCCCGGAGAGCGCGCGAAACCAGATCAAGTTCATCTGGCTGGAGACGGTGGACGACGCGCTCACCGCCGCACTGGAGCCGCTGGTGTAGGAGCGGCTTCAGCCGCGACGCCAGCCATGATCGACGGAGGCCATGATATCGAATGGCACTTATGTCAACCCGCGGCTATTGCCAGCGACCCTGCTGAAGCGTGACGATCGGGATCGGAGTCGTCCAGTGGCGTATCAGGGGAGTTCGCGATGTCGCAGGCAACCATTCGCACTGCCATCCTCAGCATCGTCCTCTTGTCAGGTACACCATCGGCAGGCGAGGCCGCACTCGCCGTTGTCGACGTCACCGGGACGGTAACGTCAGTCAGTTCAGACGATGGCCACCTGCCACCCGAACTCAGCGCCACAGTGACAGGCGACGCTTTTTCGGTGCGCTATATATTCGAGGATGCGGAAGGCAGCACGAGTTCAGCGCCAACGACGGTCCGATACTTTAACGCGATCTACCGGATGTCGGTCACGATCGGGGGTCAGACGTTCGACATTCCTGCGACCACAGCGGGCAACCCCGATGATCTCGACCACACTGTCTTCAACGATCACCCGCAGAGCACGAACTTCCTTGATCAGCTGACCTACAACCGCGTCGGCTGCAACGGGAGTGGGCCCTGCTACCAGGGTGTCCTGATCCTGCGGGAGCTGGCGGCGACCGCGCCCAGCGTGCTGTCGTCCACCGACCGGGTGCCGGCACCGTTCAGCTTTGCTTCGTTTACAACGCGGGATTTCCGCTTCTACGCGGCTGCCATTGCGGGGCAGCTGGGGAGCTCGTCCGTGGACGACCGGATCTTCGGGGTGATAGAGGGCGTCGTCGTCGCTCCGGATTCGGACGCCGACGGCCTTCCCGACCCCCTGGATAACTGCACCCTCTCCCCCAACGCCAGCCAGCTCGATGCCGACGGCGATGGCTACGGCAACATCTGCGATGCGGACCTGAACAACAGCGGCCAGGTTACGGCGGCGGATTTCGCCATCCTGCGGTCCGTGATCGGGCAGGGCGCTGGAGCAAATGCCACGGCGGCAAAGGCGGACCTGAACGGCAGCGGCGGAGTGACCGCGGCCGACTACGCCATCCTGCGCGCCAGGATCGGCACCGCGCCGGGCCCGTCGGGACTGCACCCGTAGGGCAGCAGACACTCGCCGCCGTTGCCGGTTCGTCCGCGGCGGCGCCACAACGGCCATTACCTCAGGCATAGTGGATCTGGGATCCGTCGACGCGGTGTCAACGGCATGACCGACTACCCAGGAAAAAGTAATGAAAAGAGCAATCGGGTTATTTCTGCTCGCCGCCTCCGCCGCCATGGATGCATCGGCGGTAACCGTGGTCGGCAATGCAGGCAGCCTGGGCGCCAATGGTGTCGTGACGCTGCCTCCGAATGGCGATACTTCCTACGGGTGGGTTTCGACCTACGGCGGCGCTCCCGGCGGAGGTCTTCCCTACATCGTGCCGGGCATCAATGGCGGCATCGGCAATACCAACGGCTCTATTTTGCGCTCGGACCCGTTCTCCGCGAATGCAGGGGAAGATCTGCAGTTCTGGTTCAACTACGTCACCTCTGATGGAGCCGGGTTTGCGGACTATGGCTGGGCACGCCTGCTGGATGCCTCTTACAATGAAGTGGCGCTGTTGTTTACTGCGCGCACGAAGCCAAGCGGCTCAATCGTTCCCGGCTTTGGCATGCCCACACCCCTGGCGACCCTCTTGCCCGTCGCGGTTCCCATCATTAGTGGCGCACCAGCCTGGGCTCCCTTGGGAATTAGCTCCACGACATGCTTTGGCACCGGATGCGGTTACACCGGGTGGGTCCAGGCGAATTATTCCATTACTTCGGCCGGTACCTATTCCGTGGAGTACGGAGCCACGAACTGGAGTGATAGCTACTTCGACTCCGGCCTCGCGTTCAGCGGATTGACGATTGAGGGGGCGCCGATCAACACCCAGGTGGTTCCCGTTCCGGCTGCCGCGTGGCTGTTCGGCTCAGGATTGACGGTTTTGGCATGTGCATTTCGCCGGCGTTCAATGGCCGCGTGAGTCTCGAATGCTGAACCGCCTGCGAAAGCGGGTCAAATCCAGGATCCCAAACCCGGAGCCCCTGCTGTCGCGGCTGAAGCCGCTCCTACCTCGGCTTCAGTGCCACGCCGGCCGTGATGCGGCCACCCGGCTGGAGGACGACGTTCTCACCGGCGGTAAGACCCTTCAGCACCTGGGCCTCCAAGCCGTTCTCCAGGCCTAGCTCCACGTTCCGCAGCAACGCCCGCCCGCCGTCGTCCACGAACACGGCCCACTGTCCCTGCTCGCGGAACAGCGCCGCCTGGGGCACCTTCAGCACGCTGGGCGCTTCCGCCAGCACGATCCGCGGTTCCACCCGGTAGCCGTGCCCGAGCCGCGCCCAGAGGTCCGCGGGATCGGTGAAATCGATGATGACGTTCACGCGCTGCTCCTCGATTCCGAGGGCCGACACCTTGGTGAAGCCGAAGGGTTCGACGCGCCGGACCGTGCCGTTCAGCGGCGGCCCGCCGCCCCAGGCCTCGATGAGCACACGCTGACCAGCCTCCACCCGCACGGCGTCCGTCGACAGCAGGTCCACGACGATCTCCATGTCGCCGGGATTGCCGATCTCGATGAGCGGGGCACCGGATGCAACCACGGCCTCGCTTTCCTGCATCACCCGCAGCACGCTGCCGCTCACCGGCGAGTACACGTCCACGCAGTCGCAGTCCGGCCCGGCCCGCCGGCGGGCCACGCTGGGCCCCGTGAGCCGTGCCCGCGCCTCCTCCAGCGCCGCGGCCGCGGTCTGCGCCCGCCGTTCCGCCGCATCCCGGTCGTTGGCCGACACCACGCCCTGTCCCGCCAGCTGCCGGTAGCGCTTCAGCTCGGCCTGGGCAAAGTCCCGTTCCGCCTCGGCCCGGCGCACGGCCGCCCGGGCCTCCCGCTCCGAACGAACGTCGAGGAAATTCGGGTCGCTGGGAGCGATCCGCGCCACCACCGTCTTCTGCGCCGCCACCGTGTCGCCCGCCTTAAGCTCGATGCGGCGCATCAGGCCGGACAGCGGGGCCGACACGACGAACACGTCCTTCACCCGGGTCTCGCCCTCATCGCTCACCGTGACCTGGATGGGGCCCGTGGCAATCTCCGCCAGGTCCACCGGGATGGGCTGGGGCCGGAAGAGCCACGCGAGGGCGAGTCCGCCCACCAGCAACATGGGGAGCCAGAACAACAGGCGACGGGTCTGTGCTGAAAGTGCCATGGAAGTTTCTTCGCTTGCAGGTTACTCGCGGGTCTTGAGCACCGCGATGAGGTCGAGGGAATCGAGGCGGCGCCGGACGAGGAACGCGGAGAACAGCGTCGCAGACAGGATGATCAGCACGGCCTCGCCGAGCGTCGCGAGCTGGATCGCCATGGGAATGCGGTACAGCTCGGTCTTGAATGCGTTCAGGATAAGCGCGCCCAGTCCGTAGCCCAGTACGCAGCCGAGGGGCAATGCGACGAAGGTCAGGAAGCCGATCTCGCCAAGTAGGATGTAGGAAATTTCCCGGCGGGTGAAGCCCAGCACACGCAGCGTGGCCAGCTCCCGCCCGCGCTCGGACAGTGCGATGCGTGCGGCGTTGTAGGTCACGCCGAAGGCCAGCGTGCAGGCGAACACCACGAAGAAACCGATGAAGATCAGGAGCGTCTTGGCCAGCGTGTCATAGAAGGTGTCCACCGCTGCCTGCTTCAGCGTTACGGCACTCACCTGGGGAACCTGTTTCAGGTCCCGGTAGAACCGGGCCTGCTCGTTCTGGTCGAGGCGCAGGTGCACGCTGTTGACGGCTTCCCGCTCGTGCATCAGACGGTTGAGGGCCCGGATGTCCATGTAGGCCGGGCTGCCGATGTAGGTCTCGAAGGTCGCCACGACGGGCACCTCGAAGGTCGGGCGCCGGCCCTCCAGCACCTCCACGGTGATCCGGTCGCCGGGCCGGACCTGGAGCATGCCGGCCAGCTGCGTCGAGATCACCAGCCCGTCGGGCGGCAGCGTGAGGTTCCGTCCCGAGGCGTCGTACACGTGACTGAGCTCCTGCACCGCCGGCAGCCCCTGCAGGGATTCCCGCTCCTCCCGCGGCCCGAAGCGCATTTTGGCCGGGACCACGCGCATGGGCTCCGCGGTGCGCACGCCGGGCATCCGCGCGAGTTCCCGCGTGACGTCGCTGGAGCGCGTGTTGGCAAAGCCCACCGTGATGTCCTGCCCCTGGGCCTGGCGGAAGTACACGTCGACCAGGTGGTTGATCGAGTCGAGCCACTGCAGGGAGCTGACCAGCACCGCCACCGCCATGGCGGTGCCGAGCGAGGTCAGCGCCGAGCGCACTGGATAGCGGCCGATCTGCCGGAGCAGGATGCGGGTGGGCTGGTCGAGCGCCCCGAAAAGCCGGCTGCGCCCGAAGCGCGTTCGCCGGAACATCGGCGGCGACGGGGGCCGCATGGCCTCCGCGGGCGGGATCCGCACTCCGGCGCGGACCGCGCCAAGCGTGCCGGCAAGCGCGGCGAACAGGCTCGCCCCGGCGGCGATGAGGAAGGACCGGGGCCCCGGATCGAACAGGAGGAACGGGAAGCGGTAGAAATCCGCGTACAACCGCGTGTTCAGCAGGCCGAACCAGTAGCCGCCCGCCCAGCCAAGGACGATGCCCACCGCCGCGACACCCACGACGAACTTCACGTAGTGCCAGGCGATGTCGCGATCCCGGTAACCGAAGGCTTTCAGCAGGCCGATCTCGCTGCGCTCCATCGCAATCAGCCGGGCGAGGACCATGTTGGTGAGGAACGCGGCCACGGCAAGGAAAACCGTAGGCAGGATCGCCGCCAGGCTCTCGAGCTGGCGAATCTCGTTCATCAGGAACCAGTTGGACATCTGGTCCTTGCGCGCATAGGCGCCGATCCCGCCATAGCGGCCGAGCATGTCGTCCAGCCGCTCAATGACCAGGTCCGGTTCCACGCCGCGCAGGAGCGTCAGGGAGATGGTGTTGAACGCGCCGTCCAGGTCGAAGGCCGCCTGCATGGCCTCCTGGCCGAGCCAGACGATGCCGAAGCGCTTGTCGTCGGGCATCAGGGCGCCGGGTCCGATCGTGTAGACGAACTCCGGGGAAAGCGCGATTCCGACGACCGTGAGCTTCCGCCAGTTGCCGTTCAGCACGGCCCGGAACGTGCCGCCGAGGGTCAGGCCGTGGGCCTCGGCGAACGGCTCCGCCAGCACGGCCTCGTCGGGATAACCGAGCCGGGGCACCCGGCCGCTGCGCAGGGCCAGCTGGTTCAGTTCCGGCGGATGGCGTTCCGGCACGGAGACCAGGTGGCCGATCACCGGCTCGTCGAAGCCCTCCATGTCGAGCACGGCGCTCTTCACCACGCGCGTGTCCACGGCCTGCACGCCGGGCAGCTTGCGGACCCGGTCGGCCAGGTACTCGGGCGCGCGCTCCACCGACGCGAAGACGTCGCCGAAGCGATAGCGCTCGTAGTAGGCGATGGCAGTCTCCGTGAGCGCCTCCATGGAGGTGAGCGACATGGCCAGCACCGCGATGCCCGACGCGATCACCAGGGCGATGGCCAGCACCTGGCCCCGCAGGCGCCACAGGTCCCGGTACAGCTTGCGGTTGAGCGGGGTCACTTGCCTACCAGGACAGCTCGGCGGCGCGCCGGCGCCGCGTGTTGTGCCGCTCTTCGATGATGTGGCCGTCACCCATCACCAGCACCCGGTCCGTCATGTCGGCGATCACCGCGTTGTGGGTGATCAGCACCGTGGTGGTGCCGAGCTCGGCATGAATGCGCTCGATGGCCTCCAGCACCAGGATGCCGGTGCGGCTGTCCAGGGCGCCGGTCGGCTCGTCGCAGAGCAGGATGCCGGGGCGTTTGGCGATGGCGCGGGCGATGGCCACGCGCTGCTGCTCGCCGCCCGAGAGCTGGGCCGGAAAGTGGTTCAGGCGCTCGCCCAGGCCCACGATGCGCAGGGCCTCCTCGGGCGGCATCGGCTCCCGGGCGATCTCCGTCACCAGCGCCACGTTCTCCAGGGCCGTGAGGCTCGGTATCAGGTTGTAGAACTGGAAGACGAAGCCCACATGATTGCGCCGGTACTCCGTGAGGCCCCGGTCATCGAGGCCGGTCAGCTGCAGGTCCTGGAACCAGGCTTCGCCGCCGCTGGCGGAGTCCAGGCCCCCGAGGATGTTCAGCAGGGTGGACTTGCCGCTGCCCGACGGGCCGAGAAGCACCACGAGATCGGCCGGGAAGAGTTCGAGCGACACGCCCCGGAGAGCATGGACCTCCACTTCCCCGGAGTGGTACACCTTGGTGAGGTCGCGGGTGCGGAGCGCGGGTTTGGGGGGCATGGGCCTATTCTCGCCCGCTCCTCGGTTCCGCGGCTAGAATCCGGGCGCTCCTGGCGCCGTCGGCGTTAGGATCGTGACCATCCCATCGTGGAGGAATAGCCATGCGCCCGCACCTGTCCCCGCTTCCCACCCTGCTTTGCAGCGCCGCCCTTCTGCTGGCCGGTACGGCCCCGGCCCTGGCCGGCGCCCACGACGGCGCCGGCGGCAAGCCGAAGACCCCGCCCACGCCGGAGGCTTTCTACGAGCACACCGGCTTTGAGGGCCGCGAGCAGGTACTCACCGATGCGGTCGTCAAGGCGGTCCGGGAGGCCAAGCCTAACAACGGCGAGACCCTGAACTTCAATGCCGACCAGCAGCGGATGCTGGGCCTGGCGGTGGCCAAAGCCATCAAGACGATCAGCAACGACACCCCCTACCAGCACGAGATGAACGACGCGCTGGTCAAGGCGCACCTGACGAACATCCAGTTCGCCAAGGACAACGGGATGCTGAAGGAAATGATCGACCACGAGGTCAAGACCCAGACCTTCATGATCCAGCGCGTGGGCAAGATGATCCGCGACGGCGGCAGCCCGGAGCTGGCCACCATCGCCCTCACGGAGCGGACTGCCTGCTTCTACCAGCTCGTGCAGGAGTATCAGCGGACCGGCACGACCATGCGCTGGAAGGCTCCCTACGGCAACGTCCTCAAGGTCACCCGCCAGATCGGCCAGCACAACCTCACGGAACAGGAGATCCACGAGGTCTACACGGTGCCCCTCATGAAGAAACAGGCCGAGATCATGGGCATGGACCTGGAAATCACGCCCTGGCAGGCCGACGGCTGGGTCAGCATGACGATCAAGGTGCCCGAGAAGGTCGCCGCCAGATAGTTGTGTAGGAGCGGCTTCAGCCGCGACCGGGGAGTCCCGCAGCGAACGTCTCAGAGAGCGAAGGGACTCCCCGGTCGCGGCTGAAGCCGCTCCTACACACTCTCCAGCGGCTACAATAGCGGGCTGCCATGCCCGCGAACCTCACCCCCGTCTACCGCAAGGCCGAAGAGGCCTACCGCGCCGCCCGCGAGCCCGCGGAGAAGCTGGAGCATCTCAAGGAGATGCTCCGGACGATCCCGAAGCACAAGGGCACCGATCACCTCCAGGGCGACATCAAGCGCTGGATCAAGGAGATCACCGAGGAAATCGGTGCCGCCAAGCAGGGGGGCAAGAAGAAGGGACCGGTCCACACGATCCGCCGCGAAGGCGCCGCCCAGATCGCCCTGATCGGCGCGCCCAATGCAGGCAAGTCCCAGCTCCATTCGCAGCTCACGGGCTCGAAGGCCGACATCGGCCCCTACCCGTTCACGACCAAGCTGCCCCAGCCAGGGATGATGCCCTTCGAGGACCTCTACTTTCAGCTCGTCGACCTGCCGCCCGTCTCCAGCGACTACATCGAGGGCTGGATCGTGAATTCACTCCAGCCGGCGGATGGCGTGCTGCTGGTGGTGGACCTGGGCGACCCGGGCTGCGCCGAGCACATCCAGGCCATCCTCCGGCAGCTCACGGACCGCAAGATCGACCTGCACGGCTGGTGGCCCGGCCTCAAGGGCCCGAAGCCGGTGCCCGAACCCACCTTCGACGCGGAGGGCGAGGAGATCATCGAGGACCCGTTCCGCATATCTCTCCCCGCGATCCTGGTGGGCAACAAGAGCGAGCTGGTGGATGACCCGGCCGCGGAACTCCAGGTGCTGACGGAGCTGCTGGAACTCGACCTGCCGACGGTGCACGTGTCGGCCCTCACCGGCGCGGGCTGCGACGCGGTCGGCACCCTGCTATTCAAGGCGCTCCAGATCGTCCGCGTGTACACCAAGCAACCCGGCAAGCCCGCGGACACCGACCGCCCCTTCACGCTGCGGCGCGGGCAGACCGTGCTGGACGTGGCCCACCAGGTCCACAAGGACATCGCGTCCGCCCTGCGTTACGGCAAGATCTGGGGCACCGAGGTGTACGCAGGGCAGCAGGTGGGACCGGAGCACGTGCTGGCCGACAAGGACATCATCGAGCTGCACATGAAGTAGGAGCGCCTTCAGGCGCTCCAACGAGTAATGCTCCCGTAATGGACGGCAGCTGTAATCGCCGCCCATGCGCATCCTCTATGGCGTGCAGACCACGGGCCACGGCCACCTGGTCCGTTCCACGCCGATCATCCGCCAGCTTCGGGAACGCGGGCACCAGGTCGATGTCCTCCTGAGCGGCCCGCCGCCTGACGCGTCCTGGCCGGCCCGTATCGGTGCCCCGATCACCAGCCGGCCCGGGCTCACCTTCGCCGCCGATGGCGGGCGCATCCGCTACCTGAAGACCGCCGCGCAGGCGCGCCCCTTCGACTTCCTGCGCGACGTGTTCCACGACCCGGCGCCGCTCCCCGACCTGGTGGTGACCGATTACGAACCGGTCACCGCCTGGCTCGCGCGCAGGCGCGGCCTGCGCAGCGTCGGGATCGGTCATCTTTATGCCTTTGCCTCGCCAAGCGTGCCGCGGGCGCGGGGGAACCTGATCACCCGCCAGGTCATGGACTGGTTTGCGCCGGCGTCCATCCCGGCCGGCGCCCACTGGGACCGTTTCGGTGCGCCAATCCTTCCGCCAACGGTGGACCCCGGGATCCGGGAACTCCTTCGCGGACCGGTCGAGGATGACCTGATCCTGGTCTACCTGGGCTTCGAGCCCCTGGGTCGCCTGGTGCCCCTGCTCAGGCAGTTCCCGGACTGCCGCTTCCACGTCTATGCGAAGGTCTCCGCTGAACGGCAGGAAGGCAACGTGCTCGTCCGCCCGGTTTCACGGCCACGCTTCCTGGCAGACCTGGCCCGCTGCAGCGGCGTGATCGCCAATGCCGGCTTCACGCTGACCAGCGAGTGCCTGCACCACGGGATCCGTGTGCTGGTGCAGCCGATCCACGGGCAACTTGAGCAGGAATCGAACGCGGTCGCCCTGGAACAGCTGAAGCTCGGGACGGTGACTCGCCGCCTTTCCCGTGCCGGGATCCGCCACTGGATGGACACTCCGGCGCCGCAGCCCCAAGACTACCCCGACAGCACCGGCGCACTGGTGGACTGGCTGGACGCCGGCGCGGTGGAATCTCTCGAGGTGCTGAGCAATCGTCTGTGGGCTAAGCTTGGCCAATGACCTACCAGCGCATCCGCCTGCAGCCGATATCCGGTTCCCTCGGCACGATCATTCACGGCGTCGATCTCCGGAACCCGCTCGACGACGAGACCTACGGCGAGATCAAGCGGGCGCTGCTGGACAACCTGGTGGTCTTCTTCCGGGACCAGGACATCACGCCCGAGCAGCAGATCGCCTTCGGCCGCCGCTTCGGCGACCTGCACATCCACCCCTTCATTCCGAGCCTGCAGGGGCACAAGGAGATCATCGTCCTCAAGGCGAGGAATGGTGCCGAGGAGAACCTGCGGCTCGCCAATGCCTGGCACCCGGACCTGAGCTACACCAACGACCCGCCCCTGCTCGGCATCCTGCGTTCGATCCGCCCCCCGTCCCGGGGCGGCGACACCATGTGGGTTAACCTGTACCGGGCCTACGACACGCTGTCACCAAAGATGCAGGCGATCGTGGGCGAGCTGTCCGCCTGGCACGACGTGACCAAGACCTACCGCCGGCAGGAACTGCAGACGGAGGGCGGGCCGGAGCGCTACGCACAGACTTTCAAAAAGGCCCCGCCGGTCCTGCACCCGCTGGTCGCCGTGCACCCGGAAACCGGCCGCAAGCTGCTCTACATCAGCGAACTCACCACGACGCACATCGAGGGCCTGCGGGAAAAGGAGAGCAACGCGCTCCTCCAGATGCTCTTCCAGCACATCGACTGGAAGGAGCTGCACTGCCGGTTCTACTGGGAGAAGAATTCCATCGCCGTGTGGGACAACCGGTGCACGGTGCACTACGCCGTGGGCGACTACGACGAGCCCCGGGAGATGCACCGGGTCACCGTCATCGGGAAGCAGCTGCGGTAGGAGCGCCTTTAGGCGCGACCCCCCTCCCGCTCGAGACTCGCGGACTCGATTCTCGCGGGAGGGGGGTCGCGCCTAAAGGCGCTCCTACCGCTACTTCTTGCCGAAGAGGGAGTCGGCGGCGGATTTCGCGGCTGACTCCGCAGCTGCGCCGACGGCGTCGAAGGCGCCCGGCCGGGGCCTGAACCAGTCGCAGAAGTTGGCGCGCTCCTTGTCGCGCACCTCCTCCGCATCCTCCTCCCGGCATTGCTTCGGGCGGGCGCGGTCCCATGAGCGGCACATCCGGCAGACGTGCAACTGGCTGCGGCAGGCGGCGCACTCTTCCGTGCGGCCGAAGGGCAGCCGGAGCGCGGCGAGGGAGGCCCCGCAGCGCCAGCACTGGAGTTCGTCGGTCATGGGCAAAGTCTAGACCGGCGCCGCCGGCGCGGCTATGCCGCGTCCGCGGCCTGCGCCTCGCCAAACTGCAGTTCGGCCAGGCGGGCGTACAGCGGATCACGGTGCACCAGCTCGTCGTGGCGCCCGATGTCGACGATGCGGCCCTCGTTGATCACCACGATGCGATCCGCCTCGAGGACCGTGGCGAGCCGATGGGCGATGACGATCGTCGTCCGGTCCTTCTCGAGGAACTCCAGGGCTTCCTGCACCAGCCGCTCGCTCTCCGCGTCCAGCGAACTGGTCGCCTCGTCGAGCAGCAGGATCGGCGGGTCCTTGAGGATGGCGCGGGCGATGGCGATGCGCTGCCGCTGCCCGCCCGACAGGCGCGTGCCCCGTTCGCCGAGGAAGGTGTCGTACCCGTCCGGCAGCGCGCGGATGAATTCATCGGCCGCCGCCGCGCGAGCCGCGGCCTCGATTTCCGCGTCCGTCGCTTCCGGCCTGCCGAAGCGGATGTTCTCCCGCGCGGTCGCGCCGAAGATCACCGTCTCCTGGGGCACGACGCCGACCCGTCCGCGCACGTCTTCCGGCCGGGCCTGGGCGATGTCGACGCCGTCCACCAGGATGCGGCCGGCCGCCAGGTCGTAAAAGCGGAGCAGCAGCTGGAACGTGGTGGTCTTGCCCGCGCCCGACGGCCCGACGAAAGCCACCCGTTCGCCCGGCGCGATGCTGAGCGAGAAGTCCTGGAGAGCCGGCACGCCGGGACGGGACGGGTAACTGAACGACACGTTCTCGAAACGGATGCTGCCCTCGCGCCGGGGCGGCAGCGCCACCGGATTTGCCGGCACCGTGATCTTCGGTTCGGCGTGGAGGAGTTCCATGAGGCGCTCCATGGCGCCGGACGCGCGCTGCACCTCGCTCCAGACCTCGCTCAGGGAAGCAGCCGAGGCCGCCACGAACATGGCGTAGAGCAGGAACTGGCCCAGCTGGCCGCCACTGATCTCGCCATTCAGCACGGCGTGGGCGCCGATCCACAGGACGAAGGTGATGGCACCGAACAGGGCCAGCACGGAAACGGCTGTCAGCAGGGCGCCGGCCCTCGCCCGCCTGATGGCGGCCGCGAAACTGGCCTGGACGGCCGCGCCGAAGCGCCGGCCCTGGAACTCCTCCATCGTGAAGGCCTGCACCGTCTGGATGGCGTTCAGGGTCTCGCCGGCCATGCCGCTGGAATCGGCCACCCGGTCCTGGGCGGCCCGCGACAGGCCCCGCACACGGCGGCCGATGACGATGAGGGGCACGACCACCGCCGGCACGAGCAGCAGGATCATGCCCATCAGCCGTGGACTGGTGATGGCGAGCATCACGATGGAGCCGGACAGCTGGATGACGTTGCGGAGCGCGATGGAAATGCCGGAGCCGGCGATGGACTGGATCAGCGTCGTGTCCGTGGTGATCCGGGACAGGACTTCCCCCGTCTGGGTCACCTCGAAGAAGGTCGGGTCGAGGCGGAGGATGCGCCGGTACACCGCCTGGCGCATGTCGGCCACCACGCGTTCGCCGAGCCAGTTCACGAGGTAGATCCGGGCGGCGGCGAAAACACCAAAGATGAAGGCAACGCCGAACAGGTAGAGGAAGTACCGGTCGATCTGGTCCGGATCCTTGCCAGCAATGCCGAAATCAACCACGTAGCGCAGCGCCACCGGCAATCCGAGCAGGGCACCGGCCCCGACGAGGAGGGCCACCAGCGCGAGGAGCAGCATCCGCCAGTGGGGGCGGATGAAGGGGTACAGCTCACGCAATGGGCGGAGTGACCGGCCTTTGGGACGGTTGGACAGCTCGGCTGTGGGTGGCGGCATCGGGACCTGGGTCAGCTGGCTAGCCGGGGCCGCCAGGCGTTGGAAGGTGGTTGGAGTAGTACTGTACCGGCCAGCGGTGGCCGCCGCCGTTGAAGTTCTTCCGGCCGGGGTCTGCTGTGACATCGGTCGTCCGGGCGTGCTGCAGCACCGCAGCCGTGGCGGGAGCCGGGTCGTCCGTGTTGATGAAAGCTTCCGCGTCGTCGGCGCAACGGCCGTAGTTGCGGGCGCCCCACGCCGGGTCGAACGGCCCGCGGAAGCCGATCGGATCCAGGAAAGTCATCGCGATGCGGGCGCCGCGCCCTGGCATCCGCGCGCGGTAGGCCGTGCACAGCGGTTCGAGGACGTAGGCGCCGGCGCTGTGGGCAATCAGGTGGATGGACTCGAGTGCCGGAAGGGCGGCCAGCTCGTCGCCGAGGCTGGCCCCCACCCGTGCGCCGTTCGGGTACGTGCGCAGCTTGGCGTCGGACCAGGGCGACCAGACATAGCGGACGATGGCAGTGCCCGGGGCGGCCTCGCCGCTTCGGCGGAAGGCCCCCTCGAGCGCGACGAGCGTCGGCTCGTTGCGGCCACCGCTGCCGTGGATCAGCAGCACCAGGTGGCGCGTATCGGCGGGCAAGCCGAGGGGCCGCGCGCCAAAGGTCGCCGGGACGATGCTGTAGACCTGCAGACCGACGGCAACGAGAACGAGCGCGGCGAGCACCATCAGGGAACGGCGGAGCCAGGAAGGCATGGTGCACAACTCGTGCGGCGCTACAATGCGGGCAGTCTACCGTGGGAGGGGCCCCAATGGCCGGAGACCAGATCAGCGGACAACCCGCCGGCGAGCCCGGATTCACTGCCAGCAGCGTGTTCCTGCGGCTCATCTTTGCGCTGGTCGTGGTGCTGCTGACCTTCAACCCCAGCGGCTTCTCCTTCTTCCACTGGGCCCGGGACGCGTTCCTCGCCAGCAGCCTCGGGCCCCTGCACGTGCTGGCCGGCCTGGCCCTGCTCGCCGGCTGGGTGCTGTTCGTGCAGGCCACGCGGCAGTCGCTCGGGCTGTTCGGCATCCTGCTGGTCGGCAGCCTGTTCGCCGTGCTGGTCTGGATGCTGTTCTTCTATGACGTGGTCAATTCCACCGACAGCTCGACCCTGACCTGGATCGTCCTGATCGGCGTGGCCGTGATCCTCACGATCGGCATGTGCTGGGCCCACCTGCGGCGGCGGCTCTCGGGCCAGGCCACCGTGGACGAGGTCCGCGACTAGCCCCCGGGCCAGCCGGGCCCGACAATCCGCGCCCGAAAGCAAAAAATCACCCGTTTGGGTGATTTTTTTCCTTGGACATCCCTATATAACTCTATTCGTCGGGAAGGCTTCCTCGACTCCGGTTGAGGACCCGGCCCAGCCCCCGGCCCCGCCCCACGCGGGCCGGGGGTTGGTTATTTGCGTTAGGCTCCGGCCATGGGTGGCTGGTTCTGGCTCATTGCCCTCGGACTGTTTCTCGTCCTGGTCGGGCTCTACCTGCACTGGAGCGTGGTTCTTCTGGGCGCGCTGCTGCCGTTCGTCCCCGTCGTGGCCGAGTTGCTGCGCCGCCGCCGCCGCTAGAAGCGCACGGTCGGCGGCACGTTGGCCAGCGACCAGACCTCGAAGGGCACCAGCTTGCTGGCAAAGGGATCGCTGTAGAGCTGGTCGACCAGCCAGCGCTTGCGCATGACGTCCTGGCGGGACACGTCATCCGTCGTCACCGGCGCGCCGTTCCGTTTTGGCACCAGGTCCAGGTAGGCGTCGGTGAACTTCTCGAAGAGGCCCTCGATGAGTTCGTAGGACCGGGCCACGTCGCCGGGAAAGACGGGGGGCCCGTAGAACGACACACCCGATGGATCGGGCCGCCGGCGGAAGTCGGCGATGGTGTCGTCGGTGCCCTTCACGATGAGGCTCCGGTACACGGCGGGATTCCTGTCGTAGGCCGCGAAGTGGGTGTCCACGACGGACGCCAGCGCCGTCATGTCCTCGTCCACGCGGGTGCCGTTCATCACGCCGAGCCAGCCGCCGGCAAAGCCGGTCCCGTCCTCGTAGAACTGCAGGACCAGGGTGGCGTGCAGCATGCCCACCAGCGGGGTCTGCGGGTGCACGTCCAGGGAATAGAAGCGGCTCCAGACCAGCACCCCCTCCCGCCGGCCGGGCTGGGTCTTCTTGCCGTCGGCGATCATCCGGCCAAGCTTCTCGACGACGGGGCCCCGCGTGACCCGGACGTTGTAGATGGAGTCATCGGTCTCCCGGTCCAGCACGTCGCCGGCAGCCGGCGCGCCGGGCGTCCCGTTCAGTGCCTGGACCCGGGCGAAGTACTTCGCGTCGGCCCGGTCCATGAAGGACACCATGCGCCGGGCCAGCGCCTGATGCTCCGGGGACAGCCGCGCAAGCCGGCTGTCGGCGTGGGTGGTGGCAGGCACGGTCAATAATCCCCCCAGCAAGGTCCCGATGAGGGCCAGCAGCCCCAGCTTACGGCGGTTCCTGCCTGCCACGTCACACCTCCGGAATATGGATGCAACCAAACTGTCTATGCTGCCAACCCGGCCGTGGCTAAGCTGGCCGCCTCAGCAGCTTCACTGCTGGCAATCTAGGCTCATGGACGCAACGGAACAAATGGTTCTGGCAAACCGGCTGACTGATGGCCGCGTGGTTTTCCTGGCCGCCGATGGCAGCTGGGTCGACGACATTGGCGGCGGCGCCGTCGCCGCCGGTCCCGGCACCGCCAGGGACCTGCTGGCCGCAGCGCTGCAAGCGGAATCCCGCAACGTCGTGGTGGAGCCCTACCTGATCGGGATCCGGCAGGTCGCGGGGCAACGGCAGCCGGTGGCATGGCGGGAAGCCATCCGGGCTGCGGGACCGACCGTGCGCACGGACCAGGCGGACTGAGCGCCATGTACCGCTACGACGAATTCGACCACACGCTGGTTGCCGAACGCATCGCGACGTTCCGGCGCCAGGTCGGGCGCCGCCTCAGCGGCGACCTGACGGAGGACCAGTTCAAGCCGCTGCGGCTGATGAACGGGCTGTACCTGCAGCTGCACGCCTACATGCTCCGGGTGAACATTCCCTACGGCTGCCTGTCCTCGCGCCAGCTGCGGCAGCTGGCCCACATCGCCCGGCGTTACGACAGAAGCTTCGGCCACTTCACCACGCGGCAGAACATCCAGTACAACTGGATCAGGCTCGACGAGACGCCGGACATCCTCGCCGCCCTCGCCGAAGTGGAAATGAACGCCATGCAGTCCTCCGGCAACTGCGTGCGCAACATCACCGCCGACCAGTTTGCCGGCCGGGCCCGTGAAGAAATCGAGGACCCCAGGCCCTGGTGCGAGCTGATCCGCCAGTGGTCCATCCTCCACCCGGAATTCTCCTACCTGCCCCGCAAGTTCAAGATCGCCGTCTCCGGCGCAACCGTGGACCGGGCGGCGGTGAAGTTCCACGACGTGGGCCTCTACCTCCGCCGCAATGCCGACGGCGTGGTCGGCTTCGAAGTGATCGCGGGCGGCGGCCAGGGCCGGCTGCCCTTCGTGGGCCACACGATCCGGGAGTGGCTGGCGAAGGACGACCTCCTCTCCTACCTGGAGGCGATCCTGCGGATCTACAACCTGGGCGGTCGCCGGGACAACCCGCAGAAGGCCCGCATCAAGGTGCAGGTCAATGCGCTCGGTCCCGACGAATTCCGCCGGCTCGTCGATGAGGAGTGGGAGCAGATCCGGCAGAGCCCGCTGCTTGCGGTGCCCCGGGCGGAGATCGACCGGATTGCCGCCTACTTCGCCGACCCGGCGTGGGCGGCGCTGCCGGATGCGTCGGCGGCGGTCGCCGGACAGCGCCTGGTGGACCCGGCCTTCGACGACTGGTGCCGCAACAATGTGGTGGAGCATCGAACGCCGGGCTACGCCATCGTGAACCTCTCCCTGAAGTCGCCCGGGATAGCACCGGGCGACCTCACGGCCGACCAGATGGACAAGGTGGCCGAACTGGCCGAGCGCTTCAGCCTTGGCGAACTCCGCGTGTCCCACCGCCAGAACCTGGTGTTTCCGGACGTACAGCAGCGCGAGCTGCACAGCCTCTGGCAGGAGTTGCGGAAGCTGTCGCTGGCCACGCCCAACATCGGCAAGCTGACGGACATCATCGCCTGCCCTGGGCTCGACTTCTGCGCACTGGCGAATACCCGCGCCATCCCGGTCGCCCAGGACATCAGCCGGCATTTCAGCGACGCGGCCGTGCTTCAGGACATCGGCGAGCTGACCATCAACATCTCCGGCTGCATGAACGCCTGCGGCCACCATCACGTGGGACACATCGGCATCCTCGGCGTGGAAAAGAACGGCCAGGAGTTCTACCAGCTGACGCTGGGCGGCTCGTCGGGCGAGGACGCCTCGCTGGGCGACCGGCTGGGCCGGAGCATCTCCGCCGCCGAGGTTCCGCCGGCCATCGACGCGATAGTGGGGCGCTACAAGGCACTGCGTCTCGCGGACGAGCGCTTCCTCGACACCTACCGGCGGGTCGGCATCGAGCCCTTCAAGGAAGCCGTCTATGGTCCGCGGACAAGGGAGGTCGCCTGATGGGGCTGATCCGCGACGGTAGGCTGGTGCCTGATCCCTTTACCGATGCCTCGGGACTCGGTGAGTTGCCGGCTGGCGTACCCCTGATCGTCAGCCTCGAGCAGTGGCAGGCGCGCCGGGACGAACTGCTGGCTTGGGACGCGCCGCTCGGCATCCGCCTCCGGAGCGACCAGCCCCCGACCCGGATCGCCGACGACCTCGCGCATTTCGCCGTCGTCGCGCTGGAGTTTCCCAAGTACCGGGACGGCCGCGCCTACACATACGCCCGGCTCCTGAAAGAACGCCTCGGCTACACCGCTGAGATCCGCGCCGTGGGCGATGTGCTGCAGGAGCAGCTGCACTTCATGCAGCGCTGCGGGTTCAGTACCTTTGACGTGGTGGCCCCGGACCCCGAGCTGGCCTGGCAGACGATCGCGGGTGACCACTCCGTCTGGTACCAGGCCACCGGCGACGGCCGGCCGCGAGCCCTCGACCGCCGCCACCGCCGGTAGGAGCGGCTCGCGACCGCGGCGTATACTCGACGCATGTCGTCCCCCGACACTTCACCGCTTGCCCAGTCTCCCAGCACTGGCGCGGATAACTCCCTGATCGCGTGGATGCGGAGCTTGTCGCCCGCCGAGCGGCTCCAGGTACTGCAGGGTTTTGTGGACAGCGTGAGCGAGTTGCGCCGTGATCAAACCACCCCGGTTCCGGGACGCGCTTGAGGTCTTCGCGCGGCACGACGTCGAGCTGATCGTGGTCGGCGGCGTGGCGGCCGTTCTCGGGGGAGCACCCGTGGCGACGTTCGATCTCGAAGTGGTCCACGCCCGCAATGCCGGGAATCTCGAGCGCCTGCGGGCCGCCCTCGACGAACTGGACGCTCACTACAGGGATCCGGAGGGCCGGGTGCTTCGCCCGGATAGCGCGGGCCTGGCAGGTCCCGGTCACCACCTGCTTCTTACTCGCTGCGGTCCGGTGGATTTGCTCGGGGCGATTGGCTCTGGAAGACGCTATGAGGATCTGCTGGCCGACGCCCCCGCTGTCGACCTGGGTGGACTTGCCGTCAGGGTGCTGGGGCTGGCGGCCGTGATCCGGACCAAGGAAGAGGCCGGTCGGGACAAGGATCGTGCTGTCATGGAATTGCTTCGGAAGGCGCTGGAGGAATCGCGGTCGAAGTAGCGGGATTGCCTCCGGCCGAAGGTGGGCCAATCGCCGGTCGCGGCTGAAGGCGCTCCTACTTCTCCGGGGTGCGGAGCGGAACGACGACCGGGCGGGCCGGCGGGGGACGCCGCTTCTTCGGCACCGCTGCCTCCCGGGCCGCGGCCTCGTCAGCGACCAGCACCGCGCGGCGCCGGGCGACGCGGCCGGCGGGGAACGGGGCGCCGCCAGCGTAGAGATCGGCCACCACGCCGGCCTTGTCGGCCCCGGTGACGTACCAGAGCACATTGCGCGCCCGGTTCAGCACGGGGAACGTCAGCGTCATGCGGCGGTGGCCATTGTGCTCGGCGGTAATGGCCACGCTGCGCTCCTTGACGGCGAGCGCGGGGTCCCCCGGAAAGAGCGAGGCGGTGTGGCCATCGCCACCGAGCCCCAGGTGCACGACATCCAGGACAGGCGGCTCGCCGGCCACCTGCGCCAGCTCTTCACCGTAGGAATCGGCGGCGCCCGGCAGGTCGGCGCGATCGACCCACATGGGATGCAGGTTCCTGCGCGGCAGTGGCCCTCGCCACACGAGTATTTCGTCGAGGGCGCCGAGATTGCGCGCCGAGTCGCCGCGGGCGACGACCCGCTCGTCGACCTGGTAGACGTGGATCACCGACCAGTCGAGCGGCTCCCGGGCGAGCGCGCGCAACATCGGCACGGGGGAGGAGCCGCCGCTGAGCGCCAGGGAAGCGCGGGTGCGGCGGCCGACCGCGACGCCCAGCACGGTGGCAATCAGGCGCGCCGCCACTTCGGCAGCCGCCTCGGGTGTCTTTGCAACCTCCAGCCGCATCCCGCCCCGTCCGCGCCGCTTCAGGTGCCGCGCCCGATCCCGTCGTGGGTCGGGTTGAACCAGCCGCCAAAGGCGGCCACCATCCGCTCCGCCTCGCGGGGGCCCCAGGAACCGGGCTCGTAGCGGTACGCAGGGCCGCCCTTGTTGAGGACGGGGTCGCAGATCGCCCAGGCCGCTTCCACGCTGTCTTCCCGGGCGAACAGGGTGGCGTCACCGCTCATGGCATCGCCGATGAGCCGCTCGTAGGCTTCCTTGGCCTCGCTGGTAGCGTTGCAGACATAGAGCTCGATCTCTTCGCCAGCCATGCGCTCGCCGGGTGTCTTGGTCCGCGAGCCGAGGGCAATCGCCACCTGGTTCGGCCCAAGCCGGAAACGGAAGTAGTTCGACTGGGGCGGCACCGGCTCGTCAAAGACCTGCTGCGGGGGCGCCTTGAGCATGACCATGACTTCGGTGGCCGTGACCGGCAGGGATTTGCCGGCGCGGATGAAGAACGGCACGCCCTGCCAACGCCACGAGTTGAGGTGCAGCTCCATGGCGGCGTAGGTCTCCACGTCCGAATCGGGGGCCACGCCCTCGTCGCCCCGGTAGCCCTTGTACTGGCCGCGGACCATGCTCTGCGTCGTGAACGGGCTGATCGCCCGCAGGACCTTGATGCGCTCGTCGCGCTGGGCCTCGCCCCAGTAGCCCACGGGCGGCTCCATCGCTAGGCTGGCCACGACTTCGAGGAGGTGGTTCTGCACCACGTCGCGGATCGCGCCGACCTCCTCGTAGAACTTGCCCCGGCCTTCCACGCCGATCGTCTCGGCCATGGTGATCTGGACGCTCTCCACGTAGTTCCGGTTCCAGATGGGCTCCAGGAACGAGTTGGCGAAGCGGAAATACAGCAGGTTCTGCACCGGCTCCTTGCCGAGGAAGTGGTCGATCCGGAAGATCGAGGTCTCGGGGAACACGCTGTGCAGCGTGTGGTTCAGGGCCTTCGCCGAACTGAGATCCCGGCCAAAGGGCTTTTCGACCACCACCCGGGCGTTCTTCGCGCAGCCGGATTCGCCCAGCAGCTTCACGACGGGGCCGAACAGGCTGGGCGGGATCGCCAGGTAGAACAGCGGCGACTTCGCATCCTTCAGCGCCTCCTTCAGGCGCGCGAAGGTATCGGCGGACTGATAGTCGCCGTCCACGTAACGAAGCAGCGAAATCAGCTTCTCTGCGGGCGGGGACGTGGCGTCCTTGGTGCGCTTGTCGAGGCTGTCGCGCACGCGCGCCTGGAACTGCTCCAGGTTCCAGCCCGAGCGGGCGACTCCGACGACCGGCACGTCCAGTGTGCCGCGCTTCACCATGGCCTTCAGCGCGGGATAGATCTTGCGATGGGCCAGGTCGCCCGTGGCGCCCAGCAACACCACCGCATCGGAACGTTCGGTCATGGCTTGTTCGTTTCCCGGTGGCCGCCAAACTGAAAGCGCATGGCCGACAGGAGCCGGCCCGCGAATTCTGCTTCGCCCCGGGACTCGAACCGGGAGTAGAGCGCCGCCGAGAGAACCGGGACGGGCACGGCGGTGTCGATGGCGGCCTTCAGGGTCCAGCGGCCCTCTCCCGAGTCGGAAACCCGGCCCTGGAAGCCCTTGAGCTGCGGATCCTCCGCCAGGGACGCCGCCGTCAGGTCCAGGAGCCAGGACGTGACAACGCTGCCCCGGCGCCACAGTTCGGCGATGGCGCCCAGGTCGAAGTCGTACTGGTAGCGCTCGGGCGTGTCCGGGGCACCGGGACCCTCCCGGAGGCCGGCGCCGGCGTGCCGCAGCAGATTGAAGCCTTCGGCGTAGGCGGCCATCATTCCGTACTCGATGCCGTTGTGGACCATCTTCACGAAGTGGCCCGCGCCTGGCGGCCCGCAGTGCAGGTAGCCCTTCGAGGCGGGAGAGTCTGCATCGCGGCCGGCGACCGGCTCCACGTCGCCCATGCCCGGCGCCAGGTCGCGAAAGACCGGCTCCAGGTGGCGCACGGCCTCCGGCGAGCCGCCGATCATCAGGCAGTAGCCGCGCTCCAGGCCCCAGACGCCGCCGCTCGTGCCCACGTCGACGAAGTGGATGCCCTGCGGCTTCAGGTCAGAGGCCCGGCGAATGGCATTCTCGAACGGCGAGTTGCCCCCGTCGATGAGGATGTCGCCCTTCTGCAGCCGCGCGGCAACCGTCTTCACGACGCCCTCCACCACCGGCACCGGCAGCATGATCCAGACGGCGCGCGGCGGCTTCAGCCGCGAGATGAATTCCTCGACGGAGGACGTTCCCTGGGCACCGGCGGCCGTGACGGCCGCCACGGCGTCGGCATTGGCGTCGAATACCACGCATTCGTGGCCGTGCTGCATCAGCCGGCGCACCATGTTGGCGCCCATCCGGCCAAGGCCGATCATTCCCAGTTGCATGGCGACTCCCCAATGTGACGGCCAGGTTGCGTGCCACCCTGGCGGCACGCCTCACAGTATCGGCCCGCGGCCGGAGCGACTTGAGACTGGAGTGAGACGTGCATCGCTCGTTGACCCGCCCGAGTGTACCCCAGCATCATCCGGGGATGACCCTCCGCGCCACCGTCATCCCGGTCACGGCCTTCCAGCAGAACTGCTCCGTCATCTGGTCAGCGGAGACGCACGAGGGCGCCGTCATCGACCCGGGTGGCGACCTGGAGCACATCCTGGCCGCCGTGGCGGACGAAGGCGTCCGGCTCACGAAGATCCTCCTGACGCACGCGCACATCGATCACGCCGGCGCCACGCAGTCGCTGGCCGACAGGCTGAACCTGCCGATCGAGGGGCCGCACCCCGACGACCAGTTCTGGATCGACATGCTGCCGGAGCAGGCCCGCATGTTCGGGTTCGAGCCGGTGGCGACGTTCACGCCGACACGGTGGCTTCACCAGGGCGACACCGTCCAGGTCGGCCCCGAGACCCTCGAGGTCTATCACTGCCCGGGGCATACCCCTGGCCACGTGGTGTTCCATTCGCGGGCGGACCGCCTGGCGTTCGTCGGCGACGTGCTGTTCGCCGGATCCATCGGCCGGACGGATTTTCCCCGCGGCGATTACGCCACGCTGGTCAAGTCCATCACCCAGAACCTCTGGCCGCTGGGTAACGACGTCACATTCGTGCCGGGCCACGGCCCCACGTCGACCTTCGGCCAGGAGCGGGCGACGAACCCGTTCGTCGGGGACAGGGCGCTCGGGCGCGGCTGATCCGCCCGGGGGCGGCTCCGGAAGCGAGACCCGGTTCACGGATTGGCCGTTCGTGGGCCGGCGTCGCACGAAACCGGTGCGGATGCATTCAAGACGGCGCCAGGCCGGGCCGAGAACAACCCGGTATGCGGACCCTGCGCTTCAAGATCCTGGCCCTGGCGGCCCTGCTCGTCGTTGTCACCCAGCTTGGCACCATCGCCGCCGTGCTGTACACGGCCAACCGCGAGGTGGGAGTACGGGCACAGCGCCTCCTCGCCGGCGCCGGGACGATCACCAACCAGCTCGCACTGGGGCGTGGCACCCGGCTCCGCACGGCGGGCGCCGTCCTCGCAGCGGACGCGTTCTTCCGGGGCGCGATAGTCAGCGGGAACAGCACCGCCACCACCGCGATCCTCAGGGCCCAGCGCCGGCGAGCCGAACTGGACCTCGCCATCCTGCTTGATCCACGGGGGCACGTGCTGGCCGGCTCCGAGTCCGTCGGGCGGGAGCACATCAGCTTCCCTGGCCTCGTCAGCCGGGCCAGCGGCGTCGGGCATTCGCGGGCCGTCATCCAGGCCGGGAATCGCGCCTACGAGGTCATCGCCGTGCCCGTCGGCGAATCGGACCCCATCGCCTGGCTGGCCATGGGGATCCTCATCGACAGCAACTTCGCCGAGCGGCTCAGCAAGCTCACCGGATTCGACACGACCCTGCTGACCCGGACCGGACAGACGCACTCGGTGCTGGGCAGTTCACTCGACCACCTGGACGCCACCGCCCTGCTCAACGACCTCGACACCTCGGGCGCCCGCGACGGGGCCCCCATGACCATGACCACCGGCGGGGTGGAGCATGTGGCTCTCATGGTGCCGCTGATACCGGGCTACGGTGACGTCGAGATACTGCTGTCCCAGCCACTCGACGCGGTCATGGCGCCGTTCGAGTCACTGCGCCTTTCGGTGCTGGTGCTGAGCTCGATCGCCTTGTGCCTCGCCATGGTCGGCGGGATCCTCCTCTCCCGGACCATCTCCGAGCCGGTCCAGGCACTGGCGCGCGCCGCCCGGCGTATCCGCGACGGCGACTACCGGAAACCCGTGGATGTCCGCGCCGACGGTGAGGTCGCGGAGCTGGCCAACGCGCTGAATGCCATGCAGGAGGGCATCGCGGAGCGGGAAGAGCGGATCACGTACCAGGCGCGATTCGACCAGCTGACGGGCCTGCCGACCCGGCTGTCGGCGCTCGAGGCCCTCGAATCCGCCATTGGCGACGCCCGGCTCGGGGGCGAGCCAGTGTCGGTCCTGCTGGTTGACCTGGACAACTTCAGCGACATCGGTTCTTCACTGGGCCAGGATATCGGCGATGCCCTGCGCTGCCAGGCCGCCGAGCGCCTGCGTGCCGGTCTCGATGCCAGCCATCTGCTGGCGCGGCTCGAGGGCGACCAGTTCCTGGCGATCCTGGCCGGGCGCAGCCTCGGGCAGGCGGAGGAGACGGCTGAGGACCTCCTTCGGCTCCTCGGCGCCGGCCTCTCCGTCCGGGACGTCAACGTCAGCGTCGCCGCCCGCGTGGGCATCGCCGGCTTTCCCGTCCACGGCGATGACGCCGACCAGATCCTGAAGCGCGTGGCCGTCGCGCACAGCGAGGCGCGCAGGGCCGACGCGGCTGTCCGCGTCTACCAGCCGGGCAACGAGGAACGCCACGTGCGGCAGCTGGCCATCCTGGCCGACCTGCGCCGGGCCGCCCGCCACGACGAGCTGCGCCTCTACCTGCAGCCCAAGATCCGCCTGTCCGACGGCCGCATCTGCGGTGCCGAGGCGCTGGTGCGCTGGCAGCACCCTGTGTTCGGCTTCCTGACGCCCGACCAGTTCATTCCGCTGGCGGAGAAATCCGGCAACATTTCGCTCATCACGAACTGGGCCCTGACGGCCGCGGTGCGCGAGTGCCGCTTGTGGCTGGAGGAAGGCCTGGACCTGCCCGTCGCGGTGAACCTGTCGAGCAGGGACCTGCAGAACAGGGACCTGCCCTGCTTCGTGCTGGAGCTGCTGCGGGACCACGACCTTGCGGCGCGCAACATCGTCCTGGAGATCACCGAGGAGGCGGTCGTGCACGACTTCCAGCGTGCCACCCTCGTGCTCGAGTGCCTGCGTGACCTGGGCATCCGCATAGCCATCGACGATTTCGGCACCGGGTACTCGTCGCTCGCGCAAATCAAGCACCTGCCGGTGGACGAGCTTAAGATAGACAGGTCCTTCGTCACCGACCTGCCGGGGAACAGCGACGACGCCGCCATCGTGCGCGCGTCAATCGACCTGGCGCACAACCTGGGACTCGAGGTGCTGGCCGAGGGGGTCGAAACCCGCCAGGCACTCGAGTGGCTCAAGCAGCAGGGTTGCGAACAGGCCCAGGGATTCCTGATCAGCAAGCCGATGCCGGCTGAGCAGTTCAGCGCCTGGGTGCGCAGTTACGAGCAGGACGAGACCCGGCCCACCGCCATCCTCCGCATCGCCTCCTGAGCTTCAGCCGCCCGGGAGCGAGCCGCCCGCCAGCCCGGTTCCGGCAGGCCTGCCAGTGGCCCGCCCCGTGAGGAGGGCGGTGAGTGCGCCGAACCCTCCCAGCACCAGCAGGACGCCGAGCAGCGAGCCGAGCACGGGAACCCGTTGCGCCAGCACCAGGACCATCACGACCAGGACCAGCAGCCCTGCGCTGCGCCACCCGCCAGTGCCGCCAGACGGGGCGAGCCGGCCGCGCAGGAGGACCGTGACGATCAGGACGCCCACGAGCCCCGAGAGCAGCAGGGCAAAGACGTAACCGGCGAGCACCACGAGGCCGAGAAGCCAGCCGAGCACCGTCACGAACAGGGCCAGTGCGGCGATCGGGGTCAGCACTATCGATGCCGCGCCAAGGGCCAGCGTGCGACCCGGCGCCTCGCGAAACACGAAGGCGGTGCGCGCCGCGAGTTGCGGGGCGAACCAGAGAAGGATCAGCGCTGCGGCAGCGAGGGCGACGCCGACGGCCCAGTCACCGCCGAACCCGGGCGAAGTGCCGTTGCCGGCAGGCTCCAGCTCGGCCTCCCCCGCAGAACGCACCTCGCCGAGTACCTGGGCATCCTCGGCAATCAGCGGCGGCAGCTCGCTGCGCCACACGAGGTCGCCACCAATCACGGCGCCTGGCTCCACGCGGATTTCGCGGGCGGCCACCTCGACGTTGCCAACCACGCGCCCGGAGATCACCACGGTACCGGCTGCGACGTGCAGGTCGTCGCCCACCTGGCCCGCCATCTCCACGTCACCCCCCGCCAGCCAGGTGCGGCCGCCGATGGCACTGCCCGGCCCGATCGTGATGGAACCACCGGCTATCGTGGCCTGGTCCGTGACGAACCCCGTGACCTGGACGTTGCCGCCCGCGGCCCGGAGGTCGTCGCCGACGCCGCCGTCCAGGTTGATCCGGCCGCCGGCCAGGATCACGTCGCCTTCCACGTCCCCCGAGATTTCGGCGCTGCCGGCCGCCAGTGCTGCCGAACCTGCCACGGAACCTTCGATCCGCACTTCGCCCCCCGCCGCGTAGAGGTCGTCATCGATCGAGTCGCTGACGACGACGGAATCCGAGAAGCGGGTTTCTGCCAGCGACGGCGCGCAGGCGAGCAGCGCCCACAACGGCAGCAGGAGCAGCCGGCGGACCGGCTTACCAGTCCGCTGGTGCCGCACTGGTCTCGCCTCAGCCGGCGGGCCGGAGGTCATTGAGGGCAGCCGGCAGTGTGGCGAAGACCCGGGCATACAGCTGCTGCTCCGTGCGGGTCTCCTCATCGGTGACGCCAGCCATGAAGTCCCAGTCGGCCGTGGTGAACAACCGGCCGGCCAGCTCCGTGGTAGCACCGTGGTGGCCCATGTTGGTGACGATGTAGCTGGTGTAGGCGGCGCTCACGGTCTCGAAGTGCGCCAGGGCGGGGGCGCCGCCGGCCTTCAGGGCCAGCTTGGCAGCAGAAAGGGCCTTCAGGTGGTCCTGGTTGCCCGCCAGGCGCTCGTCGAGCTCCCGCAGTGCCTGCTCGGCCTGGGCGTCGGGCTTGCCCAGCTTGGTACGGATCATGTCGCCCATCTTCACGTCCTGGACATGCAGGCGGCCCATGGACGTCTCGATATAGTCGCCAATCGCCAGATAGAAGGGCACGAACGCGGCGTCGCCCCCGGACTTGCGGGCCACCGCCGCGGTCAGGGTCTCCCGCACCGATTTCAGACGGCGGCGCTCGCCGGCAACCTTGTCGCGCAATGTCGTCATGTCATGTTCTCCGGGTTGCGGACGGTTTCAGCTGATGATGTACGTATGTGCCTGCCCGCGGGATCAGCGACCCCAGGCAAGGCCGACCTGGAAGGCATAGATGGGGCCGTCGAGGCTGGAGGCGCCATCCAGCTCCACCGGGGAATCGAAATCCACGAAGTGCACCGCGAAGCCGGTGGTCAGGCGCACCCCGCCCATCCGCGCCCCAAGGGGAAAGTCCGCGCTCAGGCCGGCGTAGCCGCCGAGGGTGTCGTCATCGTAGTACTCGTAGGAGTCGCAGCCGAAGTAACAGTCGCTCTCCATCTCGTCGATCGCCGCGCCGTAGTAGCCAATCCCGGCGTCGACGTAGAGACGCCGGCCACCCGGGCTGCCAAAGGCGAACTTTACCGAAGGCGCCAGGTACACGACGCTGGCGGCCAGGTCCTCGCCCTCTTCGATGCCGCGGACGTTGCTGTCGTGGAAGAAGCCGCCGAGATTGAACCCCAGGAGCACGTCGGCGGGTCCCGTCCGGCCAACCAGCCAGTGCACCCCGAGATCGAGGCCGAAGCCCGTGTCGTCAAAGCTGCCGCCCAGGAATGGCTGAACGTCGCCGAGATCGGACCAGTTATCGATGCCCATGGTGGCGGCGGCACGGATCGTTCCGCCCGGTTCACCGGCCTGCGCGGCCGCCGTCGCCGAACAGGCCAGCAGCGGAAGTAGCAACAACGTGGCAAACGGGCGCTGGCACCGCATCGGGCTTCTCCTCAGGTTTGCGGCGGCGCCCCGACGGGAGACGCCGGCACCGGCCGCACCAGCCCCGGCACCTGCCGGAGCAGCTTGTCGAGCGGAACTGTACCAGTCGAACTGAATGGCAGACGGCCGAGGGCCTTCACATCGAGGTCCACATAGCCCTTCAGTGTGTAATCAAGCTCGGTATCGCCCGCGGCGACCAGCTTGAGGACGCGCGAAAGGGATGACAGGAGGTCCATCGTGACGCGCATGTCCACCTCGCTGGACGCCCGCGCGGGCAGGACAAACCTCGCCAGGGGCCTCGCCGAGGCGGCGGACACTCCGGCGAGATCCAGCGTGACATTGCCGCCCACCACCGTGAGATCCTCCGCATTGGGATTCTCCAGCAGGAGGCGGCAGAGGAAAACCTGGCCGTCGCGGCCCGAGCTCTCGGGCGTGACCCCCTTGAGCGTGACCGTGGGCGGCTCCAGGTCGCGCTTCGTGAGCGCGCAGCCGCCCGGCAGGAGCGCGGTCGCCGCCAGCGCGGCCAGAAGTGTGCGTCGGCTGGACATGAGGGGGTCCGGTGCCGTCTGGCACCTGTGGAGCGTCTCGGGCTGATACTAGACCAAGTCTAAGAAGCCTGAAAGTACTGGGGAAATGCGTAGCAGGCCTCTCCGTGGCGAGGGCGCCGTAGCGCCGGGACCCCGCTCAGAGTGCCCGGGCAACATGGTCTAATAGGTCCGGACCCGAGTGAAGGAGCCTGTCATGTCGACCGTAATGCCCCCTGCCATCCCTGCCGTATCGCTGCCCCCCGTCTCGCGCGTCCTGCTCATCATCGGGAGCCTGTCGCTGCTCACGGCGACACAGCTCAGCGCCCTGGGCTTCCACGCGCTCGACAAAGTGCTCACGCCGCAGCAGCAGGAGGCCTGGCACTGGGCCACCGAACTGCAGTTTTATCACTCGCTCGGGCTGATCCTGCTGGCCCTGATCGCCCCCCGGCTCGGCAACTCGAAGCTCGTGGCCTGGGCCGGCGGCATCATGACCCTCGGCCTCCTCCTGTTCTCGGGCACCATCTACGTGAACTCCCTCGGTCTCGCGCCGGTGGGACAGCTGGCGCCGTTCGGCGGCGGGTCGTTCATGTTTGCGTGGCTGCTGGTGGCCATCGCCGCGTTTCGCGCGCGGCCCCAGGCCGGCTGAGTGAACCCCGACCATGAACGGCGAATGGAGGCGCTTCCGATGACGCTCACCCGCAGAACTGCATTCCTGATCGTGACCGCGATGGCCGGCAGCGCCCTGCTGGCCGGCTGCACCACCGGCATGACTGGCGAACCCGGGAAGGTGCTGGTCGCCGGCGCCACCGGCCAAACCGGCCGGCTGATCGTCAGCGAGCTGCTGGCCAACGGCTACGAAGTCCGCGCCCTCGTCCGCGACACGGCGAAGGCGCGTGAGGTCCTCGGCGACAAGGTCGAGCTCGTGCAGGGCGACGTCAAGGATCCCGTGACGCTTGCCGCCGCTGTCGCCGGCACCGACGCGGTGATCTCGGCCGTCGGCGCCCGCGGCGCCAAGGGCCCCGACCGTCCCGAGGCGATCGACTACCAGGGCGTGAAAAACCTGGTGGATGCCGCCGTGGCCGCCCGCTCCCGGCAGTTCGTCCTGGTCTCGTCCCGCTCCGTCACGCAGACCGACAATCCGCTGAACAAGCTGTTTGGCAATGTGCTCATCTGGAAGCTGAAGGGCGAGGACGCCCTGCGCGCCAGCGGCGTTCCCTACACGGTAGTGCGGCCGGGCGGCCTCACGAACGGCCCAGGCGGCGACAAGGACCTGGTCTTCGAGCAGGGCGACGCTGTGAGCGCCCAGACGACGATCACCCGCGCCGACGTAGCGCGGATCTGCGTCGAGGCGCTGAAGTATCCCGAGGCGCGGAACCGGACCTTCGAGACGAGCGCCCGGGCCGGCGCTCCGGTGACCGACTGGCGCGCCAAGTTCGGATCACTGAAGCCCGACGCGCCGTAGGAGCGGCTTCAGCCGCGACTCGCTTCCCGTGGAGTACTGCGTAGCCCGCGGCATCCCGGTCGGGATCCCGTCTGGCTACCGTGAGGACACGGTGAGCGCCAGACGGGACACCCGCCCGCGCTGCCGCTCCGTCCGAGAATTCCACCGGCCAGATACACCAACGCGAGCGACGCACCACGGACCCGATGCCGCTTCGGCGAGGATTCCGAGCGGTCAGCGGCCGATGCCTCGCCAGCGATAAGACGTGTCTTCACGTCAGCAGGCGGGGTCTTCGGCCGCTGACCGCGGGATGCACCACCGATTCCCGCCAACGAACCCGACCGGGATGCCGCGGGCCAGGTCGTACGTTCCAGCCCGAGTGAGGGGTCGCGGCTGTAGCCGCTCCTACGGGAGGTCAGTCCGCTGCCAGGCGTCTTGCTGCCAGTTGATCTGCCACGCCGGCCAGTAGGTGTCGTCCAGCTTCAGCGTCAGCACTTCCAGCTGGTTGTTCCAGGTCACAGTCGTCAGCCGCACGGCTTCGCGATTGCGTTTGGTTCGGACGACATCGAGGAACTGGTCCAGGCCGGCGATCGTGACACCGTCCACCTGGGTGATCCGCCGGCCGGCATACAGCCCGTAGCGGGAGGCCGGCGAACCGAAGGCGAAATATGAGACGTAGACGCCCGTGGGCTCGACGCCCCGCTGGGCGGCCATGTCCCGGTAGGGGGCCTGCAGGAGCGCACCGGCCCACATGACCACGCGCCGCACGCCAGCGCCGTTCAGGGCGACGGTCGCCACGTCCAGGCGCAGGACGTTGCCGTCGCGCAGGACCTCGACGGCCACGGCCGGCTTCTGCACGCGCTGCTCGACTTCCCGGTAGCGGGTCGCCGGTTCGCCGTCGATCGTGAGCAGGAGGTCGCCCGGCTGGAAGGCGGCCGCGGCGGGAGTGCCGGCCACGGTCCGGGCGACGCCGAGTAATCGCCGGCGCTCCGGGTCGTGATCGCCGATGCGCAGGGCCCAGTCGGCCGACAGGCCGAGCCGGCGGGCAGCAGCGAGCGGCATCTGGGTCCACTCCACCTCGAGGGAGCGAAACTCGCGGCCGGTGGCGACCAGGTCCACCAGCTCGCGGACATACTCGACCGGCATCCCCCGGTTCTCCTGGCGCAGCTCGCCACTGCCCTGCCATGCGAAGCTCGACCAGAGCGCGGCCACCTCGCCCTTCCGGTTCACGAGGACGCCGTCCAGGTCCCGGGGGCCGTTGACGAGATCCAGCGTCTCCAGGTTTGCCTCGCGGAACCGCATCGTCCGTGACAGCGGGTAGCCCACCGGCTCGAACGACGCGAAGGCGGCGGCCTGGGACACCAGCTTCTCACCGCCCTTCAGGCCCGCAATCCAGAGGTCCTCTCCGGCCTCGGGATCCCGCGATGCCAGCCGCGCGGTGGCGACCGGCGATTCACCGATCAGCGCGGGGTCGTAGGCAAGGAGCACCAGGTTGTGGAGCGGGTGCACGTAGACCACGCGCCCGGGGATCTCCAGCGACCCGCCGAAGGTGAGGCGTACGTCGCCAATCGCCTCCGGGATCGTGTTCCGGTCGGCCACCACGTAGCCCCGCTCCGCGTCGACGACCAGCCCCGTGCCGTAGTAGTGCTGCTCGGATACTCCCGAGACAGTGTAGGGCATGTCGAAATTGACGAGCACGAGCGACGGCGCAATCTTGCGCAGGCGCGAATCCGGCTGGTCGACGAACCGGGCCAGGCCGCCCTCCGGGGCCACGGCCGCCGGCCCGGGATCCAGGGCGCGGCAGGGCCACTCGCCCAGCCGGTCGTCCCGCCGGCAGCGGACGGCAGGGAACCAGCGCCGGTCCATGCGAGCCACACGGACCTTGCTGGAGCCCGGCTCCTCCAGGGTGATGAAGCGCACGGTGAACCGCTGCTGGTCGGCCTTCAGCGCGAGCAGGCGCTCCAGGTCGTCCAGCTGGCGCACCGGCTCGCCCTCGACACCAATGATGACGCTGCCGCGGGGGATTCCCGCCGCGGCGAACACGAAGCCGGGATTCGCGACATACAGGCCTTCGGGGGCCCGGTTGAAATGCCGCGCCTGCTGGTAGGACAGGTTGTTGACGACGGCGTCACCGAACTGCAGGTACTCGTCCGGACTGAGCTGGTTGAGGTCCTGCACGGGAACGGTGAAGAACTGCTGGCTGCCGCCCCGCTCCACGGTCAGCTCGACGGACTTGCCGACGCGGTCGTCGAGGACGGCGGCCAGGGGCGCGAACTCGGCCACGTTCTCGCCGTTGACCTGCACCAGGATGTCGCCAACCTGCAGCTTGCCATCGGCGGCGCTGCCGGGAAGCACCTCGCTCACCACGAGCATGCCGATGCCGTCGGGGAACCGGGCGCGGACCGTGCGTTCGCTGGACTCGCGCAGCCCAAGCCGGCGCAGTTCGTCGTAGGCCGTGTAGCTGAAGATGGCTCCCAGGGTGCCCCGGGTGACAGGCTGGCCCGCCTGCAGCAGCCGGAGGGCGCGCTGGACCCGGTCGAGGGGCAGGAAGAAGCTGGAGGCCGCCTGGTTGCTCGCGCCCGCATTGAGCGCGATCACACGGCCCTCGATGTCGATGACCGGCGAGCCCGACGAGCCGCCGGACGTGCCCGACGCCGCCTGCAGGTAGAAGGTGTTGAAGTCGTTGTACTTGCCGCGCCCGTAGTCGGGCGCCTCCCGCCGCAGGCGCGCCAGCGTGCCGGAGAGGATCGACAGCTGCTCCCCGTCGTCGTTGCCGACCACGCGGATCTCGCGGCCCAGTTCGGCGCCGGCCGGATAAAGGGGCAACGCCTTCGGCCGGATGTACTTCAGCGCCGCCGGGTCGTAGCGGTAGAAGCCGAAATCGTGGACGGGATCGCGGTAGACCGGGACGAGCTCGATCTCCTCCTGGTTGTTGAACAGGCCCTCGGCCCGCACCGGGCCTGCCGTGACGACGTGGCGGTTGGTGAGGATCAGGCCGCGCTCGGCGTCGACGACGAAACCCGTGGCCTGGCTGGACTCGTTCCACTCGGTGTCGAAGGCCCGCGTGCCGTCCACCTGGATGGAGACCACCGACGGCGCGATCCGCTCGAGGGTGCGGCGCCAGGCCGCCGGCTCGACGCCGTCGGCGGCCTGCAGCGCGGGCGCAAGCAGCGCCAGCGTCACCGCCAGCAGTGGGGAAGTCGGGCCCGGGCGACTAGAGCCGCAGGTCATGCCCGAATGCCCCGTGGAATTCCCTGGCGATCAAGGCGGGCGTGAAGGTGTGGTTCTGGGTGCCCTTGTGGGCGATCTTGAGCGCGCCCAGCAGGGACGCGAGGCGGCCGGTGTCACCCCAGGACAGGCCGCGGTCGATGCCGTGCAGGAGGCCCGCGCGGTAGGCGTCGCCACAGCCGGTGGGATCGAGGACGGCCCGCGGCTTCACGGCGGGAATGTCGCAGCGCTCACCGCCGGCGCGGATGGTGGAACCGTTGGCCCCGTGGGTGACGATCAGGGCGCGGACCTTGCCGGCCACCTGGTCCTCGGTCCAGCCGGTGCGGTCGACCAGCAGCTTCGCCTCGTAGTCATTCACGGCGACCCAGGTGGCCCGCTCGACGAAGTGGCGCAGGTCGTCGCCGTCGAACATGGGCAGGCCCTGGCCAGGATCGAACATGAACGGGATGCCGGCCGCGTGCAGCTGCGCCGCATGGTCGAGCATGCCCTGCCGCCCGTCCGGGGACACGATGCCGAGCTTGATGCCCGTCTCCTTCAGGGGCGCCCCCGTGGGCACGGTGTTGCGGTGGGCCTCGTTCATGGCCCCCGGGTGAAAGGCGGTGATCTGGTTGTCGTCCAGGTCGGTGGTGATGTACGCCTGGGCCGTCAGCAGTCCGGGAACCTCGAGGACGTGGGCCAGGTTGACCCCCTGGCCGGTGAGCCACGCCCGGTACGGGCCGAAGTCGCTGCCCACCGTCGCCATGATGCGGGGCTCGCCGCCCAGCAACCGCAGGTTGTAGGCAACGTTGCCGGCGCAGCCGCCGAACTCGCGGCGCAGGTCCGGGACGAGGAAGGACACGTTCAGGATGTGGATCTGGTCGGGAAGGATGTGCTCCTTGAAGCGGCCCTCGAAGACCATGATGTTGTCGTAGGCAATCGAGCCGCAGATCAGGGCAGACAAGCCATTACTCCTGGTTGTGTGAACCCGCCGGGCGGGCGGGATGCCGGCTCTGCCAGGTCAGGTCGAGTTGCTTCGCGGCCCGCACGTCGTCGAGGCGCCGCACGGGGGTCGTCAGCGGCGCCCGCTTGACCTCGGCGGGATCGCGGAGCGCCAGGTCCCGGATGTCGATCAGCGCCTGGGCGAAGCCGTCCAGGTCCTGCCGCGCCTCGCTTTCCGTCGGCTCGATGAGCAGGCACTCCGGCACGAGTAACGGGAAATAGGTGGTCGGTGCGTGGAAGCCCTTGTCGAGCAGCGCCTTGGCGAAGTCCATGGCGGTGACGCCGGTCTCCCGCGTAATGTCCTTGAGGGTGATGATGAACTCATGGCTGGCGCGCCGCTGGGGGTATGCCGGCGTGAAGCCGGCGGCAGCGAGCCGCTTCATCAGGTAATTGGCGTTCAGGGTGGCGAAGCCCGACACGCGGCGCATGCCCTCCCCGCCCAGCAGGCGCATGTACACGTAGGCCCGCAGCAGGATGCCCGCGTTGCCCATGAAGCCGGACAGGCGCCCGATGCTCCGGGGCCGGTCCTTCTCCGCCAGCCAGCAGTACTGGCCGTCGTGCTGGCCGTCGTGCTGGCCGTCGCGCCGGCCCACGATCGGGATCGGCAGGAAGGGCTCGAGGCGGTCCGTCACCGCGACGATGCCCGCGCCGGGCCCACCGCCGCCGTGGGGGGTGGAAAAGGTCTTGTGCAGGTTGATGTGCACGACGTCGAAGCCCATGGCAGCGGGCAGCGCCCGCCCGAGGATCGCGTTCAGGTTGGCGCCGTCGTAGTACAGCAGCCCGCCTGCACCGTGGACCACGGCGGCGATCTCGGCGATCCGCCGCTCGAAGGCGCCCAGCGTGGACGGGTTGGTGAGCATGATGCCGGCAGTCTGCGGGCCCACGACCTTGCGCAGCGCGTCCACGTCCACGTCGCCGTCGGGACCCGTGGGAATCTCTACGACGTCGCAGCCGCACATGGTGGCCGTCGCGGGATTGGTCCCGTGCGCCGCGTCCGGCACGATGATCTGCGTGCGCCCGGCGTCGCCGCGGGCCACGTGGTAGGCCCGGATCATGGCCACGCCGGCGAACTCGCCCTGCGCCCCGGCCATCGGGGTCAGCGACACGCCGCTCATGCCGGTCACGGCCTTGAGCATTTCCTGCAGCTCGAACAGGCACTCCAGGAAGCCCTGGGCGTGACCCTCCGGCTCCAGCGGGTGCCGGTCCAGGAATCCGGGCAGCATCGCAAGCTTGTTGGACGCTCGCGGGTTGTACTTCATCGTGCAGGAGCCGAGCGGATAGAAGTGCGTGTCGATGGAGAAGTTGAGCTGCGACAGGCGGGTGAAGTGGCGTACGACCTGCAGCTCGGAGACCTCCGGCAGGGGCGGCGGGGTGCGCCGGATGAGCGCCGCCGGCAGGTCGTCCGTCGGGGCCGCAACGCCGGGCGCCTGGGACGGCGCGCGCCGGCCGGGACGGCCCTGGTCGAAGATGAGCGGCTCGCGCATCACGCCGCCACCGCCACGCCCAGCACACCCGCGAGGGCGCGCCGGTAGGCGTCGATGTCCTCCGCCGTCCGCAATTCGGTGGCACAGACGAGCAGGCCGTGGCCCAGCTCCGGGAAGTCGGCCGAGAGGTCGTAGCCACCGAGGATGCCGGCGGCGGCCAGTTTCCCGAGCACCGGCGCCACGGGCCGCGGCAGTGTGAGCACGGCCTCGTGGAAATAGGGCGCAAATGGCGCGCTTATGCCGCCAAGGCCCGTCAGCGCGCCCACCAGGGAGCGCGTGTTGGCATGGCACTGGGCGGCCACCCGGCGCAATCCCTCGCTGCCCAGCAGGGACAGGTAGATCGTGGCCGCAGTGACCATCAGTCCCTGGTTCGTGCAGATATTCGAGGTGGCCTTGGACCGGCGGATGTGCTGCTCGCGGGCCTGGAGGGTCAGCGTGAAGCCCGGGCGCCCTTCCACGTCGACCGTGCCCCCGACGATCCGGCCCGGCATCTGCCGGACCAGGGCCTGCCGGCAGGCGAGGAATCCGAAGTAGGGCCCGCCGGAACCCAGCGGTATGCCGAGCGGCTGGCCTTCGCCGCAGGCTATGTCCGCCCCCTTCGTGCCCCACTCACCGGGTGGCTTCAGCAGGGCGAGCGCCGTCGGATTGCAGGCCGCGATCACCAGCATCCCGCGGGCATGGGCCCAGTCGGTGAGCTCGTCCACCGGCTCGAAGCCGCCGAGGAAGTTCGGGTACGGGATGCACAGCGCGGCGAAGTCCTGCCCCTCGAGCGCCCCCAGGGCGGCGAGGTCCGTGCGACCGGTGGAGGCGGCCAGCTCCACGAGCTCGACGTTCTGCCCCGCCAGCAGTGCGCGGGCCACCTTGCGCCAGACGGGATTCACGTAGCGGGGCACGAGCACCCGCCGGGAGCGCGCCCCGCGGGCGCTGCGCACCGCCATCAGGCAGGCTTCGGCAAAGGCGGTGGCGCCGTCGTAGAGGGAGGCGTTGGATACGTCCAGGCCCGTGAGGCCCGCCAGCATCGACTGGTATTCGTAGATCAGCTGCAGCGTGCCCTGGCTCGCCTCCGCCTGGTAGGGCGTGTAGGCGCTGTAGAACTCGCCGCGGGTGGCGATTTCCCAGACGGCCGCCGGAATGTGGTGCTCGTAGGCGCCGGCGCCGAGGAAGCAGATGCTGGGCACGTTGCGCGCGGCCCGCTCGCGCATGAGGCGGGTGATGGCCGCCTCGGAAAGGCCGGCGGGCACTCCGGGCAGGCCGTCCACGCGCAGCGCGGCGGGAATCTCGTCGAAGAGGTCGTCGATGGTCCGGACGCCGATGGCATCCAGCATGGCGGACGTGTCGTCAGCAGTGTGGGGAATGAACGGCACGGGCGACCGGCTTCCGGCTCAATGCGCGGCGTCGAGGAGCGCGGCGTAGGCAGACGCGTCCAGCAGGCCCCCGGCCGGGCCTCCGTCTGCGGGCCGGACGCGGACGAGCCAGCCGGCGCCGTAGGGATCCGTGTTCACCAGTTCGGGCTGGGACGCGAGCGCCGGGTTCACGCCGGTCACTGTGCCCGCCAGCGGCGCGTAGACATCGGAAGCGGCCTTGGTGGACTCGACCACCGCCATGGCGTCACCCGGCTTGAGGGCGCGCCCGGCCTCGGGCAATTCGACATAGACGAGCTCGCCCAGCTGGTGCTGCGCGTGGTCGGTGATGCCGACGACGACGGTCCCGTCGTCCTCGCGGCGGAGCCACTCGTGTTCTTTCGTGTACTGGAGCTGCCTGGGCACGTCGCTCATGCGGTTTTCCTGATTTTCTACTCGACAAGCACCCGGCCGTGACGGACGAACGGGGGACGCACGATGCGTGCAGCCCGGAGGGCCGAGCGGATTTCCACCTGGCAGGGACCCTCGGCCGCCGCAGGTACCCGGGCGAGTGCGATTGACCGGTCCATGGTGGGGGAAAAACCGCCGCTGGTGATCACGCCTTCGCCGGCCGAGGTGAGCACCCGCTGGCCGTGCCGCATGATACCGCGATCTTCCAGGAGCAGGCCCGTCAACTTTTCGCGGATCCCCGCCGCTTTCTGCTGCTCCAGCGCGGCACGGCCGCGGAACTGCCGGCCGGCAGGCTCGAACGCCACGGTCCAGGCCAGGCCCGACACGAGGGGCGACGTGCCCGAATCCATGTCCTGGCCGTAGAGGTTCAGGGCAGCCTCGAGGCGCAGCGTGTCACGGGCGCCGAGGCCGCAGCGCGTGGCGCCGGCCCCGGCCAGCGCGTTCCAGAGCGCGACTCCCGCGGGCACGGGCAGGATGACCTCGAAGCCGTCTTCGCCGGTGTAGCCGGTGCGCGCCACGAACAGGTCGTCCTGCAGCAGCGAAGTGAACGGCTTCAGCGCCAGTGCGGCGTGGCCGGCGCCGTTCGGCAGCAGGGACGCCGCCAGCTCGCGCGCCGCCGGGCCCTGGACCGCGATCATCAGCAGGTCGTCCCGGTGCCGCAGCACCACGTCGTCCCGGTCCGCGACGCGGGCCAGCCAGGCCAGATCCTGGGCGCGGGTGGCCGCGTTCACGACGAGCCGGAAGCGGTCGTCGCCCGTCGAGTACGCGATCAGGTCGTCCACGACGCCGCCGGCGTCGTTGAGCATGCAGCTGTAGAGACCCTGCCCCGCTTCCCGGAGCTTGCCGATGTCATTGGCGAGGAGTCGCCGGAGAAACGCTGTCGCATCCGGGCCCATCACGTCGACCACGGTCATATGCGAGACGTCGAAGATGCCGCAGGCCTTGCGGACGGCATGGTGTTCCGCCAGCGCCGACGCGTACTGCAGTGGCATGTCCCAGCCGCCGAACTCGACGATGCGGGCGCCGGCCGCAACGTGGGCAGGGTAAAGAGGTGTCTGGTGTCCCATTCGAGGTCCTATCCGATGTACGACTGGCGCGTTCGCCCGTCAGTTAAGCGCCGGTGCCGCCGTCGCCAGCGTGTCCATTGCAAAGGCGACCCGCTCCTCGACGGAAGCGCCAGCCGGCTGTGCCTCCACCAGGTCCAGCCGGGGGCGGAGCCCGCAGCGGTTTGCGATCTGGATGTTCAGTCCAGGGCGCGCGTTCAGCTCCAGCAGCATCGGCCCCTTGTCCCGGTCGAGGACGATGTCGACGCCGAGGTAGCCGAGGCCGGTGAGCTCGTAACAGCGGGCCGCAAACTGCAGCAGGAACTCCCATTGGGGGATCTGCAGGCCGGCAATGGCGGCGCCGGTGTCGGGGTGCTCCGTCACGGTCGAGTTGCCGGTGACCCCGAAGGTGGTCCGGCCCGTGGCAAGATCAAGCCCGGCGCCCACGGCGCCCTGGTGCAGGTTCGCCTTGCCGTGGGACCGGCGCGTCGGCAGGCGGACCATGCCCATCACCGGGTAGCCGCGAAAAACGATCACGCGGATGTCCGGCACGCCGCGAAACGAATGCTCGGCAAAGGTGGCATCGAACTTCACGCAGTATTCGATCAGGGCGACGTCCCGGTGGCCACCGAGGCTGTACTGGCCGCTGATGATGTTGGAAAGGTGATGCTCGATATCGTCCTCCCCCATGATCGAGCCGTCGACGAGCCGGTAGACGTTCCGGTCCTTGACCCGGGCAGAGATGACCAGGATGCCATCGCCGCCGGACCCCTGGGCGGGCTTCACGACGAAGTCCCGGTGGGCGGCCACGATCGATGGCAGGTCCCGGACCTCGCGATGGCTGCCGATCACGCCGTAGAGCTCGGGCACCGGCAGGCCGGCAGCCATGGCCAGGCGCTTCGTCGCGAGCTTGTCGTCCACCAGCGGGTACAGGCGCCGCGGGTTGTACCGCATGATGTACTGGCAGTTCCGCTCGTTGAGCCCAACCACCCCGTTCCCGGCCAGCTTGCCGATCAGGCCGAGCATCAGCGCGGCGGGACCGCGAGCTGCTTGAAGCGCACAAGTTCCAGCAGGCGATAGCCGCTGTAGCGGCCCAGCAGGAGGCAGATGGCGAGCACCCAGAGCAGCAGCTCGGGGAAGACGAAGAACAGGTGCTTCAGCACGTCGATCTCCATGACGGTGAAGCAGATGGCCGCGACTATCAGGCTGCCGACGCCCTGCTGGATGGCCTCCATGGGGCCCCGCTCCTCCCAGACGATGGACATGCGCTCGATGGTCATCGTCAGGATCACCATGGGGAAAAGCCCGACCGACAGCCCCATGTCGAGGCCCAGCTGGTGGAACACGATGCTGATGACGGCCATCAGCAGCACAACGATGATCAGCACCGAGGCCAGCCTGGGCACCAGGAGCAGGCGCAGGTTCTCCATGAAGAACCGGAACAGCAGGCCGAGGGTCACCACCAGCGAGAACAGGATGACCCCGGCCAGCACCTGGGTCTCGCGGAACGCGAGCGCCACGAGCACGGGCATGAAGGTGCCGAAGGTCGTGATGCCCACCACGTTGCGCAGGAGGACCACCACCAGCGCCCCGAGCGGGATCATCAGCAACACGGCATAGACGGCCTGGGACTGGATGGGCAGCGAAAACAGCGAGAAGTCTGCGATGCGCGACTGCACTGTCTGGGCCCGGCGCTCCGCCACCAGGACGGGATCGGCCTCGTTGCGCTGGACGGCGAACGTGATTTCGGTCTTGCCGCCGCCGTCGATGGTGTAGAGCGGATCGTCGCCCCGCCACCAGGTCAGGAAGTTCTCGGGCAGGCCCTGGGCTCCGGTGGCCGGATCGAAATACAGCCAGCGGTCGCCGTCGTGAACTTCCAGCCAGGGCACGATGCGCGCCTGCCGCTCCCGATCCACCAGGTTTACGCCGCGCATGAGCCGCGCGGGGATCTGCGCGGCCGCAAGCACGGTGACGGCGGTCCGGGCGCGCGACGTCGGGTCGACCTGGCCCGCCAGCAGCAGCCCCACGTTCTGGTCGCCGTCGGAGTCCGCCAGGCGCTTGAGCAGTTCGACGGTGAAGGATGCCGGGTCGGCCGACTGCTCCCGCACCTGCGCCACGAGCTCCTGGAGCGCCGTGTCGAGTGGTTCGCCGAGGACCGGCGCCGTCGGGAAGGGCGGTGTGGTGTCGTTCTCCGCCTCCGCCGGGTCCTTGTAGACGACGGCCCGGTAGTAGAGCGTCTGCGGTCCCTTGGTCCGGCGAATGGCCCACTGCACCTGCCGGCCGCCGGCCACGAGCCGCGTGGTGAAGCCGAAGCCGCGCGACACGAAATTCTCGTCGAGCACCGCGAAGCCGGGGGTCAGGCCGGGGATGTGCAGCGTCGCCTTGACGGGCATGGAGCGCTCGCCGGCGTCGAACTGGAAGGTGGCCTCCACCGTCCAGATGCGGGTTTCCTCTTCGGGCAGCAGGGGATAACCGAGGCCGCGCCACTTGTAGAGGAACAGGCCGCCGCCGATCAGGAACAGGGCCAGCGCGAAGACCCAGATCTTATAGCCCTGCACGGCGCCTCCCGGCGAAGGGCATCGATCCCGCAGCCTGGGCCATGAGCAGCCGCTTGACGAGGGGCAGCCGGTCGACGGCGCCAAGTCCGGCGGCCGCGAGACGCGTGAGAGCGGCGGAGTCGCTGGTGAACACGCGGTGCAATCCTTCCATCGCCGCCATCGTCAGCAGGTTGGCGCCCTTGCGCCACCGTTCGTAGCGGCGAAGCACCAGCGCATCACCCGGATCGGCCAGCCGTGTGCCCAGCACATGGGTCGCCAGGGTCTCGGCCAGGGCAGCAACGTCGAGCAGACCCAGGTTGATGCCCTGCCCTGCCAGCGGGTGGATCTGGTGGGCGGCGTCGCCGATCAGCGCGAAGCGCGCGCCAGTGTAGCGATGGGTATGCCGCACGGCCAGCGGCAGGGCGAGCCGCGGGGTCGTGGCGCGCAGCGTGCCGAGCACCTTCCCCGTGGCGGCGGTCAGCCTGGCGCCGAACTCGTCGTCGGGAAGAGCCGCGAGTTCGCGTGCCTCGGCCTCGAAGGTCGACCAGACGAGCGACGAGCGGCCGTCCGCCAGCGGGAGCAGCGCGACGGGTCCGCCCGGCGTGAAGCGCTGCCAGGCCGTGCGCTCGTGGGGCCGCTCGCTGCTCACGTGGCCGACGACCGCCAGCTGCCCGTAGTCGCGCCCGGTGGTCGGGACTCCGAGCTGCGCCCGCACCCACGAGTCGGCGCCGTCGGCGCCCACGAGCAGCCGCGCCCGCAGGCTGGTGCCGTCAGCCAGCTGCACGGTCATCGCGTCCGGGGCCGGACTGAGGCCGGTGGGTGGCGAGTCCATGAACAGTTGTATCGCGCCGCCGGGCGCCTCCGCGAGGGCGTTCCACAGGCCGAGCCGCAGCGAGTCGTGGTCCACGATGTGTCCCAGGTCGGGCGCGCCACTGTCCGCCGCGTCGAACCCGATGCTGCCGGCGCCGAAGGGCGTGCTGCCGGCCTGCCACACGCGCATCCGCTCGTAGGGCGCCGCCATGCCGGGCGGCAGTGAGTCCCAGGCGCCGCAAGCCGCGAGAATGGCCCGACCTGCCGGCGCGATGGCAAGGACGCGGAGTCCCGGTCCGGCGCCGGCGGCGGGCGCCCGCGGTGCCCGGGCCTCCAGGACGCCGATGCGCAGGGCTCCACCACGCTCGCGCAGGAAATGCCGGAGCAGGCTGGCGCAGGCCAGGCCTGCCACACCGCCGCCGACGATCAGGACGTCGTAGTCGTGTGCGCTCACAGTCGCAGCCCCCGGACCAGCCGCGTGCGCCGGCCGCCGAGGCCCATGGTCTCCCGGGCGAGCAGGCGCTTCGCGCCGGGAATGGAGTCGAACAGCAGCAGGCCCAGGCCGCGGAGGGGCCCGAGGCGGCTCCGGTCGAAGAGCCGGATGAGTCCGTCGGTGAAGGCCACGACCTTGCGCTGGTCGGGACGGCGCCAGGCAGCGTAGCGCGCGAGCAGCTCTGGTCGGCCGGGATCGGGGTCGGCCGCAGTCTCCGCGATGAGCTCGGCCAGGGCAGCGGCGTCGCGCAGGCCCAGGTTGTAGCCCTGACCTGCCACCGGGTGCAGTCCGTGAGCCGCGTTGCCGACAACCGCCACCCTGCTGGCAGTCACGGCATCCGCCTCGACGAGTTCCAGCGGGTAGCTGCCCCGTGCGCCGACACGCTCGAAGCGCCCGAGGCGGAAACCGAATTCCTCCTGCAGCAACTCAAGGAACCCGGCGTCAGGCAGGTTGGCCACGGCCTCGGCGACGGCCGCGCGCCGGGTCAGCACGAAGACATAACGGCCCGGACCCGCTGGCAGGAGCGCCAGCGGCCCGTCCGGCGTGAAGCGCTCGTAGGCCATCGCACCGTCGGCCGGGTGCCGGCTGGGGTCGCTCACGGCCACGTTGCCGACAATAGCCACCTGCCCGTAGGGCCGGATCCGTGCCGCGATCCCGAGGGACGCCCGCAACGGGGAGCGGGCGCCGTCGGCGACCACCAGCAGCCGCGTGCGCAGCTCGGTGACCGTGCCGCCCTCCTGCACCGTCACGGCGAGCGCCTCGCCCGCGTCTTCGACCCCGGCAACGGTCGCAGGGGAGCGCAGCGTGACGTTCGGGCTGTCGCCGAGGCTACGCCACAGTGCCGCGCCGAGGAGGCGGTTCTCGAGGACATAGCCGAGCGGCTCGCCGCCCTCCTCGTTGCCGTCGATCACCGTCGTACCCAGCCGGCCACGCTCGGAGACGTGGATACGCTGGATCGATGCCGCCTTGTCGCCCACCGCGGACCAGATACCGAGGGTCGCCAGGATGTGCTGGCTGCTCCGGGACAGCGCGGTGGTGCGGGCATCAAAGCTTGGCTGCCCGGGAGCGCCCGCGGGAACCGCCTCCACGAGTGTCACCCGCACCGGCAGGCCGGCCAGCGCCACCGCGAGGCTGGCGCCCACCATGCCGCCGCCGGCGATCAGGACATCGCAATCCGCTCCGGCGGCGGCGCCACGAGCGGTCATTGCGCCGCCGCGCCGACCAGGGCTTCGAGCACGTCAGGATCCCGGGGCAGGTCCCGCGTCAGCACGTCGGCGCCGTCGCGGGTGACGAGCACGTCGTCCTCGATGCGCACGCCGATGTTCCACCAGCGCTTCGGGACACCCCGCGTGCCGGGCGGGATGTAGATGCCGGGCTCGACCGTCAGCGCCATGCCCGGCTCGAGGACCCGCCACTGGTCGGCGATCTTGTAGTCGCCCACGTCGTGCACGTCCATCCCGAGCCAGTGGCCCGTGCGGTGCATGAAGAATTTCTGGTACGCCCGGGTGCGGATCAGCGCGGACACCGCGCCCTCGAGCAGGCCGATCTTCTTCAGCCCCTTCGTCACGTGGCGCACCGCCGCCTCGTGGGGATCGCTCCACGGATTGCCCGGTGCTACGGCGGCCAGGGCGGCTTCGTGGGCGTCGAGCACCACTTCGTAGATGGCGCGCTGCTCCGGTGTGAAGCGCCCGTTGACCGGGTAGGTACGGGTCACGTCCGAGGCGTAGTAGTCGTACTCACAGCCGGCGTCCACCAGCAGGAGATCGCCGTCTTCCATGCGCCGGTCATTCGAGTGGTAATGGAGGATGCAGGTGTTGGCGCCCGAACCGACGATGGGCTGGTAAGAGGGTTGCGCCCCGTGGGAGCGGAATTCATGCATGAATTCCGCCTCGATCTGGTACTCGAAAAGACCGGGCCGGCACAGGCTCATGGCGCGCCGGTGAGCCTGCACGGCGATGCGGGCCGCCCGGCGCATCGCGCCGGCCTCCTCCCGGCTCTTGTAGAGGCGGAGGTCGTGGAGGAAGTGATCCAGGGCGATGAACTCGTCCGGGGTGTGGGTGCCGGCGCCCCCGCGCGTCCGCAGGCTGGAGACCCAGCCCATCAGGCGCTGCTCGAACTCCGGGTGCGCGCCCATGGTGTAGTACACGCGGTCGCAGGCGCCGAGGATTTTCGGCAGGAGCTCCTCGACGGCATCGATGGGATAGGCGGCGTCCGCGCCAAACTGGCTGACGGCGTTCCCGGGCCCGGCTCGGGTGCCATCCCAGGTTTCCTTCTCGGGGTCCCGGTCCCGGCAGAACAGCAGGTACTCGCCCGCCGGGCGGCCAGGGGCGAGCACCGCCACGGCATCGGGTTCGGCAAAGCCGGTCAGGTAGTAGAAGTCGCTGTCCTGACGATAGGCGTACAGGACGTCGCGGTTCCGCACCCGGGTCTGCGCAGCGGGCAGGATCGCCACTGCGCCCTTACCCATCATGCGCATGAGCTGCCGCCGCCGGCGGATGAATTCGTCGGTGTTCATGGGGCGGGCTTCAGTGGATGCCGGCGGACTGGACGCGCTGCCGGACCTCGCTGAGCTCCTCGTAGACCAGCTGCACGCTCACGCGCACGTACTCGACGAGCTCGGCATAGGCCGCCTCGCCGTCCGCGTCGGCCTCCTCGTCACCAACGGAGACCTGGGCCATCTCGCCGAAATCCCGGACGATCTCGGCGGTGTTGCCACTGCCCATCTCGGCCTCGGCATCGGCAATACGGGCCGCCACGAACAGGCCGTGGTTGAACCCCTGGCACCACTGGGCCAGGCAATCGACGCGTTCGACCAGCGGTTCGCCGTCGTCGGGCAGCAGCGGCTGGAAAGCCATGTCGGCACCTTCAAGGGCCGCCCGGGTGCTGCCGGCAAGCGCCTCGAGCAGCGCCGTGGTCTGCCTGGCGACAGTCTCATTGGCCTCGGAGTCCGCCAGGGTGTCGGCCAGCCAGGCCGACTGGCCGCCGTTGCCCAGCCCGCAGAGCAGGCCACACAGGCTGCCGTGGGCTTCGGCCGCGTCCGTGGCGGCTTCGGCGCGGCGCAGGGCCTCGTCAACGAGGTCGAAGGTGGGGATTTCGGTCGTCGTCGGGGCTTTTAACATCATCCGGAACCAGCAATTATCCTAGCATCGGGCCTGACGCCGTTCTGTACCGCGCGCCATTTGACCCTGCGTGCGGGGTAACACTATATTGACTTCATGACGGACTCTTTGGAAAAGACTTTTACGCGGGAACTGGAGCGCCTGGAGCGCCGGCTGGACGAACTGGTCGTGATCACGACCCAGCTGAAGGAAGAAAACCGGTCCCTGCGCCAGCGTCAGGACAACCTGATTGCCGAGCGGGCCACCCTGTTGCAGAAGAACGAACAGGTCAGGGCCCGGGTCGAAGCGATGATTGGCCGCCTTAAGGCGATGGAGCACGGTTCGTGACGGAAACCGTCGTGCAGGTAAACATCAAGATCCTCGAGAAGGAATACCAGATCTCCTGCCCCGCCAGCGAGCGGGCCGCGCTGGTCGAGTCCGCCGACCTCCTCAACCGTAAAATGCGCGAGATCCGGGACACCGGCAAGGTCATCGGCCTCGACCGGATCGCCGTCATGGCGGCCCTGAACATGGCCAATGAGTTGCTGCGCTCCCGCAGCACGGGGGAAAACCTGGAAGGAGACGCCAAGCTGCGGCTCCAGGCCATGCGGGAGCGCGTCGAGGGCGCTCTGCAGACCAGCCGTCAGCTGGAGCTCTGAATTTCCCGGCGGGCTGGCCCGCCCTCGCGACCCGATCAGGGGCAAGGGCACTTGCGTCACGTTTTTCTCAAGGACACCGCATATACTTGGGTCAGGTCTCTCCTGCGGTGTTCGACAGCGGCTTGATAGGTCTCTCGACCCTTAATCGCGCTTTCGGGACTGCGTACTGTCGGCAGTTTGTGCACGACCGGCCGGGCCACAAAACCCGGGCGGGAAGCCTGCTCTGCCGCTTCTGGTCCCACCTGATGCTCTTGGTCTGAGAGCAGCAGGCTGCACCGGCACAGGCGGGAGAGACCGCTTCCTCTTGCGGTCAGCGGCATGCCCACAGACCCATCCAGCGGCAACAAGGCCGGCCTCCGGCGCCGGATCCGCGCGGAACGCAGCGCACTGCCGCGCGCCGTAGCCCAGGCCGCCGCCGATCGGGCCGTGCGCCGCCTCTGGTCCCTGCCCTGCATGACTCGCGCGCGAAACATCGCGCTGTATCTGCCCGCCGGCGGCGAACTCGACTGCACGCCTCTCGCAGTGCAGGCCTGGGACCGCGGCCGCCAGGTCTTCCTGCCGCTGATCACCGGCCGGACGCTGCGTTTCGCGCCCTTCCATCCCGGCTCGGAGCTGCGCGCCAATCGCTTCGGCATCCCGGAGCCCGTAACCCCGCGGCGCAGCTGGCGTACCGCATGCCAGCTCGACGTCGTCGTCGCGCCGCTCGTGGGCTTCGACGAGCACGGCCGCCGCCTTGGCATGGGCGGAGGCTTCTACGACCGCACTCTCGCGTTTCTCTTGCGGCGTTCACTGCGGCGCCGCCCGCATTTCATCGCACTCGCATTCGAGATGCAGAAGATCACGGAGCTGCATTCCGATGCGTGGGACGTCGATCTCGATGCCGTCATCACCGAGTCAGCGATCTATCGATTCAGCTGAGGTGTTGTCTCCCTGCAACCGGTGTCAAGACCCAAAACACCCCCCTTGCTGGAATTTTGCAAACTGTTGTATATACTCAGACCCGTCTACCCCGACACGGAGACTAAAACTATGGCTACGAAGAAGAAGGCTGCATCAAAGAAGAAGACCAAGAAGAAGGCTGCGAAGAAAAAGCGTTAGAGATGACGCGTTGGCGTGAGACCCTAAAAAGTCTCACGCCAATCCTCGAAAGGGGAAACGCGCAAAGATCGGTGCCCGCCTCTGGCGGGCACTTTTTTTTGGGTACCATCTGACGCCAAGCACTCCTGGCAAAGGCGCGGTGAAATGGCCATCAATCAAGACAGCCGCAAGGAACAGGCGGCTTTGGCCGCCCTGGAGTTCATCAAGCCCGGCATGGCCCTGGGCGTGGGGACGGGATCCACCGTTAACTTCCTGATCGACGCGATGGACCGCTTCCGCGGTGACCTCGCCGCCGTCGTGGCCAGCTCCCGCGCGACGGAAGCCCGCCTGCGGGCGCGCGGGTTCACCGTCGTCGAACTGGACCAGGCCGGCGACCTGGACCTCTATGTGGATGGCGCGGACGAGGCCAACAAGCACTTTCACCTGGTGAAGGGCGGGGGTGGCGCCCTGACGAGGGAGAAGATCCTGGCGGCGGCGTCCCGCAAGTTCATCTGCATCATCGATGGCAGCAAGTGGGTGGCGACCCTCGGCAAGTTCCCGCTGCCCGTCGAGGTGATCCCTATGGCCCGGTCCTGGGTGGCCCACCAGTTCGTCAAGCTGCGGGGCCAGCCCGTCTGGCGGGAGAACTTCGTGACCGACAACGGCAACCAGATCCTGGACGTGCACAACCTGCAGATCACCAATCCGCCGGAGCTGGAGAGCCGCCTGAACCAGATCCCGGGAATCGTTACGGTGGGGCTGTTTGCCAACCGGCCGGCCGACGTGATCCTGATGGCGGAAGACAGCGGCGTTAAGCGTATGGATCGCCGTTAGACCGGAAAGGCAAAGGGCCCGCTGATGCGGGCCCTTTTATTCACTCGGCAAGATTGGCTGGGGGACTAGGATTCGAACCTAGGTTCTCGGAGTCAGAGTCCGATGTCCTACCGCTGGACGATCCCCCAACAGGCGGGAGTGCTGAGCAGGACGCATTATAAGCACGCCTCTTGTTGGGACGGCAGCGCGCGTTAGCGCTTCGAGAACTGCGTCGCGCGGCGGGCCTTGCGCAGGCCGACCTTCTTGCGCTCGACTTCGCGGGCGTCGCGGGTGACATACCCGGCCTTGCGCAGCGAGGGACGGAGGCTCTCGTCGTAGGCCATCAGGGCGCGGGTCAGGCCGTGGCGGATGGCGCCCGCCTGGCCGGTGATGCCGCCGCCAGCCACGTTCACGATCACGTCGAACTGGCCGTCCAGCTTGGTCAGCTCGAGGGGCTGGCGGACGATCATGCGGGCGGTCTTGCGGCCGAAGAACACGTCGATCGGCTTGCTGTTGATGGTGATGTCGCCCTTGCCGCGGCGGATGAAGACCCGGGCGGTGGACGCCTTGCGGCGGCCGGTGGCGGAGTACTGCTGAGGCTGGGTGGCCATTAGGTTTTATGCCTGCCTGATCGGGTTCGGTTGTTGATTACAGCTTGAGTGGCAGCGGCTGCTGGGCAGAATGCTCGTGCTCGCCACCGGCGTACACACGGAGCTTCTTCAGCATTGTGGCGCCCAGGCTGTTCTTGGGCAGCATGCCCTTCACGGCCTTGGTCAGCGCCCGCTCGGGGTGCTCTTCCATCATCTTGCCGAGGGTGACCGTCTTCAGGTTGCCCATGTAGCCCGTGTGATGCTGGTAGACCTTGTCCTTGAGCTTGTTGCCCGTGGCCTTGATGCGCGCCGCGTTGACCACGACGATGTAGTCACCGGTGTCCACGTGGGGCGTGAAAATGGCCTTGTGCTTGCCACGCAGCCGGAAAGCGATGGCGGATGCGAGGCGGCCGAGCGTGCAGTCCGTGGCGTCCACCACGTACCAGTCGCGCCGCACCTCATGGGATTTGGCAGAGAACGTACCCATCTGAAACCTGTCTTTTTGGAGCTGTTCGGGACCGTGTCCGCGGGTCCGGCAAGCCGGGCACCCTCGGTCGGGCCGCAAAGTGTAGGCGGCTGGCGGGGTTTTTTCAAACCGGCGGGTCCGGCCGGCCCCCGCCCGGCCGCCTGGCGGGGGTGCCGGACCCCCCCCGGGACGCTGCCGGGACTGGGCTAGAAGCCGTATTCCAGAGAAA
>JBEBHH010000083.1:0-5987 GCA_040080965.1 Gammaproteobacteria bacterium | reverse complement strand
GGGCACCTCGCCGCGCCCGCAAGCTGGCCGGCCAGCGAGCCGCTCGGGGACTGGGCGTTGCAGCCCGCTGGACCCGACTGGAGCGGCGGGCTCCGCGCTGCGTTCACGCCCGGCGAGGCGGCGGCGATGGCCCGGCTCGAGGACTTCCTCGACGGCGCGGTCCAGGGCTACCGCACGGCCCGTGACCAGCCCGGCGTGGCCGGCACGTCGCGCCTTTCTCCGCACCTGCACTTCGGTGAGATCAGTCCCCGCCAGGTGTGGCACGCCGTGCGCGCGAGCATGGCTGCCGGCGCGGCGCCGGAGGGCGAGGGCGCGGCCTTCCTGCGGGAGCTGGGCTGGCGGGAGTTCTGCGCGCACCTCCTGTTCCACTGGCCCGACCTTCCTGACCAGCCGCTGCGGCGGGAGTTCGCGGCCTTTCCCTGGGCGCCGGAGCCGCACCTGTTCGCCGCCTGGTGCCAGGGCACTACCGGTTACCCGCTGATCGACGCGGGCATGCGCGAGCTGTGGACGACCGGCTGGATGCACAACCGCGTGCGCATGATCGTGGCCTCGTTCCTGGTGAAGGACCTGCTCGTTCCCTGGCAGGACGGCGAGGCCTGGTTCTGGGACACGCTGGTGGACGCCGACCTGGCGAACAACGCCGCCAGCTGGCAGTGGGTGGCCGGCTGCGGCGCCGATGCGGCGCCGTACTTCCGCGTCTTCAACCCGGTCCTGCAGTCGCGGAAGTTCGACCCCGATGGCCGCTACCTGCGCCGGTGGGTGCCGGAGCTCAAGTCCCTGCCGGACCGCTTCCTGCACGCGCCCTGGGAAGCGCCCGAGACAGTGCTGAAGGCCGCCGGCATCCGGCTGGGCCACGACTATCCCGCGCCGGTCGTGGACCACGGCGCCGCGCGGCAACGGGCCCTGGACAGCTTCGCCAGCCTGCGCCGTGAGCGATCGGGTGCATAATCCGCCGCGTCAGAAGCCCGATCCGGAGCCGTCGCGATGATCACCTACGTTGCCAGCCTCTACGCCAAGCCGGGACACGAGCTGGAAGTCACGAAGTTCTACCAGGACCTGGAGTCGCTGATGCGCGCGGCGCCCGGTTTCCGCAGTCGCAGGATCTTCCGGGCCCGTCCCGGCACGATGGAGGCCGAGGTCCGCCGGGTGACGCCGCCGGAGGAACTGAAGGGCCACGGCCACGAAGGCGGCCCGGAGGGCGTCCACTTCATCATGGTGGAGCAGTGGGACAGCGTCGCTGATCGCGTGGCGTTCTCCCGGGGCGCGTCGAAGGCGCGGAACAGGGAGCTCTTCCCGCACCTGCTGCCCCAGCACTCCCACGAGTTCTACGAGGACGTGACGCCCGCTGCGTGACGTTGCCGCCATCGCCGGCCTGCTGGCCCTGGGGCTCCTCCGTGCGGAACCCGGCGCGGCGATTGCGAACGGCGAGCCGCCCACCGACGCCGGGTTTGCGGCCGGCATGCCCTGGGCGGTGGTGCTCATCCGCGACGACGACGATCCGGGCATCTGCACCGGCAGCCTCATCTCGCCGCGCTTCGTCCTCACCGCCGCGCACTGCGCCAGCGACGGGCTGACGGTCCTCTACGGCAACCGGTCCCGGAAGGACGCCCGCCGCGTCGCCGTCCGCGAGGCCATCCGCCACCCGAAGTATGCCGGCCAGCCCTACGCCTATGACCTGGGCCTGCTGCGCCTCGCGAGGCCGGTGCGGGTGCGCCCGGTGCCCATTGCGAGCCGCGCCGAGTCCTGGGACCTCCTGCGGCCCGGCGGGACGGGCACGATCCTCGGCTGGGGCTCGACGAGCACCGGCGTCGCCCGGCCCGACATCCTGCTTCGCACCGACGTCCGTTTCATGCAGATCAGCATCGTCGGCACGCACATCGCCTTCGTGTCGCCGCGGGGCGGGCCCTGCAGCGGCGACAGCGGCGGGCCGCTGCTGATCACCGGCTACGACGGGAAGGCCGTCCTGGTCGGCGTCGCCAGCATCACCGGCGGCAACCTGTGCGCCACCGGCGGCGGCCTGGCAGGCTACACGGACGTTTCCGTGATGTCGGACTTCGTCCGGGAGCACGTCACGGACCTGCCGGAACGCCCGCCGCCGCTGGAGTTTGGCCGTCCTGCGCGAATCCCAAAGCCGCCCGCCGCCGAACTGCAGGTGTCAAGGCAGAGGTCTGGCCCGGCCAGTCGGGCACAATCAACCCATGGATCCCCAATTACTGCCAGCACCGGACCGGCTCGTTGCCGGCCTGCTGGCGGCGGCTGAAGACTACGATTTCGCCGGTTGCGACCGCCTCTTTGCGGTCGCCGTGGCGGAACTCGAGCCGCTGGTCCTGGTCCGCGACGTGACGTCCCCGGCACTGCGGGAGGCGGGCAACCGCTGGCACCGGGGCGAGTGGTCCGTCGTGCAGGAGCACCTGCTGTCGGGCGTGGTCCGGCGGCAGCTCTCCTCGGCGCTGGACCGCCACCTCAGCCATTCGGACGGGCCGACGATCCTGTTCACCACCCTGAGCGGCGAGCGGCACGAGCTCGGCGGGCTGATGGGCGCGTTCCTGGCGGCCAGCCGCGGTTATCGCAGCATCTATCTCGGCCCCGACCTGCCGGCGGGCGACATCTGCGAGTTCTGCTCGCACCGGCATGTGGATGCGCTGGCGCTCAGCCTGGTCACCCAGCCCGACGTGAACGATGCCCGCGGGCAACTGGACGAGCTGCGGAGGGGCGTCCCGGCAGCCACCGAGATCTGGGTGGCTGGCCAGGCTGCCAACCTCCTGGCGCGGGACCATCTGCCGCCCGGCGTGGTGGCGCTGCCGGACCTGTCGGGATTCCTGGAGCGGCTGGCCGGACTGAAGGCGAGGATCAAATGAAGATTTCCCGAACCCGCATTGCGTGGGTGCTTGCCATCGTCGCCGTCGCGGGCGCGCTGCTCTGGTTCATCCGGCGGCCGGCCGCGGCCGTCGTCACGGAGCCGGTCCGCCGCGACATCGTCGAGGTGGTCGTGGCCAGTGGCCGGCTGCAGGCGATCCGCGAGACGCAGGTTGGCGCCGAGTCACCGGGCATCGTCGAGAGCCTGGCGGTGAACGAGGGCGCCATCGTCCGCGCCGGCGACCTGCTTGGCCGCCTCACGGTGGGCGAGACCGGCGCGCGGCTGGCCTCCACGACGGCTGCGCTGGACGTGGCTGACAAGAACCTGCGCGCGGAGGAAGCCGCGCTCGACAAGGCGAAACAGGATCTGGCGCGCCTCGAGCCGCTGGCGGCCCGCAAGCAGGTCTCCACCGCCGAGCTGGAGCGCGCCGCGGCCGATGCCCGGGTGCAGACCGCCCGTACCGAGGCGGCGCGGGCACGGCGCCGCGAGGCCGCCGCCGAGGTGGAGCGGGTCCGCCCCGAGTTTGGCCGCCGCGAGGTGCGCGCGCCCTTCAACGGCGTCATCACCGACCGGCTGGTCGAGCCGGGCACGCCCGTGTCGGCGGCCCAGGGCTGGTTCCGCATCTCGGAGATGGACGCCACCGAGATCGAGGTCGAGACCGACGAGAACAACCTGGGCAAGCTCAAGGTGGGCCAGCCGGTGGTTGCCTTTGTCCCCGCGTACCCCGACAAGCCCTTCCGCGGCACCCTCACCCAGGTGGGCCCGTTCGTGGACAGCGAGCGTGGAGTCGTGCGCCTGAAGATCACGCCGGAGGCACTCCCGGAGTTCGTGCTGCCCAACATGACCGTGGACGTGAGCATCGAGGTGCGGCGGGCCGATAACGCCCTCGCGCTGCCGGTCAGCGCGGTGGCCCTGCAGGCCACCCCGCCGTTCGTCCTTGCGGTGGGCGAGGGTGGCGTCCTCGAACGCAGGCCGGTCCAGGTGATCGGCCGCAATCCGGACTGGGTCGCCGTGCTCGACCTGGCCGAGGGCACGACGGTGTTGCGCCAGCTGGCCGGCAAGTCGCCGGGCCGCAAGGTGCGTCCGGTCGCGGAGCCCCCGGCGGGGGATGGCGGTGGTCCGCCGAAGAGCGTGGCCGCCAGGCGCTGATGACGACCTACTTCATACGCTCCGTCGCCTTCCGGCACCTGCGCTACAGCGTGGGCCAGTCGCTGCTGACCATCGGCGTGGTCGGCATCAGCGTGCTGCTGATCATCTACCTCCGCACCATCATCGGCGGCACCCAGGAGCGCATCACGCAGAACACCACGGGGGCCATCGCCCACATCACCGTGGAGCCGCCGGAGCGGACGCCGGTGGGCGCCTGGCAGCTGACGGCCCTCGGCCTCGCACCTTCGAACACACTGTACGTGGGTGAGGTCGTAAACCTGCCCAAGGCCCGGGAGCGGATCGAGGACTGGCGGCTGTGGCTGCCGTCCCTGGACGCGGCAGACCCTTCAGTGACCACGGTGTCGCCGATCGTGTCGGGCCAGGCCTTCATGAACCGGGGCTCCCGCCGCCAGTCCGTGCGGGTGACCGGCGTCATCCCCGAGCGCCACAACGGCGTCGTCGAGATCGAGTCCAACCTGCTGTCGGGCCGGTTCATCGGCATGTCCTCGGGCGAGCTCGTGCTGGGGCGGAAGCTGGCCCTGGATTTCGGCCTGAAGCTGCGGGACAAGGTGCGGCTGGTGGGCCCGGAGGGACTCACGCTGAACTTCACGGTGGCCGGCATCTACAACACCGGCTTCGGCCAGGTGGACGACGGCCAGGTCTTCGTCACCCTGCGGGACGGCCAGTCGCTGCTGGAGCTCGGTGGCGCCATCAGTTCCTTCGGCATCAAGCTCGCGAATCTCTACGACGCGGAGACGGTGGCCCAGAGCATCGCGCCCGGCCTGCCATTCAAGGTCCGCTCCTGGGTGATGGACAACCCGAACCTCTTCCGGACCCTGGATGCCCAGGGCCAGACCCGGGACCTCATCCTGATCATGACCACGATCGCGTCCGGGTTCGGCATCGGCAGCATCCTGGTCATGGTGGTGACCAGCAAGTACCGGGAGATCGGGATCCTCAAGGCGATGGGCGCCACGCCCCGCGAGATCCAGAGCATCTTCGTGCTCGAGGGCCTGTTCCTCGCCTTCCTGGGCTGCCTGGCCGGCGTGCCCCTCGGGGTTCTCCTGCTGAAGGGCCTGGCGGCGATCCGTTCCGTCGGCCCCGACGGCCGCGTGGACGCGCCGTTCCTCATCGAGATCGACCCCATGCTGCTGCTGGGCGCCTCCGTCGTCGCCATCGTCACGGGCGCCATCGCCTCCTACTTCCCGGCGCGGCGGGCGGGGCAGGTGGATCCCATCCAGGTGATCCGGGGCAGCTGACCCGGGGATGATGATGGCGCAGCCCGTTGTCGAGTTGGACAAGGTCGGCAAGACCTACTACACGGGGGACGTGGAGACGCCCGTGCTCTTCGACCTGTCCTTCTCCATCGTGCCTGGCGAATTCGTGGCGATCGTCGGCGGCAGCGGCTCCGGCAAGACGACGCTGCTGAACCTGATGGGCCTGCTGGACCGGCCCACGTCGGGCGTGATCCGCGTCGAGGGCCGGGAAGTGAGCAACCTGGACGAGCTCGGGCGTGCCCACATGCGGCGTGACCGGCTGGGGTTCATCTTCCAGTTCCACTACCTGCTGCCCGAGTTCACCGTGCTCGAGAATGCGCTGATGCCGTGCCGGATGCGGGGCCGGGAGTTCGAGAAGTCCCGGGAGGCCCGGATGCGTGAATTGCTCACCTACGTCGGCCTGGAGGAGAAGCTGCATGTCCGCCCGCCCCAGCTTTCCGGCGGCCAGCAGCAGCGCGTGGCCGTCGTGCGTTCGCTGGCCAACGATCCCGCGGTCGTCTTTGCCGATGAGCCGACCGGCAACCTGGACAGCAAGAGCGGCCGCATGGTGTTCGACCTGATGAAGCGCCTCAGCCGCGAGTCGGGCACGGCCTTCATCATGGTGACCCACGACGACAACTTCGCCCTGGAGGCCGATCGCGTCATCCGCATCCGGGACGGGCGCATCCAGCAGCCGGCCACCGCCTAGGAAATTGGGGACATGC
>JBEBHH010000082.1:0-5990 GCA_040080965.1 Gammaproteobacteria bacterium | reverse complement strand
CTTCAGAAGTTCATCGATGACTTCATGAACCGCTTGGAGGCGGAGATGGCGGAATTGGAGAAGGCCGCGGCAGAGGCGCAGAAAGGGAACTGCTGGAATGGCGAGCAGGGACACTTGGGCGACGGAATTGACGGGGCCGCTAGGGCGATCGGAAATGACCTGATGTCGCTATTCGGCTTCCTGGGTTCGATGGGTACGCTATCCCCGGAGCAACACGCCGCCAACGCGGCCCAGTTCGGGTCCAACAATACGAGTGCTGGAATTCTTGGGTCTGACTTGGCGCCAGCGTTGCAACTCGCCGTTCCTGTTACAAGATTAGGCTACGTTACGTCGGCAGCGCGCATCCCGGGCGCTATCGGAATTACAGCGCCAACAGCTGTGGCAATGCGAAATGCCCTAAAGGTTGAATATAGGCTTGGCGCTTTTCCGAATTCTCGAATGGGGAGCTACGAAGTACTTTCGGCAGGCAAGACGGACGCGGAGATTATCGCCAGTGCTGGAACTACGAATGCTGCAGCCAGTACTGCTGCCGCTACTGTTGGCGCATCGACCGCCAGCTCGGGGCGCTGCAAGTGAAATACGTGCTAATAACCGCGTTTGCTGCCTTGCTAGGCGGCACGGCAATTCGGATTGCACTTGGTGAGCAGGTACTTGGCCCGTTGATGCTTCTACTGCTGGTCGTGCTACCGCTCCTGGGTCTCCTGATTACGATTGACGACGATCTTCCCGGTGGATTCAGCCCTACTGACGAGAAGGCACGTGGACCATGGCGTTGCTGGGAGAATTGGGCCGACTTGGCAATCCGGGCCGCCCTGTGCGGTATTGGATTTGCAATCGACTTTGGATGGCGCTCGTCTGCGGCCATTGTTCCTTGGATCTTTGGTCTTGGCTCGATTGTGGCCTTGGTAGCATTTGGCCGACGCATATATCGGGGTAGAGTGAACTCGTAGACGCGTCGTTTCATGCGGGGTGCCGCTGTCCGATCGCAACTTCGTACGGGATTGCTGAAGTTGCCATTTCTCCGCATGGGGCTATGTAAAAAACTTAGCGTCCGGAGCGGAAGCGGGTAGCGCCCGATCCCCGGGCCGCACCCTGATCAGCCCGCCGGCGCCAGGTGCGCCAGCACTAACGTGGCGATGCTGAGGACCAGGAAGAACCCGCCGGTATCTGTGATGGTGGTTAGCACCGGTTCGGTGGCCAGTGCGCTGCCCACGACGAGCCCGAGCCACGGATTGCACTTCCACAGCCAGGCCCCACTACTCGATCAACTTCGAATAGACTAACTTGTCATCCTCCGGCCCGTAGAACTCCGGCAATTGGGCCGCTACCGCATATCCCCGGCGCAGGTAGAACGCCCGAGTTAGCTTGTACTGTTCCCGGGATGACGTCTCCGCGTACAGCCGGGTACCGCCGGCGGCCTGCACCTCGCGCTCCGTGATCTCCAGCAGGTCCCGGCCCAGGTGCTGGCCCTGCGCATCCCGGCGCACGGCGATCCAGTAGAGATCCCACCCCGACCGGGTGCCGGGAATCGGGCCGAAGCAGGTGTAGCCGAGCAGCGCGCCGTCCGGCCCGGCAATAACGAAGCGGTAATGGCTCGCCGGGCCGTTGGCCAGCCCGTCGTCGGCCAGCTCCCGCGCGATGGCGATTTCCTCGGTACTGAAGAACCCCGTCTTCCGGACCAGCTGCTCTATGGCAGCCGGATCCCCTGGTGCGAGCAGCGTCCGGAAGTCAGGTCGTCCGGCGGCCATTACCCGTAACGGGCCGCTGCCACGATCCGCTCGATGCCGTCGGCGTAGCTGATCCCGGCCTGTCCGAGGGCTGCCGCGAAACCGGCGTCTGGGGAGATGCAGGGGTTGGCGTTGACCTCGAGGACCCAGGGCTTGCCAGCGGCGTCCACGCGGAAGTCCACCCGGGCGTAGCCGCGGAGCTGGAAGATCTCCCAGCAGCGCAGGGACATGCGACCGAGCTCGGCGCAGAGGGCGGCCTCCTGGACCGGATCCACGAAGCGCCGCACGGTGTTGCGGGCCTCGAAGGAATCCTCATGCCACTTGGCCGCGTAGCCCACGATCCGGGGCTTGTCGGCCGGGTAGTCGACGAATTCGATCTCCGGGATCGGCAGCACCTGTGGTCCGCCGGGGCCGTCGATCAGCGCCACGTTGATCTCCCGGCCGTCGATGAACTGCTCCGCGAACCAGCGGAACTTGCGCCTGGCCTCCTGGTCCGCGACCCGCGCCGGGACGTCGTGGAAATCGGCGACCACGGCGGTGTCGTCCATGCCGATCGAGGCGTCCTCGCTCACCGGCTTCGTGATCCAGCGGCCAGGGCCCGGGTGGGGCGGCGGCGGTGACGCCCCGTCCCACCAGTCGGCGGTGGGGAGGTTGTGCGCCCGCAGCCACTGCTTGGCCAGGATCTTGTTGCCGGTGATCAGCAGGCCCTCGGTGCTGCAGCCGGTGTAGGGGATCTGCAGGTGGTCGAGGAGGGCGGTGGCAATCGCCACCAGCTGCCCGCAGTCGTCGATGGCTTCCACCAGGTTGAACACCGCGTGGGGCGGGTGGTCCCGGAGCCGGGCCTTGGCGGCGTCCAGATTCAGGTTGATTGCCAGGGTTGGCGCCTCGTACCCGTGGCTGGCCAGCGCGGCCCGCACGCAATCCATCTGCTCGAGGATGTCCAGGGCGTCTGCCGTGGACTCGTGGGACACCGAGTTGTGCAGGATCAGGACCGACTTGCCGCCGGTCACGCCGATATCCTCGTCGCCAGGGCGCCGGCCACCGGAAGGCCGGCGCCCTGGAGGGCCGAGATGAGGATGCGCCGGATCAGTTCGTCGTAGGGAATGCCCTTGAAGCGGCAGATGAACGGCAGGTCGGAGTGCCCCGGGTGGAGACCCGCCAGCGGATTGGCCTCGAGGAAGCTGGGCACGCCCGCCGCGTCGAGCCGGATGTCGAGGCGCCCGCCGTCGCGGCAGCCCAGCGCCCGCCAGGCGCCGACGGCCAGCGCTTCGACGGCCGAAAGCAGCGGCTCTTCGGCCAGGAGTGAGTACGTCACACGGCCTTCCCAGTGTTCCTTGTTGTCGAAGGTGTAGACCCCGGGGTCGGCCTTCGGCCCGAGGTGAACTTCCATCGTGCCGATGGCTTCCGCCGCCTCACCGGTGCCGACGAGGCCGACGGTGAACTCCCGGCCAGGCAGGAACTCCTCGATGATCACCGGCTGCCGGTGCCGTACCAGGAGCGCGCCGCAGACGGCGACCAGTTCCTCCACGGAACTGGCGCGGGACGCGGTGGATATGCCCTTGCCCGTACCTTCGGCCACCGGCTTGGCGAACAGGGGGAAGCGGAGGTTGAGGTGCCGTGCGTCCTCGGCGGACTCGACCACGGCGAAATCCGGTGTCGCGAGGCCATGCCCCCGGACCACGTGCTTCGCGATGCCCTTGTGCAGGGTGACGGCGCAGGCCAGCGGATCGGAGAACACGTAGGGGATTTGCCAGGCGTCCAGGAGGGCCGGCACCAGGGACTCCCGGCCAAAGCCGTGCAGCCCCTCGCAGAAGTTGAACACCAGGTCCCAGCGGTCGCCGGCGGTGAGGCGGGATGCCAGCTGGCGGGCATTGCCAATGCGCTCCACCGCAAGGCCCAGGCGGGCCAGCGCGCCGGCTATCGCGTCGATAGTCTCCGGCTGGTCGAACTCGGCGGTCTCGACGTCGCTATAACCCGCGGCGAGATACTCGCTGCGGAGGTCATAGGTCAGGCCGACTCGCATCCGGACGTATCAGGTTGGGGATCCGGGTACCGGTACGACCCGTTGGCGTAGTTGGTCAGCAGCAGGTCGTCACCGTCCCGGCCCACGATGTAGTCCGGGGAGACCGGGATCTTGCCGCCACCCTCCGGTGCGTCGATGACGTAGGTGGGGACGGCGTAGCCCGTGGTGTGCCCGCGCAGGCCGCGGATGATCTCGATGCCCTTCTCGACCGGGGTGCGGAAGTGGGCCGAACCGGAGATCGGATCGCACTGGTACAGGTAGTAGGGACGCACGCGGATCCGCAGCAGGCCCTGGACCAGGGACTTCATGGTCGCCACATCGTCATTCACGCCCTTGAGGAGCACCGTCTGGCTGCCCAGCGGTATGCCGGCATCGGCGAGCCGGGCGCAGGCTTCCGCCACTTCCGGCGTGAGCTCGTCGGGGTGGGTGAAATGCAGGCTCATCCAGAGCGGGTGGTAGCGCTTCAGGATCCGGGTAAGCGCCGGCGTGATCCGCTGGGGCTGTACCACCGGCTGCTTGGAGCCAATCCGGATGAATTCCACGTGGGGGATCGCCCGGAGGCGGGACAGGATCCACTCCAGACGCTCGTCGTCGAGGCTGAGCGGGTCACCGCCGGACAGGAGGACGTCCCGGATGACCGGGGTCGCCGCGATGTAGTCGATGGCCTTTTCCAGGTCGTGCTTGCGGATGCTGCGCTCACCAACGGAGCCCACCATGCGGGCCCGGGTGCAGTACCGGCAGTAGACGGAGCAGAAGTTGGTCACCAGCAACAGGACCCGGTCGGGATAGCGGTGCACCAGTCCGGGCACCGGGCTGTGGCCGTCCTCGCCGAGCGGGTCGTCGGCCTCGCCGCGGGACCGGAGGTACTCACCCATCGCGGGCAGCACGGTCCGGCGCAGCCCCTGGTTCGGGTCTTCCGGATCGACCAGGCTCGCGTAGTAGGGCGTGATACCCAGTGGCAGGGCGCCCTTGTGCATCTCGATGGCCTGCCGTTCGTCGTCCGTCAGGCTGAACATGCGGTCCAGGTCGGAAAGGACCCGCACGCGGCTGCGGTTTTGCCAGCGCCAGTCATTCCAGTCCCGCACGGCCGCCTGGGGGTAGAAGCGGCGCCGGAAGGCGTCGCTGCGCGCGCTGACGGTCAGCCGTGGAACGGTGGGGCGGGTGGTGGGTACCGGGGTGAGGTTGACCGGGCCGTGCTTGACCGGGGTCGCCGGGGCCTGGCCGCCGGGGCTGGCAGCTCCCGGAACGGCACCCACAGCAGAAGGGTCCACGACAGATAAGACTCGCGGCATCGGGACTACCTCGTCGGTGTGCAGAGTAGGCTGAAAGCGTGTCGAGACAGAATCAAACCTGGTTGCCTTCTATGGCCCCGAACGCGGAAGACAGTCGCCAGTGCCTCGATTCGACTTCGGGCCATTCCGATTCCGGTAAGCCCGCTTCCGGATATCTGCCCGACTGGCTCGGGCGGCGACGTCTTGCTGTCTGCTGCTTTGATAAAAGTGTGACGTTTACGTCTCGATCGCCGGTAAATATACCCACCGGTTTTCGAAAAGCAATACAACGGCATGCTCGCGAACTTTTCCATGCGCCAGTTCCTCCCGATGACCGTCGGCATCGGCGCGCATTTCTTTAGCCGGTGTCACCGGACCGCTGTGCTACGCTTTTTCCCGAAGAGGGCCCAATGACACTCATCAGCGGCACCATCATCACCTTCAATGAAGAGGACCATATCGAGGCCTGCATCGCCTCGTTGCTCCGGGTGTGCGCCGAGGTCGTGGTGGTCGACTCCCTCAGTACAGACCGCACCGCCGAGCTCGCGATTGCCGCTGGAGCCCGCGTCATTCCTCAGGCTTACCTCGGTGAAGGACCCCAGAGGAACCTCACGGAGAAGCATGCCAGGCACGACTGGATACTTGCCCTGGACGCGGACGAGCGGCTCGATGACGAACTGGCGGCGGCCATCCAGGCGCTCGCGCTGGCGGAACCGGCCGAGGCCTACGCGTTCAACCGGAAGAGCTACGTGGGTCCCCGTTGGATCCGGGGTCCCGGCTTTTATCCCGACTTTGTGACGCGCCTCTACAACCGGACGCGGGCTGCCTACGAACCCAAGCCGGGCCACGCCGGCGTGCTGGCGCCGCGGGTGCGCCGCATCCCCGGGCACATCCTTCATTACACCTACGACGGCCTGAGCGACTGGATCGACAAGATCAACTGGCTGACCTCCCGGGACGCCCGTGGCA
>JBEBHH010000048.1:0-21636 GCA_040080965.1 Gammaproteobacteria bacterium | reverse complement strand
CCCCCGCTCCTACGGGAGAAATCGGAATGCAGGACTACGAGAAGCTCGGAGCGTTCTACCTGGGCCGGCGCTGGGACCCGGCGGCGGGCACGCTGCTGGACGACCTCGTCCTGTACGACTCCCCGGACCTCACTACCCACGCGGTCATCATCGGCATGACCGGCAGCGGCAAGACCGGCCTCGGCATCTCGCTGATCGAGGAAGCCGCCATCGACAGGGTGCCGGTGATAGCCATCGACCCGAAGGGCGACCTGGGCAACCTGCTGCTGACCTTCCCGGAGCTCCGTCCCGCCGACTTCGAACCCTGGGTGGACGCCCAGGCAGCCGCGGCGGCGGGCAAGAGCGTGGCGGAATTCGCGGCCGGGCAGGCCGATGCGTGGCGCAAGGGCCTCAGCGAATCGGGCCAGGGCCCGGACCGCATCGCCCGCCTGAAGGCAGCGGCGGACTTCGCCATCTACACGCCCGGCAGCACGGCGGGACTGCCGCTGTCGGTGCTGGGCTCGTTCACCGCGCCGCCGGAAGGGCTGCGCGCGGATGCGGATCTCTACCGGCAGCACGTCTCGGGCGTGGTCACGGGCCTGCTCACGCTGGTCGGCGTCGATGCGGACCCGGTAGGCAGCCGCGAACACATCCTGCTGTCGTCGGTGCTGGACAGCCAGTGGCAGCAGGGGCGCAGCCTCGACCTGGGTGGTCTCATCGGCGCCATCCAGAATCCGGGCATCGCGAAGATCGGCGTGCTCGACCTGGAGTCCTTCTACCCGGCGAAGGAGCGCTTCGCCCTCGCGATGCGCCTGAACAACCTGCTGGCCGCGCCGGGCTTCCAGGCCTGGACCCAGGGCGAGCCGCTGGATGCCGGCGCGCTGCTCTTCACGGCGGATGGCCGGCCGCGGGTCAGCGTCATGTCCATCGCCCACCTGGGCGACGCGGAACGCATGTTCTTCGTCACGCTGCTGCTGAACTCGATCGTGGCCTGGATGCGCGCCCAGCCGGGAACGTCGTCGCTGCGCGCCATCCTGTACATGGACGAGCTGTTCGGCTTCCTGCCGCCCGTCGCCGCCCCGCCGTCCAAGGTGCTGCTCCTGACCTTGCTGAAGCAGGCGCGGGCCTTCGGGCTCGGCGTCGTGCTCTCGACCCAGAACCCGGTGGACCTGGACTACAAGGCGCTGTCGAACGCGGGGACCTGGTTCATCGGCCGCCTGCAGACGGAGCAGGACCGGAACCGCGTGCGGGACGGGCTGCTGGCCGCCGCACCAACCGAGGGGCTCGACGCGAAGGGTCTCGACGGCACGCTGGCCTCGCTGGGCAAGCGCACTTTCCTCCTGCACAACGTGCACGATAAGGGCCCGGTGCTGATGCAGACCCGCTGGGCCATGGCCTACCTGCGGGGACCGCTGACCCGGGAGGACATCCGGCGGCTGACGGCAGTCCGGCCTGCGGCGGCACCTTCGACGGCACCTTCGACGGCGCCCGCGAAGGCCGCGCCACCGGCGGCGGGCCAGCGGCCCGTCCTGCCCCCAGCCATCCCGGTCGCGTTTGCCAGGCCAAAATCCATCCCGCGCGGCACGCTGGTCTACGAGCCGCGGCTCCTGGGCACCGCCCGCGTGGCCTGGGTCAGCGCAAAGCACGGCGTGGACCTGAAGCGCGACCTGGCACTGGCCCTCGAGGCGGGCGCCGGACCCGTCGACTGGCGCAATGCCGAGCCCGTGGCCATCGAGCCAGCCAGCCTGGGCAGCGATCCAGAGCCCGGCAGCGCGTTCGCCGAGCTGCCGGCAGCTTTCGCCGATCCACGCGCCATCAAGGCGGCGCTGGAGCAGTTCCGCACCTGGCTGCGGACCGAGCAGCCGGTGGTTCTCCGGCGCAGCGCCGCACTCAAACTGGTTTCCGGCCCCGACGAGACCGAGGGCGAATTCCGCGCGCGGCTGCAGCTGAAGGCGCGGGAGTTGAGGGACGAGGAGATCGCGGCGCTCCGGCAGAAGCACGCGGCGAAGTTCGCCAGCCTGAAGGACCGCCTGCACCGCACCGAGCAGGCGGTGGAGCGCGAGAAGGAGCAGGCCACGGGATCGAAGATCGACGCGGCGGTGTCCGTGGGCACGGCGGTGCTGGGCGCCCTCTTCGGCCGCAAGGCGATCTCGACGGCATCGGCCGGCCGGGCGGCGACGGCCATGCGCAAGGCAGGCAACGTGCAGCGCCAGTCAGGCGACGTGGAGCGCGCGACGGAGACCGTGGCGAAGGTGCAGGCGCAGATCGCGGACCTGGAGGCCCAGGTTCAGTCCGACGTGGCTGCCCTGGAGACCGGCTTTGATGCGCAGACGGAAGTGCTGGAGGAAATCAGCGTGCGGCCGAAGGCGTCGGACATCACGGTGCAGTTCTGCGGCATCGCCTGGCTGCCATTCACCGAGGACGACCTGGGCAACCGCCGCCTGGCTATGTAGGAGCGCCTTCAGGCGCGACCTTTCATTTAGGTCGCGCCGGTCGGCGCTCCTACCTCCCAAACGGGAAGCTGTACATCACCGACGTGGTGAGCACCCACCAGGAGTCGGCGAAGTCGATGTTCACGAGTTCCCCTTCGACCCGCATGTGGATCCGGCCGGCGCCACGGAAGTCGAGGCCGATGCCGCCGATGAAGTCGTCCCCGTCCAGCTTGGTGGGCAACGGGAAAGTTTCCAGCGTTGCCTTGCTGTCCCAGCGGATCATGCCGAGCTTGGCGATGGCGTGCAGTTCCTCGTTGAGGGGATAGCGGCCGACCACGGACAGGTTGTAGCCCCAGGTCTCAATGCCGTCGTTCAGGCTCTGCTGGCCCTCCTGGAAAGCGACCTTGTCGTTCACCGTGCCGAAGTTGATGTAGCCGGCCTCGATGCCTACGTAATCACCCCAGGTGAATCCGAGGAACTGGCGGGTGGCGAAGTCGGAGCCCTCGAAATCAATGGGGTCGACCTGGAACGTGGAGTAGCCGATGCCGAAGCCGCCGTAGAGTTCAGTCTCGGCCCGCAGCGCCGGCGGGGCCAGCGACAGGCCGGCCAGTGCCAGCAAGGCCGTGAGTACGGCGGTGTGGGCCGGCATCCGGCTTCTGGGGAGGCGCGTCATCGGGATCTCCGGGCTGACATCACGCGGAAGCCTAGCAGTTTAGAGGTACCACGTCCGGCGCGTTCCCACTATATTGCGACCCCATGCGCAAAATCTTCTACGGCTGGTACGTCGCGATAGCCTGCGGCCTCGGCCTGGCCTGCGGCCTGGCCAGCGTCATCACGGCCACGTTCTCCATCTTCCTGGGCCCGCTGCGGGCCGAGTTTGGGTGGACGCCGTCGCAGACGTTCACCGGCCTGCTGCTGGTCACGGCCGCGGTCACCATCGCCGCGCCGTTCATCGGTTCGCTGGTGGACCGCTTCGGCGCGAAGCGGATGATCCTGGTCGGCTTCCTGATGGAGGGCGCGGTGATCGCCTCCTTCGCCACCCAGACGGAGTCCCTGCCGGCCTTCTACGCCCGCTACATCGCCCTCGCGATCCTCGGCCTCGGCACCACCCACGTGGCCTTCGCCCGGGTGATCTCGGTGTGGTTCGACCGGCGGCGCGGCCTCGCGCTGGGCATGGCTCTCGCCGGCCTCGGCGTGGGCGGCATCATCTGGCCCCTGCTCTCCCAGTGGGCGATCACCGAGTACGGCTGGCGGACGGCCTACGTGATCGTGGCGCTGGCGGTGGCGACGGTGGGCATTCTCTCCATCGGCCTCGTGGTGCGGGAGTCACCGGAATCCATGGGCCTGCGGCCCGACGGGGATGAGCAGCCGAAGGCGGTTGCCGGCGTCGTGCCCGCAGCGGCAGCCCAGACCGGCTTCACGCTGGCCGAGACGATGCGCCAGGGACACTTCTGGCTGATGCTTGCCGCCTTCCTCCTGATCGGCGTCGCCGTGCAGAGCCTGATCCTGCACCTGGTGCCCATGCTGGTGATGCGGGACGTGGAGCCGATGCGGGCGGCCCAGGCCCAGTCGCTCGTGGCAGCCGCACTGATCGTCGGCCGCCTCGCCGCCGGCATGCTGATGGACAAATTCTTCGCGCCGCGGGTGGCGATCGCGTTCCTCGTGGGGCCGATCGTGGGGATCATCCTGCTGGCCTCCGGCGCCAGCGGCACCGGCGCGTTCCTGGCGGGAATGCTGACCGGCCTTGCCGCCGGCGCGGAAGTGGATGTCACCGCGTTCCTCGCCAGCCGCTACTTCGGCCTGAAGTACTTCAGCCGCACCTACGCCTGGTTCTACAGCGCCTACTCAGCGGGCGCCGGCATCGGCCCCCTGCTCACGGCCCAGGCGGTGGAGCGGTACGGGGACTACACGGAAATCCTGTACGTCCACGCTGCCCTGCTGATCTTCGCGGCACTCCTTCTCACCCGCCTGAAGCCCTTCCCCAAGGCCTTTCCTGCGTAACGCGACGTAGGAGCGCCTTCAGGCGCGACCCACCCTTGCGGTGAACACCGGCCCGGTCAAGAATTGCCCAGCCCCGGGCGATTAACCCCGGGAGGATGCCGGCAATGGCCCTATATGCACTCTGCCGCTCTGCCCGTTTATCTCCCGGTGACGGTAAATGACGTCAGGGAGTTACAGCACGAAGCGGCTGCATAAATGGCATTTTCGACGCGTTTCAACGCGTCACTTTTGCCGGCTAATTTAGTAGTTGGGTGCCGATCCGTATGAGCGCTTCTTTCGATGGCGATCTAATACGACCACTCGGTTTGGTAACCCTGTACTTCGGCTATGTCGAGGCCGAGGTTAATGCACTTGTTGCGCAGCTGCAGGCACGTGGCGTGCCAATAGAGATACCTTTAGCTGCTCCGCTGGGCCAGCGCCTCGCAGAGTTCGGGGCCGTGATTCAGGGCCTCCAAAACGCTGGTGCTTCGGAGGTGCTCGGCTTGCTTGAGGAATCGAGGTTACTTATCGACCGGCGCAATTCGCTCGTACATGCCAGCATCCTGGCCAAGGGCCGCGTCACACCCAACGATCCCTCCAAGCCAGAGTACTCAGTGACGCCTGACGAATTGTCGGCTCTCGCCGAGGAGGCGTTCCATTGGAAGGAGCGGCTAAATGCAGCCGTCCAACTCCGGCTTCTGCCGACTCTTCGTGAGCAGGCTTGACAGGTCAGGGAGATAGGAGACAGAAAAGTCCAGGGGCATTGGTAACAGTCACACCCCTCCAGTAAATCGTCGAATATGAGTATCGGATTCCCCTCCCGACGCGATCTGCTCCGAGCATGCATCGGCGCGCTGCTCGTGGACGCGGCATCGGGAGCCACGCCAGCCTCCAACGGGTCTATGGCTATTGCGAGGATTGAAGAGACGCTTGGCGGCCGGTTGGGAGTGTTTGCCCTGAACACTGGCAACGGCCGTTTTCTCCGCCACAGGGCGGATGAACGCTTCGCCATGTGCTCAACGTTTAAGTGGGTGCTTGCCGCTGCGATCCTTGCCGCAGTTGACCGCAGGGAGGTGTCACTGGATGCCCGGGTTGCCTATGGCGCCGCCGACATTCTGGAGTACGCGCCGATCACCGCCCGCCACGTCGCCGAGGGCTTCCTCCCGGTACGTACGCTCTGCAGGGCAGTGATCACCGTCAGCGACAATACCGCCGCTAACCTCCTGCTCCGCAAACTCGGAGGTCCCACGACGCTGACGGGATTCATCCGGTCCTGTGACGACAGCATGACCCGCCTGGACCGCTACGAGCCCGATCTGAATGAGAATGCCGCGGGTGATGTGCGGGATACCACCACGCCCAGGGCGATGGTGGCGCTGATGCAGAAGATTCTTTGTGGCGACGTGCTCGCCGACGCATCCCGCGAGCTGCTTTTCGGCTGGATGGAAGATTGCGAAACGGGAAGAAATCGATTGCGCGCCGGGGTACCCGATGGCTGGAAAGTTGGAGACAAGACAGGGAGTGGTAGGCGAGGTGCAGCCAGCGATGTCGCCATCGTCTTTCCGCCGGGCGGGGCGCCTGTCCTGATTGCAGCGTATACGAGCGATGTAGCTGCGGACGCATCGGCTGTGGCGGCGGGGCAGGCCGCTGTCGGCGGCCTTGCCGTCAGGGAACTCGCATGAATGCCCCGGGCATGCCCAGCAATCCAGCGGCCACAAAGCTGCCCTCCCGCTGAACCAGTTTGCAGCGCCGCAGAGGTTGGACCATGATTCTCGAGGTCGCCATTCTCACCATCCGCCCGGGCCAGGAGGCTGATTTCGAAATGGCTTTCCTGCAGGCGCAGACGATCATCTCAGCGGCCCGGGGTTACCTCTCCCGCGACCTGCAGCGCTGCATCGAAAGCCCCAGCCAGTACATTCTCCTGGTCAATTGGGAGACCCTCGAAGATCACACACAGGGCTTTCGCGGCTCCCCCGCATACGCCGACTGGAAGAGCCTGCTACATCACTTCTACGACCCCTTCCCCAGGGTCGAGCACTATTCCGGAGTACTTCCGCCAAGGAGAACGTCGACATGATCCGCTTCCAGATCATCGAACGCCCGGGCACGGACCTGCACCGGAAACTGGTCGGCGCAATGCGCTCCGGAGCGCTGCAGACCTTCAACGCCACCAAGCGCGGATCCAAGGTGTCCCACGCCAAGCATCCCGGCTGGATGAACTGGTCCGTGTCGGAAGGCGTGATCACCTGCGAGGTGATCAGCCCGCGGAAGCCTGGACACGAGTGGCAGTTCTTTCATGCCTTCATCGGCAGGCTGGCGGCGCGGTTCGCCGGGGATATCAGTGCGATCAATATCCAGTTTCCGGAGGCGGAGGCTGGCGTTACGTCGCGCCGGGCCAGGAAGAAGTCACGCGGCCGATAGTTTGGGGACATGCCTCATTTTGGCAATGCCAAAATGAGGCATGTCCCCAATTACTGCCTCACCGGGCGCTTCTGGAGCTTACGCTGGAGGGTGCGGCGATGGATGCCCAGCGAACGGGCGGTCGCCGAGATGTTCCCCTGGTTTTCCGTCAGCACTCGCTGGATGTGCTCCCACTCCACCCGCTTCACTGAGAGTGGCCGCGGCGTGGTGGGCAGCGGCTGGGGCGCCTGGGTGTCGGGGGCGGTGAGCGCGGCGACGATGGCGTCGATGTCCGCCGGCTTGGTCAGGTACTGGCTGGCACCCAGCTTCACGGCTTCCACCGCCGTCGCGATGCTGCCGTAGCCGGTCAGCACCACGGTGCGCGCCGGGCGCGGACCGCGGGTGAGCAGCGGGATCAGCGTCAGGCCGGAGCCCGTGCCGATGCGCAGGTCCACGACGGCCAGGTCCGGCGGCGACTGGGCGATCAGCGCAGTCGCCTGCTCGCAGGAGAGCGCCACCGTCACGTCGAAGCCGCGCCGGCGCAGCGCCGTGGCCAGCACGTCGCTGAACACCGGATCGTCTTCCACCACCAGGGTCTTCATGCCGCGTGCTCCGTCAGTCGTACCAGGGGAAGGCGCATGCGCACCGTGGTGCCGCCTTCGTCGTTGTTCGCGGCCTCGAGGCTGCCGCCCGCCTGGGTCATGGCGGCGTGGGACAGGAAAAGGCCGAGGCCCAGCCCGCCCTCCTTGCTCGACATCCCCAGCCGCTCCATCGAGCCCGGCTGGCCGGAGCGCAGGCCGCCGCCCCGATCGATCACGGTGATGTCCAGGACCGTGGCATCCCAGCGGTACACGACGCGAACGTCCCGGGGCGACACGTCGACCGCGTTGTGCAGGATGTTCAGCAACGCCTGGCGCACCGTGCGCTCGACGACCAGCAGCGGCGGCGAGCCGTCCGTCGCGGGGGGTTCCACACGCACGGCGCTGCCGGGCCGGAGGCGACGCACTTCGTCCACGGTCTGCCAGACGAACCTGTCGAGCGCCAGCCGCTCGGCCGACTCGGCGCGGGCAGCGCCGGCGGATGCGGAAATCACCGACAGTGCTTCCTTGCACCGGCCGATCTGGTCGCGGAGGATCCCGAGATCCCGGTTAAGGGCCGGATGGGTCGCCGCCGGGTATTCCCGCGCGATTTCACCCGTGATCACCGCCATGGTCGCCAGCGGAGTACTCAGTTCGTGGGCGGCGCCGGCCGCCAGCGTGGCCACGGCCACCACCCGCTCGTCCCGCAGCGCCGTCTCCCGCAGCCGGGCGAGGTAGCGGTCCCGTTCCCGGACCGTCTGCGCCATGGCGGCCACGAAGGTGGCAATGAGCACGCTCAGCACGACGAAGCCAAGCCACATGCCTGCCGCGTGCAGGTCCATGGCCGAATTGCTGTGCATGTTGATGAACTCGGGCACCTCCACGCGCCAGAGCATCAGCAGCGTGTAGCTGCCGGCGCTGATGCCCGCGATGATCCAGGTGTAGGTCTGGGGCAGCGCCGCCGCCGAGATGATCATCGGCAGCACCAGCAGGTAGACGAACGGATTTGATGCCCCGCCCGCGTAGTACAGGATGCTGGTGAGCGCAAAGAGGTCCACCAGCAGCTGGATGAAGAACTCCCGGTCGGAGACCGGCAGCGCTTCCTTGTGCCGCAGCCACACCCAGAAATTGAACGCGACCAGCCCGCTGACGATCATCATGAGCTGCAGGGCCGGGATCGGCAGGGCGTAGATCTGGCGGGCCACCAGCAGGCACAGCGCCGAGCCCGGCACCGCGATCATGCGGATCCAGATCAGCCGCCGGACGTTCAGGCCGGTGGGCTGTTCCTGGGTCAGGGGCGTGGCGGTCGGTGCGAGCGGGGCGATGGCGGCATTCATGGCGGTCGTCCGGGTCGGAGCTTCCAGACCCCAATTCTAGGCGGCATTCCGGTGGGGGTATTGCCGGGATGTAACGGTAATGGGGGCGCGACGCGGCAAGTTGTCGCAGTTTCCCGGTAGGAGCGCCTTCAGGCGCGATCGATACTGGTCGCGCCTGAAGGCGCTCCTACGGGCAGCTCCAGGCGGGCCACCAGCCCCGGCTGGTTGTCCTCCAGCCGCAGGCTGCCGCCATGGAGCCGCGCCACCGCGGCAGCCAGGTTCAGGCCAAGGCCCGAGCCGTCCCGGGGCGGCGCGTTCGAGAGGCGCACGAAGGGTTCCACCGCCCGCGTCCGGTCCTCCGCGGGAATGCCGGGCCCCGAATCCGCCACGGAGATGGCCAGCCGGCCGTCGGCCACCTGGGTCCGCAGCTCCACGCGCCCGCCGGACGGCGTGAACTTCAGGGCGTTGTCGATCAGGTTCGCGACCGCCTGGGCGAGCAGCTGACGGTGGCCAAGCACGCGGCTGCCCGGAGCACAGCCGACGACGAGCGAGATGCCCTGCTGCTCGGCCTGGGGCTGGTACAGCTCGCCCAGCTCGTCGAGCATCACGTCCAGGTTCACGGGCTCGGGACGGGCGCCGACGGTGCCGCTCTCGGCCTCGGCAATCTGCAGCAGCGCCGTGAGCACGCGCTGCATCTGGTCCACGTCCCGCAGCAGGAGTTCCAGCGTGTCGCGCTGCGCGCCAGTGGCCGCATCGCCGGCGCTGCCAGTGGCCTGCTCCTCACCGAGCGCCTGCTCCATGCGCAGGCGCATGCGGTGCATCGGGCTGCGCAGGTCGTGGGCCGCGCTGTGGAGCGACGTGCGGAGGATCTCGGTCGTGCGGGCGAGCCTGGCCAGCAGGCTGTTCACCTCGATGGCCAGCGTGTCGAACTCGTCGTCGTCACCCGAGATCGGCAGACGGCCCGCGAGGTTGCCGCCCACGATCTCCTTGCAGGTGCGGCTCACGGCCTCGACGCGGGCCAGGATGCGCTGGCTCTGGCGATAGCCGATGCCGAGCGCGATCAGCGTGACCAGCAGCGTGCCGATGCCGGCCGCCACGGCAAAGCGCCGGCCCAGGTCGCGCCGGTCAGAGAGGTCCGTGCCCACCAGCAGCCGCAGACCCGGGCCAGGCTCCAGCACCATCGCGCGCACAGGCCGGCCGGTCTCCAGGCCGCCCTCCCGCAATTCGATCTCGAACTCCACCCAGCGCCCGTCCCGCCCGCGCATTACGGGCCAGGCAGGCAGGTTGCCGGCAATCACGAAACCTTCGGCATCGGTGACGAGATAGACGGCGTTGATCCGGCTGAAGGTCCTCTCCCGCAGGTCGAGTTCATTGATGATCCCGCGGGTGCCACTCCGGCCGTAGGCCTCGAGGATGCTGAGCGCGTCGCGCTCGATGACCGTGTCCACCTCCGCGTTGATGAAGCGGGTGGTGAGCACGTAGATGACGAAGACGAGCAGCACCAGCGCCGCCGCAAAGCTGGCCGCGTAGACCACCGACAGGCGCAGCGCGGAAGTGCGCACCTCAGTCGACCCGGAGGGTGTAGCCGGCGCCGCGCACGGTATGGATCAGCGGCCGGTCGAAGCCCTTGTCGATGGCCTGCCGCAGCCGGGAGAGGTGCACGTCGATCACGTTGGTCTGCGGATCGAAGTGCAGGTCCCAGACCCCCTCGAGCAGCATGGTGCGCGTCACGACCTGGCCCGCCCGGCGCAGCAGGTACTCCAGCAGCTTGAATTCCCGCGCAGTGACCTCGATGCGGCGCCCCGCACGGGTGACGGTCCGCGCCAGCACGTCCATCTCCAGGTCGGCGAGCCGCAGCTTCATCTCGGGGGCGGGCGAGACCTGCCCCCGGCGCAGGAGCGCCTCGATGCGGGCGAGCAGCTCCGACAGCGCGAAGGGCTTGGTGAGGTAGTCGTCGCCGCCAGCGCGCAGGCCCTCGACCCGGTGATCAACGGACCCGAGGGCCGAGAGGATGAGCACCGGGGTGCGGTTGCCCTGCTTGCGCAGGATCTCGATGATCGTCAGCCCGTCCAGGTGCGGCAGCATCCGGTCGGCCACGATGCCGTCGTAGGTGTGCTCCGTCGCCTGGAACAGGCCGTCCCGGCCGTCGGCCGCGTGATCGACCTGGTAGCCCGCCTCGGCCAGCGCCTTGACCAGGTAGCCCGCGGCGTCCCGGTCGTCCTCGATCAGCAGCAGATTCATCGCCGAATCCTAGCAGCTGACGGCGCGGGACGATGACGCGAAGCGCAACCGGCGTGCAGGCCCTACCCGGTGATGGTCAGCGGCAGGAAAAGCCGCGCCTCGTCACGCTGGATCAGCAATGGCACGGGCTGGCCCTTGGGGATCTTCTTCGCGAGGCCCGCCAGCTCCTGGGGACTGTCGACGGCCTCGTCGCCCACCTGCAGGATGATGTCGCCGGCATTCACGCCGGCGCGGGCCGCAGGACCGGCGGCGACACCGACCACGAGCACGCCGCCCGACTCGATGCCGGACTGCTCGCGCTGCTCGGGAGTGAGTGCAGCAACCTGCACGTTGAGGATGCCCGGCTTCTGCCCGTCATCGGCGTTGGCGGCGACGACCTCGTCCTCAGCCGGCTTCAGTGTGGCAATCGTCACGTCGATGTCGCGGGCCTTCTTGTCCCGCCAGACCTTGAGCTCAACCCTGGTGCCGGGCCGCGTTTCGCCCACCAGGGGCGGCAGGTCGCCGGACTGGCTGACCGGCATGCCGTTGAATTCCAGGATGACGTCCCCGGGCCTGATTCCGGCCTTGCCCGCGGGCCCGGCCTCGTCCACCTGGCCGACCAGCGCGCCCGCCGGCTTGTCCAGGCCGAAGGACTTCGCCAGGTCGCCATTGAGCGTCTGGATGCCCACGCCGAGCCAGCCGCGCTCGACGCGGCCGCTGGCGGCCAGCTGCCGGGCGACGCTGGTGGCGGTGTTCACCGGGATGGCGAAGGACAGGCCCATGTAACCGCCGCTGCGACTGTAGATCTGGGAGTTGATGCCCACGACCTCGCCATTGATGTTGAAGAGCGGCCCGCCGGAGTTTCCGGGGTTCACCGCCACGTCGGTCTGGATGAAGGGCACGTAGTTGCCATCCGGCAGGCTGCGGCCCACGGCGCTGACGATGCCCTGGGTGGCCGTGTGCTCCAGCCCGAAGGGCGAGCCGATGGCCAGCACCCAGTCGCCGACCTCGAGCTTCGACGAATCACCGATCTGGACGGTCGGGAGCCCGGTGGCGTCGATCTTGAGCAGCGCCACGTCGGAGGCCTTGTCGAGGCCGATCAGCTTCGCCGGCTTCTCCGTGTTGTCGGCGAGCTTCACCAGGATCTCGTCGGCGCCGTCCACGACGTGCGCGTTGGTCAGGATCTCGCCGTCGGCGGAAATGATGAAGCCCGAGCCCAGGGAGTTGGCTTCGCGGGGACCTGGCCCGGGACCTGAACGGGGACCGGGCATGCCGCGGAACGGCCGGAAGAACTCCTCGAATCCCGGTGGCAGGCCGGGAGGCAGGCCCGGACCAGCGCCCGGCGGCATGCCGTGCATCTGCGCGTCGGGCTGCACCTGCTGCCGGGTGCTGATGTTCACCACGCTCGCCTGGTTGCGTTTGATGATCGTCTTGAAGTCGGGAAGGCCGGCGGGCGGCGTGGGGGCGGACGCGACCGGCGATGGACTGGCTGCCGCCGCCGCGGGCGCTGTCCCAGCCTCGGGCGCAGGGCCGGAGGTGGCTGCGCCCGAGAGGGCGCTGCCCAGCAATACGGCGGCCGCAATGGCGGCCACCACCAGTGAAACTTGGTAGCGCATGGAATGGATCCTGTGTGCGAGGGGGTATGGAGCAGCGGCGAAGGAGTCGGCAGGGCCGCCGGGCGAGGGATCAGAAGTCAGGCGCGGGAGTCTGGAGGACATGGGGGGTGGGATACCGCGGGAGATTTCCGAGTGGTCGCCGTTACAGCCCTGCCTTCGCCTGTTGGAAACGTGGTTCGTGACACCGGCGGGCGGTGGGAGCGTCGCCGCCTGATACAGGGGGACGGAGATCAGGTCGTGCCGCCTCCGCCGCCCGCCGATGCCACTTGGGTAACACGTCGCACGCTATTGGCACTTCACGTCGTGCCCCGGGAGGGGGGGGTGACTCACCAGGGCACGGGGCAATAGTGGGCCCCGCCCCATCGCGGGAGCGTTGCGGGCAACTTAAGATTTCTTAATTCGGCCCGGACGCGGGATCGGGCTTCAGGGTGGCAAAGCGGTCCTGCCAGGCGCCCGCCGGCAGCGCGGGATCGTTGACCAGCTCGAACGTGACGTTGCGGGCAGCCGGCTGGCGCAGGCTCTCGATCAGCACCAGGGCCAGGTCGTCCCGGGACAGGGTGCTTCGCAGCAACGGACGCCAGGCGTCCCCCTGCTCGAAACGCAGGCCCTTCTGGCCCGCGGGTTCATTCACCAGGCCGGCGGGCCGCACGATGGTGTAGTCGAGGCCACTGGCGCGCAGGTACTCCTCGCCCTTGAAGCGCCAGCTCAATGCGCCCTTGGTGGCCTTGTTGAAGGGGTGCGCGGGGTCGGTCACGCCGATCGCCGTGAGCAGCACGAACCGGTCCACCTTTGCGGCCACGGCGGCATCCACCAGGTTCTTCACGCCACCGTAGTCGACGAACTCGGCGCTGTTGTCGCCGCCCACCTGGTTGGCGCCGATGACGCTGAGCACGCGATCCACGCCCTGCATGGCTTGCGCCACCTGCGCCGGATCCCGGACGTCGCATTCCACCCAGTCGACGCCCGCGAAGTCCGCGCCCAGGCGCTTCTCCGCCTCGGCACGGCTGCGGGTCATGGCACGGAACGGCACGCCCTGCTCCCGGAGGCGCTGGACGACGTAGCGGCCCGCGCGTCCCGATGCGCCGGCCACCAGCACCAGGTCGCCGCCACCGGGCGGCGCGCTGGCGCAGCCCGATGCCAGCACGATGAGCGCAAGGGTGGCGCCCAGCAGTGCGCGGCGGCGCCGGACCGGGGGTTGCACACTGCCCTTTTCCAGGCGGTTCAGGGAGGGCTGCTGCATCGCTGGGCGTCCGGTTGTGCGGAAAGTGCGGATTATTGCCGAATCCTTTGCCCGGGTCCCAGCGAAAAGCCAGGAGCGCCTACAGTGAGAGTCCCTGCATGTACATGAACTTCTGGTATCCGGTCGGCCGCGCCGAAGACGTCACCAGCCAGCCCTACCCGGTGAAGCTCCTCGGCCTGCCCTTCGTCGCCTTCCGGGACTCGGGGGGCACGGCGCACGTCATGAGTGACACGTGCGTGCACCGCGGGGGCTCGCTGAGCAAGGGCACCGTGAAGGACGACTGCATTGTCTGCCCCTACCACGGCTGGCGCTTCGAGGCCGGCGGCAGGTGCCGGACCATCCCGTCCCTGGGCGCGGACGCGAAGCTCCCGGCCCGGGCCAAGATCGACAGCTACCCGGTGCAGGAAAAGTACGGCATCGTCTTCGCCTTCCTGGGCGACCTGCCGGAAGCGGAGCGGCCGCCGATCTACGAGATTCCCGAATGGAACCAGGACGGCTGGCGGGCCACGCCCATCGACATCCTCGAAGTCGACGTGTACTTCGAGCGCTCCATGGAGAACGGGCTGGACCCCGCCCACAACGAGTTCGTCCACCCGTCCCAGGGCTCACCGGGCCTCGAACCCGACTACCTGAAGCACGGGCTGAACCTGCAGAACTCCGAGTGGGGCACGAAGTTCTTCGTGGCCTTCGACGAGAAGACCCACCAGCAGTCCGATTTCACGGGACTGCGGGCGTCCAAGAAGGGCGTGCGCGCCGGCTCGGGCAACCACGGGCCCAACCACCTGCAGACCTGGATCAACTTCAGCGCCACGAACGCCTTCCACCAGTACTTCTTCGAGGCGCCGGTGGACGAGCGGCACACCCGCATCTACTTCATCAACACGCGCAACTGCATGATGGACCCGGCCATGGACGCCCGGGCCCGGGATGCCAACCTGAAGGTCGCGAACGAGGACATCGCGGTCCTCACCAACCTGAATCCCGTGCGGACGCCCGAGAGCAACATCAAGGAGATCCTGCTGCCCACCGACCAGGCCGTGGTGAAGTACCGGGAGTATCTCGGAAAATGGGAAGAGCGCGGCTGGCGCATCGACCTGAAGAAGCTGCGGGCGGACGCCGGCGACGTGGCCTATGCCATCCCCTGCCCCGACCGGCGCACCTCGGGCAACTGGGTGCTGGACGCCGTGCCGCTTCTGCCGCGCAGTGATTCCGTAGGAGCGGCGACCGCCGCGACCCACGCCAAGGGATCCGGTCGCGGCTGAAGCCGTCAGAGCAACGGCCCGAGCGGCCCCCGGGAAGTGCGATGGCGCACCAGGGTCAGGACTGCTTGCCGGAGCGTCTCGCCTGGTTTCCGAGTGCCGACGGTTGGGCCCGATGACGGGTGAGCCAGCATCGCGATGGTCAGCAGGCTGTCCTGCGCCGCCGGATCCAGCGGAATGTCGAGGTAGCGGACTTCGCTCACGGCGAGCCCGAAGCCCAGGGCCCAGGCCTTCTGCGCGTGCAACGCCTTCACACCGTAGCGCGTCGCCAGGGTATCGACCACCGACGTGAAACGCGACGGCGTGGCGCAGAACCCCCTGTCCAGGAACCGCATGAAGCCGACAGTCAGATCGAGAAACTCCCGCGAATTCTCGGCGCCCCGCAGCGCCACCGGAACCTTCCACCCGCCATCGTTCCACACCAGCGGCAACCACGCCCCGAGCCGGAGGCCAAGCGGCAGGACGAGCAGTGCAGTAAGCAGGCCCTCCAGGCCGTAGATGTTCCGTGTGCCGCGCGTCCACCGCGGGTCCTGCAGCCGCTTGGCCAGTGCCTGCAGGTCATCCTCGGTGAAGGGGCCGTGCCCGAGTTCTTCCATGCTGGGCACCAGGACAGCTTCGCTCTCCGTGTACCGTGCGGAGCGGCCTGCCCGGCCAGCACTGGGGCGCACACTACCGGTACGAAGGAGCTTGATCTCGTCGCCCTTCGGCGTCACTGACGGCGGGGGAATCTGGCTCATGCGGAGGGTCCGTCGCCTAGCTCAGCCGCTCGGCGAGGGGGGCCGTATCGGGTGCCGCAGCACTGTCCTGGTCGGCCTCCGGAGTCCAGGGCTTGCCAGTGCGACCCTCGATATAGGCGCGAATCAGGCGCCGCACGACCTGGGACGGCGTCGCGTCCTCTTCCGCGCAGAGGCGATCGAATGTGGCCTTCTTGCGCGGATCAATGAGGATCGTCAGCCGCGCCGTGCGTTCTTCCCTTGCCACTGCCAGTCCCCAGCCTTCACGGCCATTGAATAATAACTGGATTATAATCTCATATGTGTTTAAGAACAATTCTATTATCATCCAATTTGACTCAGATGCTCCGTGAGGCCCCAAAAGGGATCTGCCCATGCCGGACTCCGCCGACCAGCAGCACACGAAGCCCGTCCTGTGCAGGACAGAAACCACCGTGTCCCTGCACTTCTCCTGGCACGAAACCCAGAGCTGCATGGACCTTCGCCACCCGGACGCCCTCAATCTGGAGTACACCCGCACGATGATGGGCTTCCTGCTCTTCATCCCGGAGCCCCGGTTCGTGACGATGGTGGGTCTGGGTGGAGGCTCACTCGCCAAGTTCTGCCATCGCCACCTGCCGAGGACACGCATACAGGTGATCGAGATCAATCCGCACGTGATTGCCCTGAGGGATGAGTTTCACGTCCCGGCAGACACCAGCCGCTTCTCCGTCGCCCAGGGAGATGGCGCCGAGTTCGTCAGGACCCCGCCACGACACTGCGACGTGCTGCTGGTGGACGGCTATGACAACGAGGGGCTGCCGACGGGCCTGAGCTCCCAGCGCTTCTATGACGACTGCCGGGAGATGCTGGGACCCGACGGGATGCTCGTCGTCAATCTCCACTGCAGCCAGGCTCGCTGGCAGCAACAGATCGCACGGATCCGGCGCAGCTTCGACGGAGCGGTGCTGACCGTGGACGACGACGATGGCAGCAACAGTGTCGTCTTCGCCAGCACGGCCTACCTGGCCGCACGGCCCTACAGCAAGCCCATGCGCCGGCCCAGGAACCTCGACAACGACGCGTGGGCCCAGCTACGAGCCACGTTCTCGCGCGTCCTGGCCGCTGCCCACGACGAGCGGTCATGATCGCCCTGCTCGAAGCGCAGCGCGCCGGCCTCTATGCCAGGAAGCACCTGCTGCCAAACCTGATCGCTGGCGTGATCGTGGGCGTGGTGGCCCTGCCACTCGCGATGGCCTTCGCCATCGCTTCGGGAGCGAGGCCAGAACAGGGACTGTACACGGCCATCATCGGTGGCGGCCTCGTCACCCTCTTCGGTGGGTCCCGGCTGCAGATCGCCGGGCCCACGGGCGCCTTCATCGCAATCCTCGCCGGCGTCACTGCGAAGTACGGCATCGCCGGCCTGCAGGTCGCCACGCTCATGGCGGGCGTCATCCTGGTGCTCATGGGCGTTGCCCGCATGGGCGGGGTCATCAAGTTCATACCGGCGCCGGTCATCGTGGGCTTCACGGCCGGGATTGGCGTAATCATCTTCGTGGGGCAATGGCGCGATTTCTTCGGCCTCCCCGCGGTCAGCGGCGAGCACTTCCACGAGAAGCTCCTGCAACTTCTCGAAGTGCTGCCACAGATGCACCTGCCCACGGTCGGACTGGCGGTGATGAGCCTGCTGCTCGTCGTCTACTCGGCGCGAATCCCGGGGCTCGCGCGAGTCCCGGGCCCCCTGGTGGCGATGGTGGCCGCCACCGTGCTGCAGGCCGTGGCCCCGCTGCCCGGGGTTGCCACGATTGGCAGCACCTTCGGCGGCATTCCGCAGGGCCTGCCGTCGTTCACCGCACCCGACCTGTCGCTTTCCCAGGCCATTTTGCTGATAGGCCCGGCCTTCACAATCGCAATGCTGGGCGCCATCGAGTCATTGCTGTCGGCGGTCGTGGCCGATGGCATGGCCGGCACAAAGCACAACTCCAACCAGGAACTCATCGGCCAGGGAATCGCGAATATCATTACACCGCTGTTCGGCGGGTTTGCCGCGACGGGTGCCATCGCCCGCACGGCCACCAACGTCCGTAACGGGGCCAACAGTCCCCTGGCGGGGATCGTCCACGCGGGCACGCTGGTCGCCGTCCTGCTGTTCCTGGCGCCGCTGGCCTCGAGCGTGCCTCTGGCGGCCCTCGCGGCAATCCTCTTCGTGGTGGCCTGGAACATGAGCGAGGTGAGGCACTTCGCGACCATCCTCGGCAAGGCACCGACGGCCGACCGGGCGATCCTCGCCATCACGTTCCTCCTCACCGTGTTCGCCGACCTGGTGGTCGCCGTGAACGTGGGTGTCATCCTCGCCACCCTGCACTTCCTGCGCCGCATGGCGGAGGTGGCGGACACGCAGCAGGTGGATGCCCAGTCCCTGCGGCTGGAACTCAGCCAGCACGGACTAACGGAGTTGCCGCCGGGATTGATGGTCTACGAGATCTCCGGACCCATGTTCTTCGGCGCCGTGGAAAACTTCGAGCGCGCGCTGATGCAGACGCACACGGATCCGCGAACGCTCATCATCCGCATGCACCGCGTGCCATTCATTGATATCACGGGGATGCTGACACTGAAGGAAGTGATCACAAAGCTGCACCATCGCGGCGTCCGGGTTCTGCTCAGCGAAGCGAACCAGCGGGTGCTTGGCAAGCTCCGCACTGCCGGGGTACTGGATGCGCTACCGCGAGACTGGCATGCCGACACCTTCCACGCGGCGATTCTGCAGGCCACCCGGGAGCCGCCGGTCGGGCCGCAGTAGCCGGGCCGCGCGAAGGGTCGCGGAAATCCCCGCGGTAGCGCGCCGGCAACACTGGGGCCGACGTCCAGCCAGGGCAAGTCGGGAACGGGTAGCCTAACCAACTGGCGAGCGCCTATAGTCGACAAGCACAGACGCGGGAAGGCCTCCAGGTATGGGGACAAAGTCACCGAAGTCCGCCGCCCTGGCGGGTCTGCTGGTCTTCTGCGGCCTGGCCGCCTACGGCAGTGAGCCGGCCCAGCCAGCGCCGGTCACCGCGGCCGCCCGCCTCGCCGCGGCCGAGGCGCAGTTTGGTCCCGATGCCGCCGAGGTCATCCTGCCCCTGATCGCCGTTGCCAATGCCACCGTAGCAGCCGGCGATGCCACCGCGGCGGACCAGCTGCTCCGGAGGGCCAACCGGCTGCTCGACAGGCATCCCGACCACGACCGCTCCGTCCGGCTTGCCGTGCTGGTCCTCGAGGGCGAGAACCTGTCCCGGCAGGGCCGCGTCACGGAAAGCAATGATGTGCTCGTCAAGGCGCTCAGCCTGGCGCGGAGCACGACGACCATCGGCCTGCCCGAGCAGGCCGATGTCCTCGACCGGCTGGCAGCCAACGAGGGGCGGCGGGGCGAGGTGATGCGCGCGGGCACGTTCACCAGGGATGCCCTCAGGCTTCGCGAAAAGCACTATGGCAAGGACTCACTGGAATATGCCGGCGCCCTGATCACGGCGGCCAACTGGTACCGGTACTCCGCCCAGTTCGAGCGTGAGCGCGCGCTGGAGGAAGAGGCGTTGCGCATCCTCGAGAAGAAACTCGGGCCCCGGGACCCGCAACTCGCCATCCCGCTCATCCGCATCGCCACCTCCTACACGGCCCAGCGGGCCTACGTGGAAAAGGCCGAGCAGGCGCTGCAGCGGGCAGCAGCCCTGGACTACGGCGCGACCGTCCAGAACGTCCTCAACCACGCCGAAGTCCTGGCATCGCTGGCCGACCTGCGGGTGGTCTTCGGCAAGCCGGAGGACAGCAGCGCCTGGTACACCAGTGCATGGCAGGCAATCGCCAGCAACCCGCAGCTTGGCTCACCGGCCGCCAACACTTATTTCGGCAAGGTGCGGCGGCTCTACGTGGCGACGCCGGACGAGATTGCAAATGTCGGCGGAGTTGCCATGGGCTTCACCGTGACTCCGGTCGGGACGATCGACGCCGCTCGCATCCTGGCGAATGACGTGCCAAACCCGGAAGAGGCGATCCAGCGCGGAATCAAGGGAGACGTCGGCGCGGCCGCGTGGATGGCCCTGCGGCGCTCCCGGTTCAGGCCGCGGGTGATCGACGGGACGCCGGTCGCGACGCCCGACCTGTCGTTCTCCACCGAGTTCTGCCTGGAGCCCGGCGACGACACGCCCAACTGCAACAAGCAAGCTGACGTCTCCGCCACGCGCTAGCCGGCGCGGGCGCGCACGCCGGTCAACGAGGGGCCGGTTACCTGGTTGCCCGCCTCGGCTGCTGGTGCTCCTCGACGCCCTGGCTGCGGAGGTAATCGTCGTACCCGCCGTGAAAGTCGACGACCCCGTCGTCGCCCTTCATCTCGATCACCCGCGTGGCGAGAGATGACACGAACTCCCGGTCGTGGCTGACGAAGATCAGCGTGCCGGGATAGTTCTCCAGCGCCAGGTTCAGGGCTTCGATGGATTCCATGTCCAGATGGTTGGTCGGCTCGTCCATGAGCAGTACGTTCGGCTTGAGGAGCATCATCTTGCCGAACAGCAGCCGGCCCTCTTCGCCGCCCGAGATGACCTTCACTGATTTCCGGCTCTCGTCCTTGGAGAACAGCATGCGCCCGAGGGTCGCCCGCAGCGCCTGCTCGTCGTCGGACTTCTGCTGCCACTGGCGGATCCAGTCGAACAGCGAGAGGTCCTCGGCGAAGTCGTCGCCACGGTCCTGGGGAACGTAACCGGTCGCGACGTTCTCCGACCACTTCACCGTGCCCTCGTCCGGGGCAAGTTCCTGCACCAGGCACTTCAGCAGCGTGGTCTTGCCGACGCCATTGGCGCCGATGATGGCGATCCTCTCCCCCACCTCGACCTTCAGGTCCAGGCCCCGGAAGAGCGGCTTCGCGTCGTAGCCCTTGGTGAGCCCCTCGACTTCCAGCGCAAGCCGGTACAGCTTCCGGGCCTGGTCGAAGCGGATGTACGGGCTGATCCTGCTCGAGGGCTTCACTTCGGTGACCTCGATCTTCTCGATCTGCCGGGCTCGCGACGTTGCCTGCCGCGCCTTCGATGCATTGGCGGAAAAGCGGCTGACGAAGGTCTGCAGCTCGGCGATCTGGGCCTTCTTCTTCGCGTTGTCGGCCAGCAGGCGCTCGCGCGCCTCGGTGGACGCCGTCATGTACTGGTCGTAGTTGCCCGGGTAGATGCGCAGCTCCCCGTAGTCCAGGTCGGCCATGTGCGTGCAGACGCTGTTCAGGAAGTGCCGGTCGTGGGAGATGATCACCATCGTGCAGTCGCGGGAGTTCAGCAGGTCCTCGACCCAGCGGATGGAGTTGATGTCCAGGTTGTTGGTGGGCTCGTCCAGCAGCAGCACATCCGGGTTGCCAAACAGCGCCTGGGCGAGCAGCACGCGCAGCTTCCAGCCGGGCGCCACCTCGCTCATCAGACCCGCGTCGAACTCCTCCGGGATGCCGACACCGCGCAGGAGCTCGCTGGCCCGGGACTCGGCGGTGTATCCGTCCAGCTCGGCGAACTGGGTTTCCAGGTCGGCGACCCGCATGCCGTCCGCCTCGCTCATCTCGGGCAAGGCGTAGATGCGATCGCGCTCCTGCTTGATGGGCCAGAGCTCGGCGTGACCCATGATCACGGTGTCGATGACCGGGTACTCCTCGAAGGCGAACTGGTCCTGGCGCAGCTTGCCGAGGCGGACGCCGGCGTCGAGGGCGACGTTGCCCGCGGTCGGCACCAGGTCGCCGCCCAGGATCTTAATGAACGTGGACTTGCCGCAGCCGTTGGCGCCGATCAGCCCGTAGCGGTTGCCACCCCCGAACTTGGCCGAGACGTTCTCGAACAGGGGCTTGGCACCAAATTGCATGGTGATGTTGGCAGTGGTGATCACGGGGGCGTCCTGGCGGG
>JBEBHH010000047.1:0-21662 GCA_040080965.1 Gammaproteobacteria bacterium | reverse complement strand
GGTGGCCGGCGTAAAGCCGGCCACCCTTCCGCTTTGACGAATGATTGAAATGCGCTTACGCGCTGACGTCGACTTAGCCTCGAGGCGAGGTGATCAGTGGACAGCAGTCTGAACATACGCAATGCCGCACCCGGTGCGGCATCCAGCGCCGGGAGGCCCGACAACCAGGCCACCGGCAAGGCTTTGCCCAAAGGCGGCGAGAAATTGCCGGAGAGCGCCGCTCCGGCGCCGACTCCCGACCGGGTCGAACAGGCCGTGCAGCAGATCCAGAGCTACCTGAGCAACTCCCAGCGCCAGTTGCAGTTCCAGGTCGATTCCGCCAGCGGACGCACGATAGTCCGCGTGGTTAACCCGGAAACCAACGAGGTCATCCGGCAGATCCCGGGCGAGGAAATGCTCAAGCTGGCCCGGGCCATCGGCAACAACGGAGGCCGGATCATCAGCGACCTGGTGTGATGGCACGCCTTTTGCTTCGGGATGGGTATGAACCCGTCGCCGCAACCTGAACCGGACCGACCCGCACCATGGCAACCCTGACGTCCACCGGACTCGGTTCCGGGCTCGACATCAACTCGATCGTCGAGCAGCTCGTGACGGCCGAGAGGGCGCCCACCGCCAACCGGCTGACCCAGCGTGAATCCAAGGCCAACGAGGAACTCTCCGCGCTCGGCAAGTTCAAGAGCGCGCTCGCCACCTTCAAGGACTCCCTCGCCAAACTGACCGATGCCGGCACCTTCCAGGGCCGCACGGTCAAGGTCGAGGACGACAAGGTCTTTACCGCCACGGCGGACAGCACTTCCCTGCCGGGCAACTATTCCGTCGAGGTCATGAACCTGGCTTCGGCCCAGCGATTGCGGTCCATCGGCTTTGCGGACGCCACGTCGGCCATCGGCACGGGCAACCTCGCCATCACGGTCAACGGCGCCACGTCCAACATCCTGATCGCCTCGCCGGCCAATACGCTGAACGACATCCGCGACGCCATCAACGAGTCGACGGACAACCCCGGGGTGCGGGCCACGATCGTCAACGCCAGCGACGGCGCGCACCTGATCGTCTCGTCCACCGAAACGGGCGCTGCGAACGCGATCACCATCGCCGTCAGTGGCGGCGACGGCGGCCTGGCCTCCCTGGCCTACGCGGCCGGCGCACCGGCCAACCCGATGCTGGAGCTCCAGGCGGCGGCGGATGCCAACGTGGTCATCGACGGCTTCCCCGTCACCAGCTCGACCAACGCGATCAGCGACGCCATCGACGGCGTGACGATCAACCTGGTCAGCGCCAAGCCCGGCACCCAGCTGGACGTCTCCGTCGAGTACAACCCGGAAGGCGCCAAGACCGCCGTGGCTGGCTTCGTCACCTCCTACAACAAGCTCATTGACACCGTCACCGAGCTGACCCGCTACAACGTGGACACGAAGGACGCGGCCCCGTTGCTGGGCGATGCCACCGTGCGCGGCATCCGGGACCAGCTGCGGCGGCAGATCAGCACGTCGCTCGGCGCCGGCACCTTTACCTCGCTCGCCGCGATCGGCGTGACCACCCAGACCACCGGCAAGCTGGAGGTGGATGCCACCAAGCTCGGTGCCGCCATCGACGCGGACTTCGACGCCGTGAGCGCCCTGTTTTCGGGCACCACCGGCCTCGCGACGCGGCTGGAGGACATTGCCGAGTCGACCCTCTCCAGCGGCAGCACGATCACCACGCGCGAGGATGCCCTCAAGACCACGCTCAAGACGATCACCTCCCAGCGGGAGACGCTGGACGAGCGGATCGAGCGGGTCCGGGCCCGCCTGCTCGACCAGTTCAACGCCATGGACCGCCTGCTGGGCCAGCTCAAGAACACCAGCTCATTCCTGTCGCAGCAGCTGAGCTAGCGGCACATTCCCCAGGACCTGAATCGATGACCTACAACAACCCCATGAACCAGTACCGCACGGTCGACGCCTACGGCGCGGCGTCCGCCGGCGACCGCCTGCAGCTGGTCGCCCGCATGATGCAGGGTGCCCAGGACCGCATCGCCACCGCCCGCGGCCACATGCAGCGCGGCGAACAGGCGCCCAAGGGCGAGGCCCTCGGCCGCGCCGTGCGGATGATCGACGGCCTGCGCTCCTGCCTGGATCACGAGCGGGGCGGCGAAGTCGCCACCAACCTGGCGGCGCTCTACGAGTACATGACGCGGCGGCTCACCGAGGCGAACCTGCGCAACGACCAGCGGCCGCTCGACGAAGTGGCGGACCTGCTGGACGAGATCCGCACCGGCTGGGAGCAGATGATGGCGTCGCCGAACCTGCGCGTCGTTCCCGCGACCACTGCAGGAGCCGACCGGGGCCCCGCATGAACCTTCTCGACCGGATCATGGCCCTGACGACCGCCATCGAGGCCCGCGTGGCAGACGCGGACTGGGCGGGCGCCACGGACCTTGATCTGGAGCGCCGCGAACTGCTGCGCGACCTGTTCGCCACGCAGCCCGGCGTCGTCCGGGACGGCAGCGCCCGGGCGATCCTCGAGCAGCTGCGGGCCCGCACCGACAGCACCTCGGCCGCCCTCCACGACACGCGGCGTGCACTGTCGGCGGCGGCGCGCCAGCTGCAGGCGGCGCCCGGCGTGGTCCGGGCCTACGAACGCAATTCCGAGGGCGGCCCCCGCCGGGTCGCCGAGACAGCCGGGGAGTAAGCAGGCATGAACCGATCCCAGAACGACGCGGACTTCGACGGCCTCGCCCTGCACGACTTCCTGCCGCTCACGTGGGAACCCTCGCCGCTCAGCGATCCCTCGGAGCTCGAGCACTACAACCAGGAAACGGCGCGGGCCCTCCAGGCGCTCGCCCTGTTCGAGGAGGCGCCGAAGGAGCTGTCGACGGATCCGAGCCCGAAGGGCCAGGAACTGCAGCACCTGGAAGCCAAGGTGGACGTGCTGCTGTCGCTGGTCACCCGGCTGGTCAGCCACCAGCAGGGCCTGCCGAAGCGGCACAACACGGTGCTGCGCGCGGATTCGCTGGAATGGACCGGCCCCTGCGCGGAGCAGGCACGCACCGGTGACAGCGGCGTGATCATCCTCTACCCGAACCCGCTGCTGCCGATCGCCTTCCGCCTGGCGGGCCGGGTCGTGAGTACGGTCGAGCGGAGCGGCACGAAGTGGCGGATCACCCGGTTCGAGCACCTGTCGCCCCTCGTCAGCGTCGGCCTCGAGAAGCTCGTGTTCCGCCGCCACCGGCGGCAGGTGGCCATCTCCCGCGGCACCGACGTCTTCAGCAAGACCGGCATCCACCGGGCGCCAAAATTCTGACGGGCGGGCCCCCGGGGCCCGCGCCAATTCCCCGACAGGCCCGCCCAGGGGCCCCAGGCTCACATCTAACCTGATGTTTTAATTAGGCAGATAGCGCCCGGCACGCTTCTTGCTCATTGATCCCCCGTGATCACCCAGCAAGACAGCAGCCCCATGCCCGACGCGACGCCTGCTCCCGGATTCGAGACCCTGGCCGAGGCCCAGCTGGCGAGCGCCTTCGCCGCGTTCACCTACGCCTCCGGCCGGCTGGAGGCCGCCTACGGCAGCCTCGAGTCCGAGGTCACCACCCTCAAGGACGCCCTGGCGGCGACGACCGCGGAACGCGATGCCGCCTGGCAGGCTGTGCGGGAAAAGCAGCTCGACGCGGTCCTGACCCGGCACCAGCGCCTCGCGGCACTCGGCGAAATGGCAGCCACCCTCGCCCACCAGATCCGCACCCCGCTGTCCTCCGCCCTGCTCTATGCCACCAACGCCGCCAATGCCGGCCTCGCGCCGGCCCGCCGGGACGAACTGCTCGGCCGCGCCATCGGCTGCCTGCACAACCTCGAACAGCTGGTCAGCGACATGCTGGGCTTTGCGCGCGGCGCTGCCGCCAGCAACGCCCCGGTGGCGCTGGCCGACATCGCGCTCGCCGTCACCAATTCCGCGCCCGCCCTGGTCCGCGAGGGCCAGCGGCTGAACGTCGCAACGCCACCCGCCGCCGCCGTGGTCTGCGGCAGCCGCGAAGCGCTGGTGGGCGCCGTGCTGAATCTCGTGACCAATGCCCTGCAGGCTGCAGGCCCGAACGCCAGCGTGGACGTGGAGAGCCGGCTCGACGGCCAGATGGCCGAGATCCGCGTCACCGACAATGGTCCTGGCGTGCCCGCGGCCCTGCGCCAGCGCATTTTTGAACCCTTCTTCACGTCGCGGCCCGATGGCACCGGCCTTGGCCTGGCCGTCGTCCGGTCGGTTGCGGAAGCCCACGGCGGCGACATCCGCCTGGACAGCTCCGACGGCGCCGGCGCCCGCTTCGTCCTGCGCCTGCCGCTGGCGGCCGGCGTGGGCCAGATCCGGGAGCACCAGGCCGCATGAACAACCGTCACCCCATCCTGCTCGTCGAGGACGACGCCACGCTGCGCGAGGCCCTGGCGGAAACGCTGCGGCTGGCCGAATACGCCGTCGTCACCGCGGCCGACGGCAGCGCCGCGCTGGAAGCGCTGCAGGCAGGGCACTACAGCGCCGTGGTGACCGACTACCAGATGCGGCCGATGGACGGCTTCGCCCTGCTGACGGCGATCCGGGAAATCCGGCCGCACCTGCCGGTGCTGCTCATCACTGCCCATGGCAGCATCGAGCACGCCGTGCGCTGCATGCTGGAGGGCGCCAGCGACTACCTGGTGAAGCCCTTCGCGGCCCAGGCGCTCATCGAGCGGCTGCGCCAGCTGATCCCGGCCACCCCCAGTTCCGCCCACGACCTGGTCATCGCCGATCCGGCCAGCGTCGAACTCGTCACGCTCGCCAGCCGCGTCGCGCCGTCGGACACGACGGTGCTCATCAGCGGCGAGAGCGGCACGGGCAAGGAAGTCCTGGCGCGCCTGCTGCACCGGCTGTCACCGCGGGCGGATGGCCCGTTCGTGGCGCTGAACTGCGCGGCCATTCCCGAGAACATGCTGGAAGCCCTGCTCTTCGGCCACGAGAAGGGCGCGTTCACGGGCGCCCACGAGTCGCGGCCCGGCAAGTTCGAGCAGGCCCAGGGCGGCACGCTGCTGCTCGACGAGATCACCGAAATGGACATCGGCCTGCAGGCCAAGCTGCTGCGCGTCCTGCAGGAGAAGGAAGTGGAACGGATCGGGGGACGGGCGCCGATCCGCCTCAACGTCCGCGTCATCGCGACGACCAACCGGGACCTCCGCGAGCAGGTGGCTGCCGGCCGGTTCCGCGAGGACCTCTACTACCGGCTGAGCGTCTTCCCCCTCACCACGCCGCCCCTCCGCGACCGCCCTGCAGACATCGTGCCCCTGGCGCGGTACTTCCTGCAGAAGGCCGCGGGCGGCAACCGACCGGCACCGGCGCTGGCCGACGACGCGCTGCTGGCGCTCGGCAGTCACCGCTGGCCCGGCAACGTCCGCGAACTCCAGAACACCCTGCAGCGGGCCGCCATCCTTTGCAGCGGCAACCTGATCCGCGCCCGCGACCTGCGCTTCGAGCCTGCCGCGGCCGTCGCGGCCCCGGCAGCGCTTGCCATCAATGCGGCAGAACCCCTCCTGCAGGAAAACCTGCACGCCGTCGAGGGGCACCTGATCGTCGACGCGCTCAACAAGGCCGGCAGCCGGCAGAAGGCCGCCGAACTGCTGGGTGTCAGCCCCCGCACCCTCCGCTACAAGATCGCCCGGCTGCGCAGTGCCGGCATTCCCATACCCCGCTGCCGGGAAACGGCGCGGGCCTTCGGAGCCTAGACCGCCATGAGCAGTATGGAAATCAACAAGGTCCTCACCCAGATGCGCGCGCTCTCGGGCTCGATGGGCCTGCCGGAGCCGAACCTGACGGGCGCCGTGCCGGCCGCGGGCGGCAACAACTTCGGCCAGGTGCTCGCGCAGTCGATCAGCAAGGTCAACGAGCAGCAGGCTGCCGCGACCAACATGATCACGGACTTCCAGACCGGCGCCGGCACCGCGAGCGTCGCCGAGGTCATGGTGTCCATGCAGAAGGCCAGCCTCTCGTTCACGGCCATGACCCAGGTGCGCAACAAGCTGGTCGAGGCCTACCAGGAAATCATGAACATGCCGATCTAGTCCCCGCGCAGGGACCGGCCGGCATCTTCCCCAGGAGTGACTCATGGCTACAGCAGACAACCAGTTCGCCAACCCTTTCGCCGCGCTGACGCGCATGCCCGGCATGCGCCAGCTGCTGGTCCTGATCGGCCTTGCGGGCAGCATCTCGATGGGCGTGACGGCGGCGTTCTGGATGCAGGACCCGGGCTACACCGTCCTGTTCAGCAATATCTCGGACAAGGAATCCAGCGAGGTCATCGGCGTCCTCACGAGTTCCTCCATTCCCTACCAGCTCGACGACAACACCGGCGCCGTGAAGGTGCCTGCGGAGCAGGTGCACCAGGCACGGCTGAAGCTCGCCGAGCAGGGCCTGCCCAAGAGCTCCGGCTTCGGCCTCGAGATCATGGAGGGCGGCAACGGCTTCTCCACGAGCCAGTTCATGGAAGGGGCCCGCTATCACCACGCCCTCGAGACGGAGCTTGCCCGGACCATCGGCAGCCTGCAGCCGGTGCAGAGCGCCCGCGTGCACCTTGCGGTGCCCAAGACCACCGTCTTCCTCGGCAAGAAGCAGCAGCCCAGCGCCTCGGTGCTCCTGCAGCTCTATGCCGGCCGCGCACTGACCGAGTCCCAGGTGGCCGCCATCGTGCACCTCGTCGGGTCCAGCATTCCCGAACTGGAACCGAACCAGGTCACCGTCGTTGACCAGAGCGGCAAGCTGCTCAACTCGCCGGATGACGCCTCCGAGCTCGGCCTCAGCGCCCGGCAGCTCGACTACGTGCGCAAGGTCGAGGACAGCTACGTGGCGCGCATCGAGAACCTGCTGGTGCCCATGCTCGGCGAAGGCCGCGTGCGGACCACCGTAACCACCGAACTCGACTTCACGCAGCGCGAGGAGACCCAGGAACTCTACGATCCCGAGACCATCGTCCGCAGCGAACAGGTGTCCGAGGACCGGAACAACGGCGCCGGCCTGAGCGGCGGCATCCCGGGCGCGCTCAGCAACCAGCCGCCCCCTCCGGCGCCAGTCGTCGCGAACGCCGCGCCGCCCGCTCCCGCCGCGGCCGCGAACCCGGCCGTGCCGGCCGACGCCGCGAACGCCCAGGCGGCGGCCACGGTGGCAGCCACGCCGGAGAACGAGTCGGTGCGCCGGACCCGCAACTTCGAGATGGACCGCACGATGAGCCACACGAAGCAATCAGTGGGTGCGATCCAGCGCCTGTCGGTGGCGGTGCTCATCGACGAGAAGCGCGTGACCGCCGAGGACGGCACGGTGACCTCCGTGAAGGTGCCGCCGGAAGAGCTCGAGGCCATCCAGAAGCTCGTCCGCGACGCCGTCGGCTTCGACGAGGCACGTGGCGACACGGTCAGCGTCAGCAGCATGCCCTTCTACCAGAGCCCGCCCGTCGAGGAGGCGGAGGCGCCCGGCCTGCTGCAGAGCCCGACAGTCCAGTCCCTCGGCAAGCAGGGCCTCGCCGCCATCCTGATCCTGGTGGTCGCCCTCGTCCTCGTCCGCCCGCTGCTGCGCGCCCTGGGCGGCGCGGCCGGCGCGGCCGGCCAGGCCGGCGCTCCCGCCTACGCCGGTGGTGGCGGTGGCGGCGGCATGGGGCTGCCCCCGGAGCAGCGCGTCCCGCTGAGCTACGACGACAAGATCAGCGTGGCCCGCCAGCTGGCCGACAAGAATCCAGAGCGCGTGGCGCAGATCGTAAGGGCATGGGTGCAGGCCGATGGCTGACAAGCAACAGGATCTCTCCGGCAGCGAGCGCGCGGCCATCTTCCTGATGTCCCTCAGCGAGAAGGAAGCCGCTGAGGTGATGAAGCACATGCCGGTCAGCGAAGTGCAGCGGCTCGGCAAGGCCATGGCGTCCCTGCGCAAGGTCAGCCGCGGCCAGGCGGACTCCGTCCTCTCCCAGTTCGCGAGCAACGTGGAGGGTGACGCCCCGCTGGTCGGCCGTTCCCCCACCTTCCTGAAGCGCCTGCTGACGACCTCGCTCGGCGAGGAGAAGGCGGCGAAGGTTCTCGACCGGATCGTCGACGACGAGCCCCGGGGGCTCGATTCACTGCAGTTGATGGAGGCCAAGGAGGTTACCGAGGTGATTCATCGCGAGCATCCCCAGGTCATCGCCGTCGTCCTTGCCGGCCTCGACGCCAAGAAGGCGGCCGAGGTCATCTCCCAGCTGCCAGTCCGCCTGTCCACCGAGGTGGTGACGCGGATCGCGCGCATGGAGGAGATTCCCCAGCACACGATCCAGGAACTCGACGAGGTGATGCAGCAGCGCTTCTCGCAGTCCACCGGCTTCAAGGTCACGGCCATGGGCGGCGTGCGCAATGCCGCCGAGATCCTGAACATGGTGGACAAGGAGATCGAGCACCAGATCCTCGAGAACCTGAACCAGGAGAACGCCGTGCTCTCCCAGGAGATCCAGGAGAACATGTTCGTCTTCGACAACCTTCTGGCGGTGGACGACCGCGGCATCCAGGCGCTGGTGCGCGAGGTCACGACCGACATCCTGGTGATCGCCCTCAAGGGCGCCGACCAGGCGCTCCAGGACAAGATCTTCAAGAACATGTCGAAGCGTGCGGGCGAGATGCTCAAGTCCGACCTGGAGGCCAAGGGCCCGGTGCGTATTGCCGAGGTGGAGGCCGCCCAGAAGGAAATCGTGACGGTCGCCCGGCGCCTCGCCGATGAGGGCACGATCATCCTCGGGGGCGGCGGCGATGACTTCGTCTAGGCTGATCCGCGGTGGCGACAGCGGCGCCCAGGTCGTTGCCTGGCGCGCACCCGAGGTCCCGAATCCCGGCGGTCCCGGCAGCTACCGGCGCAGCGCCGACAACGACGTGACGGCCGTGCAGCAGCGGGCCTGGGACAAGGGCTTCGAGCAGGGCCGCTCGGCCGGCCTCGAGGCCGGCACACGCGAACTCGCCGCGCGCATCGAGGCGGTCGAGAAGATCCTGGACACCCTTGCACGGCCGCTGGAGGACCTGGACCACCGGGTCGAGGACGAACTGCTGGCGCTGGTGCAGGCGGTCGCCCGGCAACTCGTGCGGCGCGAGATCCGCCACGACCCGGGACACCTCATCGGCATCATCCGCGAAGGACTCGCGGCGCTGCCGCTCACCTCCGGCGACGTGGTGGTGCGCCTGCACCCTGCCGACGCGGAGGCCATCCGTGAGCGCCTCGCGGACCCCCAGGGCGACCGCGCGTGGCGCATCGAAACCGATCCCCTGCTCGAGCGCGGCGGCTGCCTGATCACGTCGCCCCGCTCCACCATCGACGCGCGCCTGGACGCCCGGCTGTCCCGGGTGATTGCCCGGCTCCTGGAGGACGAGCGTGACGAGCCAGATCCTAAACCTGAGTAAGCACCCGGCCGTCCGGCTGGCCACCGAGCGCAGCGAGCGCTGGTCGCGGCGCCTCGCCGCGCACCAGGCGAGCGCCCGCGAGCCCGGCGTCGTGGTCGAGGGCAAGCTGGCGCGCGTGGCCGGCATGACCCTCGAGGCCGTCGGCTGCGAGGCCGCCCTCGGGGCCCGCTGCGTCATCGAGGGCACGGCCGGCAGTCCCGTCGAGGCGGAAGTCGTGGGTTTCTCCGGAGACCGGCTCTTCCTCATGCCGACCAGCACGCTGGCCGGTGTCATGCCGAATGCCCGGGTGATCCCGCAGCGGTCCGTCGCGCGGGTCAGTGTTGGCGACGGCCTGCTCGGCCGCGTGATAGACGGCGCCGGCAACCCGCTCGACGGGCGCGGGCCGCTGAACTGCGACGGCCGGATCCGCCTCGAGTCCGAGCCCATCAACCCGCTGGCCCGCCAGCCGATCCACCAGCCGCTCGACGTGGGCGTGCGCTCGATCAACGCGCTGTTCACGGCCGGCCGCGGCCAGCGCCTCGGCCTGTTCGCCGGCAGCGGCGTCGGCAAGAGCACGCTCCTCGGCATGATGACCCGCTACACCCGCGCCGATGTCATCGTCGTCGGGCTGATCGGCGAGCGCGGCCGTGAAGTGAAGGAATTCGTCGAGGACAACCTGGGCCAGGCCGGGCTCGCGCGCTCGATCGTCGTCGCGACGCCCGCCGACTGCTCGCCACTGCTGCGCATCCACGGCGCCTGGCGGGCAACCGCCATCGCCGAGCACTTCCGCGCGCAGGGCTGCCAGGTCCTGCTGCTGATGGATTCCCTGACCCGCTTCGCGCAGGCCCAGCGCGAGATCGGCCTTGCCATCGGCGAGCCGCCCGCCACCAAGGGCTACCCGCCCTCGGTCTTCGCCCGGCTGCCGCAGCTGGTCGAGCGCGCCGGCACCGGCGACGTGGGCGGCGGCTCCATCACCGCGTTCTACACGGTGCTTGCCGAGGGCGATGACGAGAACGATCCGATCGTCGACGCGGCCCGCGCCATCCTCGACGGGCACCTCATGCTGTCCCGGGACATGGCCGAGAGCGGCATCTACCCGCCGATCAACGTCGAGTCGTCGGTCAGCCGGTCCATGAGCCGGATCGCGTCGCGCCAGCACCTGACCGCGGCCCAGAAATTCCGCGAGATCGTCGCCTGCTACATGCGTAACCGGGACCTGATCACGGTGGGCGCCTACCGCCCGGGTGCCGACCCGCAGCTCGACCGGGCGGTCCGCCTGTGGCCGCGCATCGAGGCCTTCCTGCGCCAGCCGACCGAACTGCCGGTGAGCTTCGAGGAAAGCATCGCCCAGCTGGAGACCCTCGTGAACGCCGATGCGGTGGATGGCCGCGCCCGTGGCTAAGAAGGGCCGGATCGAGACGCTGCGGCGCCTTGCCAGCCATACGGAGGCCGACAACGCCCGGCGCCTCGCGGAGCGCCTGCGCGGGCTCGACACCGAGGAGCGCCGGCTGCAGCAGATCCGCGGCTACCTGGCCGAGTACGCCAAGGGCCCCGGCACCGACGGGTCGCCGACGAGCATGACGATTGGCAGCCTGAAGAGCGGCCGCGGCTTCCTCGAGCGCCTGCGCGGCGCCGTGGACGAACAGCGCGGCACCGTCGAGACCCAGCGCCAGCAGGTGGAGCACCAGACCCTTCAGTGGCGCACCGCCCGGGCCCGCACCCGGTCCCTCGAAAAGCTGGGTGAGCGGCAGGCCCGGCAGGAGCAGGAGCGCCTGGACCGGCGCGAACAGGCCCGGCTGGACGAGATTGCCACCTCGCGAAGCGGCGGCGGGCGAAAAGTGTGAAGTCACGTGGCACGGAGGTTGCTTGATGTACCTCCGTGAGCGAACTCAGTCTTAACGTCGCACCGTCGCCCGAGCTGCTGAAAGCAGCCGCTGGCGCCAGCGCGCCGGGCGCCCCGCACCGGGTTACCGGCGCACCGAATCCCTTTGCCGCCCTGCTTTCCGGCGTCCTCCAGGGCGCCCAGCCGCCCGCGGAAACAACGGTCTCACCGGCAGCTTCCGGCCCTTTCCCCGATCTTCCGACCCCGTATGACGCCAGCCCGGACGCCACGAGCCTGCTGGCATTGCCCGGCACCGCGCCACCGCTGCCAGCGCCTGCCAGCTTCACGACCTTGCCCACCGCCACCAGCCAGACTGGCGGCCAGGCCGGCAACCCGCTGCCCGGAAGCGGCAATGTATTGCCGCTCCTGGCGGGCGACCTGCCCGCCACCGCGGCAACCGGTGCGGCCCCGCCGGCTGGCAACCCCGCGGCGGAACCCGACACCACACCACCGCCCGGCCGGCCCCGCATCTACCTCGGCGACCTGGCCCAGAGCCGTCCGGTGGATCCGGCCCCCGGACTGGCAGCGAACAGCCCGGCCGACGGCGCGCCCGCCGCCGCTGCGGCCGCGCTCGCCGGACGCTCCCTGGCGACCGGCCCGGACGCGCGGACCGAAGCGCGGACCCGTCCGCAGGCCCTGGGCAGCTACCCCGGCGCGGGAGCCAGCTTGCTCGTCGCCACCGCACAACCAGCGGCAGCGCTGCCGGTCACCGACGGCCTGATCCTGCGTCCCGCAGTGCCCGACCTCGTCGGCAGCGCCGGCCTGCCCGTGTCCGGCACCGAGCTGCTCGCAGGCCAGCTGGCAGCCTTTGCGGTGAACAGCGACACCGTCACTTCATCGGCAGGAATGCCGGCCATCGCCGGCGCCGGTTCTGCCGACGCGGGCAGCTCGACCCTGCTCGGCCGGCTCGGCACCACCGGACTTCCGCCGCTCCAGCCGCTGGGCGACGCGGGCGCCTTTGCCGGCGGCCTGGCGGATCGCCTGCTGACGCTGGGCGGGCCGGGCGCCCACTCAGCGCGGCTCAAGCTGCACCCGGAAAACCTCGGTGAGCTCGACGTGGAGATCACCATGGACGACGGCACCGCCCAGGTATGGTTCGGCGCCACGACCAGCCAGGCCCGGGACGCCATCGAGGGCTCCCTGCCCCGCCTCCGCGAGATGTTCGCGGAACAGGGCATCCAGCTCACGCGCACGCAGATCGATTCGGGCAGCGGGCAGCCGGGCAACTCCGGATTCGGCCAGGAGCGGCGGATGACCGGTGGCGCGGCGGCGTGGAATGACTCGCCGGCCTGGGACTCTGGCCGGTCCGGCGCCACGGCAGCGCCGGCTGGCGGTGCCGCGGCAAGCACATCAGTGCGGCTGCTGGACGTCTGGGCCTGAGCCCATCCCCTACGCGTCCCAGGGATTGATGACAGTCAGGCCGGCGAACTGAAAGTCGGTCACGTTCCGGGTCACCAGGCGCAGCCCGTGATGCAAAGCCGTCGCCGCCAGCAGGCTGTCGACGGTCGGCAACGGTCGGCGGGACTCAGCCGCCAGCCGTCCCCAGCGGTCCGCCACCTGCGAGTCCACCGGGAGCAGCCGCTCCCCGAACCAGGCCGGCACGTCCCTCTCCAGCCACGACCGCATCCGCTCTTTCCTCGCACCCGCGGGCAGGCGCTCGATGCCGTGGCGCAATTCACCAGAAGTCAGGACGCTGAGATGAAGGGCCTGATAGGGCGCCTGCTCAAGCCACCGGAGCACGGCGCCGGCTGGCTTCGGCCGGACCAGCTCTGAAACGACGTTGGTATCGAGCAGGTAGCTCAAAGCCGGACTCGGCGGTTGGTGGAACGGGAGCGCCGGATCGCGAGATCCGCGCCGACCAGCGGTGAGGCCCGCATGAACTCGACGAAGGACAGCCTGGGACCCGCCAGCCGCTGGTACTCCTCCGCGGAAACCAGCACCGCTGCCGGCTTGCCGTGCACGGTTATCTCCTGCGGTCCCTCGGACTGCGCCGCTTTGACCAGCTGGCTGAACCGGGCCTTTGCATCCTGAAGCTGCCAATGGGCCATGGCTGTTTCTCCATTTCGGACTACTTCTGACTAGACTAGTCAGATTGTCCTCCCACGCAACTGACGGGGTCAACGCCCGCTTCCGGGCCGTGTGACTGGTTTCACGTGGCCTGGACTTCGGAAGGTGGCGGTACCGGACCCGGAACAACTCCGGTCCCGGACCGCCTCCTGCAAGGCTTGAATCAAACCTCACAAGCGACCAGTGGCGGCACTGCACAAGCATCCGGCGGCAACCCCCTGGCACCAGGCCTTCAGTGACACGCCAAGCGATTGGCGCCAACCAGACGGCGGAATTTGGCGCACATCCAACCCACTGAATTCAATGGCTTTAGGTCCTTACGCATTGCTGGCACAACTCTTGCTTTGAGGTCTCCGGGATTCCCACGGACAGACACTCATGGCCACTGAAGAGACTGCTGACGCGACCGAAGCCGCTGCCCCGCCCGCCGCTGCCGCCAGGAGCGGAAGCCTGCTGAAGGCCGTCGGCACCGTCATCGGCCTGTTCCTCATGCTGCTCATCACCCAGCTCGCCGCGCCGATCCTGGGCTGCAAGCTCCTCAATTCAATGACGCCGAACTGCCCGGCCCCCGTGGTCGAGGTGGACAAGGCAGGCAAGAAGGTCCCGGAGAAGCCCAAGGGCCCGCCGCTCTACATGCCCATGGACCCGCCGCTGGTGGTCAGCCTGGAGGACAAGGGCTCGATCCGCTTCCTGCAGGTCACGGTCGAACTCATGTCGCGGGACGAGCACGTCATCGCGGCGCTGAAGACCCACATGCCGGTCATCCGCAACAACCTCCTGATGCTCCTCGGGGGCCAGCCGATCACGTCGCTGACCAACCGCGAGGACAAGGAAAAGATCCGGGCGCTGGCGCTGGCCGAGGTCCAGAAGATCATGAAGGAAAACCAGGCCGAGGAAGAGGGCGGGGATGAGCATCCCGGCACGGTCGAGGATCTCTACTTCACCAGCTTCGTCGTCCAGTAGGCCGCGGTCTCCCCGATGAGCACCAAGGAAATCCTGTCGGACGAGGAATCGCAGGCGCTGCGCGAACCGGGTAACTCCGGGGATCCGCAGGGCCGTGCGCCGGAGGGCCAGGTCGTGGATCTCCACGCCGATCACTGGGAGCGCATCGCCTCGGACAAGGTGCCGGCGCTCGAGTCCATCTCCGAGCGCATGACCAGCCTGCTCAAGCTGACGGCGCGCAAGTTCTTCCGGCAGTCCGTCGACATCACCCCGCGGCCCTGGCGCGAGGAGCGCTGGGGCCTCTATTCCCGTCGCCTGCCGGTGCCGACGAGCCTCAACGTGCTGGACGTCCGGTCCCACGCCTGCAAGGGCGTGATCACGCTCGATGCCGGCTTCGTCTTCACCCTGGTCGACATCTTCTTCGGTGGCGATGGCAAGGGCCGGCGCCTGGAAGGCACCGCCGAGTTCACGCCGATGGAAATCCGCCTGGTCCGGAAGTTCGTCACGGCTGTCACTCAGGACATGCGGGACGCCTGGAAGCCCTTCGTCGCGATGGATTTCCAGCTGGGCGCCTCCGAGATCAACCCGATCTTCGCGGCTGTCGCCGCGGGGTCCGACACCATGTGCATCACCGGCTTCGACCTGATGCTCTCCGGCCAGGAGTTCCGCTTCGAGATCGTGCTGCCCGACGCGCTCATGGAGCCGATCAGGCACCTGCGCGACGCCGGGCAGGCCGACCAGGCCGAGGCTGACTCGCGCCGCTGGAGCACCCGGCTCAAGGCCGACGTGCAGGACGCGCGGGTGTCCCTGCGGGCCGTCGTCGCGCGCACCGAGATCAGCCTGCGCGACCTCACCCAGGCGAAGCCCGGCGACATCATTCCGACGGACCTGCTGCCCTCCGTGATCCTCTACGCCGGCGACACGCCGCTGGTCGAGGGCGCGTTCGGCGTGTTCCAGGGACGCAACGCTGTGCGGGTCACGAAGCCCGCGAATCGAATCACGGTAGGAGAGAAGTATGGACGAGGCGAAAACAGCTGAAGGCGCCGGCAAGGCCGGCACGCCCCAGCCCTTCCAGGCTCCGGCGCTCGAGGACCTCTCGGGTCCGGGCACTGCGGCCGGCAATGACGTACGCCCGAACATCGAGCTGATCCTCGACGTGCCGGTGACCCTGTCGCTGGAAGTCGGCAGGGCGCAGATGAGCGTGGGCAAGCTGCTGCGCCTCAACCAGGGCTCGGTGGTGGAACTGGACCGGAACGCCGGCGAACCGCTCGACGTACTGGTCAATGGCGCGCTTGTCGCCCACGGCGAGATCGTGATCGTCAACGACAAGTTCGGGATCCGGCTCACGGACGTCATTCCGCCTGCCAAGCGCGCGCCGTCGCAGGATTGAACCCGGCCATGCGCAAGCACTTCCTGATGGCGCTGCTGCTGGCCGCCGGCCCGGCGCTGGCCGATGGCGCGCAGAAGAGCGTGGCCACCGGCGGCCTGCCGACGGGCGACCTCACGTCGGCCGCGATCCGCATGGTGCTGGGGCTTGCCGTCGTCCTGGCCCTGCTGGGCGCGACGGCCTGGGTGTCACGGCGCTTCCGCGTGGGCGGCGGCATGCGCGGCGGACTCATTGAAGTGGTCAGCGGCCTGTCACTGGGCGCCCGGGAACGGGTCGTCCTCATCCGCGTCGGCGGCGACCAGGTGCTGGTGGGCGTGAGCCCGTCCGGCATGCGCACCCTGCACGTACTCAACCAGAACCCCGAGGGCAGCCAGGCCGACACCGCGGCTGGCACCTTCTCCAACTACCTGGACAAGACCCCATGACCACACGCACCGCAGCCATCGCCCGGACCAGTGCCATCGTGTTGCTCACCCTGGCGCCCCTGCTTGCGCAGGCAGCCCCGGTGATCCCGGCCCTGTCACTCATCGACAACCCCGACGGCGGCAAGACCTGGTCGGTCAGCATCCAGATCCTGATGCTGATGACCGCGCTGACGCTGCTGCCGTCACTGCTGCTCGCGGCCACGTCCTTCACGCGCATCGTGATCGTGCTGGCCATTCTCCGGCAGGCGATCGGCATGCCGCAGACGCCGCCGAACCAGGTCCTGGTGGGCCTCGCCCTGTTCCTCACGTTCTTCATCATGGCGCCGGTGCTCGAGCGCGTGAACCAGGACGCCCTGCAGCCCTACCTGGCCGGGACGATCGAGATGCCCGTCGCCGCCGAGAAGGCCCTGGGGCCGATGCGCGAGTTCATGCTCAGCCAGACGCGGGAGCCCGACCTGGCGCTGTTCGCCGGCCTCGCCGGCAAGGAAGGCTTCGAGAAGCCGGACGACGTCCCGCTCTCGGTGCTGCTGCCGAGCTTCCTCACCAGCGAGCTGAAGACCGCCTTCCAGATCGGCTTCCTCACCTTCATTCCGTTCCTGGTCATCGACCTGGTCGTGTCCAGCGTGCTGATGTCCATGGGCATGATGATGCTGTCGCCGATGCTCATCTCCCTGCCCTTCAAGATCATGCTGTTCGTGCTGGTGGACGGCTGGGGCCTCATCGTCGGCACCCTCGCCTCCAGCTTCGTGCCGCACAACTGAGGCGGACGCGCATGACGCCGGAAACCGTCCTCACCATCGCCAGCGAGTCGCTGACCCTGACTGCGCTGCTGGCCGCGCCCCTGCTGCTGGTGACCCTGATCACCGGCGTGCTGGTGGGCGTGCTCCAGGCAGCGACGCAGATCAACGAGATGACCCTGTCGTTCATCCCGAAGCTGCTGGCGCTGGTCCTGACGCTGCTGATCACCGGACCCTGGATGCTGCAGCTGATCATCGGCTACACCCGGACGCTCTTCACGAACATCCCGGGGATGCTGGGCTGATCCGCCCATGCTGAGTTCTCCATGACGACGACCGTGCAGCTGGCTGACGGCCTGTTCGCGATCCTCTGGACCGCGCTGCGGGTCGGCGGCGTCGTGATGCTGGCGCCGCTGCTCGGCGCCATGTACGTGCCGCGCCGTTTCCGTCTGGCGATCGCGCTGGTGCTGTCACTGGCCCTGCTCCCGGTGGCCGGGCCGCCACCTGCCATCGACCCCCTGAGCGGCAACGGCATCGTCGCGATCACCCAGGAACTGATCGTCGGACTGGCGATCGGCTTCGTCCTCCGGCTCGCCACCGAGTCCGCGCTGCTGGCGGGCCAGCTGATCTCGACGGGCATGGGCCTGTCCTTCGCCACGGTTGTGGACCCGCAGAACGGCGGCATGCCGCTGCTGGGGCGCTTCTACATCGTCGTGGCCTCCCTGCTGCTGCTGGCCACCAACGCCCACCTCTCGCTCATTGCCCTGCTCGGGCAGAGCTTCTCCGCGGTACCCATCGGCTCCGGTGGCATCAGCCCCGGCGACGCCCGGGTGATCGCCGACTTCGGCGCTGCCATGTTCGCCGGCGCCATCCAGCTTGCCCTGCCGTCAGTCATGGCCATCCTGATGGTGAACATCGCCTTCGGCGTGATCAGCCGCGCCGCGCCCACGCTCAACCTGTTCGCCGTCGGCTTCCCGATCACGATCATGCTCGGACTGTTCATCCTGGTGCTGTCCATCCGCACCCAGGGGCCCGTCTGGGAAGCGCAGATGACGGAAGCCTTCGAACTGCTCACGCGGATCCTGGGGAGCTAGCCGGCCATGGCCGACACGCAACAGGAAGACCGCACCGAACAGGCCACAGCCAAGCGCCTCGACGAGGCGCGCCGCAAGGGCCAGATTCCCCGCTCCCGGGAGCTCAGCATGGCCTCCGTGCTGATGACGGGGGCTCTCGTGCTGTACGCCAACGGCGAGCAGCTCGGCACCAGCATGCGCGAGATGATGACTCGCGCGCTGACGATCGACAGCGCGGCCCTCGACGATCCGGGGTACATGACGGAAGCCCTCAGCCAGGCCGTGCTGGCCGCGCTGGACGCCTGCACACCCCTCTTTGTCGCGCTGGCCGTCGCTGCTTTCTTCGGCACCATCGCGGTAGGCGGGTGGATTTTCACGCCCGCGCCGATGGCCTTCAAGCTGGAGCGGATGGACCCCGTCGCCGGACTGGGCCGGATGTTCAGCCTCAACGGCCTGGTCGAGGTCCTCAAGGCGCTCGCCAAGGCGGGCTTCATCGTCGTAGCGGCCGTGGCCCTTCTCATGGGCAGCATGGACCAGCTGCTGGGCCTCAGCGACCAGCCGCTGATCCAGGCCATGGGCAGCTCGCTGTCGCTGTCGCTGCTCACGCTGGCCATCTGCAGCGGCGCCCTCCTGCTGATCGCCGCGATTGACGCGCCCTACCAGCTCTGGTCCTACGCCCGCCAGATGAAGATGACGCGCAAGGAGATCGAGGACGAGCTGAAGGAGTCGGAGGGCAGCCCCGAAGTGCGCAGCCGGATCCGCCAGCTGCAGCAGGAAGTCGCGCGCCGGCGCATGCTCGAAAGCGTCCCGCAGGCCGACGTCGTCATCACCAACCCGACCCACTTCGCCGTGGCGCTCCGCTACGACGACGGCCGCATGCGCGCGCCGGTCGTGCTGGCGAAGGGCGCCGACCAGACGGCGGCGCGGATCAGGGAGATCGCGACGGAAAACAAGGTGGCCCTGTTCGAGTCACCGCTGCTCGCCCGGGCCCTCTACTGGACGACCGACCTGGGGCAGGAAATCCCGTCCCAGCTGTACCTCGCCGTGGCGCAGGTGCTGACCTACGTATACCGGCTGAAGGTCGTGCGAGAGCGCGGCGGCCCGTGGCCCGACCGGCCCACGGTCGAAGTGGACGAGAAACTGGCCAGCGGCCCGCAGCGGCGGCGCCGGCGTCGATAGGAACCTGAACGATGGCAGCCCAAGGCAACAACTTCCTCAGCACGATGCGCAGCACGGCGCTGCTCGCAGCCGGACTCCCCCTGGTGGTCCTCGCGATGCTCGCGATGATCGTGCTGCCGATGCCACCGCTGGTGCTGGACGCGCTATTCACGTTCAACATCTGCATCTCGCTGGTCGTGATCCTGGCCGTCGTCTACGTGATGCGGCCACTGGACCTGGCGGCGTTCCCCACCGTCCTGCTGCTGGCCACCCTGCTCCGGCTGGCGCTGAACGTGGCCTCGACCCGGGTCGTGCTCCTGCACGGCCACACGGGCACTGATTCCGCGGGCAAGGTCATCGAGGCCTTCGGTGAGTTCGTCATCGGCGGCAACTACGCCGTCGGTATCGTGGTCTTCGCCATCCTCGTCATCGTCAACTTCGTCGTGGTGACCAAGGGCGCCGGCCGCGTGTCGGAAGTCAGCGCCCGGTTCACCCTGGATTCCATGCCCGGCAAGCAGATGGCCATCGATGCGGACCTGAACGCCGGCATCATCACCCAGCAGGAGGCCGTGACCCGGCGCCAGGAAGTGCGCATGGAAGCGGATTTCTACGGCTCCATGGACGGCGCCAGCAAGTTCGTGCGCGGCGATGCCGTGGCGGGCCTGCTGATCCTGTTCATCAACCTGATCGGCGGCATGCTGATCGGCGTCCTGCAGCACGACATGGACGTGGGCCAGGCGGCGGAGACCTACGCGCTGCTGACCATCGGCGACGGCCTCGTCGCCCAGATCCCGTCACTGCTGCTCGCGATCGCCGTCGCGATCATCGTGACCCGCATGTCCCGCTCCGAGGACATGGGCAAGCAGCTCTTCGCCCAGCTCCTCGGCGACAAGCGCGTGCTGCGCGTGGTGGCCGTGCTGCTCGGCCTGCTCGGCATCGTGCCCGGCATGCCCAACGTGGCCTTCCTCGTCATGGCCGGCGTCTGCGCCGGCGGCGCGTGGCTCATCGAGCGCCGGCGCGAGGCGGAGGCGACCGTGACCGAGAACATGGTGACGCCGGACCTGGTGGACAAGGAAGCCAATCGCGACCTGTCCTGGAGCGACGTGATCGAGACCGACGCCATCGGGCTCGACGTGGGCTACCGGCTGATCCCGCTGGTGGACCGCCAGCAGGACGGGGAACTCATGCGGCGGATCAAGGGCGTCCGCAAGCGGCTCTCCGACGAGCTCGGCTTCCTGGTCTCGCCGGTCCGGATCCGCGACGACCTGGATCTGCCGGCCAGCGGCTACCGGATTTCCGTCATGGGCTCAGGCGTTGCCACGGGCGAGGTGCAGCTGGACCGGGAGCTGGCCATCAACCCGGGACACATCGAACAACGAATCAACGGCGTGCAGACCCGCGACCCGGCCTACGGCCTGGAAGCCGTGTGGATCGAGCCCGGCCAGCGGGAAGAGGCCCAGGCCCGGGGCTACACCGTGGTGGACGTCCCCACGGTCATTGCCACCCACCTGTCCAAGGTGCTCCACGAGAGCGCCCACGAGATCTTCGGCCACCAGGAAGCCCAGGAACTTCTGGACCGCCTCGGCAAGCAGGCGCCGAAGCTGGTCGAGGAACTGGTGCCGAAGACCCTGTCGCTGTCGGTGGTGGTCCGGGTACTCCAGGAGCTGCTCCGGGAACAGATTCCCGTCACGAACATGCGGGCCATCTGCCAGGCCCTGGCGGAGCACGGCCGGTCCACCCAGGACCCCGACGCCCTCACCAGCTCGGTCCGCGTGGCCCTGGGCAGGACCATCGTCCAGCGGGCCAGCGCCGGCAACGAGGAGCTGCCCGTCATCACCCTGGACCCCCGGCTGGAACAGATCTTGCAAGAAGCCCTCAAGGGAGGCGCGGAAACGGCCGGAATCGAGCCCACGCTGGCGGAAAGGCTCCAGTCCCAGCTGGCGGAGACGGCCCACCGTCAGGAAGTTGCCGGTCAGCCGGCGGTTTTGCTGGTGGCGCCAACGCTCCGTCCCTGGCTGGCGAGGTTCCTGCGGTTTGCGGTGCCCACGCTGCGGGTACTGGCCTACAACGAAGTTCCGGACAGCAAGCGTGTGCGGTTGATCGCCGCCGTCGGCACCTGAGACCCAAGGGCCTGAAGAGAAGGACAAGAGACGATGAAGATCAGACGGTTTACAGGCACGGATATGCGGGATGCCATGCGCCAGGTGCGCGAGGCCCTGGGAGCCGATGCCGTGATTCTCGAGACGGCGCGCAACGCCACGGGTGTCGAGATCTCGGCGGCAGTGGACGAGTCCGGCACGGACACGGGTCCGGTCGCGGCAACGACCTACTCCCCGCGCGGCTATCCGCAACGGAACACCGACGCCCGGCAGGGCGATGACGGACCTGCCGTCCGCATCGACCAGGGCAACGCCGGCAACGGCTGGTACCAGCCGCCCCGGGCTCCCAATGCCGCCACGGCCAGTGAACTCGACGAGATGCGGGAGGAAATGCGCTCGATCCGGTCACTGCTCGAGGCCCAGCTCGGCCGCCTGCTCTGGGACGAACAGTCCCGGCAGTCGCCAGCCGTCGCCACCCTTCTTCGCCACTTCACCCAGCTCGGACTGGATCCGGACGT
>JBEBHH010000046.1:0-22221 GCA_040080965.1 Gammaproteobacteria bacterium | reverse complement strand
GGGTGACTGCAGCAGCTCCCACCGTTGCGCGACGCGGGTCTCAGAATTGAGGCATGTCCCTGGCCGCCGGCCTTGCAGACCGTGATCTCTCGCACATCCCACCAGACATAAAACCCTGATCCTAGCCGGGCCTTAAGTTAACGGGCGCAGGGGCTATGGTCATGACAGGGAATGTCGCGCGTCGCCGCGCACTCTTCGGAATCGCATCGGCACTGGGCACGTTCCTGGCCGGCTGCGGCACGGTCCAGCAATTCGATCCGGCGCCGGAACACCTGCGAACGATCGAGGGGAACAGGGACGTCCCCCCCGCCGTGACCCAGCTGCCGGCACCACCGGCACCGGTGCCGCGGCCGCCCCAGGAGACTTACTCCGTCGTCGTCACCGATGTACCGGTGAAGGACGTGCTGTTTGCGCTGGCGCGCGACGCCGGGGTGAACGTCGATGTGTCCGGCGACCTGCAGGGCAACGTCACCATCAACGCCATCGACCAGACGCTGCCGCAGATCCTCGACCGGATCAGCCGGCAGGCCAGCATCCGCTACTCGCTGGACAACGGCACGCTCGTCGTCATGCCTGACGCGCCCTACTGGCAGAGCTACCGCATCGACTACGTGAACCTCTCGCGGACGACCGAGGGCGAGGTAACCGTCGCCACGCAGATCGCGACGGCGGGCGGGAGCGTGGGCGAGGACGAAGCCGCGGGCGGCGGCAGCGATTCGGAGAGCAACGGCTCCAAGACCATCGTGAAGAACCAGTCCGACAATTCGTTCTGGGCGGTGCTCGGAGCGAACCTCCGGCAGCTGATCACCGGGAAGAGCCAGGGCGCCGAAGGCGCGGCCGAAGGCGACGACCCGGTCGTGGTCAATCCGATGTCGGGGATGGTCAGCGTGCGGGGCAGCAGTGTCCAGCACCAGCAGATCCAGGCCTTCATCGACCAGCTCTCGGCCGGGGCCAAGCGGCAGGTCCTGATCGAGATCACGGTGGTGGAAGTTGACCTCAGCGACCAGTACCAGGCCGGCGTGGACTGGGCCACTGTCTCGTCCCAGGGCGGGCTCGGCAAGGACGGCGTGTCGATGATCAGCGACCTGATTGGCGGCAATCTGGCCGCCGCGCCGGTCTTCACCGGGACCTACAACAATTTCAAGGCGGACGGCAGCGGCTTCTCCGCCACCGTGAAGCTCCTGTCCCAGTTCGGCGACACGAAGGTGCTGTCCACGCCCCGCATCATGGCGCTCAACAACCAGACAGCCCTGCTCAAGGTGGTGGACGAACTCGTCTACTTCACTCTTACTTCCGAGACGATCGAGAGTACCGGCAACGGCGCCCCGGCCAGGACGATCATCACCAGCGAAATCAACACGGTGCCAGTGGGCTTCGTGATGAGCGTAACCCCGCAGATCAGCCAGAACGGCAACGTCAGCCTGAACGTGCGGCCGACGCTGACCCGCATCCTGGATTACGTGGTTGATCCGGCACCCCGTCTGGCGGACCCACCCTCCGACTTCGACAACCTGGTGCCCCAGCTCCACGTCAGCGAGATCGAGTCGCTGCTGGAAGTGGCCGACGGCCAGACCGTGGTCATCGGGGGACTGATGCAGGACCGGAGCAGCAAGCAGACCGACGGCGTCCCCTACCTCTCCCGCATCCCGCTGGTGGGCGACCTGTTCAGCTTCCGGAACGACGAGGTGAAGAAGAGCGAGCTGGTGCTGTTCCTCCGCCCGACGGTGATCCGCAGCGCCGGCGTGGGTCAGGAAGCCCTCGCCCGAACTGCGGCGCCGCTGCCGGCGGCCACGCAGGCGGCGGCCGGCGAGGCATCCGCACAGTGAGCTCCCTGCTCGACATCCTGCACCGGAAGGACAGCCGGGCCACGGTGGACGAGGCCGTCGAACCCGCCACCGACAGCGCCACCCAGACGGTCGAGCTGCGGCTCGCCATCGACAACGGCCCGATCACCACGGAAGTCGAGACCGCGCCGCACTCCCTGGCCGCGGACGCCCCCGACGTCCAGAGCGTTGCGGGCCAGGATGCGGCCTACGCTCCATCGGCGCCGCCCGGTGACGCCACCCTGGTCCTGACCGCCCGTCAGCTGCGCAGCCGTTCGCGGCGGAGCACGGCCTGGCTCGGCGCAGGGCTGGTCCTGATCGTCATAGGCGCCGGCGTCGCGACCTGGCTGCTGAACGAGACGTCCGGACTGACAGGTAATGACGATTCCCTGTTCAGCGCCCCTGCTGCCGGCGCGCGGGTCACTGCCGGACCCGTCCCGGGACCGATCCAGCGGGCGACGGAGGCCGTCACGCCGGCAATTGCAGCCACCAAACCCGCCGACGTGGCCCGGAAACCCGCAGTGCCGGATACCGCCGGGGCAGATACCGCCTGGTTTGATACTCCGGCGGAAGAAGCCAGCTCCGTCGATGCGGGCGTCGACGCCACGGACGGCGCCGTCGAACCGATCCGCATTGTCCGCGGCACCACCACCAACCCGCTGTTCGGGAAGCTCACGGCGGCCTGGACGGCATTCCAGGCGGCGGACTACGCGGGCGCCGAGGCGCTGTGGCGCGAAGTGCGCGCGGCCGAGCCCGGCAATGTGGACGCCCTGCTCGGCCTCGGCGCCCTGGCCGCGCGAGGCGGCAGGCTGGAGGAAGCCCGCGAGCTCTACCAGGCCGTGCTGCTGGCCGAACCAAGGAACGCCGCCGCGATCAGCGCCATGAGCATGCTGCCGGCCTCCGGGTCCCGGAACCTGGACGAGAGCACGCTGAAGAACCTGCTGCGCGACCAGCCCGGCGCCGGCAACCTGCATTTCGCCCTCGGCCTGCAGTACGTGGCCCAGGGCCGGTGGCCGGACGCCCAGATCGCGTTCTTCGACGCCGTCCGCACCGAGCCGGCCAATGCCGACTACGCCTACAACCTGGCCGTGAGCCTGGACCAGCTGGGACAGTCCGCGCCGGCCGCAGCCTACTACCAGCGTGCCCTCGAGCTCGCAACGGCGAGCGCCCTGTTCAACACCGGCGCCGCCACGGAGCGCCTCTCCACACTGCGTTCCGCCACGCCCTGACGTCATGGCCACGCCGATCATCCGCAAGCCGGCCAATGCCCAGCCCGCGGCAGCACCGCGGGGCGAACGGCGCGCGCCGCGCAAGCAGCTCGGCGAATTCCTGGTCGAGAAGGGCCTGATAAACCGTGACCAGCTGCGGGTCGCCCTCACCGAACAGAAGCAGAAGAACGAACGGCTCGGCAAGATCCTGGTGCGCCTCGGGCTCGTCAGCGAATCCGTCGTGCGCGACGTGCTCGCCGAGATGCTGCGGGTCGAGAGCATCGACCTGTCGAAGGTCGTGCCGGACAGTGATGCCGTCGCGCTGCTGCCGGAGGACGTGGCCCGCCGCTTCCGCCTCCTGCCAATCGCCTACGATCCGGTCGCCCGGGCCCTCACCGTGGCCATGTCGGACACCTTCGACGTCGTCGCCCTGGACCAGGTGGCCGCCCTCCTCGGCGGCAACATCGAGGTGCGCACGCTCCTCGCGAGCGAGGCCGAGATCCAGGGAGCCATCGAGCACTTCTACGACAAGGAGTTCTCGCTGGCCGGCATCCTGCAGGAGATCGATTCTCCGGAGACGGCGGCCCCGCTCCCGGCGAACGTGGGGGAGGATGTCACCCAGCCGATGGTGCGGCTCGTCGACGCGCTCCTCGCCGACGCGGTCAAGCGGCGCAGCTCGGACATCCACCTGGAGCCCGAGGACGGCTTCATCCGCGTGCGCTACCGCATCGACGGCGTGCTGCGCCAGGTTTCCACCGTCCACAAGAAGTTCTGGGCCGCGATCGCCGTGCGGCTCAAGGTGATGTCCGGCATGGACATCACCGAGACCCGGGCGCCCCAGGACGGGCGCATCTCGCTGTCGGTCGGTGGCCGGACCGTCGACTTCCGCGTCGCCACCCAGCCGACGATCCACGGCGAGAACATCGTGCTCCGCATCCTCGACCGGCGCGCGGGCATCGTGCCGCTGGACAAGCTCGGCCTGCCGGACGACCTGCTGACGCTGCTGAAGATGCTCATGGCCCGCCCGGAAGGCGTGATCCTGGTGACCGGTCCGACCGGCAGCGGCAAGACCACCACGCTCTACTCCATTCTCAACTACCGGAACGACGAGGCCGTCAACATCATGACCCTCGAGGACCCGGTGGAATACCCGTTCCCCATGATCCGGCAGACATCCCTCGGCGAGGGCATCAAGCTGGACTTCGCGAGCGGCATCCGCTCGCTGATGCGCCAGGACCCGGACATCATCCTCGTGGGCGAGATCCGCGACGAGGCTACGGCCGAGATGGCCTTCCGAGCCGCCATGACCGGCCACCAGGTCTACACGACGCTGCACACCAACTCCGCGCTCGGCGCGATTCCGCGGCTGCTCGACATCGGGCTGAAGCCGGGCATCCTGGCCGGCAACATCATCGGCATCGTCGCCCAGCGGCTCGTGCGCCGCCTGTGCCCGCACTGCAAGGCCGAGTACACGCCCAGCGAGATCGAGCGGCGGCTGATGGGCATCACCGGCGGCACCGAGGTGAAGATCTGCCGCAACGTCGGCTGCGAGCAGTGCAACCACATCGGCTACCGGGGCCGCCTCTCCATCATGGAGATCGTGCGCTTCGACCGGGACATGAACGAGGCACTGGCCCGCAACAGCTCGGTCGGCGAGCTGCACGCGCTGGCCACCGCCAAGGGCTTCCGCCCCCTCGCCGACGACGGCATCCGGAGGGTCCTCTCCGGGGACACCAGCCTGGAGGAGATCGCGCGGGTGGTTGACCTCACCGAGCGGGCCCTGGGGGTGGCCACATGAGCGCCTTCGCCTACCGCGCGGTGGATGGCAGCGGCCGCCTCCTGCGCGGCCAGCTCGCGGCGGCCTCGGAGGCGGAGCTCGATTCGCGCCTCCTGCAGATCGGCCTGCAGCTGGTGACCTGCCGCCCGCTGTCCACGCGCCAGCAGAAGGCGGCGCAGACCAACGTCAACCGGCGGGAACTCATCAACTTCTGCTTCCACCTGGAACAGGCCCATCGCGCCGGACTGCCGATCCTGGAAGCGCTGCGGGACCTGCGGGACAGCACGGGCGACGACGCCTTCCGGAACGTGCTGGCCGCCATTTCCCTCGCGGTGGAGGGTGGCAAGGGACTGTCCGACGCCATGGCGGACTTCCCGTCCACCTTCGACCGGGTCTTCGTAGCCCTCGTGCGGGCGGGCGAGAAGTCCGGCGAGCTCTCCCAGGTACTGGGGCGCATGACGGAGACGCTCAAGTGGCAGGACGAGCTGATATCCCAGACGAAGAAGCTGGCCATGTACCCGGCGTTCGTCGGCACGGTGGTGGCGGGCGTGGTCTTCTTCCTGATGCTCTACGTCGTGCCGCAGATGAGCGAGTTCCTGAAGACCATGGGCCAGGAGATGCCGCTGCACACGAAGGCGCTGATCGCCACGTCGGATTTCGTGGTCCGGTTCTGGTACCTGATCATCGCCGTGCCCGCGATCGCCGTAATCGCCGCGCGGTGGCTGGTGAAGAACGACGTCAGGTTCCGGCGGGCCCTGGACGCCTTCAAGCTGAAGGCCTGGCTGGTCGGCCCGATCCTGCAGAAGATCATCATGAGCCGCTTCGCCACCTACTTCCAGATCATGTATGCGTCCGGCATCCCGATCGTCGACGCCCTGAAGACCTCGCGCGAACTGGCCGGGAACATGGTCATTGCAGAGGCCCTGGACAAGGTCTCCGGTTACGTGGCCGAGGGCAATTCACTCAGTGCGGGCATCGGGAAGGCTGGCCTTTTTCCGCCGCTCGTTGTCCGGATGGTCAGGATGGGCGAGGACATTGGCAAGCTGGACGAGGCGCTGCAGAACGTCACCTACTTCTACAACCGGGAGGTCGGTGAGGCGGTGGACAGGCTGCAGACGCTCATCGAGCCTGCCATGACGGTGATCCTCGGCCTGATTCTCGGCTGGGTGATGCTGTCTGTGCTCGGACCCATCTACGACACCATCGGCAACCTGGGGGCCACCTGACATGAAGCCCCAGCACGTCATCTACCTGTCCGGCAGCGCAGTCGCCCTGTACACCTGGGACCGGCGGCACTACGTGCCGGTGTCGGAATACGAACTCCCCGACGGGGACCCCGCGGCCCTAGTCAACTACCTGCGGCAGACGCCCGCTGCCGTCGTGGCCATCGTGGCGGACGTCCTGGAGGAAGAGCACAACCGCGACGTGATGCCGCGGCTCAGGCGGCGGGACCAGGACGCCATGCTGGCCCGGAAGCTTGCGCGCCTCTTCCCGAGGACGGCCTACCGGACTGCCGCGATCCAGGGACGCGTCCCCGGCGAACCGAATTCCAGCCGGATACTCCTGAGCGGACTCTCGAAGGCCGAACACCTGCGCACACTGCAGGGCCTGCTGGCGGAAGCGCGCCTGCCCGTGTCCACCGTGTGCAGCCCCGCCCTCCTGAGCCGGCCGCTGCTGGACAAGCTCCGGCCCGCCAATCCCGCCGACGCCACACTGGTGGTGTCGCGCCAGCGAGAGGGCAGCCTGCGGCTCAGTTTCTTCCGCGGCCGGGATCTGGTCGGCAGCCGCGTCATGCGGCGGTCGATCGCCGCGCCGCCCGGCGACTTCGCGCGGCTGACCAGGCAACTGGAAGAGAGCGTGCGCTACTTCGACGCGGCGTTTGCGCCCAGTGCGAGCAACCCGATCGACGTGCTCCTTCTCTGCGAGCCCGGGGTGGACCCGGAACGCGCGCGCGCCGAGGGCACAGGCCACGAGGGCTTCCGCCTGCACGTGCCCGGGCACGCCGACGCCGCAAGGCGCCTCGGGCTGGCGGACGGCCTGCAGGACGGCAATGCGGACCTCCTCTTCGTCGAGCTCCTGCGCCGGCATGCGCCGGCCGGCAACTTCGCCCCGCCGGATGAACGGCGGTACTTCCAGCTGCACCAGGTGCGGGTCTTCGGCAAGGCGGCCTGCCTAGCCCTGGCCGCCGGCGCCCTGACAGGCTCGGCGCTGAACTTCGTCGGCATACTCGGCGCGAACCACGAGATGGCCGACATCCGCGCCTCCGTCGGCGACATCACCCGGCAGCTCGACGCCAGCCTGGCGGGAGAGACCCCCAACGGCGCCGATCCCCTGGAGATGCAGCGCATAGGCACGGCCTGGCAACTGCTCCAGGAGCACGCGGTGGAACCCGGCGAGATCCTTGGCCTCGTCAGCAACGCGGTGGAGGCCAGTCCCCAGGTCCGGATCGGGGGTATCGAATGGACCACCGTCCAGGCCCTGGCGGCACCGGACGACGGCGCCGGTGGCGTGGAGTCCGAGGCGGCCATCGATGAGTCAGGCGAGGCTGGCGACGCACCGGACGATGCCGGCACACAGGCCGGCGTGGTGGATGGCGAGCAGCGGGTGCGCCTGACCATCCGCGGCCACATCGCGCCCTTTGATGGCAACTATCCGCTGGCGTTCCTGGGCGTACGGACCTTCATGGCGTCGCTGGGAGCAGACCCGCGCGTGATCTCCGTGAAGGCCAGGAAGGAACCCCTCGACATCAACCCGCAATCGACGCTCACCGGCGAGATCACGCCCGGCCAGAAGAGCGACGAGGCGGAATTCACGATCAACGTCCTTCTGAGGGTCGGCCATGAACGTGCGTAACCTCGACTGGACGCACCTCCGGCAGGGCCTGGTCGGGCCAGCGCTGCTGCTCCTGGCCTGCGCGGCGGCCTGGGGCGCAACGACGGCGTATCGCTCCCGAACGGACGCGGCCCTGCAGGAGGGGCGCCAGTCGCTCGCCAGCCTTGAGGCCGAACGCAACGAGCTCACTGAGCGGCGTGAAGCCCGCCGGAAGTTTGCGCAGCTCTTCCAGCAACTGTCGGTCGACGGCGTCGTCGGCGCCGAGCAGCGCCTTGCATGGGTGCAGGCAACGCGGGACGCCGGCAGCGAACTCCACCTGCCCTACCTCCGGTATACGACCAGCCCGCAGCGCGCCTTCGAGGCGGCCTGGCTCGTGCCTGGCGTCGCGGCCCCCGTGCTGGTCAGCCAGATGGACCTCCAGCTTGGTCTCGTTCACGAGCTCGACCTGCTCCGGCTGCTGGCGAGGCTGCGCGAAGCGCCGGGCCTGCTCCAGGTCCAGGCCTGCAACCTCGAAATGCCGGGCACCGGCGCGGCATTGCTGGCGGACAAGGCCAACCTCACCGGCAGCTGCCAGCTGGCCCTGTACTCGATCCCGCGGGAATCCGCGCTGGCCGCCGCGAACCCGGAGTCCTGACCGTGCGAATCCGGTTCCGCGCCTTCCTCATCACGCTTCTCGGCCTTGCAGCGCTCCCGTGCCTTGCAGGGGAGGACCTCGGCAGGCTCTTCATGACGCCGGAACAGCGGCGCGCGCTCGATGTGCTCCGCGAGACCGGTGGCGACGTGCTCACGGACGCCGGCAGCCTGGAATCACCGGTGGCCGCGCCGCTGGACCGCCAGGTCGTCCTGAACGGCGTCGTCCGCCGCAGCCTCGGGCCCGACGTGGTCTGGGTGAACGGCAGCCGGAACCACGGGTCCGACGGCCGCATCCGCGTGCGCCGCGGTCCCGATCGCTCCAGCCGGGTGACTCTCGAGGACGCGGCCGATGGCAGCACCGTGCGGCTGAAGCCGGGCCAGTTCTGGGAGCCCGCCACGGGGCGGGTGGCCAACTGCTACGGCTGTTCCACGGTAACAGCGGAGCCAGCGGCAACCGCCGAGCCGCTCGTCCCGGCTCCCACTGCGGAGGACACGGCCGACAAGCCGTGACCCCGGCGCCGTGTTCACCCGCAGCCACACGCCGTACCGGGCCCGACAGCGCGGCGCCGCGCTGCTCATCATGCTCCTGCTGCTCGTCCTCGGCGGCACCGTGCTCTTCTCGCGCAGCCTGCTGTCCCAGCTCCCGGGCGCCGCCCGCGCGCGGGCCAACGCCGAGCTGCTGGCGGAAGCCAAGGAGGCGCTGCTGGGCTACGCGGTCACCTGGGATGCGACCCACCCCGGGGAGCTGGGGTTCCTGCCCTGCCCCGACATCGACGCGACCGGCATCCTGAACGAGGGTGAAGCCCACGAGCTGCTGTGCGGCCTGCAGCACCGGAACGTGCTCGGCCGGTTGCCCTGGCGCACGCTGGGACTCGATCCCGGACGCACGCGGGGCGGAGAGTGCCTCTGGTACGCAGTCTCCGGCTCCTGGAAGGCCGGCGCCATCGCCAGTCCGGCGCTGCTGAACGAGGATTCCAGCGGCCAGTTCCGGGTCATGGCCGCTGACGGCACGACCGTCATCGCCGGAACGTCGGCGGCGGAACGCCCCGTGGCCGTGATCATCGCGCCCGGCCCGCCACTGCCGGGCCAGGTGCGGCTCACCCTCCCCGCCGGTGTCACCCAGTGCGGGGGCAGCTTCACGGCGGCCAGTTACCTGGACGACGACGCGGCATCGGGCATCAACAACGCGACCGTCTCGCTGGGGGCCGACGCCGTCGACGACGTCATCGCGGCGGATCCGGGCGCGACTGCCATCAACGACCAGGTCATCTTCATCACCCGGGCGGAGATCCAGGACCGCCTGCTGCGCCGGGCCGACGTGCAGGCGAAGCTGCGGAGCCTCACGCTCGCGGCGGCGCGATGCATCGCCGACTACGGCAAGCGCAACCCGGGTGCGCCCAACGACCGCCGGCTTCCCTGGCCGGCGCCCGTTGATCTCGTGGAGTACCGCACCGCCGCCCAGTACACCGACACGCCCGTCGGCGAACTCAGCGGCCGGGTACCCAACGTCGCGAACGACTCCAATGTCCAGACCGGCAACCTGTCCCTGGGCGTGCTCACCGCGTGCAACTCCGCCACCGTTCCCGAATGGACGCCGGAGATGGCCGTGCTGTGGCGGAACTGGAAGGACCATCTCTTCTACGCGGTCGCCTGGGACTTCCGGCCCGACGCACCGCCCGCCACGACCTGCACCAGCTGCCTGACGGTGAACGGCGCAGGGGCCTGGGCGGCAGTGGTGATGTTCTCCGGTACACGACTCGCGGCCGCGGGCCAGGTGCGGGACGAGCCGCCGATGAACACGGACACCCGGGGCAACATCGCCAACTACCTGGAAGGCCGCAATGCCACCAGCCATCCCAACACCGCAGGCACCGGCAACTACGAATCCGCCGCCGCCAGCGCCACGTTCAACGACATCCTCTACTGCATCGACGCCAACCTGAGTGTCACGCCATGCTGAACACACTTCCTGGACACCACGCACAGGCCGGCTTCAGCCTGCTGGAACTGGCGATCGTCCTGCTGATCGTCGGGCTCCTCATGGGCGGACTCATCATGCCGCTCAGTGCGCGCATGGATCAGCAGAAGATCGACACGACCCGCCAGCAACTGGAGCAGATCCGCCAGGCGCTGGTTGGCTATGCGCTGGCCCGGGACGCACTGCCGTGCCCCGCGACACCCGCGAGCAGCGGCCTCGCGTCGGCCACCGCCACGGGCTGCACCCGCCAGCATGGCTTCGTACCCGCGGTGACACTGGGACTGCCGGGCGCGCAGAACGGTGACGGGCTGCTGCTGGATGCGTGGGGCAGCCCGATCCGCTACTCCGTGACCAACAGCGACGCCAATGGCAATGGCAACTGGGACTTCGTGCGGCCGGGCGAGATGCGCACGGTCACCCTGGCCAGCCTGGCGCCTGCGCTCGACATCTGCACCACCACCACGGGCTCCAGCGCCACGGCCTGCGCGAGCAGCGCGACCACCCTTACGAGCAATGCCCCGGCGGTCCTCCTGTCGCTGGGCAAGGACTGGGCGACGGCGACCTCGGCGGACCAGCTCGAGAACCTGGGCGCCACCGTCGGCGGCGGGCCCTCGGGCGTGAACTATCCGGTCGCGGCGGACGAGGTCTTCGTGAATCGCACGCTTGGGGCCCAGGCGGGCAACGAGTTCGACGACATTGTGACGTGGATCTCGCCGACGACGCTGTACGGGGAGCTGGTCAGCGCCGGGAGACTGCCATGAGGCGCCTCCCGCGGGGGAATTCTGTGACCGGTTTGACAGAACACCGGGCGGGCCTCCCGCATTATGGCGACAGGTTTTCGGGCATTGCCGGAGCGTGGGGTTCCGGTGTTCAAACTTCCCAGGAGCACGGCATGGTTAGTCACTCAGATTCTCGGGCACGTCAGCAGGGCTTCACCCTCGTCGAAATCGCGATCGTACTGGTCATCATCGGTCTGCTGATCGGTGGTGTGCTGAAGGGCCAGGAAATGATCACGAACGCCAAGGTGAGCAAGGTCGAAAACGACTACAAGGGCATCACCGCGGCCATCCTCGCCTACCAGGACCGCTATGGCGTCCTGCCGGGTGACGACCCCTCGGCGTCCACCCGCTTCCCGGGCACCTGGGCTGCGGCGGACAATGGCAACGGCAACGGCGTGATCGCCGGCGCCTGGAACAGCACCAACAACACCCTCGAGTCCCGCAAGATCTGGAAGCACCTGCGCGGCGCGGGCTTCCTCAAGGGGCCCGTGGACGCCACCGCGGCTTCCTACCAGCAGCCGGCCCATGCCTTCGGCGGCCTGATCGGCTTCGAGCAGGGCCTGTACAACCTGAGCGGCCACGTCGTCGTGTTCGGGGCCCTGCAGGGCAACGTCACGCAGATCCTCGAGGCCCGCGGCGACGATGGCAATCCGAGCGCCGGCTCCGTGCAGGGCAATGCGACGGCGACCACCTACACGCTCAACACCAACTACGACCTGGCCTACTCGTTCTAGAACGCCGCAGCGAGGGTCTTACATGGAAACGGGGCGATGCTGTTGCACCGCCCCGTTTGCTTTTGGGACTCAGGCAGTCGGGCTGAAGATCAGTCCTCGTCCTCCAGCTCCAGCTCGTCCGCCACGATCGCGCCGCCGCCCTGGGTGAACTTCACCTGGACCTCGGAGCCGGTGCTGATGGCGGCGAAGAAGGCCGCGGCGCTCAGCGCATTGTCGGCGGCATCCCGGTACTGGGTGCTGCCGTCAGTCGTCACGGGCACACCAAGAACCGAGAGTGTCAGGGCGACATCGTCGATTGCCGCCGCCGAACCGCGCAGCAGTCCATCGGTGCTGGCCTCGTCCCGCTCCACGATGACCGCCGTCAGCGTGGCACCAGCGCCCGGGTCACCCCGCACCTCCACGTAGTTGCCGACGGTGATGTCGTCCAGGCCAAAGGACTGGCCGGCGACGCCCGTCTGGTCCTCGTAGCGGGTCTCCGCAGTCACGGTGATCGCAACCCCGGCAATGGCCAGCGTTCCGGCACCAGAGTTGACTGCCGTCACGTTGCCCTCGACCCGGCCGTCGATCCTGTCATCGTCACCATCTTCGTCGTCGTCGCCGGACTTGAACTCGACCGTGCTGGCCACGAGCACGCCAGAGGCGTTGACCTCGCCCTTGACCTCGACCTTGACGTTCTCGGCGAGGTCGCCGACGACACCGTCCTCATAGGCGGTCTGGCCATTGGTGGTGACGGGCACTCCCGAGACGGCGAAGCTGGTCGCCGAGGTGAAGCTCGTGATGTATCCCTCGACCTCTCCATCGTCGCCGTCGTCAGCGCCCGAGATGCCGTCATCCTCGATTTCCACCTTGGTGGCCAGCACGCTGCCGCTGACGGAATCGAAATCGTCCGCCTCGACCTCCACGAACAGGCCGTTCGTGAGCGTCGGCGGGCTGATGAGGTCGCTGTAGTCGACCGTGAGCCCGTTGATGACGAAGGTGCTGGTCAGCGTATCGAGGCTTTCGACCACGCCCCGGACCTCGAAGTCGTTGGTGTTCTCGCTGAAGTCGATGCGCGTGGCCCGGATGGCCCCGTTGCCATCGATCTGGCCGCTGATCTCGATCACATCATCCACCGCGAGACCCGTCAGGTCCCGGGGGGAGATTTCGTCATCGAAGGACGTGGCGGCGTCGACGATGACCACCTGGCCCAGGACCACCATGCTCTGGCCCGGCAGATCGATGCTGGCGATGGGGCCTTCCAGCGTGTCGTCGTAGCTGACGGACTGGGAGCGGCGCGTGACGCCATCGTCAAGGCTGTCCCACTGGATAGTCACCTGCTGGCCCGGCCGGAGATCGTCCTGGCCACCGCCGCCGCTGTCGTCGATGTTGAACGTCGTCTGGTTGCCCACTTCGTAGTGCACCCCGTTGACGATGATGCTGCCGAAGCCCGTGACGGTACCGTTCGTGACACCCAGCCGGTCGATGCCGGCAAAGTTGCCCCCGCCACCGCCACCACAGGCCACCACGAGGCCCAGAACCAGGCCGGTAAGACCGGCCGCCCAAAATCCGCGTTTCAATATCTGCATAACCAAACCCCTTGTCAGTCGCCTGCAATCAGGAAAACTCCAAGACCGAGTCGCGCCTGCTTGCGCGCGGCGCCGGGCGCCGCCCGCGCTTCGTGCTCGGTCAGCCATTTGTCTATCCGTTCGAGGAACTCCTGGCCGTTCTTCTCGACGAAGGCCTCGAACTCCGGCAAGGCGGCCGGATCCACACTGTCGCTGGTCGCGCGGCCGATGAAGCGCCGCCGCGACGGGCCGCCCCCGGAGGATCCTGACTCATTGCCCACGTCCAGGTTATGCGAAATTCCCGCACCCAGGTCGCGCAGCATGCTGCCCGCGTTCAGGATCCACTGGGAATCGAAGCGCCGCGGCATGAAGTAGCGGCGCTCCGCGCGGAGCGTGCCGTCGGGCAGGGTCGTGATTGCTCCGGCCCGCTCGAGTTCCTTGCGCATGCTCGTGACCGGCACGTCGCCGCCATAGCGGCGCCAGAGGGTGGCAAAGCTGGGTGCGTCTCCATCCGGCGGCAGGATCCGGGGCTCGCCCGTCAAGGTCAGGAAATCGGGATCCTGGTGCCAGCCGGACAAGAGGCGCGTGGCGTCGGTGGTCTTGTTCGGCAGTGGGTCGGATTCCCGCTCCAGCAGGGCCCGGACACGGGCGATTTCCTTGCGGCTCACTCCGGTCAGGATCGACACGCGGGAAACGTTGGTGGGCCGACCACTGAGGCCGTAATCCTGGCTGGCGACGGCAACGAAAACACCCTTGGATACCTCCGCGAACTCCCGCCAGGTCATCCCGCACTTGAGCAGCAGGCTGGCTATGGGCCGGAGTAGAACCCGGCAGGTCTGAACAACGGCACAACGGTCGAGGGCGCCGGAGTCGGACTGGGCAGCAGAAGTGTCCATCAGGGCGGTGAACTCAGGGCAACAGGCCCAACATATGGGTCTATTTACCCCACAGGTACTGGAGACGTCAAGGCCTGCCGGCTAGCCCCGCTCGGGCCCCAGCACCACCAGCGCCTTGCCCACGTTTTCCCCCCGCATCAGCCGGGCAAAGTGGGCGCCAGCCTGGCCGATGCCCACCGCGCGGTCCTCCCGGTACCGGATCCGGCCCTCCCGGATACCGGCCGCCACCGTGGCCTCGAAGACCGGGCGCCGGTGCTCGAAGTCCGACACCACCAGGCCCTTCATGACCGCCCTCTTCAGGATCGGCAGCGCCAGGTCCAGGGGCTTCGATTGCGCCGGATCGTTGTAGCGCTCCATGAGCCCGCAGAGGATGACGGTGCCGTTGATCCTGAGGACCGAGAAAGCATCGGCGAGCATCTGCCCACCCACGTTGTCGTGGTAGATGTCCGCGCCGTCGGGCAGCGCCGCGCGCAGGGCCTCCAGGAAGCCGTCGCGGCGATAGTTTACGCAGGCCCGGAAGCCGAATTCCCCGGTGACGATCGCGCACTTCTCGTCGGAGCCCGCGATCCCTACCGCTTCCGCGCCCTTGAGCTGCGCCAGCTGGCCGACGAGCGAACCGACCGGTCCCAGCGCGGCCGACACGAGCACCGTCTGGTCGCCGTGGACGCCGGCCAGCTCGATGATGCTGGCCCAGGCCGTGAGGCCGGGCATGCCGAGCACGCCGAGCCAGGCGGACAGCGGCGCGAGTGACGGATCCACCCGCTCCGTGCGCTCGCCGGTGGCCAGGCCGAACTCCTGCCAGCCGCCGAAGTGCCGCACGTAGTCGCCCTCCGCGTAATCCGGATGCCGGGACCGGACCACCTGGCCCAGCGTCTCGGCGGCGGGCATGTCGCCGTCCCTAAGGGGCTGCCGCCCCGTCATGTGCCGGCCCGCCATCGCGGAGCGCTGGTAGGGGTCCAGGGACAGGTAGATGTGCCGGACCAGGAACTCCCCGGGCCCGGGCTCGGGAAGTGGTTCCTCCACCACACGGAAATCGGCGGGCGTGGGGACACCAGCCAGTGAACGGGTAAGCACGACCTTCTGATTGCGCATGTCGTCACCGTACCTGCCGGCACCCCCTTCCGGCTAGACTACCCGGCCAAATCAGGCCCCGGCAGTACACAAGGAACCGACAACGATGGCCATCATTCCCTTCGAGACCAAGATCGACTTCATGAATCCCCGGTGGAACCGGGATGCCTGGGCCCGCATCCAGGCCGACATGGACTCCAGCAAGGAGCGCATCGGCCACTGCAGCGGCGTGATCCTGGGCGTCAAGCCCGGTGAGAAGCTCCGGCCCCTGCTCGGCTTCCAGACCTTCCTGGCTACGCGCCTCCTGCCGCTGCCCGATGGCAACATCCGGCGCCTGAACAAGGAAGTGATCTTCTACACCAACCTGACCCGCCTCGGTCAGCCGGGCGAGATCATCGAAGAGTGGGAGAACCCCTGGACCAAGGAGAAGGTCAAGGTCGTGCAGGTCTTCAACGACCCCTTCAACTACACCATCAGCGACACCCTGATCCTGGCGCCGGAAGACTTTCCCGGCGACAAGAGCAAGCTGCCGAAGATCCCGCTGATCTTCCCGTGGCAGCAGCTGAACGACGACACCCTCGTGCTGTCCACCGACATGCACCTGAACTACCCGAACCCGCTGCAGCCGGACAAGTGGCCGCGCGAGTCGCCGGGCCCGACGGCGCAGGTCTCCGAAATGATGCGGTACTTCGTGTCGAAGAAGGACCTGGAAAATCCGAAGCTCACCGCCGTGCCGTTCCACGGCACCTGGCACCGGGTCACGCCCTGGCTGCCCTGGATGCTGATGGGCCAGACTCCGGGCCACTGCATGTACACGTCGACCATGACGGCCTTCGACAACGTCGAGCGGCTGCCCAAGGTGATCCTGGACTACGCGAGAAAGCACAAGCCGGACATCCTGTCGGCCCCGACCGAAGACTACGGCCCGAGCCACTCGAGCCTCGAGCACTACGCCCGGCAGCAGAAGCCCGCCCCGGTCGCCTGACGGAAAAGGTACCGGACACCGGCTGGTGTCCGGTACCTTTCCTCCATGCGCGTACTGATCGTCTACGCCCACCCGGAGCCCACCTCCTTCAGCGGCGTGATGAAGGACCTGGCGGCGGATACTCTGACCGCGGCGGGACACTCCGTAACCGTGTCCGACCTCTATGCCCAGGGCTTCAATCCTGTGGCCGGCGCCCACGACTTCACGCATCGCGCCGACCCCGCGCGCGTCGATCTCGGCGCCGAACAGGCCCATGCCGCCCGCACCGCCGGTTTCGCACCCGACGTGCAGGCCGAGATCGACAAGCTCATGGCCGCCGACTTCCTGCTGCTCCAGTTTCCCTTCTGGTGGTACTCCGTGCCCGCGATGCTGAAAGGCTGGATCGACCGGGTCTTCGCCTACGGCGTGGCCTACGATTTCGGACGCACCTGGGACCGGGGCGTGTTCACGGGCCGGCGCGCCATGCTGTCCTTCACCACCAGCGCACCGCCCACCTCCTCGATGCCCGATGGCCGCAACGGGGACCTGGAACGGACGCTCTGGCCGCTCCACGCCGGGGTCCTCGCCCTCTGCGGCTACGACGTGCTCAAGCCCTACGTGGCCCACGCCGTCCGCTGGGTCGACCAGGACCGGCGCGAGGCGATCCTGGCCGGTTACCGCCAGCGCCTGCTGGGCATCGAACGCGACAAGCCGCTGTTCTTCCAGAAACTCGAGGACTACGGCCCGGACGGCCGCCTGAAGCCGGAGATCGAGCCCCGGACTCCCGGCCAGCACCGGGGAAACCGACTGCATCTCGACTAGCGGCCCGGACTGACGAACCAGCGCCGCGACCGCACCTCGGCGCGAGACCCTGGTGGGTTCGTGGTATAGATTTGGCCCCCACCGGCGCTTTTTAAGGACTCTCCCGCCCATGAAGATGCAGAACCTGGCCCGCATCGCGGCCCTCGGCCTCTCCGCACTCATTGCCTCCGGCTGCGCAACAACGCCCAGGGTGGATCCCAACGTGGCCAAGGGCCGGCAGCAACTCGTGGATGCCCTGGACGCCGGCTGGATCCGCGTCGTCGCCAGCGGCAAGGACCGTGAGATCCTCGCCAAGTACCCTCTCTCGAATCCCGGTGCCGCGCTCTCGTACATGGTGACCCTGGCGGACTGCCTGCCCCAGCCGGACATCGCGCCCTTCCCCGAGAAGCCCGTGGGGCTTTTCAAGGAAATCCTCGAGCGGGGCACGATCCGTCAGGTCACGCAGACGACCACGAACACGGCGAACGACACGTCCTTTTTCTTTTCATCCATCAGCGACGCCCAGTTCCAGGCGGTTCTGGATGAGATCAACGCCCACTACAAGGTGAACATCAAGGTCGAGAACGTTGTCGTGCCGCCGGGCCCCATGCCCTCCACGTCCCTCGTGGTGGAAGGCAAGGCGGACATCGTCAGCCAGCTGAACGCAACGGGCGGCGACACCCAGGGCATGCGCCGGCGCACGTCACGCCGCTTCACCTGCACGATGAGCGCCATCAGCCAGTACATCCACATCCCGGCAAAGTCGCAGCTGGCGAAGGAGATCAACACCGTCGACGACCTGTCGAAGCGCAAGGGCCTGCGGATCTGCACCGGACCGCTGGCCACGCAGACTGCCAGGGCCTTCTTCCCGCAGCACACGGTATCGACCAAGTACCTGAACGACCTCACCGGCTGCGACAAGGACATCCAGGCGGGCAAGGCCGACCTCATCATCAACCCCCTGCCGTCACTGTCGATCGGCGGCCTGAAGGGCTACAAGTCGGTGCACACCCTGATTGTTGCCGGCACGCCACTCTGGGTCGCCCGCGAGGACATCGAGTGCCCGTCGGATGGCAATCCGCGGACCGAGGACAAGTGCTTCAGGGTGGAATAGTCGTGGGAGCGCTTGCAGGAGTGCCGACAGAGATCACCAGCATGGACACGAAGACACAGACCGAGCTTGAAGCCGCCGCCTTCCGGCGGCTGCTCGAGCATCTCGATGCCCGCAAAGAGGTGCAGAATATCGACCTCATGAACCTGGCCGGGTTCTGCCGCAACTGCCTGGCCAAGTGGTACCGGGCCGCCGCGGAGGAGAAGGGCATCGCCCTGAGCGACGAGTCGGCCCGCGAACGGATCTACGGCATGCCCTACCCGGAGTGGAAGTCGAAGTACCAGAAGTAGGAGCGGCGACCGCCGCGACCAGCAATCAATAATAAGGAGTGTGTGACATGCGCACCATCATGCTCAGCTCCCTGTGGCTCGCCTGTTCCCTGCTGGCCCCCTTACCCGCCCAGGCCCAGTTCTGGGACCCTCGCGCCCTCGACGGCGATCCATCCATGGCCACAGTCCCGCTGGCGCCCCGCCTGACCGGGATCGGCACGCTGGCGCACCCGGTCACGACGACGAAGAACCCGGACTCCCAGGCCTTCTTTGCCCAGGGGATGAACCTCGTCTACGCCTTCAATCACCCGGAAGCGGTGCGGGCCTTCCGGGAATCCGCCCGACTCGATCCCGGCAACGCCATGGCCTGGTGGGGCCAGGCGCTGGCGCTGGGGCCCAACCTGAACCTGCCGATGCAGCCCGAGGCCATCGCGCCGGCCTGGGCCAGTGCGCAGCGGGCGCTGCGGCTGAAGGACAAGGCCTCCCCCCTGGAGAAGGCGCTGATCGACGCGCTGGCGATCCGCTACAGCCAGGATCCGAAAGCCGATCGCGCGACCCTCGACCGGGCGTACGCCGACGCGATGGCCAAGGTCGCCGCTGCCCACCCGGAACACCCGGGCGTGGGCACCCTGTACGCCGACGCGCTGATGAACACGTCGCCCTGGAACTACTGGCTTCCCGACGGCCAGCCCCGGCCGGACACGCCCACCATCCTGCGCACGCTGGAGGGGGTGCTGGCAGCCAACCCGGAACACCCCGGCGCATTGCACCTCTACATCCACGCCGTCGAGGCGAAAGATCCAGGGCGGGCCGAGGGGGCCGCGGACCGGCTGCGGCCGCTGACCCCCGGTGCCGGGCACCTGGTGCACATGCCATCCCACATCTACATGCGGGTCGGCAGGTACGCGGACGCCTACGACATCAACGTGGCCGCTTCGAAGGCAGACGAGGGCTACCTGGACCAGTGCAAGGCCCAGGGCATCTACCCGCTGCTCTACTACCCGCACAATGTGCACTTCCAGGTCTGGGCGGCGATGTTCGAGGGTCGCAGCGCCCTGGCGCTGGCCGATGCCCGCAAGCTCGCCGGGCACTCCCACCCGGAGCCGGACGTGTTCGGCCTGCCTGAGGTCTTCGAGCTGCAGTCCCTGTTCGTGCAGGTGCGCTTCGGCAGGTGGGACGACGTGCTGAAGGAGCCCCAGCCGCCCGCACCGGCGCGACTGATGAACGCGCTGTGGCACTACGCCCGCGGGCTCGCCCTCCAGCACAGCGGCAAGTCCGCGCTGGCGGGCAAGGAGCTGGCGGCGCTCCGGGCGGTTGCCGTCGAACCGGGACTGAAGGACAGGTACACGGCCTTCGCACCGACCCTGAAGCTGATCACGATTGCCGAGCAGATCCTGGCTGGCGAGATTGCCGCGGGAAACAAGCGCTACGACGAGGCCATCGCGCGGCTCCAGCGGGCGGTGCTGCTCCAGGACAGCCTCATGTACAACGAGCCGCCGGACTGGTACTTCCCGGTCCGCCACTACCTGGGCGCCGTGCTCCTGGAGGCCGGCCTGCCCCAGGAGGCCGAGACCGTCTACTGGCAGGACCTCGCCTACTACCGGGAGAACGGCTACTCGCTGCTGGGGTTACAGCAGGCGCTGGAGGCACAGGGCCGGAGCGGCGAGGCAGCGGGCTTCGCGGAGCGCCAGAAGAAGGCGTTTGCGCGGGCCGACGTCCGGTTGACGACTTCGCGATACTGAAACAGGCGTAGGAGCGCCTTCAGGCGCGACCGGTCGCGCCTGAAGGCGCTCCTACAGGGGGACAACGTGCATCAACTGAACAAGGCGGCCAGCACGGCCGCGTGGCTGATCGTGGGCTGCATGCTCATTCACAACATGAATGCGCTGTGGCTGGAGCCCACCTACCTGGGCTTCGTGGACAAGGCGAAAGACTACGGCGACATGGGGAAGATCCTCAACGCCCAGTTTTCGTTCTCCTTCCTGACCAGCGGCACGGCGCACATCATCTGCGGCTTCTCGCTGCTGATCCTGGGCCTCGGCCTGTACAACCGCTTCCGCGGGCGGCACCCGGTGGGCTCGCAGATGCTCATGCTGGCGGCGCTGCTCTCGGGTCTCGGCTTCCTGCTCACGGGGATCAGTGACATACCGGGTGCGGTCTACGCGAAGATCCTGCGGGAGCAAAACCCCGAATACGCCGAGACGATCATGCTGATCAACACCCTGATGCGGAGCGTGATCAACGTGCTGGCGATTGTCGGGCTCAGCTGGCTGGCAGGACAGCTGGCCTGGCTCACGCGCCTGACCCGGGAATTCCCGGCGTGGTTCGTGTGGTGGGGCTGGCTGATGGTGCTGCCCGGAATCCTGAGCTTCCCGTTTCCGCCGGCGGGCTTCATCTACCTGCAGATGACCATCGTCTGGGCAGCCGCCCTCGGCGTCTTCCTGCGACGGCCCCAGTAGGAGCGGCTTCAGCCGCGACCGTACCTCCGGCGAGAATCGAGTCCGCGAGTCTCGAGCCGGAGGTAAGGTCGCGGCTGAAGCCGCTCCTACTGGGCCGGCACGGGCACCAGCGGCACCGCCGGCAGGCCGGGAATCCGCGGCATGGGCCAGAATCCCGGTATCGCCTCGACGCTGGCGATCCAGCGGCGCACGTGACCGAATGATGCCGTGTCCACGCCACCTTCGGCCGCCAGCGCTACGTAGGGGTAGCAGGCCAGGTCGGCGATGGTGGCGTGCTTCAGGGCCAGCCACTCCCGGTCGGCCAGGTGGTCGTCCATGATCTTCAGGATCCGGTATCCCGCACGCACGGCCTGGGTGTAGTCCAGCGGCCACCCGAGCAGCTTGATGGCCCGGGGCATGGCGAGGCCGTTCTGGATCTCGTTGGCCGACACCGACAGCCAGCGCACGACGCGCGCGAGGCACAGCGGATCCAGCGGCGCCCAGGCATGGGACGTGTACTCGGCGTAGCGGCCGGCCAGGTACAGCAGGATCGCGTGGGAATCGGTGAGCACCACGTCGCCGTCCACCAGCACCGGAATCTGCCCGAAGCGGTTCCGGGCGAGGAACGCCGTGCTCAGGTGCTCGTTGGTCCGCAGGTTCACGGCACGGGTCTCGTAGGGCAGCCGCAGCAGCCGCAGAAACAGCTCCACCTTGTAGGCATTGCCGGAGCCGAGGCTGGTGTAGAGCGTCAGGTTCATTCAGTACCTCCCGAGGGCGCAGGCCCGCATCGTCGGCTAAACTCGGGCCATGGTCCACCGCTATTACCATCGCCTCAACCCGTGGCAGCAGGGCGTATACCGGCAGAGCGATCTCGTCACGACGGTGACTGTGCCAGCTGCCGTCGGGCTGGTGGACCTCACGCTCGGCGTCGGCCGGGCCCTGGCGAGGGGTGAGCCCCGGGCGCTCGCCCTGGCCTGCAACGAACTGCTCGACCGGGTCTGCGCCCGGCTCGGCGTCGCACCCCCGGCCGTCACCGTGCTCGCGGAACGGCCGGCGGGCCAATGGGGCGAGCTGCACGGCCTGTACAACCCGGGCCAGGGTCCGAACGGGACGATCACGGTGTGGATGCGAACCGCCAGGCGCAGTCGTGTCGTGGCCTTCCGCACCTTCCTCCGCACGCTGCTCCACGAGTTGTGTCACCACCTGGACTCCGCGCTGCTCGGGCTCAGCCACTCTTTCCACACGACGGGCTTCCGCAAGCGGGAGTCGAGCCTGTACGAACAGCTCCTTCCGGTTGTAGGAGCGCCTTCAGGTGCGACCGGGATTCCCCTCCGTCGAGAGACTCGCGGACTCGATTCTCGAC
>JBEBHH010000014.1:0-66901 GCA_040080965.1 Gammaproteobacteria bacterium | reverse complement strand
GGCTACGGCCAAGCCCCAGACTGCCAAGCCACGACCCACCGCCACCCCCGCCAAGACGAAGGCCGCCCAGGTCCTCGCAGCACTGCAACAGCCCGGTGGCACAACGATCGACGACCTGATCCGGGCCACCGGCTGGCAGCCCCACTCGGTCCGCGGCTTCCTCTCCGGCACGGTCCGGAAGAAGCTCGGCCTCAACCTGACCAGCGAGACCGGCGCCAAGGGGCGGGTCTACCGGGTGCCGGCCGGGACGGTCGGCAAAGCGGCGTGAGCGGCAAGGCCACCCACCCCGTCCACGCGGAGATCGACGCGCTCCAGGCCCTCTCGGCCCCCGAACTCCGCACCCACTGGGCGACCGTCTTCGGTCGCCCAGCCCCGCGGCGGGTGAGTCGGGTGGTGCTGATCCGGGCGATCGCCTGGGAACTGCAGGCCCAGGTCTACGGCGGCCTGAAACCCTCCGTCCGCCGCCGCCTGCAGACCCTCGCCGGGCCGACCACCCTGCGCCAGGTCGGGCAACGTCGGGTGCAGGCCCTTACCCCAGGCACCCGACTACTGCGGGAATGGAAGGGCCAGACCCACACCGTGGAAATCCTGCCCGACGGCTACGCCTGGCAGGGGGCGCGTTACCGCTCCCTGTCGGTGATCGCGCGGACGATCACGGGTACCAGCTACTCGGGCCCCAAGTTCTTCGGTCTGCTCGCCAAGAAGGACACCTAGCCGCCCGTGGCCACCCCACCCCGCCTCCGCTGCGCCATCTACACCCGCAAGTCGTCCGAGGAAGGTCTGGAGCAGGATTTCAACTCGCTGGAGGCCCAGCGGGAGGCCTGTGAGGCCTATATCCGCAGCCAGATCGAGCTGGGGTGGGTGCTGGTCAAGGACCGCTACGACGACGGGGGCTACTCGGGCGGCAACATCGAGCGCCCGGCCCTCACCCGGCTAATGGAAGACGTCCGTGCCCGCCGGTTCGACATCATCGTCATCTACAAGATCGACCGGCTCACCCGCTCCCTCACCGACTTCGCCCGTCTGGCCGAGCAGTTTGATACCCACGGGGTGTCCTTCGTGTCGGTCACCCAGCAGTTCAACACCACGACCTCCATGGGTCGTCTGATGCTGAACGTGCTGCTCTCCTTCGCCCAGTTCGAGCGGGAGATCACCGGCGAGCGCATTCGCGACAAGATCGCGGCGTCCAAGCAGAAGGGCATGTGGATGGGCGGTACCGCGCCCCTCGGGTACACGGCCGCGGAACGAACGTTGGTCATCAATGAAGCCGAGGCGAAAACGGTCCGCACGATCTACCGCCTGTACCTGGAGCTCGGCTGTGTCCGGAAAGTGCGGGCGGAGGTGGTCTCACTCGGGCTACGGACCCGCCTGCGGCCGGCGGTGATCGGCCGACGTCGTGGCGGCATACCCATGGGCGACGGCCACATCTACTTGATACTCAAGAACCCCGTCTACGCCGGCCGAATCCGCCACAAGGATCAGACTTACCCCGGCCTGCACCCGCCAATCATCGACCCGGAGACCTGGCAGCGTGTGCAGGACCAGATCGCGGCCAACCGCCAGGGCAAGCGCTACCGGGTGACGGCCCAGGAGCCGAGCCTGCTGGCAGGGCTGTTGTTCGATGGCGACGGGAAACGGTACGTGCCCTCACACGCCGTCAAGGGTGGCCGGCGGTATCGCTACTACATCCACGAAACCCTCGACCGGACGGGGGTGAGTACCCGCGGCAAGCGCTTGCCCGCTCAGGAGATCGAAGCGGCCGTCCAACGCGCCATTCGGGATCTGCTGGGCGATGCGCCACGGTTACTGGAGGTCTTCGGCACGACCCTCTCGGCCCGAAACTCGTCCCAGATCATTGCGGCGGCCGCCTCGCGACTTCAGGAGCTGCCCGGGCTCACGCCCAGTGCGTGGTGCGCCACGCTCGCGACGCTTATCGAGCGGGTCCAGATCCACGACGATTGCTTGCAGATCAGCCTGCGTCCCCACGTCCTCGGCACGAGCTTGGGTTGTCCGGGTCGAGGCCTGCCCCACGAAACGGTGCTCATCACCGTAGCAATACAGATACGCATGCGGGGCATCCAGCTGCGGGTGATTGTGCCGGGGGAACGGCGGGCGACGGACCCGCGGATTGACGTGGTGTTGATTCGCCTGATTGTGCGAGCTCTCGCCTGGCGCCAGCAGATCGAGACCGGAGCGGCGAACTCACTCCGGGAGCTCGCCGCGGCAGAGTCGATCAGTGAGGCATTTGTAGGGCGGGTACTGCGACTTGCCTATCTGGCGCCTCGGACTATCGAAACCATCACCGACGGACAGCAGCCCGTCGGACTGACGGCACAATACTTACTCTACCGACCTGATCTACCACTTCTCTGGGCCAATCAGTCCGAATACCTCGCCGCCACACTTTGAACGTCACTGGAAGGCAGGCCTGCTACTCGTCCGGGTGTTCCCCGGCGCTAAGAACGCTAGCGTGCGCATGTAAAATGAGACCAGGATTGGCAAGTCTTGTCGGCCGGACTCAACTACCGCCAAGAATCTTCATTGCTGCCGTCTTGGGATCACCATAGAAAATCGGATCGACGTGTTCAACAACGTCTCCGGGAACTTCCAGAAACGTTCGCTTATTCTCAATAGGAATTAGCGCTCGCTTGGCTCCGTTGTCCTTCGCGACTTGCAGGGGTTCGGTCAAAGAGCGAAGAGGCTTGATGTTTCCCTGGACGCTCATGTCACCCAGGACCAGCAAAGCCGGGCTCACCGGCGCCTTCCGCATTGCTGAATAGCAGGCTATGAAGAATGCAACGCCAACCTCGGCCTCGACCCGATTAGCCAGCAGGTCGATGACCTCTACGTGAAAGTCTGAGGTATCCAAGTCGCGAGCAACGCCAAGATCACTTTTCTTTGCCTGGAGGTAGCTGAACGCGCGTTGGACAGACTCCTTCATCGAACCCGCGACGCCGCCAGCGAGCTTAAGCTTTCCCGTACCAGTCGAGACGGACACCTCGACGCGGTATAACCCTACCGTGCCATCGGACGTCACGCCCGCTGTGTATACCGTACCGGGTGCCAGCGGGTCAGTGGAGATCAGGTCTCGCCCTCCCTGTTCTGGCACACCGACGAACTTTTCCTCACCGGTCTCCTGCAGGGTATAGCTGAAGGACGTGTGGTAGTACTCGAAGGAACCCATCTTCTTGAGCTGCTCTTTGACTCGGCGGCGCCCCTCCAGAGCCAACTCCAGGATCTCGGCGAGCTCGTCCTGGGTGACCTCCCCATGCGGGAAGAGGATCTTCATCAGGCCCGAAACCGTCTTGCGCACGGCCTTGCGATCACGAGCATTGAGATGGGCACCCATCGAGAAGTGCCTGTCGATGACTTCGGTGAAATTATGCTTGCGCATGTCGCGGAGCGCCTCGGCTAGGTAGTCGACGACGAAGCCGTAGTGATCCGTAAACATATCGTTACGCATCTTGGGAACCTCCCAGCCCGGGAGGTAGAAGTGCAGGCGATCGATAAAGGCCATGTCGTCGCGGATGATGTCGGGCATAGGAGCGAAGAGATGACCGGTCTGAACCATTACGTCTATCGGTTGATTGGTGTTGCCGAACATCGCAATGCTTGCGTCGCCGGACACGGCCTCCTGGCCTCGCTGGAAGCTCCCGGATTCACAGAAGGTCTTCATGGTAGTGATAACCTCTTTCGGCATGTTCTGGAGGTCCGCAACCTCGTCGAAACCGACGACGTCCCAGATCTGAACCATGCCCTTCTGTCGGCCGGACATGTGACCGAAGAGGTTAGCGACAGTAGTTCCACCTGTAAGAAGTGCGGAGTAAGGCGAAATCTCCTGAACTACATAGCTTTTGCCGGTCCCCCGAGGCCCGAGCTCGACGAGATTGTAATTGCGCTCGGCCAACGGAATGAGGCGCACCAGAAAGAGCATCTTCAAGCGCCGGGACATCTCGCCTGGCTCGTAGCCCATGCTTCGTATCATGAGGTCGAGCCATTCGTCCGCCGTGAACTCTCGGCGGACGCGGCGGTATTCCTCGAGATCGAACGTGGCAATCTGAATGGGCGTGAGCTTGTCGATCCAAAAGGGATTTTTGCCTTTTGACTCCTCGTCATACTCGAAACGCATATCGACCTGCGCCCAGACACCGCCCATTACAAGCCGCTCGTACTCGCGGACGTAGTGCGCCGGAATGTGCACGTTCCTGTGTCCGAAGTTACTGACCTCAGCCCAATAGTCGGAGTCAACGATGCGAACCTTTACCTTGTCGATAAAGGTGTATCGTCCTTGATCTTTGACCTTGGCCTGGGCCTTCATCGACTCGTCGGAGCGGATGTAGTTGTTGGATAGCGTGTCGTTGACGACCTGCATCCCCATCTGGATCGCGACGTCATCGGAGGACGCGCAGTACTTTCCCAGGAGAAACTCCAGGACGAATACCGGTACGTTCGCACCGACCTTTACCTTCCGCACTAGATCCTTGCGGACAACCTTGCCAGCAAATAGCCGGTTGACCTTGTCGTCCAGGACGTCGCGCGTAGGGACTGCTCCGTTGCTCATGGCTACACTCCAAGTCGAACCGGGATATCGGTCGGCGAGCGGTACAATTCCGCATCAGTAGCCGGATCCTGCACCACTACCCGAAGTGAGACCGGACTTTCGTCGCTCAGCAGGAAAGCAACGGTAACGGGCTTCCCGGGCTCGAGCGGGACACAACCGGTTGCACGGTCGAGGTCCGCATCCACAGCCATCCCGACTGCCCCAACCTGCTTTCCAGCTGACATCAATAGGGGACGTACGAGCATCTCACCCGCAAACAGCGCAAGGTTCCTGCCGCCGAGCTGAAGGGTGACGCTAAATATTCGGTTCGTAACTGCTGCAGGGATGCCGCTAACGGCAATGGGTCCTGTCGGCGCTTTCTCTGACGCGCCTACTTTCGTCCGGACGGTAAGCACAGGAATAATCAGCTCCTGGAGGGAGGGTCCACCATGATGGAATGCCAGGTCACCACCTGCCTTAAAGACGCCTGACCCTATTGGGAATACGAAGTCGAGATCCGAAGCGTACCCAAGTGCTGAGGCGGATACGCGAACGCACCCTGGCGGCGTGGCCCCACCGCGACCGATCCAGCACCTGCGGTGGAGTTCCACGGTGTCACCGCCGGGGGCATCAGTCCGCATGGACTCGTTGCGGTCGGAGGCGAAGAACAGATGGCCATGGTCGGCGCTCACCACCGTGTGCTCAACGCCCGCAGCAGCGAGCTTCCGGATCGCCCGCGCGAGGTTATCGATGACGGTGTCCATCACCTGCCGAGCCTGGAAGGTGAAGCCCGTCTCACCGGCGTGGTCGATCTCCTGGGACCGAACTACCACGATCTGTGCGCCGTCGATCTTCTTGGAGAGCTTTGATGGCTGTAGGCTGAGAAGTTCGTCGAGCGAAATGTCGACAAGGGTCGGCACTCGCGCCGCCGCCAGCTGTTTCCGCGATGCCAGGTCCGGGAGAAATGTTTCGTCAATCCGTGCGCCGAGCTTGCCACCCTGCTCGACGACACTGAAGCTGGCTGAGGCACCCGGCTGAAGAGCTGCCATGCCGACAGGCGTAATGCTGGGGAGGGTACCGAGGGCGTGGCGCATGGATACCTCCGCTGTCTTTGGCAGCCGCTCGGAAAGCTCGACGCCCATCTCGAAACGCATGGCGTCCACTAGGAAATAGGCGACGGGCTTCGGTCGCTGAGACACGACCTCACTAAAGATCCTAGTCTGTTGCAACGACGCTGGAGCCGCCCACCCTGCCTTCATCAGCGCCTTGGTAAAGCCATCGGCCATTGCCTGGCAGGCGTCCTCATAAGTGCGGCGAACGACGCCAAGTGGGCGCTCCTCGGGGTCGTCATCCAGGCTCGAAACCCAGGACTCGAGGCGACGCTGCGCCTGGTCAAGACGGTACCAGCCATTCTTGGTCGTATAGGCATCGATCCAGGCGTTGATATCGCCGGAGGCCTTAACCAGGTCTGCCCGGACCGATACGGCCAGGCTGCCCAATTCCGCCATGCGGCGGCAGGCCTCCCACTGGGCCTTCCGCCCGACGTCCCGGTCAAGCCAGAAACTATGCTCGCGCTCGCCGAAGACTACCAATGCCTCACCGAACCTGCTGGTGGCGATGAGTTCACCGCAGTGGCTGAGGAGCCAGCGCTCCTCGAATCGAAATGTGTCGATGGCGCCCAGACTCCCTGCGGGCAGCTTGGCGCTCCGCAGCCCGAGCTCCTCCTCGAGGTTATCTGCAAGAGCAGCATAGGCCTCAGCGAAGCCCGAGCGAAGGCGGTGCGCCAGCTCTCGCAACGCGGCCTCCTCCTCCTTCGTCTTGGGGCTCGGGACGCCATCGAGGGACGGCGGTGGCGGACAGTTCAAGTCACTCCGAAACTCACCTGCGAGGACGTACCGAAGGGTGACCGCACGCAGCTTCGCGAGCGCCGAATCGTCTGGCAGCTCGAGGCCCAGACGCGATCGGACGAGCTTGACCACCTCGCGTGTCGCTTCCTTCACCGCGATGTCTGCGTCTCGCACATCACTGACGAGCCATGCTACAAGCACTCCGTCATTGCCCCTGACATCATGGAAGATGCTCTTCAGGAGAGACGGCGGCTCTGGGGAGAATGAGTCAGAAGAGGCGCGAGCGAGATCCTCATACGTGACGCGCTCTGGAGCCAGCATTTCGTCAATTACCCCGTCAGTGTAGCGCTGGCGAAGCACGTTGCGCGCGAGGCGCTTTAACTGGGGCTCGTAACACTCACCGGCCTTCTCGAGCTCCATGAGCACTGAGCCGCGACGGTCTCGCTCGCAACCCGACAAGTACATAAGAACTGACTCGGGCGTATCACCGCTAACGCGTGGCTCGACGACGGTGCGGAGCTCGAACATGGAACCCGCGAACTCCGCGAGGCTCGTCGCGACGCCCGCGACAAACACCGGCATTAGCTCATTAGACGTTCGCGGACCGCCGCGCACTTCCGCAATGAATGGTCCGAACTCACCTCGGGCGTCGTACCAAACAACGATCTTCTTGCTTTTCAGCTTTTCGGCAACTTGCTTCGCGATATAGTCGTTAAGTGGATGCATCAGCGCCCCCTTCGGTTACCTCTGAAGACGCTGCGTGGCGGCCGCGAGCGCGACGAAGTCCCAATGTGGTTGACGCATTGAGCAGGCTCTTGAGCGCCGCCTTCACGGCCGATGAGCTGCGCTCGCGGACCAGCTCGTCGATGGGTCTGACCGGGGTCGTGCGTGCCTTCCATTTTCCGTCAGGGCCTTCGACCCAGAACGCGTCTTCGAGACCATGAGCGATGGCGAGGCTTCGATCGGTTGCACATTTCGGAACCACGCGCTCGGGCCAGAGGTACATCGCAAGGTGCGCCCAGTCGTATTTGCCCGTAGCGAGCTCGTCCCACTTGCTTTTCAGCTCCTTTTGCCAAGGCTTGTATTGGGGCACCAGCCGCCAGAGCGGCGCCATCGTCAGCACCACGCCGTCATCGAGGTTCGGGTTCCAGAGGGGTGCGACGCGCTTGACCTCGTCGAGCATCACGCGCAGCTCCTCGACCAAGGCCTCCTGCGCGGCGATGTCTTTGCGCTCCGACGCCGATGGGCTACCCGCTAACTGCAGATTCGTGAGCTGTCGTTCCTCGTGGAGGAGCTTCAGGCCCACCACCTCGTTCTGAAGCTGGAAGAAGCTGTCGCGCGTGAGGCGGTGGGCGTAGAGCCACACGCTGTACCGGCCTGAGCGCGTGCCGAGTTGCCAGAGGATGGGCGCCTTCCTTCGGCTCTTGGAGTAGCGCTTTAGGTGGTGCTCGAAGAAGCTGTCGGCGAGCCAACGACGGAGGTCGTGGCCCTTTGGGTCGAGCAGCGCGGCGATGTCGCTCCACCACCGGTCAGCATCAGCGCCGAAGACCGCGTCGACCACGGCGCGCACGGCGGCGGTAAGATCCTGCGCGTGGCCCGGGTCGTCGACGAGCACACCAGCCTCGGGAAAGGAGAGCGGATAGCCGGCCGGCGGTCGGGCAAGAGGTAGGCCGTCCCCGCCCGTAAGCATGCCGGGCGAACAGGCGGGCAAAGGATCGAACGGCTCGGGCTCGGTGGGCAGCGCACCCCCACCGGTCGCCAGACGCACGTCGAAGCGACCAAATACGACGCCAACGACCCAAGAGACCAGCTCCCTCGCGAGGCTCGCGCCATCGCTGGTAGATTCGGTCTCATTGTTGTCCTCCCCGACGTCATCCTCTTCAGCACCGGCTGCGTCGTCGTTCGATGACTCCTCTGAGCCCTGGGTACCGAAGTCCTCGGCTATGGCACGGCGGTCGGCTTCATCAATGCCGTAGAGGACGAAGCAGCGCTCGTCGATCTCGGCTTGAATGCGGCCAAGCTCCACCTCAACTGTCCGAATGTGCTTGGACCACGCCGCGACTCGGCTGGCCACGTCGGCGCCGGCGACCTGCAGTAGCGCCGGGAGCATGAAGGCGTGTGAGGTTGTAGTGCACGTATCAAGCGACCGCATCAGCGACCAGGCTCGGCGGCCGAGCTGGGCGAGTATCTCGCGGTCGGAATCCGTGAAGCTAGGGATGGGTGTGGTCTGAATCAGGCCCACCTCGTACGACTGGGCCAACTCCGTACGCGCCAGCTGGAGAGAAACGAGTAGGCCAAACGCGCGACTGTTGGTGATGCATGAAAGCACGAGCAATTCGCGGACGTCATCGTTCTCAACAAACGCTGCCGGCCCCTTATCGGCAAAGATGCACCCCGTCGGCATCGGACGCAACGAGAGGCCGTTCGTCCGGCGTGGCCACGTGAGGCCCGGGCGGAAGTAGAAGTCAAAGGAGGCGGGTTTCAGCGATGGGCGGTGCGGAAGTCCGACAAAGGCCCAGAAGGTATCCCGGCTAGGATCCCAAGATGCCCGGAGAGGAAGGTCAGCATAGAACGGAGAGAACTTGCCACCCTTTGCGATCGGGACGGATCGGCCTCTACCTTGCGTCGATGCAGCCTCCATCCAACTGCGGAGCCATCGAAAGTCATCGCCGTTGACTCCGCCCTGTCGCGCTGCACGCCCCTCCGCCTCGAAGGGAGGTAGGTCCCCAAAAAGCCGCAGAAGACGCTCACTCACCCAATAGGCAAACGGCGAACGCGGCACGGCAGCAAAGCTCGACGGGTCGACCTCAAACCGCTGGCGACCCCGAGCGCCCTCCGCTTCGCCCACTGCTCCTAGCAACGCCGCAGCCTTGTCTTCCGATTCCAACACGCGCAGAAATACAGTCTTCAAACTGCGACCTCACGGCTCTTCTCGAGGCAATAGGCTGCAGCCTCGACCATCGCGGCGTCCATCACACCGTATCCCAGGTCGGCAAACACAACCGGCGGCGCCTCTTTCAAGAGAATTTCCTCGCGCCACCTCTGGAAGCTCGACAGGAAGAAGCCCGTGCGCGAGGTAATGGCTCCGAGCAACCCGTGCGGCTGGAGGAGCTGGATGCCGCGCTCGACAAACGCTGCGTAGATGTCGTTCCTAGTCCGCGGATAGGCCTTTTCGAATTCCTTCTTAGCGGCAAGGCTCGCCGCGCCGAACGGTGGGTTCATCAGCACCACATCAAAGCGCGTGCGCAGGAGGTCGATCAGCGCAATGCCCTGCGCCGCGTCGCCGGCAAAGAGCCGCCGTCGCACACTGACGGCGCCGACCGCGAATTCAGCGAAGTTCCGGAGTGCTTCCACGATATTTGCCTCGGCCTCCTGGAAGAAGCTGTCATCATCGATTCCTGAGATGTCAAGCTCTCCCTGCTTCCGTTCGGGCTCAAAGCCAGGGAGATATCCCTTCTCCAGCTCCTTTTGCCGGGCCGCGAACTGCTCACGCGCCCGACGCAGGTCCGCGGCAATGCCCTGCTCGACTGGGATGAGAGCGCCCAGGTCACCGGCAAGCCGCATCTCACTCACCATCTTGCGAAAGAGATCGCGTAGTAGAGGTGGTTCCAGCCGCTCGGCAAATTCCTCGACGAGTGTCTTGTCCCCCGGCATCGGCTCGGCGACAACAATGTGTGTGCGACGCACGCGGGGCCGGTCCGTCCCCGAAACGCCTACATCCTTCCACGCCCGCTGGGCACGCAGCCAGAGAGCCAGCGGGGCAATCTGCGCGGCACGCGGGTCGATGTCCACACCGTGAAGGTTGTGCTCAAGGATAAGCGCTGGCACCGCTCGCCTGAGGTACGTGATGTCAGGGTAGTCGTCTCGCAGCGCCCGGCCAGTCTCGTGGCTAACCGTGCCCGCCGCCTCGACCGCCCACGCTTCCTCGTAGATGGTGAGGAGAAGATCGAAGCAGTAGAGCAGAAAGTGGCCGGAGCCGCATGCGGGGTCAAGTACGCGCAGATCGCGCGGGTCTTTCCTTGGGCGGCTACGGGTACCCCTTTCTTCGCTTCGCACGAAATAGCGGCACTGCCCTGCAAGGCTGCTGCCCACGCCGTACATCTCGATCCACGTCCGCCCGAGCGTGTTGTCCACGAGAAACTCAACAACGTAGCGCGGCGTGAAGAACTGGTTGCGAACAGCCAGCTCCCGACTGTTGCGCGGCGCCGAACTCTCGTCGCGCATCCTCTTCCGCTCTTCGCCCGAGTTGAAAAACTGGTAGACCCACCCGATGGTCTCGTCTTCGCCCCACACGCCGGATAGATCCGGAGCGTTCAGCTCCTCCAGAAGCGCATCGAAGGTCGCTCGCTTCGGCCAAAGCACCGACGCCGGATCTCTCCGATCGAAGAGCACCTTTACCTCGGTGGACATCTCATCGAACAGACTCTCGATGTACAGGCGATAGCCGGCGCCGTCGGGTAGCAGAGCCGCGCCAGGCGCGAGGCCGCAGAACTCGCGATATCCGGACGACTGTTCACCCTTGGTAATGCACTCCTGAACGAGCTCACGCGCCTCAAGCATCTTGAGCGCAGCGAAGCGGTTGATCGTCGTGAACGCGGCATCCCGCAGGTAATCGACGACTGCCTCCGCAGCACTCATGCCAGCAGCCCGCTTGTGCTCGACTGTGGCGATGATTTTGTCCCGCTGGACGACTTGCCGCGGTGCCAGGTGCGATCCGGCCTTCATCGCGACGGCGCCAGTGCGCAGAACGTCGAACGTCCCCTCGAGCTGCAAGGCATAGTCATCCTCGAGCAACTTACGGGCGCGCTGGGTAGCCCGTTCGATGGCGTTGCGGATGTCCTTGTTCACCTAAGACGTTCCCTGCTGCTCTATGACTTCATTGGCCAATGGATCGACTCGCTCCTCACTCGGGAAGATGTCGTTGAAGCGCTCAGCAAGCCAACGCACTCGCCCGAGTCCGTCGGTGCTAGCGTCACTCGACGATGCAACGAGATGCTTTCCAACCTTGGGTAGCAACAATACCAAGAGTAGGTCTGAGGAGTTACAGTCAACCCCGAAGCGTGTCTCGTCACGGGCAACCAACTTCGCGGAGAAGTCCTCCGCCAGCGTCCGCCCCACTTCAGTCATTGGCTCCGCCATATCAAGAAGCCTCCGTATGCCATCCGGGGTCACGAGGCGAATCGGCTGCAACGCCTCAAAGAGTGCGCCGGCATTTCGTCCAAACTCCGAACCCGGGAACCACCCGCGAAGACGCGCGACGAAGTCGTAGACATCCGCGAACGAGCCACCTTGCTCCCTCTGGCGACGTTCGGTTTCCGCGAATAGGCTGGCGATCGTTCCGTCACCCGCCCGAACGGAGTTGCCAAGCGTCACCAGAAAGTTCCGCTCCTGTTCCGAAAGAGACCCGGCGGCCGGCTTGTAACCGAGATCATGTTCGACCTCGTTCCACACGTGAGCCATCATGCTGCACACTTGGACCTCGCAAGGCACGTCGGCAACATTTGTGTACGTACCAACGATATCGGACGAAGGGAGGAACACCTCGATATGGGTCGCACGGTAGAAGTTAGTGGCGTCATCCCTATTCTTATCCTTACGTTCGTGCAATGGGGGCAGCCCCGCTGAATTTACAAAGCGCCTACAGACGAATCCAACAACCTGGTCTTCGTGGCGTTGCTCATATGTAGCGATTCGAACGGCTGCCAGATCGCGGATCTGTTCGAATACAGCATTCACATTGGGGACTGTCTTCTTACCATTTGTCGCGAATCGCCTCAGCTTCCCCTCCAGACTCTTCGGACTTTTCGCGCGCGCAGTAACCTGGGCGCGGATTGCGTTGCCTTCGACAACCTCTATGCGACAAATCTCAGCGACTCGCGCGCACAACTTGAGGTACCGATCGTATTCGCGGTGATACCGCTGAACGGCCTTCTTGATTGTGTCGTCCGAAATAGCCATCGAAAGTCCTTCGTTCTATTTACTGGACGATGACTTTTTTGCCAACTCCGATGAGGCGCGCACACTCCTCACGAACGCCGCCAAGCGCAGCGTCTAGCTGCTCCTCGGTCTCAATGCCGCCCCCAAAATAGCTTCCGAGACTCACGCTCACGACTCGCTCACCGTCAATCATGCGGCGAAGCTCCGCGACGGCGGCCTGCAGTCTCCCCTCGCACGCATCACGATCGGAGCGAAGTTGTGGAATGGGAAGGCGCTCCTCCTCCCGGGACTTGCCGCGCTCGAACGGCGCCGCTAACCGCCGCTGCTGATCCTCGTCGATCTCCTTCCAGCCCGGCGTATTCACGAGGCGATCGAACGCCTTGGTGTAGGCAGCGATGCGTAAGGCGAGCGCGCCCTCGAAGCGCTTGTCGTATTCGATCTCGATCGCGGCGGCGTTCTGTTCGATGGCGGGAAGCTCCTTGTAGAAGGTTTCCCGGGCTAGCATGTCCTTGAGCCGAGTAGCCTTAGTGCACAGTTCGTCGGGCATGTCGACTTCCTGGGAAAGGAAGGGCCATGCAGTCCCCAGTGCGTGCCGAGCCCGCTCCAGGTCGACGAGGCGGGGTTCGGTTAGACTCTGCTCGAGCTCGGCAGCGCGCTTGATGGCGTCCTTTATTGAACGGTGCGAGGAATTAAATGTAGCGAGAGCGTTGTCATCCGAGCCCCGAACGATCGCTTTCATTTGGCCGAGTGCCCCTTCGAGAACGGTCCCACCGGGGAGCCTATGCGCAGTCAGCTGCCCGAGCGCCAAGCCCACGGTGTCTTCGTAACGTGCGATCTCCTTACGCAGCTCGTTCACAATCGTGCCGGCATTGAGTTCACGGACCTCGGTGCCGAAAGTATCGCGGAACGCTTCCGACGCCTTTACCAGCTCCTCGAACTCGATGCCCTTTTTCGGGCGGAACGATGCCTGCTTGAACAGGTTGTTGTTAGTGAAGGTATCGCGAGCCTCGACGCTCTCGACCGAATCGAGTGTCTGCCCTTTGCTGGTCGCCTCGATCGTGCCGGCACGGAGCAGTGAGAGCACGAGAAGGCGAACAGTCTCGAAGTCCCAGCCGAAGGGCTCCTTGGCAAACTCGTCGGACAGGAAGCGACCGCTCGCGGTGTCGCCATAGTTGGCGCGCTCGTCGATACGGTCCAATACCTCCTTCAGCGGACCGCTCTCTGTGCGAAAGACTGCCTTGCCCCTCTCGTCCCGAAGGAGACCCAGGATCCCGAATACCGAAGGAAGGCCTTGCAGGTTCTCTGCAGTGAACAGCGCATCGACGCCCTTCTTCACATCGGATGACTTGGCCGCGGCCTCTTTGAATCGGTCAAAGACCTCGGGCAGCACATGCCCGAGGATCTCGGCGGCGCTCTTGCCGACGTCGCCGGCGCGGTCGCCAGGACTGCGGTCATTGCCTCGGAAGTAGACGCTTCCAGAGAGGCAGGCGGTCCTCATTAGACGCCGAAGCTCGTCGTTATGCCGGCGCTGGCGGACACGTTCCTCGGCGATCAGTCCGGGGGTATCCTCGCCCTTCGTTTCGCGCTCCTTGCGCGCAAGCATCTCCCTCGATCGAAACAGCTCGACCGTCTCCCGGTCGATCCCCTCATTGAGCGCAATAGCCCAGAAGACGCTTTTCCGCTCCTGCTGGCTCCGGGTACGAAGTTCAGTCGCCAGCGACTGGAACTCATCCCCGTCATCGGCCAGGTGAATGAGAAACATCATGTCGCCGTCGATAACATCGCGGCCGTGGATCGCGAGGCCAGCCTTGAAGGTCTTGGTCTCGAAGAGCGTGTGGGCAGGCTGCGGCTGCCAGAACGACGCCAACACCTCAGAGTAGAGCCGGTGCGAATCGCCGGGTTTCGGATTGATACCGTTTCGAAGTCGCTCCCAGTCGTCCTCAGCCGGCGTCGGAATTCGGTACCCATCATCGCCGCGCCGAACTTTCTGTGCGGATTCGAGTTCGCGCAGCGCCTCCTGGACAGCGGCGAGCTGGGAGTCAGACCCAACGCCCGGGTGCAGGGCAGCGGCGATGTTCTCCGCAGTGCGGTGGACGCTTTTCACGTACTGAAGAAGGCAGATCACCTTCGCCACGGGCTGCGCCAGGGCGTGCCTCAGCTCCGTGGCAATGGCCGCGATCTTCGCGCGCACTTCAGAGCCGATGTTACCGTCAACGAGGTTGTAGACCTGGTCGAGGCGAACCAACACGCCAAGAGGCTCGTCGGCCAGGTTAACGGCGGGATTGATCAGCAGCTGCTGCGCGAGCTTGATTATCGTACGGTTCGCGCCGCCGACGTGTCTGCTCGCGCCACCCTGGGTGCGGAGTCCGGACACGACCTGGATGATGAGGTCAATCTGGTAGGGCAGCAGCGGGTAGAGTTGGATGAAGCTATCTCGCGTGATCTCCGGAAGTCTGATGTCCGCTGTCAACCGCGTGTGCTCAATGAGCCGACCGCGGTGCTCGTCGAAGAGCTTACCAAGTGCGCTCTGCGCCGCAGCGTTCTTTGACAGCACGCGTCGGCTCGTGACTTCTGAGATATCGGATGGCTCCAGGTGGACCTGCAACTCGACAGGAAAGCGGTCCATCAGTCGCGCGAGCTCGATTTTCTTGTCATCAAGACCACTGACAAGCTCACCGAGCTTCTCCTGTGAGGTCACGACCACCCAGTGCTTGCCGCGGCCCTTCACGCCGAGGCTCTGCACGATTGCCTGAAGGTCGAGCATCTTTTGAACGTCGCGCGCAACGAACTGACCAACCTCGTCGACGACGAACATCAGGCTCTGCCCGGGGCGCCGTCGCTTCATCAGCTCGTTGGCCCGCTCTGCAAGCTTCCCGGGCGAGATATCGGCTCGCTGCTTGATGCCCTTAACCCATGAGTCGGCGGCTGGATAGGTCTTTGGCTCAAGCAGGTGCATAACCTCGCTCGCCCGGCCTAGCGAGAACGCCAGAAGCCCCTTGTCCGCATTCCATTCCTTACTGAATCGTGTGCGGTAGCTGTCCTCGAACTGGGAAAGTCGTCTTTCGGATTCGAGAGCTATCTCCAATTCTGAAAGGTCAAGATCCTTGGAGTAGCCAAGGCTATGGAGAAATAGGCCGTACATGATCTCGGTAAGCGTCTGATTGCCGCTTCGGATGCCTCGGTCCGTCGACACGTCAAAGATGACGGCGTGGGTTGGTATCTTCTCTGCAATAGACTTGAGAAGCACTTGCAGTCTGGTGTCTCCACTACGCTGGCCGAATCGCCTTCCAGCAGACTCTCCGGCGACGACACGGTTCTCGATGGCGAGTCCGAGCATCTTGGCGAAGCTCGACTTACCGGAGCCGAAGAACCCTGAAATCCAGATCGCGATACCTTCGTGTGGCTTGTTCGGCGTTTCAGCATAGCGTTCAAAGATCCCGTTGTAGTGACGGGCGATTGCCGCAGTCGTCACATACTCATCGATCTCATCCCGCAGCACCTCATCGTCGGTTTGGTCGACCTTAATGACCTCTTCAATGCGACGATCGATCTTCTTGTCGAAGAGCGTCTTAATGAGCGGAACAGTCGTCATTGACAAATCCTCGTCAGAAGATCTTAGGGCGGTAATTATGCTCAGCGTCGAGGACGCCCATGAAGCGCAGGCCTGCTGCGCCATCGAGATCGCCGGGGTAGAAAAGCACGGTTGGTACGTGAACGCGGCCCTTCAATTGCTCAAGGAGGGAGAAGGTTCGGTAGACTGGAAAAAGCGCGCCGGTCCGAAGGACAAAGACGATATCTCGGAGCGGGTCGGGGTCCTTCGGCATCCGCGCCGCCACGAGATCGACAAGCGGTGAGTAATCAGAAAGGACCGCATGCACGGTTTCGACGATGGTCCCTACTCCCTGCTCACGCTCGGCTGCGAACCACTCACCCATCGGTCGCTGTGACCGCATCGCGTCGCTGAGACACTCTGCGAGGGATATTCGCTTGATGCGCTTACCCTTCTGAGAAAGGCGAGTCTCGAGTAGCGTCACCTGTTTGCGCAGCTCGAACTCTTCCTCCGGATCGTAGCGAAAGAGCGCGTACGGCATGTCGTGATATGCGCTGATGCGCTGCCGGGGATCAGGCAATTCGAGGACGGGTTCCAGGAGCTGCTTGATGCGATGTTCGAGGTCGCTCATGCAACCATCCTCTCTGCGTATTCGCGGGAAGTCGGACAGGGCAATGAGAGCTGCACAAGACTGCCGGCGACCTCGTACTCAAGCTTTCGGAACTGGTGCAGCCGCAGAAGCTCCTGTTCAACATCAGCTGGACGCATGAGGAACATTCGCCAGTCCGGCGATTCCAGAACCCTTCTGGGACTCAGGTTTTCGTCCCGCATTGCATGCAGTAGGTACAGGAAGCTCCGCTCTGGCAGGTGGTAAGACGCGAATTCCTTGACGACGCTGCCCCTCAGGAGTCCGAAGTCGGCAGCGATCTTGAGTAGGCCAGCGGCAACTCGCTTCAACGTTTGCTCGGTCCACGCGTGCTCGGTCGTGGCCCCTCGCTTGCCAATCCCCTGGAGGTACGCGTGCAACTCCTCGGGACGAACGCGGTACGCTCCAGAATCGTACGCAGGGAACAGCCAGTTTTGAAGGAAGTCCCGAATGAGGAACTCGTCGCGCGTCATGTGCCAAAGTAAGAGCGGCTTCCACTCTTCGAGGTCACAGCCGCTCTTCGCGAGGAGCACCAGCGCTCGATCCCGGCTATCGGGCGCAAAGCGACGATTCAGGACCTTGGCTACATCACGGAGCCAAGTCGTGCTACTCGCGCCGATGAAATTTTCATCGCGCAGACGATCGAGGTTCGCACGTTTCGAGCGAGCGAAGTCCCATGCTGCGAAGACGGCGTAGGTCTCGTCGATCATTGCGCCTTTGATGATCGTGAAAGACGACGCGACGTTTGCGCGGGACGACGACTTCACCCCTCTCCTCTCCGCGCATAGGGCACGGCGAGCGCGCCAGTTTCGCCGCGCGCAAAGCCAAGCGCCAGAAGCGAGACGTCGTCGTCGGAACCAGTGAAGACCCCCGGAAGGGGAACGGCTCTGCCCTCGGCAGAGCGCCGGAGCGTTCCATAGGCATCAACGTCTCGATCGCTAACGAGCTCAAGCGCGCGAACAGTGAATGCCAGGTCGGTGCCTTGGAGCGTCTCCAGAGCCTCGAAGAACGGCGCCCAGTCGCCGGCTTGGTCAAGCCACAGCTCCCAGCGCGCATCGAACTCCTCCTCGATCACCTCCGGAAGTCGCCAGAGAGTCACGCAACCGGGCGGGTCGAACACCTCAGAGCATCGATGACCAGCAACGGCAAAAACGGAGCGCGCCTGCGCGAAACTGTGCGTCCGAGGGAACCCCCGGCGAAGCGCAGTGGTTCCGAGTCTTCCAAGCTGGCCCTTGGTGTTCCACCACTTGGCGATATCCATCTCACCGAAGCGTCCAACAACGAGCCGTAGGCGGAAAAGGCGGTCTATATCGATGGTAGGTGTCACAGTTAATAGGTACTTACTATCGATGCTGCTTCGGCGCCCGCTTTGGGGCGTTTCTTTGCAATTGGTTGAGCTTGAAGTATACGCGGACCGCTAGTTGGAGCTGGCATGTCCATGAAGGCATGCAAGTGAAAACTCCTTGCACCGCGCGCCAGAATTGCTAGGCCTGGAATCGACGCCGCGACAGATAGATGGTTTGGTACCGACCGCACTGGCCCGCATCGACCTCGATGCCGTACCTCGAAAAACCCCCTCAGAGACGACGACCTCAAATCGCGCCCGCTAGCCCCGAGTATTGGCTGGGCGGTCGGAATTTAGTACAGGATTAAGGTGCTAACTCTCGGAAAGTACGGAAGGTTCGCCGGTCTCCGAACGGAGTACCGGCGAACCCCAGACTGGTTGGCGGAGAGGGAGGGATTCGAACCCTCGATACAGCTTTAGACCGTATAACGGTTTAGCAAACCGTCGCCTTCAGCCACTCGGCCACCTCTCCGGATCGGGCGCGCAGGATAGCAGATAGCGGGCCGCCGAATGAGGGGTCGCGCCTTAAGGCGCTCCTACGTGGCTAGTTTGTAGCCGTCCGCGTGGCCGTTCATATGGCCGTTGACTACCCCGTTCTCGTGGCAGATCCGCTGGTAGATCTCCTCCCGGTGGACCGTCACTTCCTTGGGCGCCTTCACGCCGATGCGCACCTGGTTTCCCTTGACTCCCAGCACCGTCACGTCGACGTTGTCGCCGATGATCACGGTTTCGCCTATCCGTCGCGTCAGGATCAGCATGGTCTCTACCCCCATCCGGCTTGTTGTTGTTATTCCGTTAGAGTCGTTTTTATTGTTAGTTCGGCGTCTTGCCGCCCCGGCGCCGGTAGCCGGGGTTCAGGGAATATACCTGCAGGTTTCCCAGATGAATAGACGGTGAATAGCGTCGGAAAATCTTCCGATTTCAGGGGCCTAAGGGGCAGTCCTTAAGCTAGGCGGCTACTGGCCCGGCTCAGCGCCCCGGCGTCGAAGCGGCCAGCCCGCCCCGCACCCCGGAAACCGGGCAATTTCGCCGGTGTCGTCAGGCCGGACCCGAGCCGGTCATTGGTAGACTGGCCACCATGGACAACCTCACCGACGCGGAACGGGAACAGCTCTGGCTGGAAGAGGCCGCCCGCCGTGCCGCCCAGATTGATAGCGGCGAGGTCGAGCTCATCCCAGGCCAGGAAGTCGCCCGGAAGGCCCGAGCCCTGCTGGACCGAAGCAAATAAGTTCCACCCCCGACCAGCAGCCCATCCAACGCACCGTCGGCAAACGCGTTTCCCGGGAGGGGCAGCCGCTGACCGGCGCCGATTTCCAGGCGGCCCGGGCCGCGATGACGCGGAACGCCCGCTATCGCACACGGATGCCAAAGGGTGTCTTCTACTACTCGTCCCACGAGGAAATGGCTGCCGACCGCCTGCGGTGGACGGTCGACCTCATGGTCGAGCTGGACCGGGAACGGAAAATCCTGGTGAGTACGCTTTGGTCGGCAGAATCCGGGTGATCACGGCACTTTCCCGACTTCAATCCACGATGGGCTCCCGCCAACCTTGCGGGCGTGTGGCTGATATTCGAATGGGACCCGACCAAGGCGCTGCACAACGAGCGCAAGCACGGGGTGAGCTTCGATGAAGCAAAGACGGCCTTTGCCGATGCTTCGTCGCTCACCATCCATGACCCGGAACACTCCGATGCCGAGGACCGTTATGTCCTGTTGGGCATGTCAGCCGCAGGCAGGCTCCTGGTCGTAGTTCATGTCGAACGAGGTGATAACATCCGCCTCATCAGTGCCAGGACGGCAGATCGGCGCGAAGCGGCGAAATACACATGGAGCCAGTGACCATGCGCGACGAATACGATTTCAGCAAAGGCGTCCGCGGCAAGTACGCGAAGCGGTACCCGGAAGGTAGCAAAGCTGTCCTTCTGGACCCCGAGGTGGCCAAGGAGTTTCCTGACGCGGCCGCCGTCAACGAGGCGCTACGCCAGGTGCTGCGCGACCGGAAGAAGTCTTCCGGGTCGTCGAGCTGACCCGCCCTAGAGCTTCCCCGCCACCCAGTCCGTAACGCCCGCCAACGCCCCATCCAGCGCCGCCACGTCCGTCCCGCCCGCCTGGGCAAAGTCCGGCCGCCCGCCGCCCTTGCCGCCCACCTGGGCCGCCACGGCGTTCACCAGTTCCCCGGCCTTCAGCCGGCCGGTGAGGTCCTTGGTCACCCCCACGGCCACGCTCACCTTGCCATTGGCAGGGTCCGCCGCGGCCAGGACCACGACGCCGCTGACCAGCTTGTCCTTCATCCGGTCCACGGTGTCCCGGAGAGTCCCCGCGTCGCTGCCATCGTCCAGGCGCGCGACCAGCAGCTTGATGCCGCTGACGGTCTTCGCCTCGGACGCCAAATCCCGCCCACCGGCACCGGAGGCCAGCTTCGCCTTCAGCAGCTGCACTTCCTTCTCCAGGGCCTTGCTCCGGTCCAGGGCCTGGCGGACCTTGGCCTCGGCCTCGCCACGGCTGGCCCGGAACAGGGCCGCGACCCGGTCCAGGGCCTGCTCGGTCTCGGCGACCCGGGCCAGCGCGCCCTCCCCCGTCACGGCCTCGATGCGCCGGATGCCGGCGGCGATGCCGGATTCGCCGGTGATCTTGAAGAGGCCGATGTCGCCGGCGCGCCGCACGTGGGTGCCGCCGCAGAGCTCGGTGGAGAACTCGCCGATCTTCAGCACCCGCACCCGGTCACCGTACTTCTCGCCGAAGAGCGCCATGGCGCCGGCGCCGACGGCGTCGTCGTAGCTCATCACGTTGGTGGCGGCGTCCGCGTTCACGCGGACCTGCTCGTTCACCAGCGCCTCGATCTGCTTCAGCTGGTCGGGCGTGACGGCCTCGTAGTGGGAGAAGTCGAAGCGCAGCTTGTCGGGGGCGACCAGCGAGCCCTTCTGGGTGACGTGGGTGCCGAGGACTTTCCGGAGCGCCGCGTGGAGCAGGTGGGTGGCCGAGTGGTTGAGGACGGTGGCGCCCCGGGCGGCGGCGTCGACGGTCGCCGCGAGCTGCCCGCCCAGGTCGAAGGTACCGGACACCACACGGCCCACGTGCACGTGGGCGTCGCCGGATTTCTTCGTGTCTTCGACGAGGAAGCGCGCGTTGCCGGCGGGGGGTGCGAGGACCAGCTCGCCCTTGTCGCCCACCTGGCCGCCGCTTTCCGCGTAGAACGGCGTGGCGTCGAGGACGATCGCGCCGGAGTCGCCTTCCTGCAGCTGCTTCACCCGCTGGCCGTCCTTCAGGAGGGCGACGATGGTGCCCTTGCCTTCCAGCCCGTCGTAGCCGGTGAAGGCGGTCTTCTCGGTGAGTTGCACATCCGCGCCGTAGGCCACATTGAACTTCTGGGCCGAGCGGGCCCGGTCCCTCTGGGCTTCCATCGCCGCCTCGAAGCCGTCCCGGTCGATGGCGAGCCCGGCGTTGCGGGCCACGTCGGCAGTGAGGTCCACGGGGAAGCCGTAGGTGTCGTAGAGCTTGAAGACCAGCTCGCCGGGAAGTGTCTTCTTCGCGCCGACGCCCTGCATGGCTTCTTTCAGGATGCTCATGCCCTGGGAGAGCGTGAGCGCGAAACGCTCTTCTTCCGTGAGCAGAACCTTCTCCACGTGGGCCTGGCCGGCCTTCAGCTCCGGGTAGGCGGTGCCCATCTCGGCGGCGAGTGTTTTCACCAGCGTGTGGAAGAACGGCGTCTCGATACCCAGCTCGTTCCCGTGCCGCAGCGCCCGGCGGATGATGCGGCGGAGCACGTAGCCCCGGCCCTCGTTGCCGGGGAGCACGCCGTCCACGATCAGGAAGGACGCGGCGCGGATGTGGTCGGCGATGACCTTGAGGGAGCTGGAGGTGAGGTCGGTGGTGCCCGTGGCCTTCGCCGCGGCGGCGATCAGCTTTTTGAACAGGTCGATGTCGTAGTTGCTGTGCACGCCCTGCATGACGGCGGCGATGCGCTCCAGGCCCATGCCGGTGTCGACGGAGGGCTTGGGCAGCGGGGTCAGCGTGCCGTCGGCCGAGCGGTCGAACTGCATGAAGACCAGGTTCCAGATCTCGACGTAGCGGTCGCCGTCCTCGTCCGGCGAGCCCGGGGGGCCGCCGGGGATGTGGGCGCCGTGGTCGTAGAAGATCTCGGTGCAGGGGCCGCAGGGGCCCGTGTCGCCCATGGACCAGAAGTTGGATTTTTCGTCGAGGCGCGTGAGGCGCTTCGGGTCGACGCCGATGTCGTTGAGCCAGAGGTCGGCGGCCTGGTCGTCGTCCTTGTAGACGGTGACCCAGAGCTTCTCCTTCGGGATCTTCAGGTCGACGGTGATGAACTCCCAGGCGAAGCGGATCGCGTCCTGTTTGAAGTAGTCGCCGAAGCTGAAGTTGCCCAGCATCTCGAAGAAGGTGTGGTGGCGGGCGGTGTAGCCCACGTTCTCCAGATCGTTGTGCTTGCCGCCGGCGCGGACGCAGCGCTGCACGCTCACCGCCCGGTTGTAGCTCCGCGGGTCGCGGCCCAGGAACACGTCCTTGAACTGCACCATGCCCGCGTTGGTGAACAGCAGGGTCGGGTCGTTGCCCGGCACGAGCGGGGAACTGGCAACGATCCGGTGCTGGTGGCGGGCGAAGAAGTCGAGGAAGCGCTGGCGGAGGGTCGAGGTGTCCATCGGGTGCGGGATTTCGGGCTGGGTAAACCGCCAAGGATAAACCAGTAGCGCGCCGACCGGCGCGACCGGGATCCGGAGTGCGTTGTCGCGCCTGAAGGCGCTCCTACGGGTCCGGTACCTTTTTCAGGGCAGCGCGGGCCTGCTCGGTGGTGAAGCCCCGGTACTGCAGGAAGCGGGCCTGGCGGGACTGCTCCTTGTAGTCGGCGGGGATCGTGGGGCCGAAGCGCTTGCGGCGGACGATCCCGGCGGCGGCGACCCAGTCCACGTCCAGGCTGGCCAGGGTCTCGGTGATCTGGGTGCTGGCGATCCCCCGGCGCTCCAGCTCGGCACGGAGCCAGATGGGGCCGTGGCCCCGGCGGGTGTAGCTGCCCACGAACGTCTCGACGAAGCGCTCCTCGGACAGGAGGCCGTCGTCCATCAGGGCGCCCAGCGTCGCGTCGATCTCCTCCGCATCGAAGCCCCGGGAGGCGAGCTTCTCCCGCAGTTCCGCCACCGAGTGCTCCCGGAGGGCGAGGATGTCGAGGGCAATTTTCCGGATAGAAGGCCGGCGAGGCGCAGGAGCGCCTTCAGGCGCGACCCCGGTCCCGCTCGAATCGAGTCCGCGAGTCTCGAGCGGGACCGGGGTCGCGCCTGAAGGCGCTCCTACGCCCTCACCGTCACGCTTCGTCGAGCGCTTCCGCCTCGACCACGGGCTTGTCGGCATCGGGGACCTTCACGATCAGGATGGCGCGCAGCTTCTTCTCGATCTCGGCCGCCATGTCGCGGTGGGCGAGCAGGAAGTCCCGGGCGTTGTCGCGACCCTGGCCGATGCGGTCACCGTCGTAGCTGTACCAGGCGCCGGACTTCTGCACGATGTTGTGCTTGATGCCGAGGTCGATGATCTCGCCTTCGCGGGAGATGCCCTTCTCGTAGATGATCTCGAACTCGGCGATGCGGAACGGCGGCGCGACCTTGTTCTTGACGACCTTCACCTTGGTCTGGTTGCCGATGACTTCCTCGCCCTTCTTGATGGAGCCGATGCGGCGGATATCGAGGCGGACCGAGGAGTAGAACTTGAGCGCGTTGCCGCCCGGGGTGGTCTCCGGGTTGCCGAACATGACGCCGATCTTCATGCGGATCTGGTTGATGAAGACCACCACCGTGTTCGAGCGCTTGATGTTGCCGGTGAGCTTGCGGAGCGCCTGGGACATCAGGCGGGCCTGCAGGCCCATGTGGCTGTCGCCCATCTCGCCCTCGATTTCCGCCTTGGGCGTGAGGGCGGCGACGGAGTCGACCACCACGATGTCCACGGCGCCGGAGCGCACCAGCAGGTCGGTGATTTCCAGGGCCTGCTCGCCCGTGTCCGGCTGGGACACGAGCAGGTCGTCCACGTTGACGCCGAGCTTGGCGGCGTAGCCGGGGTCGAGCGCGTGCTCGGCGTCGACGAAGGCAGCCGTGCCGCCGGCCTTCTGGCACTCGGCGATGGCCTGCAGCGTGAGGGTGGTCTTGCCGGAGGACTCGGGCCCGAAGATCTCGATGATGCGGCCCTTGGGCAGCCCGCCGACGCCGAGCGCCAGGTCCAGGTTCAGGGAGCCGGTGGAGATGACCTCGATGTCCTTGGTGGGCCCGGAATCGCCGAGCCGCATGACGGAGCCCTTGCCGAACTGGCGCTCGATCTGGGTCAGTGCGGCAGCCAGGGCCTTCTTGCGATTGTCGTCCATGAATTCCTCAACTTCTGTCTAGCGGAGCCCGGCAAACGCTCTGGGAATACGCCGGTGGAGTGACCGGATTATTCCACAGAAGACGGCCGGGAAGCCGACCCAAAACTGGTCATTTGCGGGGGATTCGGCGGGACCGCTGGCGCGGCGACAGGCGGGCCCGCGGGTGGGTTGATTGTGCGCTAGTCTGAGCCTGCGGAGCGTTCAGAATCCTTCAACAATGAGGGGCATCCCCATGAGCAACCAGAAGCAGGCCGGTTCACACCGTGTCGCCCTCCCGCTCGCCACCGCGGCCCTGGCCGTGCTGGCATTCGCGGCGCCAACGCTGGTCCCGGCCCAGACGAACGGCATGGAACGCCGGGACGACCGCGGCGACAACCGGGAGGACCGCCGGGACACCCGGGACGACTGCCGGGAAGCCGAGGGCGCCGGCAAGGACAAGCGGGACTGCAAGCAGGACGAGCGCGGCAGCAATGACGAGGACGACTCGACCGACGACTGAGGCGGTCTAGCGCGGCAGCCGCGCCAGCGTCCCGTCGAGAGCCGCAGCCACGGCCTGGCTGCGGATGGCGGCCCTGTCGCCCGGAAACTCGCGCCGTTCGGCGCCCAGTTGGCCATCGGCGCCGGCCCAGGCGAGCCAGACGGTGCCGACGGGCTTGTCCGCGCTCCCGCCGGCCGGGCCGGCGATGCCCGTGATCGCCACCGCGACGTCCGCACCGCTGACGCGCTTCGCACCGACAGCCATCTCCTCCGCCACCTGCTGGCTGACGGCGCCGTGGGCTTCCAGCGTCTTCTCGCGGACACCGAGCAGCTGGTGCTTCGCGTTGTTCCCGTAGGTTACGAAGCCAAACTCGAACCAGGCCGAGCTGCCGGGGCGATCGGTCAGGATTTTTGCGAGCCAGCCGCCGGTGCAGGACTCGGCGGTGCTGAGTTTCAGGCCGCGGGCGGCGAGCAGCTCGGCCAGTTCCGCAGCTCGCGCGGCCAACAGGTTGTCGTCGCTCATGCCAGTACCTCCCGGTACAGCTCGATGTAGGCGTTGGTCATCCGGTCGGGGCTGAACCCGGCCCGGATGCGGGCCGCGGCCGCGGCGCCGAGGCGCTGGCGGCGGTTGGGCTCGTCCAGCAGCTGGATGACGGCGTCGGCCAGGGCGGCGGGATTGCCCGGTTCGACCAGGACGCCGGTGACACCGTCGGCCACGGCCTCGGGGACGCCGCCCGCGGCGAAGGCCACGACCGGGACCCCGGCGGCCTGGGCTTCCAGGAGGCTGATGCCGAGGCCCTCCCGGGTGGCGGGGTGGACCAGCAGGTCGACCCGGCCGAGGAACTCCCGCAGGTCGGGGCGGAAGCCGGCGAAGGTGACGGTGCCGCCGAGGCCGGCCGTGCCCTGCAGCTCAGCCTGGAGGGGCCCGGTGCCGAAGACCAGCAGCCGGGCGTCGGGGCAGCGGTTGCGGATCATGGGCCAGGCCTCGAGAAGCAGCGCGTGGCCCTTGCGGGAGATCAGCTGCGCGACCACGGCGACGGTGCGCTGGCCGGGGTCGAGGGCAAATTCGGTGCGGAAGCGGGCGTCGGTCCAGGTGGGCTGGCAGGTGTCCGCGTCGACGGCGCTGCGGATGGTGCGGAGCTGGCTGGCGGGCAGGCCCTCGGCTTCGAGCTGGGCGCGGATCGCGGCGGAGATGGCGACGACCCGGTCGTAGGCCCGGTACTTGAGCGTGCCGATGACGGGCGTGTCGGGGTTGTCCACGCGGCGGGTGAGGATGGCGGGGACGCGGGCGAGCGCGGCGGCGAGGCCGCCGAAGTAGTCGGCGCCGCGTCGGCTGTGGGCGTGGAGCAGGTCGGGCTTCAGCGTCTGGACGGTGCGGGTGAGGAAGGAGACGGCGGAGATGTCCAGGTCGCCGCCGATGGGGTGGGTGATCACCGCATGGCCGGCCTGGACTGCGGCCTCGGCGATGGCGCTTTCGGCGGGACAGGCGAGCGTGGCGTCGATGCCGCGCTTCTTCAGGCCGTCGAGCAGCAGCAGCACCTGGCGGGGGCCGCCGTACATATGCCTGCCGGTCTCGAGGTGCAGCGTTTTCACGGAAAGGTACCGGACACGTAGTTTTGTTAGTTATTCAGCAGTTTCGCGGCTCGGCAGCAGCCAGGCCCTTCCCTACTCTCCCCGAACCCCTCCGGAGAGGCAAGGATGCCGCGAAAACCGCGCCTGCACGTGCCAGGCGGTGTCTATCACGTGATTCTCCGCGGCAACCACCGGGAACCGCTCTTCGGCGCCGACAAGGACCGCGCCTACCTGAACGCTCTGGTGGACGACGTCGTCGTGCGCTTCAGCCTGCGGGTCTTCGCGTACTGCTGGATGACCAACCACCTGCACCTGGCCGTGCAGGTGGGCGATACGCCGCTGGAGAAACCGATGCAGCGCCTCGCCATGCGCTACGCCCGGCACATTCACCGGGACGCGGGGCAGGCCGGCCACCTGTTCGAGCGGCGCTACCGCGCGATCCTGGTGGATGTGGACAGCTACCTGCTCGCCCTCGTCCGCTATATCCACCTGAATCCCGTGGTGGCCGGAATGGTGGCCGAGCCGATGGCATACCGCTGGTCGAGTCACAGGGATTACCTGGGTCGGCCGACGGTGCCGTGGGTGAATGCGGCATTCGTGCTGGAAATGTTCGGGCCGGCGGTGGACATCGCCCGTGTCCGGTACGCGCGATTCATGCGGTCCTACCGGGACGAGGACCTGGCCCTGTTCGAGACGCATGAGTCGCGGGACACGCGGGCGATGGAGCCTGAGGTACCAGCTCGCCGACTGGAGCCGACGGTACCGGGACCGGCAGAACGGGAAACGCTGGAGCAAATAGCCGCCCGGCACTGCAACCAGCTGGGCATCAGCGTGGCCGAACTGCAGTCCCGATCGAAGGCGAGGCGTCTCTGCGTCGCGCGGCAGGAAATTGCCCGGGAGGCCCTGGCGGCGGGTGTCGCCACCCTGTCGGACGTGGGCAGGTTCCTGGCGCGCAGTCCGTCCGCGCTTTCCCAACAACTGGCAAGACCAGCAAGACCGGTGTCGGGTACCTTTTGACGTCTTTTCGCCTTGGCGCTGGCACAATTCGCCCGTTCCCCAAGAAACTAACAAAACTAAGTGTCCGGTACCTTTTCAGAGCACACCCCGGTTGTGCAGGAAGGCATATTGATCAATCGTGCGAATTGACCGTTTTCCCCTTTTTTTAAGCACTTTGGAGCAACTACGCCGACCTACGCTGGAGCACCTATTGAGCGTGGGTTGGCATGGTTTGGCGATAGCATTGTCCCAACTTTGTCCCAAGAAATCGGCTCGGCAACTGGAGCATAGCCAAGGGTGTGATGGCCTACTTTGAGCGTGCACCACTTCACCTGCTGCAGCACTCCACAGCACCCCCTGACTTCGCCGTCTTGGAAAGATCCTCCGCTCCTCTTGCCATTCAAGCACATCGCTGAAGCCGATGGAGGGTCTCGATCGGCTAGACCCGTGCTACGACACGCGCGGCAGTCCGGATATCGGAGATCTGAATGCCAAGGCTCTGGAGGGCTTGGCGCATCGAGTTGAACACAGGCGCAGCGTTGATAGGGTCGGCGATCGTCAGGACGACTGTGAAAGGCACTCCCGCGGCGGGAAAGGCCTCATTCGCACGCGTGAGATAGTCAACAACAAGGCGCCAGCTGGATGACTTACCGACGCCCTTCATCTTCCGGCCGTATGTCTTCACTGGACTCCACTTGAAGCCATGCTCGATGCGTTCGGATTCGTAGAGCGCCTCATCGCCGGATGCGGGCAGGTACGTGTCGTACAGTTGTTTCTTCCATTTCCCATCTTCGGTCGCCTGCTGCAATCGGGCATTGACGTTTACCCGCACGAGCTCTGCGTTGTATCGGTAGTCGAGCGGAGGACTGGTGACGAGTGTGAGGCGCGCGTAGCCACGACAGCGGCCATCCGCTCCTGTGAGAACATCAGGCCAGGAGAAGTGAAAGGTCAGCTGCTTTCCCTCCATCAAGCGGCCGGCGAAGACAAGCGTAATCTGATGCTCGTCGCCTTCAAGGACCTTGTCGGCGTTGGCAGGCAGTCCAAATCCCACGAGATCCCTCGCAAGCGCCGATATGGCATCGTCCCGGAAGGGAGCGGGCAACGATGCATGATGCACAAGCAGCGCAAGCAGGGTCTCCCTTGAGACGTCACCCTCGATGGCGTGGTCGAGGACAGCCAAAGTTTTCGCAACTAGCGGGGCCGCATAGCTCGTTCCGCAGCCGTGTTCGACTGCGCCAGCGTCATTGATGGAGTTCAGACCTGTTGGCGCCGCCGGGTTGGGAAGTCCCGCACCGCCGACGTGACAGAAGTCCGGTTTTACACCGGACCGGAGTCCGGGTCCACGGCGCGAGTAGTTTGCAAGCGCGTACGGAATGCAGTTGGCAACCTGCTCGGGGTTAATGGCGGCGACAGAGAGATTGCGAACGCTTTCTGCAGGTGTCAGCAGCGTATCAGCGCGCGCAGTTGCCAGTGATCGAAGCGCCGCGACCGAATCGCTGGGCCATTCCACGCGCTGATCTGGGTGCTCTAGATTGCCGGCGGAAATCACGAACAGGCTGTCTGTCGCATCTGCGATGCGATCCAATCGCTCGGCGAACAAGCTGTAGAAATCCGGATCGACCTGCTCGTCCTTTAGGTTCATGCTGAAATTGAAGATGCGGACCCCGTACTGGGAGCGAAGCTGGGCAACTGCTACTTGGAGTTCGTCGAGGAAATCGGCGACGCCGTTCGGGTAATACATCGCGAAGACTGCGGGCTGCTGGTCGTCTGGCAGGAGCGCGAGATCGATGAGCTCACACCCATCGGCTTCCGCGATGGCAGGCTGCGCGTTGAGCGATCTTCCTGCGACCAACAGCCCTCCGATAAACGTTCCGTGTTGAGTGTCTTGATGCGCATCGGCGACAAGGCCCCAGCGAACCTTGACCCAGCTCTTCAGGGGCACGCCGATGCCCCCGTCAATGACGCCGACGTTTGGATAGGCCTGGCCGTCGGCGGGCGATGGGATGGCCGGTGGTGTGGCCGATGTTGCGGGCATGCTGTGTTCGGATTGGTGTGGTCGCGGTTGCAAGCGAATCCCGCGCACCAGCGGATGGTGGTCTAGAAAAGTGAGCAGCGCTTCGTGTCGCTCAGGCCGCAGATCGCGTTCAGCGGTATCGGAGGGCAGCTGCCGAGCGCGCGTCACCTCGTCGCGTTCTAGCTGAACCAGGGGCGGATCGGCAGTACGATTGAGTTTGACGAGTACCCAGGTGCGGCCTGTCTGCCCGATCGTTCGTCCCTCGACCACCAGGCCCGGACCGATCGCGGCGAGTCCGCTGCGGAAAGAATGGAAGAGTTCACGCTTTGGTGCCGGCAGCGCGTCCCACTCGGGTTCTGGCTGAGGACGTTCAAACAGTTCCACTAGATATGCCCCACCACTACGGGGATCACCCAGCCACTGCAACGCCTGCTGCGTGGTGAAACGTCGCCGATCCTGTGGCTGCCAAAGCGTGATGCTCTCGATAGCACCGGTTTCGGAACGGCGGGTAGAGGGTACCTTCTCTTCGCGCTGGGTTTTCTCGTTGAAGCGCGTGCGTACGTGATCTTCGGCGCCCGCGATATCTCTCGCCACCTGCCTGGCGGAATCCGGCGTCAGTTCGACGAGCAACTGTCCGAGACCTGCGCCGCCCACGAGCGGCGTGCGCTCGGGGCGAAAGAGCGCCCTTGTGGGACGATGTGATTTCGCCCACATCGAGCGCCGGATAGTTACCTTCCCGTAGCTGACCGTTGTGCGCGGATCACTTTCGATCCGGCTCGCGACCGACTCCAGTTGCGTTCGCATCGCCTCCCGATGCTGGACAAAGGCCTGATCGTTGTTGGCAAAGAAATCCGTACCGGGACCGCCGCCTGTCGGCTTCTCGCGATCGACATGGAAGTTCGCGGAGTTGAGAACTACTTGAATCGGTCCGGATGCCATACAGGATTACGTGGCGTGGCGCGCGGCTTGGTGCGAATCATCGCGGAGCCAACGGCTCACCGTCGCCTTGTTCTTCTTGAAAAGGGTTGCAAGGTCCGATTGGTGAAATTTCAGATCGGATGCCTTCAATAGGATCTTCGAGAGCTCGCCAGCGTCCAACTTAATCGCCGCAGCCTTGTCCGAACCTATACGTCCGCTGTGTAACAATAGAATCTGGCGAAGCAGTGGGATGAGCTCAGTCCCGCCATCGGTATCGTCGCCTCGCAACACGAGCGTCTTCTTGATCGAAAGGATCAGCGATTCCAGGTCTGCACCTGACATCCCGTCGCTTAGCCAGGCGAGCAGCTGCACCTCAACCTGCTCGAAGTCGAGCGGTGTAATGAGGCGTCGAATCATTTCCAGCCGCGCCTCAAATGAAGGCTTCGGCACCGACAATTGCACGTCGAAGCGGCGCCAGATCGCGGAGTCGAGAAGCGCCTCATGATTGGTGACGCCGATCGTGAGCCCTATCTGCCGACGCGCATCCAGGTTCTGCAGGAGGGTGTTGACGACCCGCTTAATCTCGCCGACTTCTTGAGGATCATCGCGGACCTTCGCGATCGCATCGAACTCATCGAGTAGCAAGACGCACTTATAGCGAGCCGCGAAGGCAAACAGCTGGCCGATGTTGCGCGAGGTGGTGCCGAGAAAAGATGACACCAGCCCATCAAGCTTCGCGATGACGGCAGGTAGCCCGAGTTCCCTACACATCCACAACGCGAGGCGAGTTTTGCCAGTACCTGGCGCTCCGTATATGAGACAGGACCGCGCAGCATCGACGCGCAACGCTTCGAGTTCTGCCCTGTTGCTCCACTCTCGAATTAGTCCTTTAACCGCATCACGCAGGTCCGGAGAAAAGATGGGCGGTTCGTCGGTGGCATCGTCCGGGAACACGATAGTCGCCAAGGGCACGGCAGTTTCGCGATCTACTGGCACCCCGACCTGCGGGGTCAGAGCCTCCCCGACCCCGAACGAACCCCGCGAGCGCACTAGGCGGCTCGGACTCATCGAGGCACCGCGCGCGGCGCCGGTGAGTAGCTGCGTCAGCGACTCCGCCTCCTTCGTGGCGCCCACGGTAGCAAGCTCATCCCGCAGTCGTTCAACCTGGCGGCGCACGGCGTCGTTAGGCTCTGCCAGCGCGGTACGGCAGAGGGCCTGGATGATCGGAAAATGCTCCAAAATCAATACCTCATGGACATAATAGGTTGCGTGCGATAGTACATATGTTGCGTTATCGTGTCCACCTGTTGCAACATATCGCCATGAGTTGCACGGAAATGACATTAAGTTGCGCACAAGCCGCTTCTTGCGTAGCAACCCGGGAGGGTCCGACGGATTGCTGCTCGCGTCCTTCTCTAATTTCGGAAGTTCTTCTCTTTTTAGCTAACTTTGGCGTAGACTGGGAGCCACTGACCGAACTTGGAGGAAGGAGACCACGCCATGAAGCTCACACCATTTGGGGAAGCCGCGCGATCGCTTCGAATGCGCCTCAATCTGTCGATGAAGTCGATGGCGGATTTCATGGACATTAGTTCATCGCATTTGAGCGGCATCGAGTACGGCGAGAAACGCCTCTCTGCGAAACATATCGTCAGCGCCGTCGCGTTCTTCAACGGCAAAGCGGTCACTGAGGAGATCGCGAAGCTGCAATTGGCAGCGGAGCAGTCGAAGGACATCGTAGATACGTCAACGCTAAATCCAGATGCGCGGGGACTGGTGGCTGCCTTTGCGCGTCGACTTCAGGAAGGGGATGCCCCTGACGCTGCGATCCGAGAGTGGATCAACCGAAAGGAGGCCGACAAATGATGCTCGGCACGGCAACAGGCTCGCGCACACCTTCCGGAATGAAGGTGGCGCCAATGAGCTACAAGAAGCTGGAAGCGGTGGCTGAAGGGGTTCGCCCGTACCTGCCAGCGACGGTAGGTCCCACCGGCGAAACGTGGGCTATCGATGGGCAACTCGTGCTGGAAGACACTCTGCCGCGCGCCGGCTTCAACTTCCACATCGCGCAGAAGGATGAACTGCATCAGTGCGCGGCATTCGCAATGCCCGAGCAGAACCTGGTTGTGGTACGCGAAGACGTGTACGAAGGCCTTTTCACCGGGGAAGTATTTTCGCGCAGCACCGTCGTACACGAGCTCTCTCATATCGTGCTGCGGCACGCAGTGACGCTGCATCGCGGGGCTCCGGTGGGCCAGCACGAGTTCTTTGAAGACAGTGAGTGGCAGGCGAACGCTTTGATGGCTGCCATCATGATGCCCATCCCGGCATGCGCCGCGGCCCACTCAGCTACGCAGCTGGCAATAATGTGCGGAACCAGCGTTCAGTCGGCGACGTATCGCATCGAAAACCTGGTCAAGCGCAAGGCAATCGTTGAAAAAATCCTCAACGGCGAGCTCTTTGGCTAACACGAATTGGCAACAGCAAACGAGGAGAAATGAAATGCCTAGCGAATAAAAACGGCCGAGTACGTTAATACCCGGCCGCGGTAGCAAGCTACAGAAGCAACTCGCCAGCCTACACAACTGCGATTCTCTGTAGTTCCTCTACCGCTGTCAATGCGACCTCGTGCCGAAAGGGGCGGGTGGCGCTGTGTTCTACAGCTTTTTGGAGATTTGCAGGGATGAGTAGCGAAGTTCAGACCCATGACGAGCGCCACGAGGCGCCTCACAAGACGATCGACCTGCGCGTGCGTTACCTCGGCGCCCGCCACCCCTTTGAGGACCCGAAAGCCTCCGCCAAAGAGACCCTGGCGGAGCTGAAGCCTCGCGTGCTCGACTTCTTCAAGTTGAAGGAGGGCCCAGTGGACGGTGGCACCAAGGTGTATGAGTTCGCACTTCACGGTGTCGTTCTCGCCAACCTCGACGAGACGCTGGGGGCGTTGGCAAAGGGGCACCACGAGCTGAAGCTCGATCTGCTCGAACGCTTCGAGCAGGGCTAGACGATGGCCACCGAACTCGAGTTGGCCCTCTTTGCGGAGGAACTCCTGGAGATTCGGCGGCTACCGGAAGCCGACCGCTGGCAGCTCGAGCGGGACAATGATGTTCCGCTCGGGCTGTTCGCGGTGATGCATCCGATCGGCAAGCCGACCGACCTGTACCGCGCCCGTTTGCGTTGGACGAACTACTTTGGTCCGTTCTCACTGAAGTTTGTCAACATCACGACCGGCGCGGACACCGATCCCCAAGCGTGGCCCCGCTGCTTCGGGTTCAGACCAGGCTCCGTAGATGCCTGTCTGCCATGGACTGCCGAAGGACACGGCCTGCATCCGGAATGGAAGAATTCTGCGACGCATTGCTTTCCGACGGTCGATGCGCCCATGCAACACGCACTACTGCGCGTTCAGTCATCGCTGGACAACAGTTTTCAAGGACGTGGCCCATGAGTCAGCTGCAATGGACGGTTCCAGGCGACCTTCTGGAACACTCTGTCGCGGTCATGCGCCCACATGGCACGCGTGGAAACGAAGGCCTGGCGCTGTGGTTCGGTCGCGGTGATGAGCAGCACGTGCAAATCACACTTGCCGTGGAGGTCAGCGGCGCTGGGTTCTTCACGACGCCGCTTTATATGAGCCTGTCGATGCGCGCAATGGCAGCACTAACTGATCTTGCCGAAAAGCACGGAGTCTTTCTTGCCGGGCAGATCCATTCGCATCCGGGCAGCTTCATCGATCTGTCGGAGCTGGACCAGGCGCAGGGCATCAGGGCGCCCGACTACTTGTCCGTCGTCTGCCCGTATTACGCACAGCGCCATGTCGCAGGTCTGCACGAGTGTGGCGTACACGTGTTCGAACGCGCTCGGTACCGGCGACTCGCTGCTGAGGAGATCGCTCAACGGATCGTAGTCGCAAACACACCCCTTGCGAAATTGCGTCTGGAGGTTCCCGCATGAGCATGTCTATCCCGCAAGCCGTAAGTAGACCGCTCAGCGTTGCTCAAGGCCTAGTGAAACGACCAATCGATGAAACGATCGTGTATTCAAAGATTGCCGTCCTGACCGGGGAAGCCGCCTTCCTGGCCACCGCCAACGGACGCTGGTGCTTTCTCAATGCGCTATCGCTGCTGTCGCGAGTGGTAGGGCACCTCACCGTGGCGCTGCCGCAAGATGCAGAATCGTTGCGGCCGGAGGTCGAGGCGTACTGCACCCAAGCTTGGTCGCACGGCGCGATCACTGTCGTCGGTGACGCCCTGCCCGAATTGCTCAATGGCGCGCATGCGATTCTGAACGTAGGCATGGAATCTCGGGCCGCCCTCCCCTGGACTTCAATAAATTCAAACGGGTGGGTTGCACGGGTTTCATCGGGGCTCGCATTGCCATCTGATATCGATCAGCCGAATCCCCTAGCGGCATTGATGGCCGCTTCACTCGGAGTCACCGAGGTGTTTAAGCGGATTTTTGAGGTACCCAACGAGGTCGCCCCGCTTTTTGAGCGGACTGAATTTTCGCTTTGGGACTTGACTACCGCGCCGGCGGCGCTGGGGCCGCCCCTTCCGCATCGACTACGGTTTGCGGACACGCTGCTCGCTGGCGCGGGCGCCATCGGTAACGCGATCGCGCTCCTGCTAGCGCAGCTGCGCATCGAAGGGCGACTGCATATCATCGACCGGCAGCGTTACGGCGACGAAAACATGGGCACTTGCCTGTTGATGGACACAAGCGACTGGCTGAATCAACCCAAAGCCGTGCGTCTGACTGCATGGGTGAAGGAGCACAGCACACTTACCGTCACCGGCGAAGAAATATCGATCGAAGCCGCAATTGCCGAGAATCGCGTCGGCGGGCTGGCAGTGGATCTCATCCTCAATGGCTTTGACGATGTGGATGCGCGGCGCGAAGCGCAACGGCTCTGGCCATCAGTGATCGTGGACGGCGGGATCAGTGAAGTCGGCGCCGCCGTCGTCCAGTACCGGGTCGATCGGCCGGACAGTGCGTGTTTGATGTGCTGGTTTGAAGCGGCGAAGCACGATGAGAAGACGTTACAGAGTCGGTGGACTGGGTTGAGCAGCGATTCACTTCGCGATTCCAACCGCCAGTTGTCGGATCAGGACATTGCTGTCGCAGATGAGTCAAAGCGCCAGTGGCTACGCGAGCGCCAGCGTGAAGGAAAAACTGTTTGCTCCATCATCACCGAGGCGCAGCTTGCCACACGGCTGGGTATTGCCGCGAATAAGGGTTTCCGACCTTCGGTACCCTTCGTAGCATCTGCGTCTGCAGCGCTCGTAGTGGCGGCGGCGATCAAGGCGCAGGCGTTCCCGGAAGCTCCAACTCCGTCGATGTTCCAAATCGGAAGCCTCTTCCTCGGGCCGGACCACAGCGCTTCAGTCGAGCGGGTCCCTTTGCGCCACTGCCAGTGTGTCACCCGGCGCACAAGCATTCACGCACTATGTACTAAGCGGGCGTCCCGAAAGTTGACGCAGGCTCGCACATGATAGGAATGATCCACGCAACAAGTTACTGAAATCCTTCGCTCAGCGGCAGCATCCCTAACCTGAGTTCAGCATTATGAGAGCGACTAGGCTGATCTAAGGTATTGATTCGTAAACCATGAAATCGGCTGGCGCCCGTTGGCACGTTATATACGGTAATAGGAAGTTATTGGGAATCCCCACAAAATCCCCACAGTGCAAAATGACCTTATTCGGCTCACAGAGCTATCACCATACCGACATCGCTCCGAGTCGTTGCGACTAACCACCCACTGGATGATGGTCAGTGATGGATCAGTACCCACTCGATTGTTTCCGAGGACCGGGAAGCCTCGTGGTTATTGGCTTTTCTGATCTTTGTCATGGAGATTACCGTCGCTTTTACCGTCACAAGGGCCGCGCTGGCCGCTGAGCAGCCGGGGGCGCACCCGTAACGACCGGTGCCGACCTCAAACTCGTCCGCAAGATGTCGACTGACGACCATTGATCCACCGAGTTCCACGACCGACAGAACGCGGGTGCGGACATTCGAGCACCGCGAGCATCACGGCTTGATGGCACGATAGAGTGCTAGGGTTCCGAAAATAGTCGAGAACGTCCTAGTCTGGGCACTCTCTGCAAATTGGGCGCTACGAAAAACCTCAACCAGCCTGCCTGCAACGTTGTCTTGTGTGTTCCTGAAGCCGTCCAGCAACTGAACCGCGACAAACCCTGCGCGCATCAGCGACCCGGTGGCACGGCCCCAATCGGCCACGTGCAATTCCCCACCCGGCCGCATGACGCGAAACAACTCGCGACCTGTCCGTAGCTTGTCATTCCAAGAAAGATGGTGGAAGAACAGGCTGGAGACAATCCGATCGAATTGCGCATCAGGATACGGCAATCGGTAGGACAACCCATGGTCAAACTGAACCGCGGCATGGGCACCTCGCGCCTTGCGTGATGCGATTGCCAAAATGCTTGCATCACCATCGATGCCCGAAACGCTCGCCTGAGGGCAGTGCTGCTTGATCCAGATAGCCAGCGTGCCCGTCCCACAGGCCAGGTCGAGAACGCGCTGGCCCGCTGCGAGATTTGCCTGCACGATGAGCGCCGTCTTGACTGAGCGTTCCCGGGTGGTGGCGCGAACCACCACATCGTAGGCCGGCGTCAGCCAGCGAAAGCGTAATGCGGGTACGTATGGGGACTCGCCATTCCCGTCCATGTTCGTACTCAAGCTTTGACGGGGCGGACCTTCTAGCTAGCCCGCCCCATCGCCGCGCAGCGCCTCAGGTAGCCTGGGCCATTTCCTGATGCATCTTCGCCATGTCACGCGCTTCCACCGCCGCCGCCTTATACGCCTTCGCGAGACTCTCGCAGTGCTTGTAAAAACCGTGCTGGCTGTTTGCCTGCTTGCCGCTCATACCCGTCATGCGTGCTTGATAAGCGGCCGCCGTTTTTTTGTGCTTGGCAGCCTTTGCGTCAAGGTCAAGTGCTTCCTGCTCGTACTGGGCCGCCGCCGCCGCGTGCTCTGCCGGCGTGGTGGGCACCGTCATCTCTGTGTCGGCCGCGGCGGCCGCGGTGGCCGGCAACGACGTCACCACGAGGGCTCCCGCGGTGAGCATGGCGATGGTCACCAGGGCTGCAATGCTGTGCTTTACTAGGATCATGATGCTCTTCTCCGATAAGTTTCTGAATGAATTCATATAGCAAAGTCTCCGGCTCTCAACTCAGGTACTGAGGCTACGTCATCATAATAAACCTCCCGCTTGACGAGGGGGCGACCCAGTGGGATGCCGGACCTCCACGTGCCAGCGCCACATCGCATAGACCGCCGGGATGACCAGTAACGTCAGCAGCATGGCTGACAGCACGCCGCCGACCATGGGGGCAGCGAGCCGTTTCATGACGTCGGCTCCCGTGCCCGTAGCCCACATGACGGGCAACAGCCCGATGATGTTGGCCAGCCCGGCCATGGCCATCGGCCGGATCCGCTCCAGCGCGCCCTGATGGACGGTATCCAGCAAGTCGGGCAAGGAATTCAGCTGACCTGCCTCTTTACGGCGTTTGCAGGCCTCGTTGAGGTACGCCAGCATCACGGCACTGGTTTCTGCGGCCACGCCCGCCAGGGCGATGATACCGACCCATACCGCAATGCTCATGTTGTAGCCGAGAAAGACCATCAGCCACACTCCGCCGACCAGCGACAGCGGCACGCCCAGCATGACCATGAGGGTCTGGGCAATCGAGCGAAAAGTGAAATAGAAGAGAACGAAAATGATCGCCAGCGTCTGGGGAATAAAGATCTTCAGGCGCTGTGCCACCCGCTCCATGAATTCGTACTGCCCGGACCAGGTCATGGTGTAACCGGCCGGCAACTTGACCTTGTCGGCTACGGCAAGTTTCAGGTCTTCAACGTAGCCACCCACATCCCGGCCGGTCATGTCGACGTACACGTACCCGGCAAGCATCCCCCCCTCATCGCGAATCATGGCGGGCCCGCTGACAAGCTCCAGGTCGGCCAGCTGGCCCAGTGGCACCTGTGCGCCGCTGGGAGTCGCCACCAGCACGCGCTTCAGCTTGTCGGGACTGTCCCGGAGTTCCCGCAGGTAACGCACGTCAATGGGGTAACGCTCACGACCCTCGATGGTGGTGGCGATGCTCTCGCCACCAATGGCCGACTCGATGATGCGGCCCACGTCCATGACTGTAAGTCCATAGCGGGCAATCTCCTCCCGCTTGATGATGAAGTCCAGGAAGAACCCGCCGGCAACTTTCTCAGCAAAGACGCTCCGGGTTCCGGGTACCGGGGCCACCGCCATCTCGACCTGCTGACCGATGGATTCGATCACCTTCAGGTCGGGACCGAAGATCTTGATCCCCACTGGCGTGCGCACACCGGTCGTGAGCATGTCTGTGCGCGCCTTGATGGGCATGGTCCATGCATTGGCCACTCCGGGGAACTGCAAAGCCCCGTCCATCTGGTCGATCAGGCCTTCGTACGTCACGCCGGGACGCCACAGATCCTTGGATTTGAGCTCGACTACAACTTCCATCATTGAGAATGGTGCAGAGTCCGTGGATGTCTCTGCGCGACCGGCTTTACCGAAGACCTGCTGCACTTCAGGAAATGACTTGAGCTTCTGATCCATCTGCTGGAGGAGCTTGCCGGCCTCCGTAACTGACAGGCCCGGCTGCGTAACCGGCATGTATAACAGCGTCCCCTCGTACAGGGGCGGCATGAACTCCGAACCCATGCGCTGGAAGCCCGGCACTACGGTCGCCGTCAGCCCAACGGCAATGACCACGACCGCAAGCCGATGATTCAGTGCAAATCGAAGGGGTTGACTGTACAGGCGCTGCAGCAGCCGCGTAACAGGATGCTTCTCCTCGGGCCAGATCCGCCCGCGTACCAGCAGGGTCAGGAGGGCCGGGATCAGGGTAATTGCCAGGAGGGCGCTCATGGCAATGGCCAGGTTCTTCGTCAGGGCCAGGGGCATGAACAGGCGCCCCTCCTGCGCCTCCAGGGTAAAGACCGGCATGAAGGCAACCGCGATAACCAGCAGCGAAGCGAAGATTGCCGGCCCCACCTCTTTCGCGGAGTCGATCAGAACCTGATTGCGATCCCCTACCTGGCCATCGCGCTCCCATTCCGCCAGACGCTTGTGGGCGTTATCCACCATGATGATGGCGCCGTCCACCATGTCGCCAATGGCAACGATGATGCCGCCAATGGACATGATATTCATGCCCACGCCCAGGAAGTACATCGGGATGAACGCGATGAGAATCGCCAGCGGCAGCGTGATGATGGGAATTAACGCTGACCGGAAATGCAACAGGAACCCGATGATCAGGACCCCGACTACAACTATTTCCTCGACGAGGTTCTCGCCGGCCGTCTGGACGGACTCACTGATGAGGTCGCTGCGGTCGTAGGTCGTCACGATCTTGACGCCCTTGGGCAGCGACGCCTCCACTTCCTTGAGCTTCGACTTCACCCGCTCGATGACTTTTTGCGCATCCTCGCCAAACCGCATGATGACGATGCCACCAACCGCCTCGCCCCTGCCGTCCAGTTCCACCAGGCCGCGCCGCATGTCGGGGCCCAGGGTCACCCAGGCAACGTCCCGCAAAAAAATGGGCGTACCGTTCGCGTTGACGCCGACTCCGATCTTCTCGATGTCGGCGACGGATTTGATATAGCCCCTTCCCCGGATCATATACTCCGCTCCGGAGAACTCGACTACCCGGCCACCGACGTCCACGTTACTCATTCGCACCTTGTCGATGATCTCGGAGACATTCAGGCCGTAGGCGAGCAGCCGGGTGGGATCGACATTGATCTGATACTGGCGCACGAAGCCGCCGACGCTCGCGACCTCCGCGACCCCCTCAACGCTGCGCAGCCAGTAACGCAGGTACCAGTCCTGGAAGGAGCGTAGTGAAGAGAGATCCTGCTGCCCGGATTCGTCCACCAGGGCGTACTGGAAAATCCAGCCAACGCCTGTGGCGTCCGGCCCGAGCTGCGGCGTGATGCCCTCGGGCAGCCGGCCGGAGAGCTGGTTCAGGTACTCCAGTACCCGCGAGCGCGCCCAGTAGATGTCGGTGCCGTCCTTGAACAGGACGTAGACATAGGAGTATCCGAAGTCCGAGAAGCCGCGCACCACGGTCACGTTCGGAGCGGAGAGCAACGCCGTAACGATGGGATAGGTGATCTGGTCTTCCACCAGGTCGGGCGAGCGCCCCATCCACGGCGTGTAAATAATGACCTGGGTATCGGAAAGATCCGGTATGGCGTCGATCGGCGTCTCGCGCATCGCCCACAGTCCGCCGGTGGCGAGCGAGAACACCAGAAGGAACACGATGAACCGGTTCCGGGCGCAGAACTCGATAATATTTTCAACCATGGTCGGTCCAAGCGCTCACGGCTTGGGCTCTTTTGCGTCGTCTGGCTTCTCCATGCCAGCCATGCCAGCCATTGCCCCTTTCACCTGGCTCTCGGAGTCGATCAGGAAGTTCGCTGATGTCACGACCTCCTCACCCTCAGTCAGTCCGTCGAGCACTTCAACCCAGTCGCCGGCCCGGGCCCCGATCTTCACTGTGCGCCAGGCAATCTTTCCACCAGACTGCCGAATGAAGATCACATGACGCTCTCCGGACTCCAGAATCGCGTCCTTCGGGACAATGAGCCGCTCACCCAGGGGCACCGTCAGTGCGACATTGACGTACATATCGGGCCTGAGCTTCCCGCCGGGATTGTCCATTTCAAAGCGGGCCTCGGCCGTACGCGTCTCCCGATTGACTGTCGGATAAATGAAGGTCAGGTGCCCACTCATTGGCGCCGCCGAATCGTAGGAGCCGGTGATAGCCGCTGTCTGACCAACCTGAACGAAGGGTAGTTCGTATTCGTAGATGTCGGCCAGGATCCAGACGTGACTGAGGTCGGCAATCACGTAGAGGTCGTCTCCGGGCATCACCCGCATGCCGGCCACCGCCATTTTTTCCATGACTGTGCCGCTGATCGGAGCGTGGATTGGCAGCGTTCGCAGAACCTTGCCGGACCGCTCAAGCTCGCGAACGTTGCTGTCCGCAATATCCCATAGCTGCAGTCGGCGTCGAGCGGCCTCCAGCATCGATTTCGCGCCTTCCGCGACCTCCGGATACTCGCTGCCCCCCAGCGTCTGTGCGCTCCGTAGCGCCAGCAGGTACTCCTCCTGGGTCGCCACGAGATCCGGGCTGTACAGGGCAAGCAGCGGCTGCCCCTTGGTCACCGGCTGGCCGGTGGTGTTCACATAGAGCTGGTCGATCCAGCCCTCGACCTTGACGTTGACACGCGCGAGTCTCCGCTCATCCACCGCAATCCGGCCGACTGTGCGGATCTCGCGATCCAGTGACCGCCGCGTGGCTCTCTCGAACCGGACCCCGATGGACTGCAGTCGCTCCGGGCCCACGTCCAGGTCGCCACCAGTGCCAGCTGCCTGCGCCGGCATCCGCGCCATTTCCTCAGGGGTCATGCCGTCGCCTGCCGGCGCAGCGGCGGGAGGTGATGTCTCCATCGCGGCCATATCTGCCGTCGTCATCTTGCGGCCCGTCGGGCCCTGATTCGTCGCGGGCGCTGGCTTCCCTGATGGCTGTCCGCGGTCCTGGCAGCCGGTCACGATGGCGACAGCACCGGCAAGCAGGCAGAGCTGCAGGACCATCGCCGTCAGCGGCGGGGAGGAACGCCGGGAATGACGTGATGTCATGGCTCTTCTCCGATGATTTCTTCCAGGCGCGCGCGTGCCTTCTCGTGCTCGACTATTTCCGACTGCAACTCAAGTTCATTCTCCTGGAGCGTGAAGAGGCTGTTCAGCAATGTCAGAAAGTCCACCCGGCCCACGGCGTAACCCGATCTCGCGGACGACAGGGTGAGTTGCGCCTGCGGGATAATGGCTTTCTCGAGCAGCCCAATCAGTTCGTCGGCGCGCTCGACCTGGGCAATGTTGTCCCTCACTCGCATGACAAGCTCCTGGCGAGAAGCTTGCAGATCGCCAACGGCTTCTGCCTTGGAGGCCACCGCTTGCCGCACCCCGTATCGCTGCTTCGTGGCGAAGTAGAGCGGCACCGTGACGTTCAGCATCAACTGGTAGCCGTAATCACCCATGGGTTCGTCCCGTACGCCCTGGACGCCAATCTCGAAGTCGGGCAGATACTCCCGGTGCGCAAGCTCCACCGCAGCGCTACCGCGCTCAACCCCCTCGCTCCGGGCCAGCAACATCGGGGCCTGGTCAATCAGGTCGATGAGTTCCGCCTGACTCCGGCGAACGGCCATTGGGCGTATCTCACCCGGCACATTCAGAGGCCCCGAGGTGGAGCGGTTGAGGATGCGCGCCAGCTCCGCGCTTACGGACTGCTGTCGCTGTCTCACCGTAGCGAGCCGAGCGAGACTGCGCGAGACCTCCGCCTGGGCCCGGAAGACATCGGTCTGCGCCATCTTTCCAACCGTATAGCCAGATTCGGCGGCCCTTGAGAACTGCACAAGCGCTTGCCGGCTCTTCTCAATGATCTCGGTGGACCTACGCACCAGTTGCAGTTCGTAGTACGCCTCCTTCAGGCGCGCCGTGACGCCGAGACGGACCGCGAGATATTCCTGCTCGGCTTGGCCCGCTTCGCGCGAGGCAATCTCCCCCTTGAGCTTCAGCTTTCCGGGAAACGGAAATTCCTGACTGACGCCGTACATCGTCTCCCGTACCGGCATGTCTTCGTAGCTGAGGATGATCATCGGGTCCGGCAGGGTCCGCGCCTGGGGAACCATCGCCTTCGCGGCCTCGGCCCGCTGGGCAGCAGCCCTGATCTCGGGATTGTTCTCGACAGCCTCTTGCACCAACCCACCAAGCTCGAGGCCCGATGAGATCTCGGTCGAGTCCTGCGCCATCAGAATGTCTGGCCCAATTGAGGCAGCGGCTGCACTTATCAGGAGGCTGACCAGCCTCCCGGCGGCGCGGCTCCTGTTACGACGCTGAAGCATGGCTCAGCCTCCCCACCTTATTCGATACATTCAGCGACAGCGCTGCCCGCTAGGGTTTCATCTCAACAATGTCATTCACCTTGACGTCGCCACTGGTCACCTGCGCCTTGGCAAAATGCTCATCGACAACCTGCACGATGCGGACGGTCCCCACTTGGACGCGCTCCCAGCGGGGCGGGTTCTTGCCGGGTCCTCCTGGCGGATTCTTGTTCACCAGCTTGTACGCGGTTAGTTCCTGGCTCACCCTGGCACCGTCAGCCGAACCAATGCACACCACCGCCTCGCTACCGGCCACCTCGACCACCTGGCCGCGCATCAGGTATTCGTGGCCGGCGCTTTTTAGCGACGAACACGCGGACACGCCCACCAGCGCGGACATCACAACCACCGTCATCAGGAAACGAATATTCACGGCACTCTCCTTTACCCTTAAATGGACAATTACTTAAGTGACAAAAGCGTCGGGATGATTAGCGCCCTGGGTTCCGACTCGGCGCAACACCTTCCTCGCCTCCAGTACCAGCAGCGGCACGAAACCAAGTGCCGTCCATGCCACGCATTGTTGGAGACTAATCGGATCAGTACCGAACAGTGTCTGCAACATGCCGACATGATGGATTGCCAGCTGCAGCCCGAAGCTGACCGTCACCACGAGAAAGAGCCGAATGTTGGAAAGCAGACCAACCTGCCAGACGGTCAAGACACTGCTGCGTGCGCCGAACGAGCGCATCAGTTCAGACAGCACCAGCACGGTGAAAGCAGCGTCTCGCGCCTGCTCGATATTGCCATCAACATAGAGTTCGTAGGCGAAAGCAGCCAACGTCACGCCAGCAGTCAGGAGACCGGTCAGGGCCGTCAGCCGCAGGAAGTCACGATCCATCAATTGCGCTTCGGGTCGGCGCGGGGGACGGCTCAGCACGCCCGGGTCTACAGGGTCGGTAGCCAGCGCCAGTGCCGGCAAGCCGTCCGTCACGAGATTGATCCACAGCAGGTGCAGCGGCAGCAGCGGCAGTGGCCAGCCCACCAGCGCCGCGATCAGCATGACCATGAGTTCTCCGGCATTGCCCCCCAGCAAGTAGGCCAGGGTCTTGGCAATGTTGTCGTAAATGCCGCGACCTTCCTCCACTGCAGCCACGATAGAGGCAAAGTTATCGTCAGTGATGATGATATCCGCGGCTTCTTTGGTGACCTCGGTCCCGGTGATGCCCATGGCGATGCCGATCGACGCCTCCTTCAGGGCCGGAGCGTCATTAACGCCATCACCCGTCATGGCGACGATCGCGCCACGCGACTTCCAGGCCCGCACGACGCGGAGCTTATGCTCCGCCGTAACCCGGGCGTACACCGCGATGTTGCTGACCCGTTCGGCCAGTGCCGCGTCAGTCATTCGCTCGAGTTCCACTCCCAGCAGCACCCCGTCCCCGGTTCCCAGTACACCCAGTTCCCGGGCGATCGCCCGCGCGGTATCCGGGTGATCGCCGGTGATCATCACCGTCTTGATGCCGGCACGTTTGCACTTCGCGACCGCGTCGCGAGCTTCGGCCCGGGGTGGATCCTGTAATCCGATCAGGCCCACCAGCGTGAGGCCTTGTTCAAGATCACCAGCCTCATCGGCATTGAATGGCTGACCGAGCGACCGCCTGGCCACTGCCAGCACCCGCAAGGCGTCGTTGGCCATCAGCGCGGCGGCCTGCGCCATCCGGTCCCGGTCGCTGGCCGAAAGCACGACTGGGCCCCGCTCGGCCAGAATGTGCGTACAACGCTCAAGGATGACTTCCGGCGCACCCTTGACGAAAGCCGTGACGTCCTTACCGCGCACGCGCACGATCGTCATTCGTTTCCGGTCCGAATCGAACGGCACCGAGTGTAGCCGCGGCGCTTGTTCCTCGATTCCTGACCGGGTCAGACCCGCTTTTGCGGCCGCCACGAGGAGCGCCCCCTCCGTAGGGTCGCCGACAATGACTGACCGGCCCGCCCGTTGCTGGAGTTCCGCGTCATTGCAGGCCGTGGCAGCGTAAAGAAGGTCGAGAAGCAGGGGATCATCACCAACGGTGCGTTCCATACCCGCCGAAAAGAATGCGCCTTCCGGGACATAACCTTCGCCGCTGATCTGGTACAGCCGGACACTGGTGACGACCATGCGTGCTGTCATCTCCCCGACGGTCAGAGTCCCGGTCTTGTCCGTGCAGATCACCTGGGCGCAACCGAGCGTCTCAACAGCCGGCAGGCGGCGCACCAGCGCATTCCGGCGCACCATCCGCTGGACGCCCAAAGCCAGCGCAACGGTGACCACCGCCGGCAATCCCTCCGGAATAGCCGCGACCGCAAGGCTCACGGCGCCCAGGAACAGGTCAAACGGCGGACTGCCGCGCAGGAGCCCCAGCCCGAACACCACCGCGACGATCGCCAGACAGGCCCACAGCAAGCGCCGGGCTACCTGGTCGAGGCGCCGCTGGAGGGGCGTCGCATCGTTTGTGGCGGTTGCCAATAGCGTCGCGATATGGCCGATTTCGGTACCCATACCTGTGGCCACAACCAGCGCCCGGGCCGACCCAGCGGCGACACTCGTTCCCAGAAACACCGAATTGCGGCGATCAGCGATTGCAGTTTCGCGCGGGAGAACGCCGGAATGCTTCTCCACGGGCTCGGACTCGCCGGTCAGGGCAGCTTCCGTCATGCGCAGCGCGGAAGCCTCAAGGAGGCGAGCATCGGCCGCGACCAGATCTCCGGCTTCGAGGAGCAGCAGGTCGCCGACGACGACCTCTGCTGCCGGAAGGACCTGGGCGTGGCCGTCGCGGATCGCCCGCGCCCGGGGCGCAGCGAGCTGCGCCAGTGCAGCCGCGGCTTTCTCGGCACGGTACTCCTGGAAGAAGCCGATAGCGGCGTTCAGCACCACGATGGCAATGATCGCGCTGCCGTCGACCACCTCCCCCATCAACACCGAAACCGCGGCCGCGCCGATCAGTACCCAGATCACCAGGCTCTCGAACTGCGCTGCAAGTATGCTAAGGGGCGAAACAGCCTGGCCCGTACGCAGCTCATTGGGCCCGTCGGTGTGCAGGCGACGGGCGGCTTCGGCGGCCGAAAGTCCGTGGAGCAGATCCGTCTTGAGCTGGACAGCGACCTCCTCTACCGACTGGTCGTGCCGTATGTCGGCCATCGCCAGGAGATCTAACGGCCAGACGACTGCAGCAGCGTCGCGTCCACGTCCTTCTCAGCCTGCAACCAGTCATCGATGTCCTGGCCCGGCGCAAACTGGCGCTCCAACGCCCGGAAATAGGCTGCCTCCGCGATCATGTGGCAGCGCCGCTCCGCTTCGCCACCCGCTGCTTTCGTATTGCGCCCCGATCTCGAAACGACCTTGGTCATGATCAGCCTATCCCGGTGAGGTTGCTCTTCCGTGCGAATAAGAAAACACTATCTTGGCCGGCGGCACCATGTGTCTCGGAATTGTCTCGATCATCCCGGATACGTATAAGTACTGACCTTGGATCACACGGCCATGATTCTGCCCAACTGCACAGACGGACAATATTGGTGAGCCCCTCAAAGCGATCTGTGCTGATCATCGAGGACGAGAGGGACCTCGCGGAACTCGTCAAGCGGCACCTGGAGGACAGCGGATTTGCCGTGCAGACGGTTGCCCGGGGCGACGACGGCCTGCGGGCGGCCGAGGCCACAACGTTCGACCTGATCCTGCTCGATCTCATGCTGCCGGGCATGGACGGAATCGAGGTCTGCCGCCGGCTCCGGGCCCATAAAGTGAATACACCGATCGTGATGGTCACCGCGCGAACGACCGAAGTTGAGAAGGTTCTGGGACTCGAAATGGGCGCCGATGACTACATCGCCAAGCCATTCGGTATTGCTGAACTGACGGCACGCATAAAGGCCATTTTGCGGCGGATAGACACGCTGAGTACGACTTCAGGCGACGAGGCACTCCCTATTAATCTCGGTACCGCTGTCACGATCGATCCAAAGGCGCGAGAAGTCATGGTACGGGGCAAGACTGTTACCCTGACGCCCAAGGAGTTTGATCTCCTGTTGCATTTCGCGCGGAACCCCGGCCGCGTCTACAGCCGCTCGCAGCTCCTGGACGCCGTATGGGGGTACAGTCACGAAGGCTACGAGCACGCCGTCAACTGCCACATCAATCGGTTGCGGAGCAAAATCGAGACGGATCAGGCCCGGCCCGAGCTCCTCCTGACGGTGTGGGGCATCGGCTATAAGCTCGCCGAACACGCGGCGATCGGGCCGTAGATCGTGTTCCGGACGCTATACCGCCGGCTGCTGATCGTCATCCTGGCGTTTGGACTGGCGATGACCCTGATCTTTGCCGTCATTCTGCTTGGGTATCACGAGGCCTACCACACGGAGGCTGACCAGACCGTCAACCGGCGGCTTGCCCAGCACTATGCAGATGCACGCCTGCTCATTACCGACGAGCCTTTGACCGTTCTTAATTTCCACGAGGGCATCCACAAGCTCGCAGAGCTCAACCCGGATATAGACATTTACCTTCTGGACGCCGCTGGGTCCCTGGTAGCGTCATCGGTGCCTACCGAACAGTGGGCTCGAAGGCGCGTTGATCTGGTACCAATCCGCAGCTTTCTCGGGGAAGCTGCTCGCCTGCCGATATTGGGCGATGACCCGCGGTCTCTCAATGGCAAGGAGATCTTCTCGGTGGCCCCGGTGGAAATCCAGGACTGTCCGGCCCGCTATCTCTACGTAGTTCTGCACCGCACTCGTTACGAGAACGCCGTCAGGGAGCTGCGGCAGGCGTACACAATCAACGAGAGCCTGAGCCTGCTGATATCGTGCGGCGTACTGGCCATCATCGCGACGCTGATTCTTATCCGCTCGATTACCCGACGCCTGAGCACACTCAAGGCCGATATGGAGCGCTTTCAGGCCGCGACATTCTCCGGCGACAGCGCATTGACTGAACGGGCTGCCGGGTCCCAGGGCGATGAGATTGAACGCCTGGCGGCGCTGTTCGGCGACCTCTCCTCACGGGTTCGGAGCCAGATGGCAACCCTGCGGGACACCGATGACATGCGGCGCGATATGGTCGCGAACATTTCGCATGACCTGCGCACGCCGCTGACGACTCTGCAAGCTCACCTGGACACGCTATCCCTGAAAGATAACGAACTGACGCCTGCCGAGCGGCGCCAGTACCTGGCCACGGCAATCAGTCAGTGCCGCCGGCTGACTCGCCTGGTCGGCCAACTGCTGGAGCTGGCGAAACTTGATGCCGGACAGGTGGTACCGCAGCAGGAGCCCTTTCAGCTGGCAGAGCTGATCCAGGACATTGCCCAGAAGTTCTCTATCACTGCATCGACGAAGGATGTCGTCCTTCGTGCCGACTATTCGAACTCACTGCCCCTCGTGATCGGGGACATCAGCCTGATTGAACGCGCAATCGACAATCTGACCGAGAATGCCATCCAGCATTCTCCACCCGGGGGAACTGTAAAGTTGCGGGCGGCCGCTGGCTCCCAGGGTCACGTGCGCGTCTCTGTCGAAGACTCTGGCCCCGGCATTCCGACGGCAGACCAAAGCCGAATCTTTGACCGCTTCTATCGCGGCGACCAGAGCCGATCGAGCGGCTCTGCCCATGCGGGGCTCGGTCTAGCCATCGTCAAGGGCATCCTGGAGCTCCATGGGAGTACCGTTGCCGTGGACAGCAGGTCGGGCACGGGCGCGCGTTTCAGTTTCGAGCTACCCGTACACGCCTCCACAACTTGACGCAGGCTTTGCGATAGTTTCGCGATAATTGCCTGCTACGGTCAGCCTAGGCAGATCACGTTGGGAAATGAATGATGACCGATCGGAAAACCAGAGCCGCCAGACCAGGAGTCGCGGCTGCACGCTCGCGGGTAATAGCACTCCTGATGGCATTGCTGGTCGTCGGGGGCGCAGGCCTCGCCGCCGCCCACGAGGGTGAGGGCCAAAAACCCGCGGGGGCGGCGTCCTCAGACCCGAATACCCGGGCCGTGGTTGGAACCCTCGAAAACTACGCGCGGGCAATCACCAGCAACGATTTGTCGCAGATCAAGCCGCTGTTTGTGCCGGGTGACAACTTCAGCTACTTCGAGGGCACATTCGTCAACATCGGCTGGCAGAGCTACTCCGAGCATATGGCACCCGAGATGAAGCTATTCGACAAGCCGAGCTATCGCCTGACCGACATTCGACCCTTCGTCAGCGGTGATCTCGCCTACGCGACGTTCGCTTGGGCGATGGACGTGACCGTCGTCAGTGACAAAGTCGAGGGTGGCAGGCATCCGGTGTCCATGAATGGGATGGGCACCGCAGTGCTGAGTCGTGTCGACGGCCAGTGGAAGATCCGGCATCTGCACACGGCTCGCGCACCCGCCAAGCGCGACGGCGGTGGTAGTCACTAGGACTGTCCTGGTCGCCGCACATGAGCTTCCCAAGGAACTTGCTGATTCTCCTGGGGCTGATCCTGGTCACTGGCGTAGCCTACATTTACTCGGGGCTGTTCAATCCCGCTGCGGATGCCCCCCATTCACGTCCGGTGTACTGGGTACTGGAGAATCTGCGTCACCGTGGCATTGAAACGCGGGTGGACAACATCAAGGTGCCCGACCTGACGGCCCCGGGGCTAATCCGGGCCGGGGCCGGCAACTACGACACCATGTGCACCGCCTGTCATCTGAAGCCGGGTGTTGCCGACAGCGAAATGCATCGGGGCCTGTATCCGCAGCCGCCAGCTCTTGCCACCATGGCCCGGCCCACGAAGCCTGCGCATGCCTTCTGGATCATCAAGCACGGCATCAAGGCGTCGGCCATGCCCGCCTGGGGCCAAAGCATGGACGATCAGGCCATCTGGGGCATGGTTGCATTCCTCCAGCAAATGCCGAAGCTCACGTCAGAGGCCTACCACGAAGCCGTAGAGCAGAGCGAAGGCCACTCACACGGTGCCGGCGACGCCGTCATGCACATGAGTGACGTTACCGAGCAACGCGAGACGCCCGCAGGCGCCCCGTCGCCGGCAGGGTCGACAAAACCAGAGACCCACGACAACACCGACGGTCACCAACACGACCACGCGAACGAGAAGTAGCATCTACTCTGCGGGCTGAAGCTACCGTTGTAGCCCTCAAATTGGCTCGGGTGCTGGTCATCGCTTGCCACACCAATCGACCGGGCATCGCACGGTATTTAGTCATGATGACATTTCTGACCAGCCAGTCGCGGATTGCGTACTTCTCGATGGAGATCGCGCTGCGCAACGAGATACCAACCTACAGTGGCGGCCTCGGCGTCCTCGCCGGCGACACGGTACGGACAGCCGCTGACCTCGATCTGCCCATGGTCGCCGTTACGCTGGTCAGCCGCGCCGGCTACTTCAAGCAGCAGCTTCAATCGGGCAGGCAGCTCGAGCAACCCGATGTCTGGGATCCGTCGCGGTGGGCGGCGCGGCTCGAAGCCAAGATAGTGGTACCCATTGAAGGACGGCTGGTCTGGGTCGGCGGCTGGCTGTACATCCTCGAGGGCCACATGGGAGGACGCCTGCCAGTCATTCTCCTCGATACGGACCTGGACGAAAACGGTGCTGATGACCGGCAATTGACCCAATATCTCTATGGCGGCGATGAAACCTACCGACTCAAGCAGGAAATCATCCTGGGGATAGGCGGCGTCCGGATGTTGCAGGCACTGGGGTTCAAAGTGCGCCAATTCCATATGAATGAGGGACATGCTGCCCTGCTCGGGCTCGAACTCCTGCGGAGACACGTGCACACTCCAGAGCACATCTTGCCAGGGGATGGGCTTTACGACATTCGGAGGGTCCGCAGTCTCTGCAGTTTCACAACCCACACGCCGGTGGACGCCGGACAGGACAAGTTTGGGTATGAGCTGGTGCAGCGGGTCCTCGGTGACTTTGTCGATCTCCCGACGCTGAAGCGGGTCGCCGGCAATGATTGCCTCAACATGACGCGACTGGCGCTGAATCTCAGCGAGTACGTGAATGGCGTCGCCAAGCGACATGCAGAGACCTCACGGCGTCTCTTTCCGGGATATCGCGTCCATGCGATCACGAACGGCGTACACCCGTTCACCTGGACTGCCCCCGGCTTCGTCCGCCTGTACGATCAGGCACTGCCCGGCTGGTGTCATCAACCGGAGCTCCTGGTTCGTGCCGAGTGCTGCATTCCCGATGGATCGATCTGGGCCACCCATGAAGACGCCAAACGGCACCTGATCGAAACAGTCAAGACGCTGACGGGGATTCAATTGGATCCGGGGGCGGCGACTCTTGGCTTTGCCCGACGCATGACCGCGTACAAGCGTCCCGATCTGCTGTTCTCGGACCTCGAGCGTCTACGCGCCATCGCCAAAACAACGCCGTTGCAGATCGTCATGGCAGGCAAGGCACACCCGCGCGATGAGGAAGGCAAGCGCCTTATTGGGCTTCTCCACACCCACGCGCAGGACCTGGCCCCCACCATACGGCTGGCGTACCTCCCGAACTACGACATGGATACCGCTCTGACGATGGTCTCGGGCGTCGACCTCTGGCTCAACACGCCCCTACCACCACTGGAAGCCTCCGGCACCAGTGGCATGAAAGCGGCCCTCAATGGGGTTCCGAGCCTCAGTGTGCTTGACGGCTGGTGGATGGAGGGATGTATCGAAGGTGTGACCGGCTGGGCCATCGGCCACGCCGATGCTGCCAGTGACGGGCACGCTGAAGCTCTCTACGACAAGTTGGCCGGGACCGTTCTGCCCCTCTATTACGGGAATCGGCCCGGCTGGATCGCCGTGATGAAGGGTGCCATCAGCCGCAACGCCTCTTTCTTCAACTCACACCGGATGATGCGACGCTACGTGGCGGAGGCTTACATCCGCTAGCGAGTCGGGGCTCGAACGAGACAGCCACACCGGTAGCCGCGATTCAACCCGGGGATCAGCAGGCCGTCTGACCGGCCACACGTTTTCAACGAAATGCTCCCGGAAACTCGGCAATACCCGCCAGACTGCGGTGCGGCGCGGTACAGCCGGTATCAATGCTGCCGACCACCTCGCCCGATTCCAGGTCAAGCTTGACGGCGATACCCGTCCAAATACTGGCGACAAGGACAAAGCGCGGATCGCTGCACACCGCGATTTCAGCCCAGCCATAGCCGTCGCCCAGCGGGTACTCCCGGAGCACACGCCCCTCTTCGTCCAGCAGGTCCATGGACTTGCCCCGGGTGACCAGCAGGCGCCCGTCCGGTAAATACCGGAGAGCGATGCCCCAGACCCCGTCGGTGATCTCGGTACCGGGGTACACGACGAGATCCTCCATCTGCCGGCCGTTGATCACGTCGAAACGCATGATCTTCTTGCTCGTTTCGGCCATGTAGGTAATGAACTGGTCACTGGGGTGCAGCGTTGAATGGGTGACGCCCTTGAACCCGGTCGGCTCCGGGCAATGCGCCACGTCGAACACATTGCGCAGATTCCAGTCCCGGTCGTACTGGTAAATGTTGCCATGACCGAGCACGCCGGTATCGGGTGTCCGCGGAAACTTGATCGTGGTGCGCTTCTCGATCCCCGGCGGAGGATCCCTGGCCAGCATGTGCTCGCCCAGATAAACCGTACCGTCTTTCGCGAAGCTGGCACTCCGGCAGACCCGTGGCAGGAACTTGTCCGACAGGGGCAGTTGCAGTCCGGACTTCGGGTCCACATGGATAACGGCGAGGTCATTGAAGGCCCAAAGCACCCCATTGCGGTCAAAAGCCAGACCACCGACAAGGTGATGGCCGCCCTTTGTCCAAAGGGTCCCCTTCAGGCGCATGGCCTTGTCGTACTGGAGGATCCGCCCGGTACCGGCGTGGTCATCAGTGGGATCGTTTAGTTCCGTCAGCCCGAGGAAGATGTCTCCCGGTGCGAACGGCTGCAACGTATCGTCCTTATTCATCAGCTTTGTCCATTGGCTATCTGACAACTTATTGTCCGGGGGCTTCGCCGGGCCGGCGAAACTTCAGTGTGAACCGGTGGGTCCGATGCCTGACGGTTTTGTCGAAGACGAGCACATTGAGGGGATCCGCCGGGTTCTCGAGCAGGCTGGACTCGTCGCCCAGCACGAAGCCCGCCGCCGTGACCTCCTGCACCACGCTGGCGCGCTCGACCCGATGATGATCCTTGGCAACAGTGGTGCCTGCGCCGGCCGGGGCGTGATGGTCCACGACGGCCAGGATGCCGCCCGGCTTGAGGGACCGGAATATTGCCGCATTCATAGCCGCGCGATCCGTGCCGACCCAGACCGTGTCGTGGTAGAACATGAAACTGAAAATGATATCCAGGCCACCCTCGGGCAACTGCAGATCCTCCAGCTCGCAGACGACATCCCGAACATTGGTGAGTCCGCAGTCTGCAATCCGCTTCCGGATCGGAGACTCCCCCTTGAACCGCGCCAGGAGTTGCGGCGAATTCTGCGCATAGACGAGACCGGCGTCGCCCACCATCTCCGCCAGCGCCCCGGTCAGGTAGCCGCTGCTCGCCATCAGGTCAGCCACATGCAGCCCGGGACGGACACCGTAAAAGGTCAGAAGTTCGCCCAGGTGACGGACCGCGTCCCGCTCCCGGTCCTCCTCCGGGCGACGGGGACTCAGCAGGGCTGTCGTGATCTGCTGTGGCACCTTGATGGTTGATTGTTCTGTCATCTGGTATTCCCCTGTTTTGCGAATTAATGTGAATTGATCAGTACGCGCTTCAAAACCAGACGCGCAGGCCGGCGACGAAGCGCGTGTCACGCGCAGACTCGCCCGCATCCCCCGCGAAATCCGCCGTGTCGCCGAACTTGCCCTGCCATTCCAAACCCACATAGGGCGCGAACTCGCGGCGAATCTCGTAGCGCAAGCGCAAGCCCACCTCCAGCTGGCTCAGGCCGCTGCCAATCCCGAGGTCGGCGTCGTCCTTGCCGAAGGCCTGGAGTTCTGCGCGGGGCTCCGCAATCAGCCGGTTGGTCAGCAGGATCTCGTACTTCGATTCCAGGCGTGCTCCCACCTGCCCCCGCTGGCCACCAAACAGGTCGGCCTCGACGTGGAAGCGGTAGGGCGCGGTCCCCTGCACGCCGATCAGCCCGTAGGTCTGCCCTGGGCCTGTCCCGAAATCCTGGCGCAGACCACCCACCAGATCCCACCAGGCGGCAATCGGCTTTGACCAGAGCAACTCGGCGCGGCCGTCCGCCGCATCGCCGCGGGTCATCTCGCCCTCGGACCGGAACAGCAGACGCCCGGTGTCATGGCCAAGCCAGGCCGCCACGTTCCAGGCCAGCGCGTCATCGGGCGAAGCAGCCTGCCATTCCAGCTCGTCAACGAGGACCATGCCGACGAGAGGATCGTCGTTCATGTGGGCATGGCCCATGTCGGTAGCCACCGCCGCACTCTGGTGCAAACCCACCAGCAGGCACAGCGTGGCGCAAATGAGCTTATTCATCGACGCGCACCTCGCGGAACATGCCCGTTTCCATGTGCATCAGCAGGTGACAGTGGTAAGCCCAGCGCCCCAGCGCATCGGCACTCACGCGGTAGGTCACGCGCTCACCGGGCTTGACGCTGATCGTGTGCTTGCGGACCTGGAAATTCCCCTGCTCGTCTTCCAGGTCGCTCCACATCCCGTGCAGGTGGATCGGGTGGGTCATCATGCTGTCGTTCACCAGCACGAAGCGCACCCGGTCGCCGTAGCGCAGGCGGATCGGTTCGGCGTCCGACGCTTTCACCCCATTGAACGACCAGATGTAGCGCTGCATGTGCCCGGTCAAGTGCAGCTCGATGGTTTGCGTGGGTTCGCGCCCGTCCGGGTCCGGGAACGTGCTCTGCAGATCGGCGTAGGTGAGCACGCGACGGCCGTTGTCCCGCAAGCCGACGCCGGGATCCACCAGTCGGCTGGTGGGGTTCATCGCGAGCATGTCGACGCCGGGACCGGTCTCCGTCGGCGCGTGGGTGACGGCAGCGGTGCCTGCGGCTCCAGTCATGTCCATGCCCGGCATGTCGGCCATGTTGTGGCCCGCGTGGGGATCGGCGGTCTGGTCAGACGCGGCCGGCATTGAGCTCATATCGTGGCCCGCCTGACTCATGTCGTGCCCCATGTCCATCATCGTCAGCGCCACGGGCCTGTCCAGGCGCGGAACTTCCGCCGTCATCCCCTGCCGGATTCCGAGCGTGCCGCGGGCGAAGCCCGTGCGGTCCATGGCCTGAGCGAAGATCGTGTAGGCCTCATTTCCTTCGGGCGTCACGAGCACATCGAAGGTCTCTGCCGGAGCAATGCGGAACTCCTCGATTGACACGGGATTGACGGGTTGGCCATCCGCCGCAATAACTGTCATGCGCAGGCCAGGTATGCGCACGTCGAAGTACGTCATGGCCCCGGCGTTGATGAACCGCAGGCGAATACGCTCCCCCGACTTGAACAGGCCCGTCCAGTTGCCGGCCGGCGCCTGGCCATTCATCAGATAGGTGTAGGTGTAGCCGCTGACGTCCGCGAGATCCGTGCGATTCATGCGCATCCTGCCCCACGCGGCCCGTTCAGCCACAGCGGAGCGGAGACCGTTGCGCCGGATATCGCGAAACAAGTCACCCACGGTTGGCTGGTTAAAGTTGTAGTAGTCCGATTGCTTCTTCAGTTTGGCCAGGACGCGGTTCGGATTCTCGTCGGTCCAGTCGGACAGCAGCACGACATAGTCCCGGTCAATCGGCTCCGGCACCCGGGGATGGATGACGAGGGCTCCGTACAGACCGACTTGTTCCTGCAGTCCGGAATGACTGTGATACCAGTAGGTGCCGGACTGGCGGACCGGAAACTGGTAGGTGAACGTCTCGCCCGGCGCGATACCCGCAAAGCTGAGTCCGGGAACGCCGTCCATGCCGGTGGGCACCAGGATTCCATGCCAGTGGATGGACGTCGGTTCCGTCAGCTGGTTCGTCACGCGCACGGTAACGGTATCGCCCTCGCGCCAGTGCAGGATGGGAGCGGGCAGTGAGCCGTTCACCGCCACGGCAAGGCGCTCGTGATCCATGATGCGCACGGGAAGCTGGCCGATGGTCAACGCAAAGTCGGAACCCGTGAGATGAGTAAGGCCACGGCCATCGTCAGCCGCACTCGCGGGGGACCACCTGCCCAGCCCGACCGCGAGGCCACTGGCCGTTGCCCCGACCACGAAGCGGCGCCGGCTGGGATCGTCGAGCCCATCGCCGGGGACGGATTGTCGGGCATCCTGCCCGTTACGAAATGTCATGGAGATCTCCTGGTTCGCCAGCACGGGCCAGGCCACGGGGTTGCGGCCCGGGTCAACAAAGCGGCGGGGAGATCGCTAAAGGCGGAGCTGACCGAGCAGCAGCCAGAGAGGCGGATCGCCGCTGCGGCGACTCGTGAAGGTGCGCGATGCGAACTCAGCCGCTAATGCGACTGCGAAAGGGCCAGGGCAATTCGCCAGCCAGGGCAGCACCGACGAACTTGACACGGCCGACTCGGAATCGAACGCCACGTTCTCAATAACGGACGTCGAGACTCCGCTGGCAACCGTGCACGCCTGCGAACCGTCGACTACCTGGCAATGCCCACAATCCGCGTTGGCCGACATGAGGCCCATCGCTGTCGCACAGGGCGCCACGAACAGGTGCAGCAATACGATCGCGACCGCCAACCCGGTGCGGTGTAGGCCATTTGCTCCGCGGTCAGGGTCCATTGCCATCAGGATCTCAAACTAGTACAGCGGGCACTCATTTTATCCCCTGCCGGGCATCCTAGTTGACTACCGACGCCGCATCGCCGTTGGGCGCCAGGTACTCACCAGACGGGGTCCATCCCCGACGGGCCAGGCACTGGGCGATGTGCTCTTGAGTTGGCTTCATCGCCAGCCTCTTGTTTGTCGCGCCCGTGTGCTTGAATCGGCAGACTGACAATTGGTGCGCGAAGTCGGCGTTTTGCGAGTCCACCGGATGAGAATCCTGCGAGGCGCAACCAGAGTCGAAGACGAGCGCAGTGATCAATGCAAGCTCGATGACGTGGAGAAGCACCGAGGAACACTAGCCTAGTGAGAGCCCGAATGTGTCTCGAAATGTTCGCGGGCGCCTCCGTGCGCCACCGTACGGACGGCGACCACGTTAGCAGCTACAAATAAAAGCGTCGCTGAACGCGAGCGGCGTCATCACCACTTAGCGCCCTCTCACACAGGACAACTGTGGCAGCGCACAGATCAAAAGATCCGCGCCTGTGACTAGCAAAAGACATTTTATATTCACCTACTCTGGTCTATCACAAAGGCGATACCCAATGAACGAGATGACTTCACAATCAGTGCGCGTTCGGTTGCTTTTGCCGATCGCTGCCCTTTGCCTTTTGTCTGCAGCCACGCCGGCGCAAACGCCGCCTCCCGCAGCGCCTAGCGCCGCAATGCCACAGGATCACATGCAGGAGCCAACGATGAAGGGCATGGACAACATGCAGAAGATGCCTATGACCGGCGATCCCGACAAGGATTTCGCAATGATGATGAAGATGCATCACGAGAAAGGCGTCGAGATGGCGACAATGGAGCTTAAGAACGGCAAGTCGCCGGCCATGAGAGCCATGGCCAAGCAGATCGTTGCTGCACAGAACAAGGAGATCGCCGAGTTCGACAAGTGGCTTGCCAAGCAAAAGTAGCTCAGCGTCCCGCTTAACGGGACCTGGTCTGCAATCCTTACAATCTCCGGGGACTTAGATGCCTGCCCCCCTGTCTCCGGCGATGCTCCAGAACATGCACGCCTATTGGCGTGCGGCGAACTACCTTTCTGTCGGGCAGATCTATCTGCAAGGCAACGCGTTGCTCGAAGCGCCGCTCACGCTCGAACACATCAAGCCCCGTTTGCTGGGGCACTGGGGTACGACACCCGGCCTGAACTTTCTCTATGTCCACCTGAACCGGTTGATCAAAGAGAACGACCTCAACATGATGTACGTCATCGGCCCGGGACACGGTGGCCCGGGCATCGTGGCGCAGAGCTATCTGGAAGGAACCTACACGGAGCACTATCCGGCGATCGAGCGCAACCGCAACGGGCTGCAACGCCTGTTTCGCCAGTTCTCCTGGCCTTACGGCATTCCCAGCCACGTCTCGCCGGAGGTCCCAGGCTCCATTCACGAAGGTGGCGAACTGGGCTATTCATTGCTCCACGCCTACGGTGCGGCCTTCGACAACCCGGACTTGATCGTTGCCTGCGTCATCGGCGACGGCGAGGCAGAAACGGGTGCACTGGCCGCCAGTTGGCACTCCAACAAGTTCCTGAATCCTGCCCACGATGGCGCGGTGCTGCCGATCCTGCATCTCAACGGGTTCAAGATCGCCAACCCGACAGTGCTGGCCCGTATCAGCCGCCAGGAACTGACTGACCTGTTGCGCGGCTACGGCCATGAGCCGTGTTTCGTCGAGGGGGATGACCCGACGCTGGTCCATCAGGCGCTCGCCGGCGCGCTCGATCGGATATTGGTTCAGATTCGCCAGATTCAGAGCGCTGCGCGGGTGCAGGGTGCGACGGGCGTTCCGGAGCGCCCGCGCTGGCCGATGATCGTCTTCCGTACGCCGAAAGGCTGGACAGGACCGAAGTTCGTCGACAGCAAACCGGTCGAAGGCACCTGGCGCTCCCATCAGGTGCCGATCGCGGAATTCCGGACGCCGGGACATCTCCAGAAACTTGAGGAGTGGCTCAGGAGTTACCGGCCGCAGGAGCTGTTCGACACACAAGGCCAGTTCCGTGCGGAGCTCGCGGCACTCGCGCCGACGGGCCTTCGCCGGATGGGCGCCAACCCCCACGCCAATGGGGGGCTGTTGCTGCAGCCGCTGGCGATGCCCCGCTTCGAGGACTATGCGGTGCCCGTGCCTGCACCCGGCAGTGTCGAGGCGGAGGCCACGCGGATTCTCGGCTCGTTTCTCCGTGACGTTATGCGGCTCAATCTCAGCACCAGCAATTTCCGGGTCTTTGGCCCCGACGAGACGGCGTCGAACCGGCTCGATGCCCTCTTCGAGGTCACCGGCAAGGCCTGGATGGCCGATATCGAGGCGGGGGACAACCATCTCAGCAGCCACGGCCGGGTCATGGAGGTACTGAGCGAACACCTTTGCGAAGGCTGGCTTGAGGGCTACCTGCTCACCGGCCGCCACGGTCTGTTCTCCTGCTACGAGGCCTTCATTCACATCATCGATTCGATGCTCAATCAGCACGCCAAGTGGCTGAAGGTGACCAGCACCATCCCCTGGCGCAAGCCGATTGCATCGCTGAACTACCTGCTCACCTCCCATGTCTGGCGGCAGGACCACAACGGGTTCTCCCACCAGGATCCCGGCTTCATCGATCACGTCGCTAACAAAAAGTCCGGTGTCGTGCGCATTTATCTGCCACCGGACGCCAACTGCCTGCTGTCGGTGGCGGATCACTGCCTGCGCAGCCGGAACTACGTCAACGTAATCATTGCCGGCAAGCAGCCCGAGTGGCAGTGGCTGGACATTGAGTCGGCCGTTCGCCACTGCACCGCGGGAGCCGGCATTTGGCACTGGGCCAGCAATGAGGGCGACCCGCACACGGCTGGCCCCGACGTGGTCATGGCCTGTGCCGGGGACGTGCCCACTCTCGAGACGCTTGCCGCGGTGACACTGTTGCGAACGTACGTCCCCGATATTCGTATCCGGGTCGTCAACGTCGTGGACCTGATGGCGCTGCAGCCCCGGGCCGAGCATCCCCATGGTCTGGACGATCAGGCCTTTGACCGGCTGTTCACTACCGACAAACCCGTGATCTTCGCCTTCCACGGCTACCCTGCGATGATTCATAAGCTCACCTACCGAAGACACAATCATGCCAGTATCCATGTGCGCGGCTATAACGAAGAAGGCACCACCACGACGCCCTTCGACATGGTCGTGTTGAATAAGCTCGACCGCTATCAGCTGGCGCTGGATGCCATCCGGCGAATTCCGAGACTCAGCAACGAGGTGGAAGCGGCGACAGCGCGGCACGTGGCGATCATGCGGCGTCACAAGGCCTATATCAGCGAGCACGGGGACGACATGCCGGAAGTGCGGGAGTGGCGCTGGACGCTCTAAGCGACGCGGGTCGAGGGTTAACGGTGCTGGCACTGAACAGCGGGTCGTCCTCACTCAAAGTGGGCGTCTATCACGTCGACGCCATCCGGACCGAACCGCTGCTCGCCGAGACCATAGCGATCTCCGGCGTACACGAAGCCATCGAGCGCGTTAAAGTTCTACTGGCGAAGTCCTCACTTCCAGCGCCGGCTGCGATCGGCCATCGGATCGTCCATGGCGGACTTAAGCTTCGGCAGCATGGCCTGATTGACGAGTCGGTCCTGCGGCACCTTGAGGCCGCTGCCGCCTTCGCGCCGCTGCACGCGCCCGCCGCCCTGTCGGTCATCCGTTTCGCTACTGAGCATTTCCCCGGGGTTCCACAGGTGGCGTGCCTCGATACGGCCTTTCACGCCGGATTGCCGGACGTCGCACGGATCCTGCCGATCGCCGGGGAGATGCAGGTGGACGGGATGCAAAGGTACGGCTTTCATGGGCTGTCGTACGAATCGATCGTGCGCCAGCTGGGTAACGACCTGCCGGACCGGGTGGTCATCGCCCATCTCGGCAATGGCGCGAGTGTCACCGCAGTCAAAGGCGGCAAATCGATTGACACCAGCATGGGGCTGACCCCCACCGGTGGCGTGGTCATGGGCACCCGCAGTGGTGATCTCGATCCGGGTGTTCTGCTCTATCTGATGCGTGAGAAGAAGTTCGATGCGGCCATGCTGGAGGAACTCGTCGATCATCGTTCGGGACTCCTCGGCATATCGGGGGTCAGCAGCGACATGCGGCAGCTGCGTGCAGTCGCCCCATCGAACGCCGATGCCCGCCTTGCCATTGAAATGTTCTGTTATTCCGTGCGCAAGCAGGTGGCCGGGATGATTGCGGTGCTGGATGGCATCGACCTGCTCGTCTTCACTGGCGGCATTGGCGAGCATGATGCGGAGTCACGCGCGGCGATCTGCGCAGGCATGTCCTGGCTCGGTGTCAGCCTCGATCCCGGCCGGAATAAGGATGCCAGCAACCCCATCAGTGATTCCGCGTCGCGCTGCCCGGTGCGCGTTATCGCCTCGCGGGAGGATGAGCAGATTGCCCTCCACAGCTGGGCCCTGGTTTCAGGCTACTCACCCGGGGCCAGCTCATAGGTGAACTGCGCAGTAACCGGAATCGCTGCCCCCCGACGCAGAATCTCCAGGTGAATTCTGTACAGGCCGGGGGTCTGCATGAGAAAGAACGTTCCGTAGCTCATGGCTCCATCGACTGGCATCGGTTCCAGCTCCTGATCGGGTGCATGGTTGTCGGACTGATCGCCGACTCCGCCGCGGACCTTGGCGTCCACGATTCGCGCGCCAGTCCTGGCATCGAACAGAGCGACCACAACATGGTGTGAGCCACGACCCTCCGGAGTGCCACCGTGAAGCGCGCCAGGGTCGCCCTGTCCAGTGGGATGGTCAGGCACACGCGTGGCCGGCACCACACCGAGGTGGATTCGGATTCCACCAACGGTTTGCGAATCACGCGGAAGGTTTGCCCGATCACCGCAGCCGGCCGCGACACTAATCAATAGCAGGACGAGAGGCCACAGGAGCATGTCACGATAAGGGATAGTTTTCATTGTTCACCTTTCTGTCGTTCTAGCCCCAGAATTGCTGCGCCCAGGAATCGAGCCTATGGGCTGGCGACCCGATGCAGGGACCCGAGACCCGCCGGAAGTCGCCGACAACCAGCGCGGCCGTGCCAGAAGGAACAACAGCGTCACCACCAGGGGAAGGGTCAGCCAGCCGAAGCTGCGCTGCGCAAAGGCACCGAAGAGCCAGCCGCCGACGGCCGATCCGAGCGTCTGGCCGAGGCCAGCTGACGCTGCCAACCCGCCCATCGTGGCGCCGAGCTTCTTTGGGGAACAGGCTGCCGCCAAGTACGCAATGACCGGCAGAACCAGACCGGTGCCGGCAGAGGCAAGACTGATGCCCCAGTACATCGAGTCATTGGAGCGATGCCGGGCCAGCATGGCGAGCCCGACCGTCGCCAGGATCAGCCCGATGCCCACGAGCGTCCGCGCCGAAGCCTTCTCCAGGAGAGATGTGAAGAAGAGTAGTGCATTGACACCCAGCATGACCAGGCTGCACTCGGCGAACATCATGGCAACGAGACGCGTGGACACATCGGCGTGCTGCTGCCCCTGCATGACAATGCCCAGCTCGAAGCCCGCCAGCACAAACATCACCGTGCCGCTGAGCCACAGGAGGCTGGCGATGTGCGCGTCGGCAGACCGGGCGGGATTTGTCGGAGCTGGCGCGTCCGCGGCCCGTAGCACTGGCAGCGTCCGAGCCAGTCCCAGCATCATCACGGCGCCGAGCAGCGCTGACAATCCAATCACGAGTCTCGCTGACAGGGCAGAGGACACCGCCCCTTGGCTCACCCACGACCCAACCCAGTCGGCCACCACGATCAACGCAGGACCAAACAGGAATCCGAGCAGCGACATCGCACCCAGCCATGCGAAGCGTCGAGCGCGCTGACCTTCGGGGGTGTGCACCGCGACAAGCGCTGAAACCACGGGAACGACCGCTGCCACGAAAAACCCGGTGGTCCCGCGCAGCGCGTAAATAGCCCACAGGCCGTCGAATCCCGGGACCAGCACGAGAAGCAGGCTAGCGACGTAACCGACGAGCCCAAGGATCAGGACTCGGCCATGCCCAACGCGATCCGCGATGACACCCCACAAGGGCGCCCCCACCAGCACGCCGGCCGTATACACACCGCTGAGAAACCCGATGTGGCGAGCGACCGCAGTGGCCGTCGTATCTGGATTGATCTGGGTCAGCCACCCGGGCAGCAGTGGCAAAAGGGCTCCGTAGCCCGCCGAAACAATAAAGACCGCGGCCGCCAGCCAAGCCAATTGCACCGGCCGAAGCCTCACAGGCCTCGAAACCGTGCCGGGAGATTTGCAGGCCGTCGTAGCGTCCATGACGTCTTGGCGCAGGTGGCGATCCTGGCCCTCCACGTCATCGGGGTCCGTTGCTCGTTGCAGTGCCGGGGATGTTGGCCGACCGAAACGCAGGCGCCTTGGGAAACCCTCCGAGATGTCTGAATCTGAGGTGGAGGTAGATCAGCAGGCTCAGGATCGCCGCGAAGAAGCACCAAATCGAGATCAAGGCCGTGATATGAACCAGGTACGCCGCGATGAACGACAATAACGCCAGGACGCCAAACAGCTTCACGAAACCGTGACTTGAGAAGAAGCAACTTACGCAGGTTGCGGCCAGGTAGGCCACCATCACCGGCATCTGGTAGAAATGTGGCGACACGTAGACGATGTGGCTGCCGACGACTTCAGCAACCAGCGGGCGAGTCACCAGAACATAGAGTAGGTAGAGACCGACCGGGACCCCTGCGGCTTCGAACGCGAAGATCGCCGTCCTCCGCCAGGGTACGGCTTCCAGGATGGCCATGGCGAAAGGCACATACATCGGCCACAGCACGTGGGAGAAGCCCGAATACAGATACGTCATCGTCTGTTTAAGCAGTGGCGCGTCATGGCTAAAGGTCAGCCAGATGACGCCTTCGATCAGCTGCTGGATCCCGAACAGCAGCGGAATCATCGCGAAGGGTCGCTCGGCTCTAGTCTTCGCCGTTCCGAGGGTGGCCACACCGACTGCGAACAGTAGGGTCCCAGCGGTAAAACTGGCCGTCGCTGAAAAACACATGCGCTTCGTCAGCTACTCCGGTAGCTACCGCGGTGCCGGCACGCCCCACCGGCGGGCGAAAGCGTTGTGGATAGGCACGAATACCAGCCCGACATAGGCGCCATAGAGAAAACTCTCGATCAATCCCAGGCAGAAGCCCCAGAGAGTCAGCCACTTGAATGCCGGCAGAATCATCTCCAGGAAGGGGGCCATGACGTGCAAGCTTGGCGGCACGATCAATCCGTAAATGACGCACAGTAGGAAGGAGACGGCCGTAAAGAGTCCCAGTGACCAGCTCACGATCTTGATATTCAGCATTGCGCTTGCCTTTCAGTGTTGTTGCCCGCCAGACCTCGTCTTCACGAGGCGCTCTGGCCCGTCGTCTGGCGCGCCTTCATTCGGGCTTCGTTGACGATCACCGCCAACGTGGCCGCTATGACCACCGTGCCCGCCGTGACCGAACATGTGCATCGCCATAAACGCGATGAAGACCAGTACCCAGAACCAGTTTGCCGCAAACCATGTCATAACGTGTCTCCTTCCTGAGAAGTCGCTTACGCGCAGCAGGCATGTTCTTTCATGCCTCGATGGGTGGTGAGCTTTAAGACGTCGCTGCGACGGCCTGTTCGTTTATCACTTTCGGACTGCGCACAATCTCAACCGAATAGCTCGCATGTAGAGCCACTGCCTGGGAGACGGAGCCGAGCAGGAACTGTCAGTGCTGTCTGTCATGCAGTCACTTTCTCTTGAGACTGCGGAGTTGCCGGCGGCGCAGGAGGCTTGGCGAGCTCCGCGGTTGCCGACGCGCTCGACGGCCCGGGCGCCGCTGGCTTGCCAGACTTCTGAATCCCCGCCAGCTTGGTGCGCTTCAGCATCAGCGCGTTGATCGCCACCACGAGCGTGCTGCCGGACATCGACAGCGCGGCGACCTCCGGACTCAGCACGAAGGGGTAAAAGACTCCCGCCGCGAGCGGGAAGGCGATGGCGTTGTAGCCCACGGCCCACCAGAGATTCTGGTGCATCTTGCGCAGCGTGGCCCGTGACAGCTCAATCGCGGCGACGATGTCGTAAGGATCGCTCTTCATCAGCACGACATCGGCGCTTTCCATTGCCACGTCGGTGCCTGCACCAATCGCAAAGCCCACGTCGGCCTGGGTTAGCGCTGGCGCGTCGTTGACCCCATCGCCCACCATCCCGACCTTCTTCCCCGTCGCCTGCAGCTCCTTGACCTTCTCGGCCTTCTGACCCGGCAGCACGTCAGCCAGCACGCTGTCGATGCCGAGATCGGCAGCGATGCGCCTGGCCGTGGCTGCGTTGTCACCGGTCAGCATGACCACTTCAATCTGGCGTTCGCGCAGCTTGGCCACCGCCGCCTTCGACGTTGGCCTGAGTGCATCGGCGATGGCTATGAGACCGATCACGCGACCGGCCTGGGACACATGGACCACGGTTCGGCCATCCCCCTGGAGGCGGGTCGCTTCGGCCTCCAGGCCGCCAAGGGCCAGCTTTTGCGTATCCATCAGCAGGCGGTTGCCGAGAAACACCGTGCCGCCAGCGGTCTCGGCCCGCGCGCCCATGCCGTCCAGGCTTTGGAACCCTGTGGGTGCAGGGACGCTGAGGTTGGCCGCCCGGCGCAGGATGGCCTGGGCTAGGGGGTGGGCTGACCCCTGCTCGACCGCGGCGGCGGCGGTCAGCACCACGTCTTCGGTGACCCCCTCCGCCCGTACCATCTCCACGACCTCGGGCTGCCCGACGGTGAGCGTGCCGGTCTTGTCGAAGACGATGACGTTGAGCTTGGTGGCGTCTTCCAGGGCCGAGGCGTTCTTAAACAGAATGCCGTTTATCGCGCCCAGGCCGGTGCTCACCATCACCGCCATCGGCGTTGCCAGTCCCAGGGCATCCGGGCAGGCGATGACGAAGACGGTAATGGTTAAAGTCATCGCGAACAGCAGCGGTTGGCCGATCCACCAGAACCACACCGCAAAGGTGGCAAGACCGATGCCGATTGCCGCAATCACCAGCCATTGCGCGGCCTTGTCCGCCAGGAGCTGCGCCGGCGCCTTTGAATTCTGTGCCTCCTGCACCAGCTTGACGATCTGCGCCAGCGCCGAATCGGCCCCGACCTTGGTCGCCTTATAGCGAAAGCTGCCGCTCTTGTTGATGGTCGCGCCAATCACTGTGGCGCCCGGCCCCTTCTGCACCGGCATCGACTCGCCCGTCAGCATGGACTCGTCGACCAGTGATTCGCCGGTCTCCACGGTGCCGTCCACCGGAATCTTGTTGCCGGGGCGGATCACCACAACCTCGCCCGCCAATACCTCCCCCGTCGGCACTTCGACCTCGGCGCCGTTGCGGATCACGGAGGCCTTCGCCGGCGTCAGGTTCATCAGCGCTGTGATCGCGGACGACGCGCCCGCACGGGCCCGCATTTCCAGCCAGTGGCCCAGCAGGATGAACACCAGCAGGACAGAGGCGGCTTCAAAGAACTGGCCACCGCCCTTGAAGAAGAACGTCGTGCCGACACTGAAGAGATAACCGGTGCCGACGCTCAGGACGATCAGCGCTGCCATCCCCAAGGTGCCTTCCCTGAGCGCCCGCCAAGCGGAGACGAAGAACGGCCAGCTCGGGTAGAGAATCGCAGCGCTGGCAAAGAAGAACAGCCACAGATTGAGCTCCAGCCCGAACGGCGGTGCCGGCGGCTTGAAGAACCCTCCCATCGGCGCGTAGACAAAGATTGGCACGGTGAAAACCAGGCAGATCCAGAAGCGGTTGCGCATGTCGCGGACCATGGCCGGCAGGTCCTTGCCGCCGTGTCCCATCTCATGGCCCATGTCCGCCGTCATGGCGGGTTGCGCGCCCGGCTTCGCGTGGCCCACATGGCCCTCGTGGCCCGTGCCTGCGGAACCAGCGGGTACGACGGCGCTGGCATCAGGGACGGGCGTTGGCGCAGCGGGGGTCGGTGG
>JBEBHH010000013.1:0-67629 GCA_040080965.1 Gammaproteobacteria bacterium | reverse complement strand
CCTGAAGGCGCTCCTACTGCCCGGTAACCTTGCCGAGAACCAGCCGGGACGGCGCCTCAGCGATGGAGAGTGTACCTGCCGCCAGCTCTGCGGCGACGTTGGCAATCTGCTCCAGATCGCCGGCCTTGAGTTCGCCCATGTGCACGGCGAGGACGGTGCCGTCGGGGGCCGCGACCACGGAGAGGGGCAGGGCAAACGCCTCCGCGAATTGCTCGGCTGCCCGGGTGGCGTCCATCTCGCCCACCAGGTTGGGGTAGGTCACCCCGGTTTCCCCGAGGAACTGCATCACCGGGTCCCGCCGGTCGATGGCGATGCCCACGATCTGCAGCCGTGCCGGGTCCTGGGACTGCTGGAACTGCTCCAGCAGGGGCATTTCCTTTCGGCAGGGTGCACACCAGGTGGCCCAGAAGTTGATCAGCAGGGTCCGTCCCGACCACTCCTTCAGGTCCCGGGGCTGGTCCTGGAGGTCGTTCAGCCGGATCGCGGGCAGTGGCTCGCCCACGCCCACGCCGGTCGGTGAAGCCTCAGCAGGAACAGGGGCTTGAATATTGGCAGGAGTATCGACAGCAGAGTCGACAGTTTTATTGACAGCCGGTTCGGGAGGGGCCTTCTGCCAGCTCATCCCCAGCCGGATGCCGGCGAACAGGAACACGGCGATCCACAGGCCGATGGCGAGTTTGCGAATGGGGCGCATGGTGCGGGCGGGGACTCAGTCCAGGTTGGTGGCGACGGCAGCGGCCGCCGGCGACGCCCGGAACACGGCCTCCACGTGAGCGGCGAAATCCGCCGCGGGCTTGAAACCGACCACGCGCCGGCCAGTCTGCTCGATGCCGTCCGCCGTGAAGAACATGATGGTCGGCGGCCCAATGATACCGAAGCGCTGCATCAGCGCCTGATCCTCGGCGTCCACCGCCGTGACGTCCGCCTGCAGCACGAGCGCATCGGCCAGCGCGGCCTGCACCGCTGGATCCGGGAAGGTGTATTTCTCCATCTCCTTGCAGGACACGCACCAGTCCGCATAGAAGTCGAGCAGCACCGGCCGGCCTTCCGACCGGGCGCCGGCGATCGCCTGCTCCAGGTCCGCCACGGTCTTGATGCGCGTGAACGCCTTGCCTTCGGCGGGCGCCGCGGTCGATCCAGAAGCAGCTGGCGCCGTCACGAACTGCAGCGGGCGAAGCGCATCTTCGCTGCCGGCGAGCGCGCCCACGAGCAGCGCCGCGCCATACAGCACCGCGACGATGCCGAAGCCCTTGCCCAGCTTGCGCGACATGGCGGCGGAGCCGTCGACCGGCGCGAAGGCGCCCAGGAACACGCCGCCGATCACGAGCAGCACGGCCCACAATGCCAGGGTGAGGGTGCCTGGCCACAGGCGGTCGAGCATCCACACCGCCATGCCCAGCATCATCAGGCCGAAGGCGGCCTTGACCGAGACCATCCAGGCGCCGGCCTTCGGCATCAGCCGGCCCGCCGAGGCACCGATGGCCAGCAGCGGGATGCCCATGCCGATGCCGAGCGCAAACAGGGCGAGCGCACCGCGGGTCACGTCGCCCGTCTTGGCGATCACGGTCAGCGCCGCCACCAGCGGCGGCGTGACGCAGGTGGTGACGACCGCGGCGGAGATCACGCCCATGATGGCGGCGCCGATGAAGCTGCCGGATTTCTGCTCGCCCGAGATCGAGTTGAGCCTCGTCTGCCAGGACGCGGGTATCTGCAGGTCGAAGAGGCCGAACATCGACAGGGCCAGGGCCACGAACAGCAGTGCCACGCCGATCGTCACGACGGGCTGCTGCATCACTGCCTGCACCTGGGAGCCGGCGGCTGCAAAGACCGCGCCCAGCACGGTGTAGGTGGTGGCCATGCCGAGCACGAACGCGAGCGACAGCAGGAATGCCTTGGTCGACCCGAGCGGCGCGCCGTCCCGGGTCCCCTGGCCCACGATGATGCCCGACAGGATCGGGAACATGGGCAGGCAGCAGGGCGTAAAGGACAGCAGCAGGCCGAGGCCAGCGAACATGGCCATGACGGCGAGGAGGTTGCCGTCGCGGATGAGGGTGAAGAGGCGGTCCTGCTCGGATTCGGGAAGTGTCGCGGCTGAAGCCGCTCCTACAGTAGGAGCGCCTTCAGGCGCGACCTCCGCCGCCGGCAGACTCACTGTCGTCGCCACCGCCTGCGGCGGATAGCAGATGCTGTCTTCCTTGCAGCCCTGGAAACGGATCGTCAGCGGCAGGTCCCGTGCGGCCGGGCCGCTGCGCGTGAGGGGCACGGTCATGGCCACCTCGTCGTAGAACACGAGGGTGTCGCCGTATTCCTCGTCCACCTTCGGCTCGCCGGGCGGCAGGGCGGGCGGCCCGAGTTCCACGCCATCACTGGTGGTCGTGGCACCCAGGGTATGCCGGTACAGGTAGTAGCCCGGGGCGATCGTCCAGGTGACCTTCAGCGTGAAGGCGTCGGCGAGTTCCGTGCGGTAGCGGAAGGCCTGCCCGACGGGCAGCGGCTCGTCCTTCGGTCCCGTGCCCGCACCAGTGGCCGACGCCCCCAAGAGTGCACTCAACCTGCCGCCCGTTGGGCTCGCACCGCCCCCGGCGGGCAGGCTGACGTTGGTGACCCAGACCTGGGGCGGGTAGCAGAGCCCCGCGTCGGCGCAGCCCTGGGACTTGATGGCCAGCGCAATGCTGTCGATGCCGGGGGAGCGGGAAGCCAGGGGCAGGCGGATCTCGGCCGTGCCCCGGTAGATGTGCATGTCGCCGAAGTACTCGTCCTTGTGCAGCTTGCCCTCGGGCATCTCCGCGGGCCCCAGGGTCACGCCCGGCGTCCGGCTCTCGAAGCTCATGCGCTCCTGGTAAAGGTAGTGCTTTGGCTCGATGGTCCAGCGCACCAGCAGCGCGTCGCCGGCGCTGGTCACCGCGTAACGGAAGACCTGTTCGGGCTTCAGGATGTCCTGGCCCGGCGCCAGCTGGGCCGTCGCCAGCCCGCCCTGCAGCAGGAGAAAGAGTGCCAGGAGAACCCGGGTGAGTCGCTTCATGCGCCTGTTGCCTGCCTGATCCAGTTCAGATAGTCCCGCGACCCGGCCACGACCGGAAGCGCAATAATCTCAGGCAATTCATAGGGATGACGCGCCCGGACCAGCGTCTCGAGCGCCCCGTACCGGGCCGCGCTGGTCTTGATGACCAGCAGCACCTCGGTGTCGTCCCTGATTTGCCCGTCCCACCGGTACATGGACCGGATTCCCGCGACACAATTCACGCACGCGGCCAGTTCCTCCGCGAGGAGGGCGGTCGCAATTCCGGTGGCCGTGGCCTCGTCCGGGCAGGTGCAGAGGACGACCAGGGCGTCGGGGGAGGGGGATGCGGGCATCGCGGGATTATGTCAGGGGGAAATTCGGCCTGTCCCCTCCCGGGCCTTGAAATTCCAGCCGTCGCCCCTATGATTAGCAGCCCCAAGGGGAGAGTGCTAACGAATCGGCGTCGCCGCGCCCGACCGGCGTGGCCCCCAGGCCCAACACCACGGCATTTAAGGAGTTTTTGCCCATGAAGATCCGTCCGCTGCACGACCGCGTCATCATCAAGCGCACCGAAGAGGAGCGTACCTCCCCCGGTGGCATCGTGATTCCCGATTCCGCGACCGAGAAGCCCATCAAGGGCAAGGTCATTGCCGTGGGCAAGGGCCGGATTCTCGAGGACGGCAAGGTCCGCCCCCTGGACCTGAAGGCCGGCGACAAGGTGCTGTTCGGCAAGTACAGCGGCACCGAGGTCAAGGTCGATGGCGAGGAACTCCTCGTCATGAAGGAAGACGACATCATGGCCGTGATCGAAGGCTGATCGATCCACCCCCGAAGCAACTGAATTTAAGGAAGACAACCAATGGCTGCCAAAGAAGTACGTTTCAGTGATGACGCCCGGGCGCGCATGTTCGCCGGCGTCAACATCCTGGCCGATGCCGTCAAGGTGACGCTGGGTCCCAAGGGCCGCAACGTGGTGCTCGACAAGAGCTTCGGCGCCCCGACCGTCACCAAGGACGGCGTTTCCGTCGCCAAGGAGATCGAGCTCGAGGACAAGTTCCAGAACATGGGCGCGCAGATGGTGAAGGAAGTTGCTTCCAACACCTCCGACGTCGCCGGCGACGGCACCACCACCGCCACGGTTCTGGCCCAGTCGATCCTCAAGGAAGGCCTCAAGGCCGTGGCCGCGGGCATGAACCCGATGGACCTGAAGCGCGGCATCGACAAGGCCTCCGCGGCCATCGTCGAGCGCCTCGGCAAGCTCTCCAAGAGCTGCCAGGACGAGAAGGCGATTGCCCAGGTCGGCACGATCTCCGCCAACGGCGACGAGTCCATCGGCAGCACGCTGGCCGAAGCCATGGCCAAGGTCGGCAAGCAGGGCGTGATCACCGTCGAAGACGGTTCCGGCCTGGAGAACCAGCTGGACGTGGTCGAGGGCATGCAGTTCGACCGCGGCTACCTGTCCCCCTACTTCATCAACAACGCCGCCGAGCAGAACGCCGAACTCGACGCCCCCTACATCCTGCTCTACGACAAGAAGGTCTCGAACATCCGCGAGCTGCTGCCGCTGCTGGAGGCTGTTGCCAAGTCCGGCAAGCCCCTGCTGGTGGTTGCCGAAGACGTCGAGGGCGAGGCCCTGGCCACGCTGGTCGTCAACACGATCCGCGGCATCGTCAAGGTCTGCGCCGTGAAGGCTCCTGGCTTCGGTGATCGCCGCAAGGCGATGCTGCAGGACATGGCCATCCTCACGGGCGGCCAGGTCATTGCCGAGGAAGTCGGCCTGTCGCTGGAGAAGGCCCGCCTGGAAGACCTGGGCAAGGCCAAGAAGGTGATCATCGACAAGGAAAACACGACGATCATCGACGGCGCCGGCAAGAGCAAGGACATCAAGGCCCGCGTCGAGCAGATCAACAAGGAAATCGAGGCCACGACGTCTGACTACGATCGCGAGAAGCTGCAGGAGCGCGTTGCCAAGCTCTCCGGCGGCGTTGCCGTGATCAAGGTCGGTGCCGCGACCGAGATCGAGATGAAGGAAAAGAAGGCCCGCGTCGAAGACGCTCTGCACGCCACGCGCGCTGCGGTCGAAGAGGGTGTGGTTCCTGGCGGCGGTGTCGCCCTGATCCGTGCCCGCGAGGCGCTGAAGGACCTGAAGGGTGCCAACGACGACCAGACGGCCGGCATCAACATCCTGCGTCGCGCCCTCGAGGAGCCGCTCCGCCAGATCGTGATCAATGCCGGTGAAGACGGCGCGGTGGTCCTGAACAAGGTTGCCGAAGGCAAGGGCAACTACGGCTACAACGCCCAGACCGGCGAGTACGGCGACATGGTGTCCATGGGCATCATCGACCCGACCAAGGTCGTGCGTTACGCCCTGCAGAACGCGGCCTCCGTCTCCGGCCTGCTGCTGACGACTGAAGCGATGATCGCCGACGCTCCGAAGAAGGATGCCGGTGGTCCGCCGATGCCGGGTGGCGGCATGGGCGGGATGGATATGTAGAAGCCTGGGGACAGACTTGAAGTCTGTCCCCGCCGCTGACGACCCTGGAAAGCCCCGCTTCGGCGGGGCTTTTCTTTTGGGCGCCGAGATCTGGTGCATGCCACGTTGCCCGCCCCATACCCCGGTGCACATAACGCACCGAAATCACCCGTCTGGGTGATGGACAGCCCCACGGTTAGGGCGTATAGCTCCCGTGACTTGACCAGGTTCCTCGCCGCACGGCCGGTTGAAGAGTGCCTCTGCGAGCACACAGAAGAAACAAGAAAATTCGCCGTTCGGGGTCCCTTGAAGCAAGTGTGCGGAATACTCACGCTGGGCCTGCTCTCCTCGTCAGCGTACGCCGCGACGATCAGCTTCACCGTCGCCAGCCTGGGCGGCGGCACTTAACGAGACCAGATACACCGTCAGCACAGAGATCATCGAGCGAGGTATCGCACCATGACTCCCGCCACCTGGACCCGGCTCGCGACCTCATTGCTGGCTTCCTCCGCCCTGGCCCTGGCCGCCCCTGCCCTGGCCGATACCGACAACCAGGTTGGAATTGCCGGCACCCCTGGCGCTAATGGATCAATCGCCAACGGCGGGGCGGGCGAAGCTGGCGGAACGGGCGGCGACATCGAGGCCAACGCCACCACGGTCAACACCGACGCCAGCAACAGTGCGAGCGCCATCGGCGGCTCTGGCGGCAAGGGCGGCGGCGGAATGGCCGGCCTCGGGGGCACGGACGACGGGGATCCGGGTGGGAACGGCGGTCTTGGTGGCCTGGCCACGGCGACGGCCAGCACAACCGTCGCGACCGGCACGGCGACGGCCACGAGCAATGCCCGCGGTGGCGCCGGCGGCCAGGGTGGCAATGGCGGCAGCGTCACGCCCGATGGTGGTCAAGGCGACAGCGGATCCGGCGGTAACGGCAACCGGGGCACCGCCTCCGCCATCGCGATCAACACCGGGACGGGTGCGGCCTCGGCCACTGCCTCGGCGGTCGGCGGTGATGGCGGCGGCGCGGGCTCCGGCTGCGGAATCTCCACCGACGGCAACGGCGGTGGCGCGACGCTCGGCACCGTCTTCGGCTCGTCCACCAGCGGCGCGGTGAACGTGATCGGCACGGCCACGGGCGGCAGCGTCGTGAGCTCTGGGGTCGGCTGCAACACCGGCGAAGAGCTCATTCCGGGCGCCGCCAATGGCGGCAGTGGCGGCAGTGTCTCGTTGACCAACGCCGTCGACGGCGACACCACCGGCAGCCTGTCTCTAAACCAGAGAGCCATCGGTGGCCAGGCCAGCGGCAGTGTGGAGGGCCCGCAGAGCGGGGACGGCGGCGATGCCTTCAGTGCCCTCACCAAGTCCGGCAGCTTTGCCCAGCTCAACGTGACGACGCTGGCCACCGGCGGCGGCGCCGGCGACCGCACGCAGGCAATACCACTCGCGTCGCCAGCCGACATGGCGAAAGCGGGCCGCGCCGAGGCCCGCAGTACCGGCAGCAACGCGACCGGCGGTCTCAACGTCACTGCGACCAGCAACGGCGGCGCGGGTGAATGGGCACGAGTCGCCGGCACGTTTGGCGGCGAAGGCGGCAGGGCGATCGCCTCCGCGGAAGGTACCAAGGACGGTGCCGGCATCCTGAGTGCAACTGCGCAGGCGAATGGCGGCGCCGGTGGGCGCGGTACGGGCAGCCTGAACGGCGGCAAGGGTGGCGCGGCGTCGAGCACCGCCAGCGGTGTTTCCACCGGCAATGCGCAGGTCACCGTGAGCAGCATTGCGACGGCCGGGGACGGCGGCGGCGGCTTCGCCGTAGACACCGGTGGCCTCATCGGCGCCGGCGGCGACGCCGACGCTGCCGCCACCGGCAGCAACGCCGGCGCCCTTGCCGTCAATGTCATCGCCCAGGCGAATGGCGGCGACTCGGTCGCCAACACGGGCAACACCGCCCAGGCCGGTGGCCGCGCGAGCGCAACCGCCACCGGGTCCGGTGACGGTATCGTCAATGCGACCGCCAGGGCGACCAGCGGCAAGGGTGGCGCGGGCACCGTGGGCGCCGAGGCCACCGCCCGGGCCCAGGCCACCGGCGGCTCGGGCACGGCCCTAGCCGACGCCCGAGCGAGTCTCAATGGCGGCCTCGTCAACTCGGTCATCGCGACCGCCTCAGCACCTGTCGGCAGCACCGTCGTTGGTGAGGCCCGGGCGGGCATCGCCACCAGTGTCGCAGACCTCGGTGCTGGCCTGCAGGCCGGCAGCCGGATCGCCGCCCTGCCCAGTGCGGGCGATGCGGCCGCCTTCCTGCAGGGTTCGTCGGCGGCTGCCGATTTCGCCCTCGACGGCAGCAGTGACCTGCTCGCCATCGTCAATCTCGGCGCCTCCTACCCGGGCAACGGCTCCGGTGCCTCCCGGACCTTCGCCGCGTCGGTCACCTTCAGTCTCGACCGCTCGCTCCTGCCCGAATCCCAGGACCTGCTCATCGGCCTGGCGCAGGCCACGTCTACCGGCAACGGCTTCGACAGCCTGCGTTTCCGGGTGAACGTGGGCGGCGGCACGGCGGAGGTGGACCAGACCTTCACCTCGCTGGCGCTGGCACTGACCTACTTCTCGACCACCACGCTGAATCTCGGCGATACCGCCGGGTTTGCGGGCGCCTCGCTGCTGGACGTCCTGTTCCAACTCGATTTGACCACCGACACCATCGGTGATTCGTTTCAGCTGGGCCTGCTCGCGGGGAATTCGACGATTGGCTCCGGCACTACAGTGCCGTTACCCGGAGCCCTGTGGCTGATGTCCAGCGGGCTGGCGCTGCTCGGAGGCACAGGACGATTCCGGCGTCGACGACCGTAGGAGCCGCTACCGGTTGGGGCTGTGACTAGCCTAGTCTAGGAACGCCGCTTCGCAACCGGAAATGCCCATGAAGACTTCAGTTCGGCGCACCGCCTGTCTGGCTGGTGCGCTGGTGGCGCTGTGCGGCGCTGTGCGGCGCTGCCCAGGCCGCCCCCGCGATCTTGCTGCAAGACCTGCGGATCTTCGACGGCAAGAGCCCCAGCCTGTCGGCACCCAGCAACGTGCTGGTGCGCGGAGAGATCATCGAGCGCGTGTCCGTAGCGATGGGGAGCGATGGGGGACAGACTTCAAGTCTGTCCCCGCCGCGACTCAGTGGTGCCGGTCCCAGCCGCCTTGCCGCTGCTCCTGTCGGCACTCGCCGCGGTTGCGTGCCTTCGTCGCGCACCTACCGCCTGAGCAGCCAGACGATCAGCGAGAGCACGATGCTGACCACGAGCATGCTCGTGAACGGCGCGAAGAATCTGAAATCCGGCCTGTCCACGACTATGTCCCCCGGCAGCCGGCCGAAGGGCAGCTTGGTGAGCCAAGGCCAGAGCAGGCCCGCCAGGATGAGCGTGACTCCAAGTCCGATGAGCAGCCGCTGCATGAATTGATTATGCTCCGGGCCATGAATGTCCGCCTGTTCCGGATCGCGGCCGCCGCCCTCGCCGCCACTTTCGCGCTGACGGCTTGTTCGAGCCTTCCCGGGCGCGACCCCCTGCAGGTCACCGTCGGTGGCGTCGAGGCGCTGCCGGGCGAGGGCCTGGAGCTCCGCATGCTGCTGAAGCTGCGCGTGCTGAATCCCAACGAGACCGCGATCCAGTACGACGGGGTCTACGTCAACCTCGAGGTGCAGGGCCGGACTTTCGCCACCGGCGTGAGCGACGAAAGTGGCACGGTGCCGCGCTTCGGCGAGGCCGTCATCAGCGTGCCGGTGACCGTCTCGGCCCTGCGCATGGCGCGCCAGGTGATGGGAATGATGGACGGTGAGCCGGTCGACAAGATCCGCTACGACATGAGCGGCAAGCTGGATGGCGCCGGGTTCAGCGCCGTTCGGTTCCAGTCACAGGGTGAGTTCGAGCTGCCCGCGCCAGCCGGCGCCCCCGGGGGCCGCTAGCACCATCAGCGGAGGCGACGGAGGCGTTCGGTCACGACCCGCATGATCTGCAGGGCAAACCGGGGCGTCTGCTCGATCAGCCGGAGGAAGCGCTTTTCGCCGATGGCCGCCAGCTTGCAGTCCGTCGCGGCGATCGCCGTGCCGCTGCGGGGTTCCGCGTCGATCAGCGCCATCTCCCCGAAGATGCTGCCCGACTTCAGGCGGTCGACGACTGCGCCGTTCAACCGGATGTCCACGTCGCCCTCGATGACCACGAACATGCAGTCGCCGCGATCGCCGGCGCTGAAGATGGTGTCACCCGCCTTGAAGGTCCGGAGATCGGGCTCGCGGCTGAAGATTTCGAAAGTCGGCATGTGCAGGGTCGTCCGGCCCGGGAGTATTGCAACTTAGCGACGGCGTATTGCGGATTCGTGACAAGCCGGGTCCGCCGGCTTAAGGTACGGACCAGCCCGAATAACCCTTTTAATAAGAAGAATCCCCAGCGGTGACCAGGCCACTCCTGCCGACGTCGGCGCAGCAGTCCCTCGAAGACGCTGTCAGGCGCCATTTCGCCGTCCCCGACCAGGCGGCGGCAACGATGATCCTTGACGCGCTCGAGCCCGTGACCTGCCGCGGCGGGGCCTGGCTGTTCCGCCAGGGCGAGGAGGGAGACGCCATGTACCTGCTGGCCCGGGGGCTGCTGCAGGCCTGGATCGACTCCCCGGATCCGGCCGACGGCGGGCGGCGCCTGATTGCCGAGATCGGGCCCGGGGAAATCGTGGGCGAGATCGGCATGCTGGCCGGCGGCCAGCGTTCGGCCAGCATCCGGGCGGTGCGCGACAGCCTGCTGTTGCGCATGGACGCGGCGGCCTTCGACAAGCTGGGCCGCCAGCGGCCCGAACTGATCCGGAGCATCGCCGGGGGCATTGCGGCCCGTCTGCGGGATCGCACCTCCGGGCCGGGGCCGGCGGCCCGCAAGATCCGGACGATCGCGGTGCTGCCCCTGGACGGCACGGCACCGGTCGCGGCCCTGGCGACGCGCCTGCACGCGGCGCTGGCCCCCGAGGGGGAGGTGCTGCTGCTGACTTCGGCGCGCATGGGGGAGCTGGGCGCACCGGCACTGGCCACAGGCGCCCAGCAGGAGATCTCTCCCGAACTCGTCGACTGGCTGGCCGCGCAGGAGGACCGGCACCGCTTCATCCTCTACGTGGCGGATGCGGCCGGGACGGCCTGGTCCGACCTCGCCGTGCGCCATGCCGACCTCATCCTGCTGGTCGCGGACGCGGCGGGGGACCACGCGGAGAGGCCCTGGGAGCGCGCGTTGCTGGGCGCCGCCGACGGGCCCGTAGCCCGGCGCGCGCTCGTGCTCCTGCACGACGGGGCGCCGGCGTCCCTGCCCGGGACGGGGGCCTGGCTCAAGGCGCGGGACGTGGATTTTCACCTGCACGTGCGGGCCGGCGTGCCCGGCGACTTTGACCGCCTCACCCGGGTCGTCGCGGGCCGCGCGATCGGCCTCGTGCTTGGCGGCGGGGCGGCCCGGGGCTTTGCCCACCTCGGCGTCCATCGCGCGATGGTGGAGGCGGGCCTGCCGGTCGACTGGGTCGGCGGCGCGAGCATCGGCGCCGTGATGGCCGCGTCCATCGCCCAAGGCGCGCCGCTGGACTACCAGCTCGCCACGGCGCGCCGCGCCTTCGTCGAGGGCAAGCCCTTCAGCGATGTCACCCTGCCGCTGGTCTCGCTGCTGCGGGGCCGGCGCATGGAGCGGCTGATCCGGGAGTTCCTCACCGACGACATTGAGGACCTGCCGCTGCCCTTCTTCTGCGTCTCGAGCAACCTGGGCCAGGGAGCCTTGCAGGTCCACGAGCGAGGCCCCCTCGGCCTGGCCGTCCGGGCGAGCGCCGCGCTGCCGGGGGTCTTCACCCCGGCCGTGGTGAACGGGCAGCTGGCGATTGACGGCGCCATTCTCGACAACCTGCCCGTGGACCTCATGCGCCGGCGCCCCGTGGGCCAGGTCATCGCCGTGGACCTTACGTCGCGGAACGATTACGCCGTCGACTACGATGCCGTGCCGTCGCCCTGGGCCGTGCTGGCCGGGCGTTTCCTGCCATTCACCCGACGCTACCGCGTGCCCGGGTTCATGTCCCTCCTGCTCAAGGCCACGGAGATCGGCACAATGGCGCACGTGCGTGCCGCCGGCCAGCGGGCCGACCTGCTGATCCGGCCGCCGGTGTCGCGCTTCAGCCTGACGGACGTGCGGGCCTTCGACGAGATCGTGAAGGTGGGCTACGAACACGCGCGGAAGGTGATCGCGGACTGGCACACAGGCGCAGCGCGGGATTGATCCAGGATGGGAGACTGACGGAATGCGATTTGTGAGCGTTGTCATCGGGGCCTTGCTCGTCGCGCTCGCTGCGCCGGGCGATGCCGCGACCAGGGAGCCGCAAGGCGTCGCGGCCCGTGGCAGGCTCGAGCCGCTGGGCGGGATCGTCCGCATCGGCGCGCCGTCCACGCCCGACGCAGTCTCGGGCGCTGCGCTGCTGAAGCTGCACGTGGACTACGGCGACGACGTCAAGGCCGGGCAGCTCCTGGCCGAGATCGATACCGGGGCGGTCGTGAAGGCGCGGCTGGCGGAGGCGCGCGCCGACCTGGAAACCGCGCGCCGGGAGGCCCTGGCCTCGGTCAGCGTGGCCGACGAGGCCTGCGTGCTTGCCGACGTGTCCGGCCGCCAGTCGCGGCGCAAGACCGAGCTGCTGGGCCGGGGCCTGGCCTCCAGCGAGGAAACCGAGAAGGCCAAGGGCGATGCCGACGCGGGCGCGGCCTCCTGCGCCGCGCGCCGGGCTGCTGCGCGCGTGTCCGAGTCGGCGATTGCGTCCGCCCAGGCCCGGCTCTCCCGCCACCAGGCCGAGATCGAGCGCTCCTTCATCCGGGCGCCGTTTGCTGGGCGCGTGCTGGACGTGCACGCCCGTCCCGGGGAGATCATCGGGCTCGACGGCGTCCTGGAGCTCGGTCGCGTCGCCACCATGTACGCGATTGCCGAGGTCTACGAGACCGACATCCGGAATGTGCGCAAGGGCATGCGGGTCAGGGTGACGAGCGGCGCGCTGCCGGGCCCGATCAGCGGCACGGTGGAGCGGGTCCGCCCGAAAGTGCAGAAGATGGACGAGATCGGCACCGATCCCGCGGCCCGCAAGGACGCGCGTATCGTCGAGGTCGAAGTCCGGCTGGACGACTCCCGGGCCGCCGCCAACCTCACCAACCTGCAGGTCGACGTCGAGATCGGCCGCTGACCCGATGCTGAAGAACCTTCCGTCAGCTCCCCTAGGCTGGCGCCAGCTGCGGCACCTGCCGCTGCGGCTGGCCGTGGCCGTGGCCGGGATTGCCTTCGCCGTGCTGCTCATCATGATGCAGCTCGGGTTCCGCTCGGCGCTGTTCGAGAGCACGCTGCGCTTCCACGAGCGCTTCCGGTACGACATCGCCCTGTTCAGCCCCGACAGCGTGTTCATCGTGCGGCCCGCGCCGTTCTCCATCCGCCGCCTCTACCAGGCGCTCGGGCTGGAAGAGGTTGCGGAGATCAGCCCCGTCTACATTTCCCCGGCCGTGTGGAAGAACCCCTGGACCAGCGAACGGCGCGGCATAAATGCCATCGGCATCGACCCGGAAGACGACATCCTCGACACGCCGGGCTTCGCCGCGGGCCGGCCGCTGCTGGCCGGGCAGGACGTGGTGCTGTTCGATGCCGCTTCGCGCCCGGAGTTCGGCCCGGTCGGCGAGCGCTTTGCCGCCGAGGGCCCGATCGTCACGGAGGTCAATGACCGGGAGGTGAAGATCGCCGGCCTCTTCGAGGTGGGTCCGTCGTTCGGCATCGACGCCACGATCCTGACCAGCGACGACAACTGGCTCCGGCTGTTTCCGGAGCGCTCCCGGGACGACATCCATCTCGGCCTGATCCGCCTCCGGGACGGGGCCGATCCGCTGGCCGTGCGCGACCGCCTGCGCGAGTACCTGCCGAAGGACGTGCTGGTGCTTACCAGGTCCGACTTCATTGCGCGCGAGACGGCCTACTGGAACAGCGCCACGCCCATCGGCTACATCTTCGCCTTCGGCGCGATCATGGGCTTCGTCGTTGGCGCGATCATCGTCTACCAGATCCTGTTCGCTGACGTCTCGGAGCACATCAACGAGTACGCGACGCTGCGGGCCATGGGCTACAGGAACCGGTTCGTGTCCGGCATCGTCCTGCAGGAAGCGGTGATCCTGGCGGTACTGGGCTACATCCCGGGCGTTGCAATCGCGGCCTGGCTCTCCGGCGTGGCGGCCGGCGCCACGCGGCTGCCCCTGCACATCACTCCCGACCGGGCGCTTGTGGTGTTTGCGCTGACCCTGGTCATGTGCGGGATCTCCGGCTTCCTCGCGCTGCGCAAGGTGCGCAAGCTCGATCCGGCCGAGGTCTTCTGATGGGCACGACGCCGCCCATTGCCGTCGAGAACCTCAACCACTGGTTCGGGAAGGGGCCGCTGCGCCGCCAGGTCCTGAACGAGGTGACCACCAGCATTCCCGCCGGCGAGATCGTGATCGTCACCGGGCCGTCGGGCTCGGGGAAGACCACGCTGCTGACCATCGTCGGCGCGCTGCGCTCCGCCCAGGAGGGCAGCGTGAAGGTGCTCGGCCAGGAGCTCCGCGGGGCGAAGAGCAGCGACCTGGAGGCGGTGCGCAAGAGGGTCGGTTTCATCTTCCAGCAGCACAACCTGCTGGCTGCGCTGACGGCCACCCAGAACGTGGAACTCGGGCTGCGCGTCACGGGCAGCTTCAGCCGGGCCGAGCTGCGCCGGCGGGCGAACGCCATGCTGGAGGCGGTGGGCCTTGGTGCCCACGTCGACAAGAAGCCCGACCAGATGTCCGGTGGCCAGCGCCAGCGCGTGGCCATCGCCCGCGCGCTGGTGGGCGAGCCGGCCATGCTGCTGGCGGACGAGCCCACCGCGTCGCTGGACCGGGCCTCCGGCCGGGAAGTCGTGGACCGCATGCAGGTCCTGGCGAAGGAGCAGGGCACCACGATCCTCCTCGTCACCCACGACAACCGCATCCTCGACGTCGCGGACCGGATCCTGCACCTGGAGGATGGCAGGCTCTCCACGTTCACGGACGCGGTCATTGCCAGCACCCAGCAGCTGATGCACACGCTGGCTGAGAGCAAGAACCGGGAGAACCTCGAGGACTCGATTGCCGGCATGGACGAGGCGACCTTCCGCCGCACGCTGCAGGACCTGACCCAGGAGTCCCAGCGGTTCCTGCAGGCAATGGGCCGCGCCGAGGACGAGGCCTACCGGAGCATGCTCGAGCAGTCCCTGCGGGTGTTCACGCGGCGGGTCGGCGACCTGCTGGACGCGGAGCGCGCGTCCCTCTTCCTCGTGGACCGCGAGAAGCAGCAGCTCGTCCTGCAGGTGGCCCAGGATGCGCCGCAGGCGGGCGTCATCCGGATACCGCTCGCGAGCGGCATTGCGGGCGCCGCCGCCGTCACGGGCAGGACGGTGCGTGTCGCCGACGCCTACGCCGACCCGCGCTTCAACCCGGAGGTGGACCGGGCCACGAACTTCCGCACGCGTTCGGTGCTCTGCCTGCCGCTGCACGACACCCGCGGCGATGTCTTCGCGGTCACCCAGTTGCTGAACCGGCGCGATGGCCAGCCCTTCGACGAGAAGGACGAGCAGCGCTTCACCGAGTTTGCCGCGTCACTGGGGATCCTGCTGGAGACCCTGGTCGGCATGGCGCGGCGCTAGCGGCGCTGCCGGAATCCGGTTGCCGCCACGTCCAGCAGCGTGAACGCGATCGTCACGCCCACCATCCCCAGGAACCCGAGGCCCAGCGCCTCGCCGAAGACCGCCAGCGGCAGCATGGCCTCCGGCACCTGGTCGAGGCCGGGGACTTCGGTCCCGGGTTCCCGGCGAAGCCGCCGCTTGATGGTGCTCGACAGGGCATCCCCGGCCATGGACGTGGCGCCGACGGCGGCGCCAAGCATGAAGCCGGGACCGAGTGCGGCTGCCAGCAGGCCGGACGCCGCACTTCCGGCCGCAACACCCCGCCACGTCTTGTGGCTGCCAAACAGGCGTTGCCCGTCCTTCAGTACCACTCCGAAATCCAGCGGTGCCGACCAGCGCGCGCCGAGGAGCCGGCCGGCCGCCCAGGCCGCGGTGTTGGCGGCGCAGATCAGGAGCAGTGCCACCGCGGCCTCGGCCATCCCCGGAAACGTCAAGGCCGGTGCATCCCGCGGCGGCTCAGGCCAGGACCGGCAGCGGCAGCTTCCGGCCGTCTGCATCCACGTTGACGAACGTGACCGTCGTTTCGAAGAGGATCGTCGCGGGATCGGGTTGCAGCACCAGCCCGTGAGCCCGCACCCGGTAGCGCACGGAGGTCCGGCCGGTGCCGACCCGGTCCACCACGAAACGCAGGACCTCCCCCGTACTGATGCCGCGTTTGAACTGTACGTCCTCCATGGCCACGGTGACGAACCGCAGGCCGGGAAACTCCACCGTTGCGGTGATGTAGGCGAACTCGTCCAGCCACTGCAGCAGGTAGCCGCCGAACAGGAATCCGTAGTGATTGATGTGCCCGGGGAGGACGAGCTTATGGTGGTCCATAGGCCTGATCCTAGCGCAGCGCGGGCAGCACCCGCTCGCCGATCAGCCGTATGGCGTCGGCCGGCTGGTCGTGCACGCGGAGCGCAATCTCGGTAAGCCCGGCTGCCGCAAAGTCCCTGAGGGTCTCGATGGCCGGCTCGATCCGGTCGAGGCCGCCGGCGAAGGAGATGTTGCTGATCATCTTGGTGACGAGCCCGTCCGGCACGTTCTCGATCACGGGGCTGCCGCGCAGGAAGGCGTTGAGGAAGTCCTTCTCGTGGGCCCGCATCAGCCTGAGTTCGTCGGGGTCGAGGAACGGCGCGAAGTACTGGTCCACCAGCCAGCCCCGCAGCATGAGTTCCCGCCGCGCCTCCGCCATGGAAGCGGCGGCGTCCTCCTTGATGTGCCAGGCCCAGAAGTTGCTGAACCGGAACTCCGCTGGCGAACGGCCCGCGGTCCGGAGATCCTCCCGGGCGCTCGCGATGAACTCCCGCATCTTGGACGGCACGAAGTCGCTGGTGATCAGGCCGTCGGCCAGCTCGGCAGACAGCTTGCGGCTCTGGGGATGATTCGAGCCGAAGTAGACCAGCGGCGGCTTGTCCGTGTACCACTTCGGCTGGTAGCCCCAGACCTTGTAGATTTCGCCGTTGTAGTTCATCAGCTTGTCGGGCGACGCGCCCTTAAGGATCTGCAGGCACTCCCGGGCGCCCCGGATCATGCGTTCCCGCTTCTTGCCGATGGACTGCAGCACCGCGCCGCCGCCGCCGACCATGATCATGGCGCGGCCCTTGCTCAGTTCGTTGAGGGAAAAGAGCAGGTTCGCCATTTTCAGCGGGTGCAGCTCCGCCGGGCTGATGGCCATGGGGCCCAGGCGGATGCGGGACGACTGGTGGGCTAGCAGCGACAGCGTGAAGAACGGATCCCGGGACCAGCCGTAGTTGCTGGCCCAGACGCCGCGCATGCCGTAGCGCTCCGCCATCAGGCCGAGCTCCGCCGCCTCCGCGGGCGAGGCGAACTCGTTCAGGATGATGTCGATTTCCATGGTGTGCCGGTTCCCGGGTCTCAGCGGTTCTCGAGGCGGCCGTAGTCGAAGACACCCGACGCCAGCGGTTCGAGCCGTGCGTAGGCTCGCGCCATGGCATCGCTGTGCTGCCAGAAGAGGGGACTGACCCGGTCCACGCCGAAGCGGCCCACGAGCGCCCGGTAGTCCGCTTCCGTGCGCAGGCTGGCCACTGCCGACGTGAAGCCGGGCAGCTCGGCGCGGGCCACGCGGAAGAAGGCGTTGGGGTAGGCGCCGACGAAGCCCCGCCCGACGAACAGGGCGTCCTCGGCCGGCACCAGGCGCTTCTCCTCGCGGAACAGCGAGGCGACGTTGGTGTGCGCCGTGTCCCGGGCGAGCGAATAGATGACGGCGTCGTCGGCCGCGCCGCTGGCGCCGTCCGTGACGGCGAGGAACGCGAGCTCGGGCATCAGCGTGACGCCGCCGCCGCGCAGGCTGGCCAGGCGCTGAAGCTCCGCCTGCAAGGCCGGATCGGGCTCCGCCCGCAGGTCATGCTGCCGGTCCTGCACCGGGGCGAGCTTCTTCGCCAGCATCTGCATCAGCTCCAGGCGCGGGTCGGTGGTCGCGTAGCGGATGTCCGTTTCCCGGTCGAAGCCGATGCGGCTGCCGTACACGTACTCCCGCACGGACTGGTCCGCGTCCCGGTACCAGTAGTCCCGGACGGCCTGCCGGCTTGCCTCAGGCAGCAGGGCGATGAAATTGAATTCCCCCTCCATGCGCATGAAGTCCATGTACAGGCGGGTGTTCAGCTGGTGGCCTGCCGTGCCGAAGACGTCGAAGCCCGCGACGAGGAGGTAGTGGATCCGCTCGAACAGGGAGTAGCCGATGATCCAGGCGGTCTTGGGTGGATCGCCGACGAGGCCGCGGACCACCGAGGCATTGTCGGAATGGCGGAAGATGGTGAGAGCCGCGTTGGTGTTGCGCCCGTCGCCATCCCAGATCATGCCCAGGTCCACCTTCATCCCGGTGGCTTCCTTCTCGAGGAACTGCTGCTTCACCTTCAGGTAGCCGATCTGGCCGTCCCGGTACCGGCGCCAGGACCGCAGCCCGAGCGCACTGGACTTGTTGTCCGCGGGCAGGCGCAGCCGGTCGCCCTCCAGGGCCAGCAGCGCCGGGAGCGCCTCGGTCACCGGGCTGTCCGGCGCCGTGAACACCACCCAGAAGCGGTCGTCGATGACGTCTACCGCCACCTGTCCCCGGCAGACCGGGCCCTTCATGAAGCCCTGGATGAAGTACTCCGCGTCATCCAGCATGAAGCGGTAGCGTGACTCGACCGGCAGCGCCGCAAACGAGATGAAGGGGTTGCTCGCCACCTCCGCGCTGTAGTCCGGCAGGCTGGCCACGGTGTACTCCGGCGCGAGGAACAGCTCCCGGAAGCGGTCCATCCGCGCCTGGTCCAGCTGGTAGGGCATGTGGGTCTTGGCCACGATCGTGGCGTGGACCGGTTCGAGCCGGTACCAGAACGGTCCGGCGCCGGGGTCGTCGAACGGCCGGCGCGTGGCAATCACGTCTACCGGCTGGCCTGGCGGGGTGCGCGACCGGACGAAGCGGAAGAACTCCCTCGACGGGCCCGCATCGAAATGGAAGCTGGCCAGGAACAGGTGCTCGTAGAGGTAGCGGCTCATCAGCCGCTCCTTGGGCGACGGGCCGTTGAGGAAGGTTTCCCAGGCCGCCGCCTTGCCGAGCGCGGCCGGGGCGGGCGGCGCGGGTTGCCGGTAGGGGGCGCCGCGGGCGAGCCAGCCGGCGAGCGTCGCAAATTCCGCATCGGCGAGGCCAGGCAGGCCGTAGGGCATGCCCCACTGCGGGAAACGCTTTGCGAAGCGCGCGTACTCGTCCGGCGCCGGGCATTGCTGCTTGCGGTCGATTGCCACGTCGTAGTCCTTGCCAAGGGGCATCGCCGCGGCCTGCGGGTGCGCCCGCTTCTGGGTCAGCAGCTCAAGCATCAGGCCCTGGCGGGCCGCGGCCGGCGCGGTGGGGGGCGAATCGTCCAGCACACTGTAGAAGCCCATGGCCCGCCAGCCCGCTGCCGACGGTGCGTCGATGAACAGGCGCGTGGGAGGCGCATCCCGGAGGCGCGTGGAGGTATAGACCACGTCCTTGCTCGCGCCCCGCTCCACGCCCTCGAAGGCGCTGAGATTGAGCTGGCAGGGAGCGTCGAAGCAGGCGTGGCAGACGACGCACCGCTGTTCCAGCACGGGCTTTACGTCCCGCCAGTAATCGGGAGTGCCGTCCGCGTGCGCCGCCGCGGCGAGCACCGGGTCCGGCGCCGGAACTTCAACCGTGGTTTCCTGCCGGGCGCCCGGGGCGCAGGCGGTGGTGACCACGACGGCCAGTGACAGGAGCAGTCGTGGGATGACGGTGGCGTGCGGCATGCAGTTCGCTCCGGGTGTTGGCGGGGCAGTGGACCGTGAACGGCGTCACACTACGTGGCGCCGCGTTGGTCGACAACACTTACAGTCCGCCGCGGGCAGATTTTCGCCCCCACTCCAACCCGTTGATCAACCGGCAGCCGCAACCCGCGGCACGGATATTGCTTCGAGAGAGTAGCGACGAATGACCGTCGGCGTTGTTATGTAAGGGATTACGGATGAAAACCACCACGCTGCTCTCCGTTGTTGGCGCCGGACTGCTCCTGTCGGTCCAGGCGCTCGCACTCCCGCTGGTCGTCACCGGCTTCGAGTACCCGTCAGGCCCCACGACGGCGCGGATCCAGAACAGCAGCCCGGCGGTGAACTCAAACGTCTACGCCGGCGGCTTCCTGACGGATGCCGGCGGCAATTCGTTCACGTCCTGGTGCGTCGACATCTTCCAGCACACCTACTTCGGCCAGACCGCCAATGACTACGCGCTGACCGACGGCGCCACGGCCCTCGGCGCCACCCGCTCCGACGCGCTCGGACGCCTGGCGACCCAGGCCCTGCCGCTGGTCAACGACGCTGCCACGTCCGGCGCCTTCCAGCTGGCGATCTGGGAGATCGTGAACGAGACCACCGGCAACCCGTACAACCTGGGGTCGGGCACCTTCCGCGCGTCCAGTGTCTCGAATGGCTCCCTGGGTCTCGCCCAGGGCTGGCTCAGCAACCTGGGCAGCGTGAACCAGTACGCCGTGAGCGTCTGGCGGAGCGGCAGCCGGCAGGACCTCGCGATGTTCGACCGCGTTTCGGTGCCCGAAGCCGGCAGCCTGACGATGCTGGGCCTCGGCCTGGTGGCCGCGGGTCTCGCGCGCCGGCGGAGCCAATCGCCCGCCGCGTGACACAGTTCGCAGCCTGGCGGCTGCATATGCTCAAGTCTGGCCGTTCCGGGCCGACTCCCTGCCAGTGGGGCGGGGTAGTCACCGCAGTTTCGGGCGCACTTCGACAACAATGCCGCCGGGCCATTCTGGGACCGACTCTTCAGGCCGGCCGCAGCCATTCGCTGCGGGCTGGACCGGCGCGCTTGCGATCGGACTCGGCGCGTATGTCATCGTGGCGGTGCTGCTGACGGTGCTTGGTCCGGACGGCGGCCGGGCGCTGCAGGTCTTCAACCTCTACTCCGATTCCCCGGCGTCCCTGGCCACGGTCGTGCTCGGTACGGCCGCGGCCCGCCATGCGGTTGATCCCGCCGTGCGCCGGACCTGGTGGCTGCTCACGACAGCGCTCGGGGTCTATCTGGTCGGGAACCTGCTCAACTCCACCTACTGGCTGTTTGACCGGGACCCGTTCCCGTCGGTGGGGGACGTCTTCTTCCTGGCGTTCTACCCCCTGGTGTTTGCGGCCGTGTTCAGCGTGATCCGCGCGGCGTCGCTGCGGGTGCCCTGGGGCCGCCTTGCCCTCGATGGCACCATCCTCGTGCTGGGCTTCGGCGCCTTCTTCTGGTTCTTCGTGATCCGCCCCTCCGCCGAGGCGGGCGGTGACGCCGACCTGCTGAAGTACGCGCTGACGCAGACCTACATCGGCCTGAACTGCCTCATGGTGATGGCCTTCGGGATGCTGCTCATCGCCGGTGGCGGCGGGCCGCTCCGGCGCCGTACGCTGGTGCTGCTGACGCTGGGCTTCGCCACGATGTTCCTCGCGGACATCGTGTGGGCCATGGGCAAGGTCTCCGGCGAGTACCTGCCCGGCGGCATCTCGGACGCCGTCTACCTGTCGTGCTACGTGGCGCTCGGTGCCGCCGCCCGGGAGCAGTTGCGCGGCCCCGCCCGCGACAGCGAGGCGCCGGGTGCGTTCGACAACGCACTCGTGCACGGCATGCCCTACGCAGCCATGCTCGTCTCGTTCCTGGTGCTCGTGTACTTCACGCGCGGCGACGCGAGTGACCCGGTCACCATCATGACCGCCATCATCTTCGTGCTGACGCTGCTGCTGATGGTGCGCCAGGGCGCCATCTTCCGTGGCGACGCCCTCCTGCGGGAGCAGCGTGCGGCCGGACTGGTGGAGGCCCGCTACGCCTCGCTGATCCGCAACGCATCGGACGTCATCGTGATCGTGGACGTGGACGGGCGCGTGCGCTTCGCCTCGCCCGCGGCCGAGCGCACCTTCGCCATCCGGCCCGAGGACCTGGTGGGGCGCAACCTGCTGGACCTGTGGATGGACGCGGACCGCGACCGGCTGGCGAGTTTCCTGGCCGAGGTGGCGGAGACGCGCGGCAAGCCGGTCGGGCCCGTCGAGGTCCAGGTGTCGACCGGCTCGAAGCGCTTCACGCTCGAGAGCGTGGGCAGCAACCTGCTGCACGATCCGGCAATCGGGGGCCTGACGCTGAATTTCCGCGACGTGAGCGAGCGCAAGGCGCTGGAGGAGCAGTTGCGCCAGCTGGCGTTCCACGATCCGCTGACCCTGCTTGCCAACCGCAGCCTGTTCCGGAACCGGGTGGAGCATTCCCTGATGCTTGCCCAGCGGTCGCGGCAGCAGATCGCCGTGATGTTCCTCGACCTTGACGACTTCAAGAACGTGAACGACTCGCTCGGCCACGACGCCGGGGACCGACTGCTGCAGGCCGCGGCCCAGCGACTCGTCAAGTGCACCCGCTCCGCTGACACCGTGGCGCGGCTCGGCGGCGACGAGTTCGCCATTCTCCTCGAGGGCATCACGGATGCCGCCGATGTGGAGCGCGTGGCAGTCACTATCACGGAGTCCTTCGCCGAGCCCCTGCTGCTGGACGGGACAGAGGCCCGGGTGGCGGCGAGCATCGGCGTGACTTTCTCGCGCCCGGACGACACGACGGAGGAGCTCCTGCGCAATGCCGATATCGCCATGTACAACGCCAAGGCGGGCGGCAAGGGGCGGCACGTGGTGTTCCAGCCCCAGATGCAGGAAGTCCTGCGGGAACGGCTGCGCATCGAAGAGGAGATCCGCCTGGCGCTGGAGCGGGAGGAGTTTTTCCTCGAGTTCCAGCCGGTCATCGACCTGCACACCCGCGGCCTCCTCGGCGTGGAGGCGCTGGTCCGGTGGAACCACCCCGAGCATGGCGTGATCCCGCCGGGCCGGTTCATCCCGGTCGCGGAGGAGTCGGGTCAGGTCATCGACCTGGGCCGCTGGGTGCTCGTCGAAGCCTGCTGCCGGGTCCGCGCGTGGCGCGAGTCCATCGCCGGCGGCCCGGGGCTGCGCGTGGCCGTGAATATTTCCGGCAAGCATCTCCAGCACGCGGACCTGCTCGCCGACGTCGCCCGGGCACTCCGGGTGTCCGGCCTGGAGCCCGGCAACCTCGTGATCGAGCTGACGGAGAGCACGGTCATGCAGAACACCGAGGCCAACCTGGCCCGGCTGCAGGAACTGAAGGCGCTGGGCGTGCGCCTCGCCATCGATGACTTCGGCACCGGGTACTCGTCACTCTCCTACCTGCACCGTTTCCCGATCGACATCCTCAAGATCGACCGTTCCTTCGTCAGCCGGCTGACTGAGACGGGCGACGGGCCGGAACTGGCCCGTGCGGTTGTCATGCTGGGGGATACGCTGGGTCTCGAGACCGTGGCGGAAGGCATCGAGCAGGAAGACCAGGTGGCCGCGTTGCTGGATCTCGGGTGCGTGGCCGGGCAGGGCTATCTGTTCGCGGCTTCTGCCCCGCTCGAGGTACTCGCGCAATCAACCTTCGCGGCACGCCGGGCCCAGCTCTGGCGAGGGCATGCGCCGGACGATCCGCTCACCGCCACCGGTCGCCACCGGCTGCCGGCGTTTCCGCGGCCCCGCTCGGCTGCGTAGTAGCGGCGACCGCCGCTTCTACGGCGCGATCCGGAACCGCTCCCGCTGCTCGTCCTGCACCTGATCGGTGGTGAGCCCGGTATTGGCCGCGATCACCGCCACGAGACCGTGGGCAGGATCCCGGGGCAGGCGCGTCTGGTGCAACCGTTCCCACACCATGATGCGGGCGGCCGGAGTCTTGAGGGTGGAAGCCTGGTCCTTGAGGTCCTGGCGCCGCCGCTCGGCGGTGTCGGCCTGCTGCTGAAGGACACGGGTGCGGAACTCATCCGGCGCTTCGCCTGCAATCGGCGACGGTGCGCGGCGGGCGGAACCCCAGGATCTATCGTCCACCGGGGGTGGCTCCGGGGGCTGGCGTGGCAGTCGTGTCCGCCGCGGAGGTCTCGGCGGCCCGGGCCTGGCGCTTCTTCTGCTTCTCGTTCTGGCGGGCCTGGCGGGCGAGTTCCTTCTGCTTCTTCTGCTGGTTGTAGTTTGGCTTGGCCAAGGGCGCTCCGGTCAATGCTGCGGAACCCCACTATACGCGGGAAACTGCCGGGGCCGTCCCAAATGCCCCGATTGATTCCCGCACGGCCCCCCGTCCCACCGTCAAAGCCTGCCCGATCACCGGGCGCGGGGAGCATCGGGAATGCGACAGCTGGCCCTCCGGCCACGACTGCTGGCGGTGGCGATGATGGCGGGTCTGGTTCCCGGCCTCGCGCCGGGTCTGGTCCTGGGCGCCGACATGCCCGGCACCCCGGGCACCCCGTCCGGGGCCTTGCTGCGTGACAACCAGGACCCGTCGGCCATTGCCCGCCAGTCCGGGCAGGTGGCCGAGCTGCCTCCCGGCGAGGAGCTGGAGCGCCGGGGAGCCGTCGTGGGCCACATCGACGTGGCCGTCGACGACATCTTCGACGTCAGCGATCCCCGCGAGAACCGCGCCCTCTACCGCCTGGCCAACAAGCTGCACCTGGACACCAAGGACACCACCGTCCTGTCCCAGGTGCTGTTTCAGACGGGGGACACCTACTCCGTCCGGCAGGCAGAGGAGACCGCCCGCATCCTGCGGGAAAAGCGCTACCTCTACGACGCCGTGGTCGAGCCCACGGCCTACGACCCCGAGACCAACACCGTCGACCTGCTCGTACGGGTGCGGGACGTCTGGAGCCTGAGCCCGGGCTTCGGCGTCGGTCGCAGCGGCGGCGAGAACAAGACCCGCGCCCGGATCGTGGATGAAAACTTCCTGGGCCGTGGGCAGTATCTCGCCGTCGGCTACACGAGCACGGTCGACCGGTCCGGGATTTCGCTCGATTTCCGCGACCAGAACCTCTTCCGCTCCTGGTGGGCCATGAACGCCGGCTACACCGACAGCAGCGACGGCAGCACCGTCAACCTGGCCGTCGGCAGGCCCTTCTTCTCGCTCGATACCCGCTGGAGCGCGGGCATGAACGTCCTCACCAACGAGCAGATCACGCCGCTGTATGACCTTGGTGAGAAGGTCGACGAGTTCCGGCAGGAGAGCGACCTGTTTGGCATCCAGGGCGGCTGGTCCCGCGGGCTCATCGACGGCTGGACCACCCGCTGGCTCACCGGCTTCCGGTACGACCGCAGCCGCTTCGAGGAGAGCTTTGAGGACGTGCCGACCGTTCTCTTGCCGGAGGACCGGACGCTGTCCTATCCCTGGGTGGGCGTCGAGCTGATCCAGGACCGCTTCGAGACCACCCACAATCAGGACCAGATCGGCCGCACCGAGGACGTCTACCTCGGCAAGACGCTGCGGCTCGAGCTCGGCTGGACGGCGGACGCCTTCGGCGGCGACCGCTCCGCCGGGATCTTCGGCCTCACCGGGCGCCTGGGCAACTACGTGGGCGAGCGCGGCCTGGTCTTCGTCGAGAGCTTCTGGAACGGCCGCCTCGAGTCGGGCAGCCTGGCTGATTCGCTGCTGTCCACGGAGGCGCGCTACTACCTGCGCTTCAACGACAAGAACGTCTTCACCGCGGCCGTCGAGGGCCAGCACGGCTTCGACCTGGACATCGACCACCAGCTCCTCCTCGGCGGCGACACCGGCCTGCGGGGCTATCCCCTCCGGTACCAGGGCGGCGACACCCGCGCGCTCATCTCCGTCGAGGAGCGCTATTTCACCGACTGGTTCCCGTTCCGCCTCGCCCGGGTGGGCGGGGCCATCTTTGCCGACGTGGGCCGCACCTGGGGCGAGGCGCCACTCGCCAGCGAGCCCCAGGGCTGGCTGACCGACGTGGGCTTCGGGCTGCGGCTTGGCAACGCCCGGTCGGGGCTCGGCAACGTGCTGCACATCGACCTGGCGTTCCCGATCGGGGCGAGCAGCGACATCAGCTCGATGCAGGTGCTCCTGGAGGCCAAGAAGACTTTCTAGGCGTCCGCGTCAGGGGCGAGCTGCCAGCTGGTCGAGGATGAAGGCGTACTCCAGCGCGGTGTCCCGGAATTTCCGGAAGCGCCCCGCCTGGCCGCTGTGGCCCGCGCTCATGTCCACGCTGAAGACCAGGGGATTGCCGTCGGTCTTCCGGGCCCTCAGACGCGCCACCCACTTGGCCGGCTCGTAGTACTGCACCTGGGAATCCCACAGGCCGGTCAAGACGAGCATCGCCGGGTAGGCCTGGGCCGTCACGTTGTCGTAGGGCGAGTAGGACAGCATGTAGTCGTAGAAGGCCTTCTGCTTGGGATTACCCCACTCGTCGAATTCGTTGGTGGTGAGCGGGATCGATTCGTCGAGCATGGTGGTGACGGCGTCCACGAAGGGCACGTGGGCGATGATTCCCCGGTAGTCACCCGGCGCCATGTTGGCCACGGCGCCCATCAGCAGGCCGCCCGCGCTGCCGCCCTCGGCAAACACCTTGTCCTTCGCGGCGTAGCCCTCCCGGACCAGGTGGCGGGTGACGTCGATGAAATCGGTGAAGGTGTTCTTCTTCCGCAGCTGCCGGCCGTCCTCGTACCACTCGCGGCCCAGCTCCTGGCCGCCGCGCACGTGGGCGATCGCAACCACGAAGCCCCTGTCGAGCAGGCTCACCCAGTTGCTGCGGAACTCCGGGTCTTCGGAGAGCCCGTAGGAGCCGTAGCCGTAGAGGAGGAGGGGTGCCGAGCCGTCCAGGCGCGTCGTCCTGCGCCAGGCGACGGACACGGGAACCTGCTTCCCGTCCCGCGCCGGCGCGCGGATGAAGTCGGTGGCGTAGTTTGCGGTGGCGAAGCCGCCGAGCACTTTCCCGATCTTCTGGAGCTCGCTGCGGCCCGATTGCAGGTCTTGGTCGTAGACCGCCTCGGGCGAGACCAGCGATGAATAGGTGTAGCGGATGGCCGGGCTGTCGATCCCGGGCGTCGGCACCAGGCGCATCGTATAGGCGGGCTCCCGGGCGTCGATCAGCCGCCCCGTGCCGCCGCCAGTCCAGGGCAGCACGCGGATCTTCAGCAGCCCGCCGCTGCGCTCGTTCACGGCCAGGTGGCTCGTGGCCACCTCGAAGTCCTCGAGGAAGGCATCCGTCCGGTGGGGCAGCACGTCACGCCAGGTGCCCTTGTCGGCACTCGTGGTGACGGGGGCCCTGACGATCCGGTAGTTCGGCGCCTGCCAGTTGGTGCGCAGGATGAAGTCCTCACCCAGGTGGTCCACCTCGTACTCGAGCTTCGCCTCCCGGGGCAGCACGGGCCGGAACCGCAATTCGGGGTCGCTGGCGTCGGCGTAGAGCCACTCGCTCTCGTCGGTGCTGGACAGCTGGATGAACAGGTACCGGTTCGAACGGCTCCTGCCGATCTCCAGGTAGAAGCTGGGGTCCGTCTCCCGGTACACGAGCACGTCGGCGCTGGCGGGCGTGCCGAGCGTGTGCCGATGCACCCGCTCGGCCAGCAGGGTCACCGGGTCCTTGGCGGCGTAGAGCAGGGTGCGGTTGTCGGCGGCCCAGGTGAACTCCGCTTCCACGTTGTCCACCGCGTCCGGCAGGATCCTGCCGGAGGCGAGATCCTTCACCCGGAGGACGTACTGGCGGCGTCCCACCGTGTCCTCGGTCCAGGCGACGAGCTTGCCGTCGTCGCTGATCGCGGTCGTGCCGATGCGGAAGAATTTCTGCCCCGCCGCCATCGCGTTGCCATCGAGCACCACCTCCTCGGTTGCAGCCAGGCTCCCCTTGCGGCGCGCGTACACCGGGTACTCCTGGCCTGGCGCGTAGCGCTGGTAGTACCAGTAGCCCCGGTCGAACACCGGCACGGTGGAATCGTCCGGCTCCAGGCGGCCGGTCAGTTCCGTGTAGAGCTGCTCCTGGAGGCCCGACGTAGGGGCCATGGCCGCATCCCGCCAGGCGTTCTCGGCCTTCAGGTAGGCGAGGACTTCCGGCGACTCCCGCGTGTCGTCGCGCAGCCAGTAGTACTCGTCCTGCCGCGCGCCGTTGGGGGACTCGACCAGGAAGGGTTTGCGGGCGGCCACCGGCGGGCCCGGTGCCGCGGCGGAGGGCTGCTGCTGCGGGGTCGGGCCCGTGCAGGCCGCGACGAGGAGGACGAGCGGGGCAAGGAGGGGAGTGCGCATGCGGCAGGTCTCGCTGGGTATCGCGAGAGCGTAGCACCGCTTGCCGGCGGTGCCGTGCGGCGTCCCCCGGGAGTGTTCAGCCGCGGCCGGGATCCTCCCCGGCCGCGGCTGGACTTCTGCTCCGGGTAGGGAGCTCCGCCTACTGGGGCAGGTAGATCTGGTCGAAGATGCCGCCCTCGCCGAAGTGGGTGGCCTGGGCCTTCGCCCAGCCGCCGAAGTCGGCGATGGTGAGCAGCTTCAGCGTGGGGAAGCGGCTCGCGTACTTCGCCGCCACGGCCGGGTCCCGCGGCCGGTAATAATGCTTGCCGATGATGTCCTGGCCCACCGGCGAGTAGAGGTACTTCAGGTACGCGTCGGCCACGTCCCGGGTGCCCTTGCGCAGGGCGACCTTGTCCACCACCGTCACCGGCGGCTCCGCCAGGATGCTGAGCGAGGGGACGACGATCTCCACCTTGCCTTCGCCCAGTTCCTCGACGGCGAGGAAGGCCTCGTTCTCCCAGGACAGGAACACGTCGCCGATGCCGCGGGCCACGAAGGTCGTGGTGGAGCCCCGGGCGCCGGTATCCAGCACCGGCACGTTCCTGTAGAGCTTGCGCAGGTACTCCCTGGCCGTGGCCTCGGTGGCGCCGGGCTGGCGCAGGGCCCAGCCCCAGGCGGCCAGGTGGTTCCAGCGGGCGCCGCCCGAGGTCTTGGGGTTCGGCGTGATGACCGAGACGCCGGGCTTCACCAGGTCGCCCCAGTCCCTGATGCCCTTCGGGTTCCCCTTGCGCACCAGGAACACAATGGTGGACGTGTAGGGCGAGCTGTTGTCCGGCAGGCGGCTCTGCCAGTTGGCGGGCAGCGACCTGGCGTTGGCGGCGATCGCGTCGATGTCATAGGCCAGCGCCAGCGTCACCACGTCGGCGGGCAGGCCGTCGATCACTGAGCGCGCCTGCTTGCCGGATCCGCCGTGGGACTGGCGGATCTCCACCGTCTTGCCGGTCGTCGCCTGCCAGTGCTTCGCAAAGGCTGCGTTGAAGTCCTCGTAGAGCTCCCGCGTCGGGTCGTAGGAGACGTTCAGCAGGGTGTAGTCCGCGGCCTGGGCCGCGTGCATCGAAGCCAGCAGCGCAACAACGGGCGCCAGCCGGGAAAGCCATCGGTTTGCAGTCATGGTGGGATCTCCGGATATCGGTTCAGGGGGTCAGAAGCTGAGCTGCACGCGGGTGAGCAGCGCGTTCTCGTCATTGAGGTCCGCGCCGCCGGCGGCGCCGCCGTCAAAGCTCGTGTGCTCGTACTCCAGCCCCAGCTTCACGTTCTGGTTCAGGTACCAGTTCACGACGACACCGATCGAGTCCGCCGCGCTGGCGCTCTTTGCCGGATCGGCGAAGGAGAGGGCGCCGCCATCGAAGGCCGCATCATCCACGTCCAGTTCCTGGTAGCGGGCCGCGAACTCCAGCGCCCCCCAGCCGGGTCCGCCGAGCGTGAACACCGAGTTCGGGGTGAAGCCCTTGTACGTCTCCTCCTCGCCGGTGGCGAACCAGGAAAGCTGGACCTGCCAGGCGCTGTTGTCGAGGGTGTCGCTGCGCACCGGGTCGGCCGCCGTCGCCTGGCGGGACACATCGGTCTCCACGTTGATGTACTCGGTGAGCAAGCCGAAGCTGCCTGCATACCAGTAGAGCTGGGGCGTGATGCGGACGCGGTCGCCGTCCTGGATCGCTGCGTTGCTTGCCGGAGTGGCGCCGGCGGCGGCTGCGGCCCCGCGGTAGCTGAAGAAGGTCTGGCCCGCCGGCGTGCGGAAGGACGACAGCAGCGTCTGGGTGTTGCTGCCCTTCTGGTCCGTCACGGTGCCAGCCACGCCCAGCCCCAGGCCCCGCAGGTAGAAGTTCCCCGAGTTGACGAAGGGATGGGAGAAGAGTCGCAGCGCCCACTCCTTGTCGTCGCTCACGTCCGCGTCGGTAAAGGTCTCGCTGCTCCCGCCGTCGTTGGAGCCGTTGAGGAACGCCACCTGGTAGGTGAGCGCGTCCTTGAGGAAGTTGCCGCCGACCTGCAGGCCCAGGTCCCGGTTGGGCGCCAGCAGTGTCGGGTAGCCCCGGTCCTGGAAGCGGATGTCGCTGGCCGACTGCAGGCGCTCCAGGCCCACCGGCGACTTGAACTTGCCCGCCGTCACCTGGAAGTCCGGCCGGAAACGCCCGGTGACCCAGGCGTCCTGGATCACGGTGCGGCCCTGGCCGAAGTCCGGCATGAAGCGGAAGTCCACAAAGTTGTACAGCGTGCCTTCCAGGGTGGGGCGGACCCGCTGGGTGCGCCAGCTGTCGCTGCCGCCAAGGCCGGCGTCGTCCAGGTAGTAGCGGCCGTCGAAGTGCACGAGCCCGCGAAACCTGATGACGTTGGCATTGTCCTGGGAGGCTATCGAGAAGCCCTTCGGGCCGGCCTTGATGACTGGCGTATTGGGCAGGGCCGCCCTGGCGGTCTCGTCCTGGATCTCGAGCTTGCGCTCGAGCACGGCGGTCTTCTGCTCCTGTTCTTCGAGGCGGCGCTGGAGCCCGGCCACGTCGGCTGCCTGGGCAAAGGCACTGGCGACGGGCAAGAGGCCGATGAACACACCGGCCCAGGATCTGCGGGCAATCATGGAGGCTTCCTTCTGCGGGAGTAACGAACGGCGCGCAGTCTAGGAAGCGGACGGTCACGGGGTCAGTCGTGCGGTGGTATCACTTCGGTTACGGCGCCCTATACTTGCGTCACAGCAGCGCAGTCCGGAGTACCCATGGCAAAACTTCCCCTGTTTCCCACCCAGATCGTCGGCAGCTGGTCCAAGCCGAAGTGGCTGGCCAATCACGAGATGTTCTTCGCGCCCGAGAACACCTGGTGGCGGGTGCCCGAGGAGCAGCGTGCCGAGGCCCTGGACGATGCCACGCTGCTCGCCATCTACGACCAGGAGCGGGCTGGCCTGACCTACGTCACCGACGGCGAGCAGCGCCGCCAGACCTTCAGCGGCTACTTCAACGTGCTGGGCGGCATCGACAACGTGAACCGCGCGGAATACACCGTGACGATGGGCGACATCGGCAACGCGCTCAAGATGAAGAACAAGCCCCAGCTTGGCGCCGCGAGCGACAAGCCGTCCACGGACAAGATTGCTGCTGCCGCCGTGTTCAAGGCGACCGTGCCCCAGGTTACCGGTCCCGTCACCTGGAACGGCCCGATCCTGGGCCGGGACCTGGAATTCCTGAAGAAGAACACCACGCACCTCACCAAGATGACGATCATCGGGCCGTGTTCGCTCTCGCTGCGGCTGGCGGACGCCCACTACGGCTCCCAGGCCGCGATGGCCTTCGGCATCGCCGACGCCCTCAACAGGGAACTCCGCCATCTGGAGTCGGCCGGCGTGGACATGATCCAGATTGACGAGCCCGAGGCGCACTTCCGCTACAGCCAGTGCAAGGACTACGCGGTGGAGGCCATCAACCGCGCCATTCGCGGCATCAAGGTGCCCTCCGCCGTGCACGTCTGCTACGGCTACTCGAAGAACATCGCCGCCAAGCAGGTGAACCCGGTTTACGAGAAGTCGCTCGAGCTGCTCGCCGCCAGCGACATCGACGAGATCAGCCTGGAGTACGAGCAGCCGGGCCACTCGCCGGAGATCCTCACCCGCATCGGCAACAAGGCGGTGATCCTCGGCCTGCTGAACCTGGACACGGAGGCGCCCGTCGAGGCCGTGGACCACATCGTCCGGCGCACCCGCGACGCCATGCAGGTGGTCCCGGCCGAGCGGCTGCGCCTGGCCTCCGACTGCGGCATGTGGTTCCTGCCTCGGGAGCGGTCCCTGGGCAAGGCGATCGCCCTGGAGCACGCCGCCCGCGTGCTGCGCGGCTGAAGAAATGGGGACAGATTTATTTTACGCCCGCTCTCGCACGGGCATTGTCCCGAAGCGTCCCTGCTGGTAATCCAGGAACGCCTCCCGGATCTCGTCGTCCGTGTTCATCACGAACGGCCCGTAGCCTGCAATCGGCTCATTCAGCGGCACGCCCGTCAGCAACAGTGCCTTGACGTCCGCGCCCCCGGCCTCGACGGTGATGCCGCCGCCGGTCTGCTCGAACACGACGTAGCGCGACGCCGGCACGTCGTCGGTGCCGTTGACGCGCAGGGTGTCGTTGAGCGCCACCAGCACAGCGTTGTGCCCTTCGGGCACGTCGAGGGCCGCGCGACCTCCGGCCTTCAGCCGCAGGTCCCAGACATTGATGGGCGTGAAGGTCTGCGCGGGGCCGGCATGGCCGGTGTAGTCGCCGGCGATCACGCGCAGGCTGCCGGCATCGCCGGGCAGGGCCACCACGGGAATGTCCTTGTCCAGGAGCGTCTGGTAGCGGGGCGCGGACAACTTGTCCCGCGCCGGCAGGTTGACCCACAGCTGGGCCATCTCCATCGGCCCGCCCCGGGCCGTGAAGTCACTGGAGTGGAACTCCTCGTGCACGAGCCCGCCCGCGGCGGTCATCCACTGGACGTCGCCGGGACCGATGTGCCCGCCGCCGCCCGAGGAATCCCGATGGTCGACCTCGCCGGCATAGACGATGGTCACCGTCTCGAAGCCGCGATGGGGGTGCTCGCCAACGCCGCGGGGCGTGCTGGCCGGCTCGAAGTGCCGGGGCTCGGCGTGATCGAGCAGCAGGAACGGGCTGAGCTGCTGCCCGAACTTGTCGTAGCTGAAGACCGTCTTGACCGGAAAGCCGTCGCCCACCCAGTGGAACGGTCCGGGACGGTGGATGCCAAGGATGCGGCGCATTTCCAGATCCTTTCAGCGTGAGGTTGAGCCGTCGGTAGTTGGGGAGACATGGGGGCTGGAATATCGTAAAACAAGCAACGGCCGGGACCCGCGCCGGGGCCCGGAATCTTCAGGGAGGTCCTCATGTCCCCGACCGCCGTCACCGGGTCCTGCCTCTGCGGTACCGTCCGCTACGAGCTGCGCGGACCGTTTTCCCACATGGCCCACTGCCACTGCTCCGTCTGCCGCAAGCATCACGGTGCGCCCTTCGCCACCTACGTGGCGAGCCCGCTGGACGGGCTCCGCATGCTGGCCGGCGGCGAGAACACCGGCCGCTACGACTCCTCGCCCCACTGGTACCGCCCCTGGTGCGTCACCTGCGGTTCGGTGCTGCCGACGCTGATGCCCGAGCACGGCCTGGTGGTGGGTCCCGCGGGCAACCTGGAGGGCGACCTCGGCATCACGCCCGCCCTGCACATGTTCGCGGCATCGAAGGCGCCCTGGTACGAGATCACCGACGGGCTGCCCCAGCACGCGGCGTACCCACCCGAGGGCGAATTGCCTGAGGCCCGGCAAGCTGACCGGGACGTGCCAGCGCCTTCACCCGGCTGGACCGGCGGCAGCTGCGCCTGCGGGAAGGTGGCCTACGAGTACGAGGGGGAGCCGCTGCGCATGCTGAACTGCCATTGCTCGCGTTGCCGCCGGGCGCGCAGCGCCGCGCACACGACCAACATTTTCGTGCCGCTGGACCGGTTCCGCTTCCGGCGCGGCGAGGAGTTGGTCCGCGAATTCCGCGTGCCCGGCGCGCGCTACTTCGGCGTGGCGTTCTGCACGGCCTGCGGCAGCGACGTGCCGCGGAAGTCCCTGGAGCGGCAGGCGGCGGTGATTCCCGCGGGCGGCCTCGATTCGGACCCCGGGATGGGGCCGACCGCGCATATCTACGTGGGGTCGAAGGCGGCCTGGTTCGCGATCACCGACGGTTTGCCACAATTTGCGGAGATGCCGGCGTAACGGCGGACTGCCGGCACCCGGCAAACAGGTCCAGCGCCGGTTCGCGGATGGTGGTCTGCACGTCCATCAGGCCCAGCACCGAGTGGAACAGGTGGTCGTGGGACACGTCGCCCCGGGTGCCGTCCTGGAGGCAGTCGCGGCTGATGCCCGCCGACTCCTCGAGGCCTGTGGAGAGCCAGGTGACCATCGGCACTTCCCGCTGGGTCGCCGGGGCAATCCGCCAGGGCAGTCCGTGCAGGTACATGCCGGCTTCGCCCAGCGATTCACCGTGGTCGGACACGTAGATCAGGCCGGCGTTCCGGCCGGTCTGCGCCTCCAGGTACCGGATCAGTTCCGTGAGCACGTGGTCCGTGTACAGCACCGCGTTGTCGTAGGCGTTGACGATCTCTTCCGGCGAGCAGTCGGTGAGTTCCGCGCTCTCGCAGGTGGGCTGGAACTTGCGGAACCCGGCCGGGTAGCGCTTCGAGTAGGCGGGGCCGTGATTCCCCAGCAGGTGGAGGACCACCACGAGGTCGCCGGTGCTGGCCTGCACGGCCGCGGCAAGCCGGGGCAGCATGATGCCGTCCAGGCAGCGCTCACCGTCGCAGAGGGCCGGGTCTGCGTCGCCGCCGATTCGTTCCTGGGGCAGTCCCTCGCAGACGCCCTTGCACCCGGACTGGTTATCGATCCACAGCACGCCCACGCCCACGCGGTTGAGGACGTGCAGCAGGGACTCCTCGCCGCGAATCCGCTTCTCGTCGTAGTCACGGCGCCCGACCGGCGCGAACATGCACGGCAGGGAGACTTCTGTGCTGGTGCCGCAGGCCTGCACCCGGGGGTACACTAGCAGGTCCAGCTGGCTCAGCTCTGGCGTGGTCTGCCGCGCGTAGCCACTGAGACCGAAGTTCGCTGACCTGACGGTCTCGCCGATCGCGAGCACCAGCAGGGTGGGCTTGCGGCCGGCTGCCACCGGCACGACGCGGTGGGCGTCGAGCGCAATGGCGCGCCGTTCACCCGGGGGCGCTGCGACGGCATCCCGCGAGATCTTGAACAGCGACGTCAGGTAGTTGGTCGGCGTGACCAGGTGCCGGGCGTCCCGGTGACCGCGCAGCAGCGACGACACGTCCCGGTACTGCACGGCCAGGACGGCCACGGCGATCACCAGGGCGCCGGCGACGGCGCCGCCCCGGACCAGCATCGAACGGCCGAGGGGCCGGACGCGGACACGGGTCCACAGCAGCAGGGCGATCGGCAGCACGGCGTAGAGGAGCAGGTGCGGGACCAGCTGCAGGGTCAGCAGCTCGCCGGCCTCGGCAGGGTCGGTCTTCAGGACGTTCCGCAGCATCTCGGTGTTGAGGAAAATCGTGTACCGGTCCATGAAGAAGCTGGCCAGCGCGGTGCACAGGAACAGGACGGCCAGCACGGGCTTCACGGTCCGGCGGGTGAGGAGCAGGGCGAGGCCGGCGAACTGAATGCAGACCACGGCGGCGAAGAGGCCGGCGAACAGGGCTGCCGCGCGCGGCTGGGACAGATCCGCGGTGCCGAACAGCCGCGTCCACAACGCGCCGTTGTACAGGGCTGCGAAGGCGACGGATGCGAGCAGCACCAGCCACTCGACGCTGAGCGTGGGCTGCCATCGAGGCGCCGCCGGTCTGACCGGTTCCATGGCGGTTGGACGCCACCCGGCAGCAGAATCAATCGGCGGTCGCAGCGGCCGCCCGGAGGCTCAGAATCTCCAGAGAATTCCGAGGTTTGGCACGAACCGGGGCCAGTAGTCGAAGTCCTGCCGCAGTTCCGTGCCGCCGGCGCCGTCGTCGATGACGGTGTACTCGACGCAGCAGGGATTGCTGAAGGCCAGCAGGTTCGTGACCTCCACGAAGGCCAGCAGTTCGCTGTCACCCAGGTAGAAGGTGTAGGCGGCCCGCAGGTCCACGGAGCGGAAGTCGTCGAGGCCCGTCGAGTTGCGCGCGCCGACCGTGACCACCGGTTCCGGGACCGGCGTGTAGGTGGCCGGCGTGGTGGGCCACCCGGTGTGCCAGGTGCCGGCGAGCGCCACGTCCCAGGGGCCGTCGGTCCAGCTGAGCCCGCCGTTGAAGGTGTGCCGCTGGTCCCAGCTCCGGGGCACATCCGCCCCGTCGACGGTTTCCTCCGCCCGGGACCAGGTGTAGCCCAGCCACCAGCCCCAGGGGTCGCTGGAGCGGTCCCGCACGAGCAGCTCCAGGCCGCGGACCAGCCCCGACGTCGGCGCGATCGCCACCCGGTCGGTCTGCAGCTCGGGCAGCACCACGAGCGGGTCGAAGATGTTCTCGAAGCGCGGCTTCAACTCCTCGTAGTCCTTGTAGTAGGCCTCGACCCGCGCCGAGATCCGGTCGTTCAGCGCGTGCTCCAGGCTCAGGATGAAATGGTCCGCCCGCTGGGCCGGGAAGAACGTGTCGAGGCCGTCCTCCACCTGCAGTTCGCCGATGCCCTGGGCCTGGTAGAACCGGCCCCAGCTGGCCCGCACCTGGGTTTCCGCCGAGGGGTCGTACAGCAGGTTCACGCGCGGGGAGAGCTGCGTGCCGTCATCCACCTTGTCGTAGGTCTGGTTGTCCCAGCGCAGGCCCACCTCGCTGGTGATGAGGTCCGTTACCCGCCAGCGGGCCGCGACGTACGCGCCGGTCTCCGCTCCGTCGGGTTCGGGCTCCAGGTTCCGGACGATGGATTGCGCCGCGCTGTTCGGGAACGGGTATCCGGCCGTCGTCTGGAACGTGCTCGCGTAGGCGTACTCCGCCGACATCCAGGCCGCGTCGAACCCCGCCCGCCACCGCAGCGAGTCGTCGCCCTGCTCGATCTCCAGCTTCAGCAGCGCGGTGTGCGAGTCCCGCAGGTCCTCCACGGCGCCGGTCTCGCCGGCGGGGTCATCAATCGTGCCGCTGCGATCCTTGTCCACCGTGGTCCAGGCAACCAGGGCCCGCCCCACCAGCTCGTCGGACCATTGATGCTCCGCCGTTGCCCACAGGTAGACGTTCCGGTCGGTGGTCTTGGCGAACTCCGTCTGGTCGTTGTTGTTGAGCTGGATGCGGTCTTCCGCAAACAGTGCGTGCCCGGCCACCGTCGTCGCGTCGCCCAGGTCGTACTCGGCCTTGACGAAGGCGTCCATGTAGCGCGGCTCGCCCAGGTCGCTCTCCGCCAGGTTGATGACCTGCGCCAGGTTGCTGCGGCGGGCCGACGCCAGCCAGCGGCCCCGGTCGCCGGCAAACGTGTCGCTGGCCAGCCCGCTCAGGTGGTACAGGGAGAGGCCGAGCGAGTTGTCGCCGTCGCCCGTCGGGTCGGTCGTCCGCGCGTCCACGACGGCGCTCATGCGCCCGCCGTACTCCACCGGAAAGCCCCCGGCGTACACGTTCAGGGAGTCGACGATCTCGGGATCGAGCACGCTGATCGGGCTGAAGAAGCTCTTGAGGTGGAAGGGCTCCTGCAGGGGCATCCCGTCCAGGAGGATCTGGGTCTCGTTCTCCTCGCCGCCCCGGATGTGCGCGAGGCCCGACACGCCGTTGCTGGCGGCGCCCGGCAGGCGGTGCACGGCGCGCAGGGTTTCGTCGGCCATCTTCGGCAGGCTGCGAAGTTCCTGCTGGGTGAGGAACGTGGCGACTTCCGGCCCGGTGTTGGCCAGGTTGTACTGGCTGGCCGTGACCACGATCTCGTCCAGGGAGGTGGGCGTCCGTCGCGGGTCCGTCCCGCTGGGCGGCGCCGCTGGCGCGGGCCTGGCGTCCGGTGCCGCGACGATCGACCAGCTGCCGGGACCCATGGGCTGCGCCGCCAGCCCGTGGGGCGCCAGGATCTCGTTCAGCAGCGGGATGCCGGCGGTGGCCACCGGCTCGGTCAGGATCCGGAGGTCAGGCGGAACGAGGCTGTCGTTGTAGACGAGGCTGATGCCAGAGCGCTGCAGTTCCTCAATTACGGCGCCCACGGGCCGGCCGGCCCAGGTGGCGGCGCTGAGGCTCGGGGCGACGACGCCTGCCAGGAGGACGAGTAATGCCCGGCAGCGATTCAGGCGGGAGGAAACCAGGAACATGCGCCGCCAACGATAGCAGCCCGGCGATAGCGGGAGGGGATTAAGGTACTCCTACCGCGCCGTTGCCTGGCGCACGGCCGGCTGCACGATGAGCCGGCCATCCTCATCCCTGTAGGTGAGGCTCGTCGTCGCCATCACCGCGGCCAGAGCCTCGTCAGGCGACAGGCCCGCGACCGAGCCGCGCAGGATGATCGACCGGGCTGTCGCCTCGGCCTCGGGGGAGGCGAAGGTAAGTTCCCGGCCGGTTTCCCGGCAGACCCAGGCCAGGAATTCGGCGAGCTGCCGGTCCTCGATGGCATAGGGCGGCGTCACGTCGGCAATCCAGTTCCACCGGGGGTCGCGGCGGTCCACGGCGCTTCGCGCCACGTCGCCGCCCGCGCTGATCACGACCTGCTCGCCGGCTCTGGCGACGACCGGCGTCTGGCCGATGTCAGGGGCAGTTTCCACGCGACCCTCACGAACGCTCACCAGCATCTCGGCCGGTGTCACGCGCACCTCGTACTGGGTGCCCAGGTGCCGGGTGCTGCCAAACGACGTTTCGATCTGCACGCCGGGACCTGCCGCGGGCCGTTCACCGGAATCCAGGTAGACCGCCCCGCGCCCCACGACGACCCGGTCGATGCCGGCCAGTGCGATGCGTGTGTTCGCGTCGAGGCGCAGCGTGACGCCCCGGGGGAGCGACAGGGCTGCCTTGCCCTGGGGTCCCGTGACGAGCTCTTGCCCCACCTCCAGCGACTGGCCCGCGGCGACCGGCCGCCAGCCGGAATCTCCGCTGGCATCCCGGCTGGCTTCGACGGGGCCGCTGACCCGGGCGAGGGTGGCCGCGGACGGTGCAGCCGTTGGCGAGTTCGCCTGGAAGCCGCCCATCACGACGGCCAGTGCGATAGCGGCCACGGCCACGCTGGCGGCCATCGCCAGGGCGGGTCGCTGCCAGCGCCGCGCCGCGCGTTCGGTTGCCCGACTCATGGCCGGCGTACTGGCCGCCGGCTTCACCGCGGCGCGCCACTCGGCGGCGACGGCCTGGCGGATGCGCTCGCGCACTTCCGCCGACGGTTCGGCCTCGGGCGCCATTTCGCGGAGGAGGCCCTCGAGGGCTTCTTCCTCGCCCGGGCGCAATTCATGTGGATTGATGTTCATATTCATGTTCGTGTCCCCTCTGTCGTCAGCCGGCCTGGCCGAGGCTGGCAAGCACGTCCGGCGAAGCGGCCCCGAAGACCGCCTCCACCGCATCCCGGAAGGCCACCCGTGCCCGGGCCAGCAGGGACTGGGCGGCTGTCGTGCCGATGCCCAGTTCCACGCCGATCTCGTCCACTGACAGTCCTTCCACGTATTTCATTTCCAGGGCATCGCCATACCGGGGCGGCAGCCGGTCGAGAACGGTTCGCACCAGCTGCCGGACCTCCGCCTGGCTGTAGCGGTTTGCCGGTTCCTCGGCCGCCGGTCCGGCGATGGCCTCCACCGCCGCCCGGACGTCCGCGCTGTCGTCGATCCGCACCACCTTGTCGGTGTGCCGGCCTTCGCGGCGCAGGTGGTCCACCACTTCGTGCCGGCAGATCTGGCAGACCCAGGTGAACAGGGACGCTTCGCCGCGGAAATCCTTCAGCTTGCGCATGGCCTTCACCAGCGTCGCCTGGACCACTTCCGCAGCCGCGTCGGCGTCGCTGTTGAGGCGGGGCAGGGCGAAGCGGTAGACCCGGGGGAAATAATCGTCAAAGAAGGTCGTGAAGGCCCTCTCGTCCCCCGCCAGCATCCGCTGCACCAGTTCTGTCGACTCGGTCACGTTTCGGCCCAGGTCGGTTGATGTCGGGTTGGACGGCGGCACACGGAAATTCAATCGCGCCCGCAGCGAAAGTCTAGCGCCTGCGGCTTTCCCCTATGCCGCGATTGATCCGGGCGGGTCGCTCCGTCCCACCGGGAAACCAGACCCAAGGACCCGCATGGACGCTTCCAGACATATAGAGTCGCTCTTCAGGCTGAACCCGATTGCGCCGGCAAGCCCTTGTCGCGAAGCAGCAGAGGGCTTCATTGCCGAGGCCTTCCTGGACAAGCACGGCGCCCGGGTGCGGGAGTTTCTCCCCGAGCTCGTGGGCCTGCAGAACCGCACGGGCGACCTGCGGGCCGTGGCCGGTTACCGGTCTGCCGGCACGGGCGCCCTGTTCCTCGAGCAGTACCTGGCCCACCCGGTGGAGCAGGACCTGTCCGCCCAGGTCGGCGCCACCGTTTCCCGGGACCAGATCGCCGAGGTCGGCAACCTGGCGGGCGGCAGCTGCCGCTACGCCCGCCATCTCGTCAGCCTGCTGCCCCGCTTCCTCCTGGACCACGGCTACACCTGGGTGGTGTTCACGGCGACCAGCGTGGTGCGCGACATCCTGACCAGCGTCGGCGCCAGCCTGGTGGAACTGGCTCCCGCGGACGCCAGCCGCCTGGCCGGCGGCGCCGATGCCTGGGGCCGCTACTACCAGAACGATCCGCGGGTCATGGCGGGCTACCTGCCCACCGGCATCCACCTGTCGTCGCGCCGGCGGCACAGGCACTGAGCATGTTTCCCCTGGCCACCGCAGCGGGTTTCGAGGCCCGCCCGGCGCTCCGTGACGGCGCGCACTCGATCAGCTACGGCGAGTTGCCGGCGCTGGTCGCGGCCGAGGGCGGCTGGCTCGTCGCCTCCGGTGGCTGCCGCTTTGCGCTGCTCGCGGACAACGGCTGCCCCTGGGTGCTGACCGACCTGGCCCTCGCGAACCGCGCCCTGCTGAACGTGCCACTGCCTGGCTACTTCACGCCGGGCCAGATGGCCCACGTGCTCAACGACGCGGGCATCGACGCGGTTCTCACGGACCAGGCCTCCACCCTCGATGCGCTGGGCCTGGGCTTTGCTCCTGACGGCATCTCGCCGCAGACCGGGCTGGCACTCTGGCGCCGGCCGGTCCCTGCAGGCTCCAGCCCGATTCCCGCGGCCACGATAAAGATCACCTACACGTCCGGCAGCACCTCGGAGCCGAAAGGCGTGTGCCTGTCGGCGGGCCTGATAGAGACCGTCGCGCGGTCGCTGGCCACGGCCACGGCAGGACTGCACCTTGAGAGGCACCTGTGCCTGCTGCCACTGCCGACGCTGCTGGAGAACGTCGCCGGCGTCTACGCCGCGCTGCTGTCCGGCGCCACCTGCGAGATTCCTTCCCTGGCCGAGACGGGGATGAGCTACGGGAGCCTGCACCCGGGGCGCCTCACGTCCGCGATTGCGGAGCGAAGGCCGGCCAGCCTGATCCTGGTTCCGGAACTCCTGCGCGCGCTCGTGAACGCGACAGTCATGGGCTGGATACCCCCGGCCAGCCTGCGCTTCATCGCCGTTGGCGGGGCGCTGGTGTCTCCCGAACTGCTGGCCCAGGCCGCGCGCCTCGGGCTGCCGGTATTCGAGGGCTACGGCCTCAGCGAGTGCGGGTCCGTGGTCTGCCTGAACACGCCCGGCGACAACCGTCCGGGGACCGTGGGCCGGCCCTTGCCCCACCTGCAGGTCCGGATTGACGACCACGGTCAGATCATCGTGCGTCACGCCGCAATGCTCGGCTATCTCGGCGAGCCGGACAGTGCGTGCGGCAACGAGATTGCCACCGGCGACCTGGGCAGCATCGATGCCGACGGCTTCGTGCACGTCCAGGGCCGGCTGAAGAACCTGCTCATCACCAGCCTCGGGCGGAACATCGCCCCCGAGTGGGTCGAACGGGAGCTGCAGCAGGAACCGGAAATCGCCAGCGCGATCGTCGTCGGCGAGGCGCGGCCGTATCTCGCCGCCATCATCAGCCCGACCGCTGCCGGCAGCACCCCTGCCCGCATCGACGCGGCCGTGGCCCGGGCCAATCGCCGGCTGCCGGACTACGCCCAGGTCCGCTCCTGGGCGTTCCCAACCGAGGCCTTCACGTTCGCCAACGGCTCGCTCACCGCCAACGGGCGGCTGCGCCGCGCCCGGATCCTCGAGACGCAGGAGCCGCTGATCCGGGAGCTGTACGAGGACACGACCACACGCCGGGAGAACTGCGCTTGAAGACTGCATTCCGTGACCAGCTCCGTGTCGCCACGGCCGCCGACCGGGAGTACCTGCTCCAGGCGCCCGTCATCGGAGAGGCGCTGGCCGGCCGGATCAGCCGGACCCGCTACGTGGCCTTCCTGACGGAGGCCTGGCACCACGTGCGCCACACGGTCCCGCTGCTGATGGCCGTGGGCGCCCGCCTGCCCGACCGGCACGCGAGGCTCCGCAACGACCTCATCCACTACCTGGAGGAGGAGACCGGCCACGACGACTGGATCCTGAACGACATCGAGGCGGCTGGTGGCGACCGCCACGCTGCCGCGGCCTCCGTGCCCAACGTGGAGACCGACGCGATGGTCGCCTACGCCTGGGACACGGTACAGCGCCGGAACCCGGTGGGCTTCTTCGGCATGGTCTACGTGCTGGAGGGCACCAGCGTGGCCCTGGCCGTGAAGGCCGCCGACGAGATCGAGCGCTCGCTGGGCCTGCCGAAGAAGGCCTTCACGTACCTGCGCAGCCACGGGACCCTCGACCTGGAGCACATCGAGCACCTGGGCGGCATCCTCGACGGGCTGACCGACCCCGACGACCAGGCAGCCGTCATCCGGTGCGCCAAGGCGATGTTCTGGCTGTACGGCAACGTCTTCCGCGGGCTGGACCGGCACGCGTCCGGGGCTTTCGCCGACATCATGGCCGGTCACCGGCTGAAGGAGAGCGCATGAACCTCTCGACCGCACGCGTATTGCTGACCGGCGCTGCCGGCGGCATCGGTGGCGCGATTGCCGCCGAGCTGCTGGGCAAGGGCGCGTCGGTCCTGCTCGTCGACGTCAACGAGGGCGCCCTCCGGCGCTTCGTCGCCAGCGAACCAAGGATTTCCGCCGACCGGGTGGAGGTGTTTGCCGCCAACCTCACCCGCGCGGACGACCGGGCCCGCCTTGCCGAGTTCGCCCGGACCTGGCGCGGCGGCATCAACGTGCTGATCAACAATGCCGGCGTCAGCCACTTCCGCCTCTTGGAAGACCAGCCTGCCGAGGAAGTCGACCTGGCGCTCGCGGTGAACGTGCAGGCGCCGATCCACCTCTGTCGTCTGTTGCTGCCCCACCTGCAACGGCAGCCCGAGGCCCACATCCTGAACACCGGCTCGGTGTTCGGCGGCATCGGCTACGCCGCCTACTCCGTCTACTCGGCGACCAAGTTCGCCATGCGGGGCTTCAGCGAGGCCCTGCGCCGCGAGCTGGCCGACACGAGCGTGACCGTGCACTACCTGGCGCCCCGCGCCACGCGGACCGGCATCAACACCGCCGCCGTGGAGACCATGAACGCCGAACTGGGCGTCGCGATGGACACGCCGCCCGTCGTCGCGCGCGCCGCCTGCGCGATGCTCGAGCGTGGGACGCTGGAGGCCGTCGTGGGCTGGCCCGAGAAATTCTTCGTGCGGCTCAACGCGCTGCTGCCGCGGCTGGTGGATGGCTCGCTGCGCAAGCAGCTGCCGGTCATTCGCCGCTATGCCGGGGCCCCGGCGCCGGCGACTCCCACCAGTCTGCAATCGACGAGGACGCCCACATGACGCGCAACTTCCCGAACCTCCTTGCCACCCTGGCGCTGGCCCTGGCCGGCGCGCTCGGCTCCGGCGCTGCCCTGGCGGACTTCGATTCCGACCTGCTCGCCATCCAGACCCGCTGGGCCGACGCCAATTACTCGCCCGACGGGGACGCGAAGGAGGCGGCCTTCGACAAGCTGATCACCGACGCGGCCGCCTTCACGGCGCGCAATCCGGGACGGGCCGAGCCGCTGATCTGGGAGGGCATCGTGCTCAGCACCACGGCCGGCGTGAAGGGCGGCCTGGGCGCCCTGGGCCTGGCGAAGGACTCCCGGGCAAAGCTCGAGGCGGCGCTGAAGATCGACCCGAAGGCGCTGCAGGGCTCGGCCTACACCAGCCTCGGCACGCTCTATCACAAGGTGCCGGGTTTCCCCGTCGGCTTCGGGAGCGACAAGAAGGCCAGGGAATACCTGGAGAAGTCGCTCGCCATCAACCCGGACGGGATCGACCCGAACTACTTCTACGGGGAGTTCCTCTACGACGAGGACGACTATGCCGGCGCGAAGAAGCACCTGGAGAAGGCGCTCCAGGCAGCGCCCCGGCCCAGCCGGCAGTCTGCCGACGAGGGCCGCCGCCGCGAAATCCGCGCGCTGCTGGCGAAGATTCCGGCCCGCTGACGTGCTGCCGCTCGACAGGAACTTCTGGCGCAGGCACGCCACGTGGCCGGCTGTGCTGTTCGTGCTCTTCGCGACGGTCGCGGCGGGCACGGGCCTTGACGAGAGCTTCGCGCGGGCCTGGGCCTTCGACCCGGCGACCCGGCATTTCATCGGCAGCGGCGCTGGCGAGTGGTGGGCCAAGGAGCTGATCCACTCCGACGGCGGTTTGCTGATCCGCATCCTGGGCGGAATTCTCCTGCTCAGCTGGCTGCTCAGTTTCCGGATCGGAGCGTTGCGCCGCTGGCGCCGTCCGGCCGGGTTCGTGGTGCTGAGCGTGGCGCTGGGTGCCGGCGCCGTCGGCCTGCTGAAGCAGTTCACGAACGTGGACTGCCCCTGGTCCCTCGCCGAGTTCGGCGGCCGGCTGCCCTACGTTCACCTGTTTGCCGACCGCCCGGACAGCCTTCCCCGGGCGCAGTGCTTCCCGGGGGGCCACTCGTCCTCGGGCTTCGCCCTGTTTGCGCTCTATTTCCTCACGCTCGGACGCAGCCGGAAGCTGGCTCGCTGGGCGTTGGGTGGCGCGCTGCTCGTGGGCGGAGTGTTTGCGTTCGGGCAGGAGGCGCGGGGCGCCCACTTCCTGTCCCACGACCTGTGGAGCGCCGCCCTGGTCTGGTTCACGTGCCTGGCGGTCTACGCCATAGGCTACCGGGGCAATGTCTGGGAGGCGGCCGGGCATGGGGCGGCCGCCGATACTACTCAGCCATCCACTCGTAGCCAGACCCGGCCAGAGCCCTCCGGACTGCATCCAGCGTCGTGACGATCTCCGGCAGGGGCTGGGGCGTGGTCCGGTTGAAACGCACTTCCGGCGCCCCGGCGGGCAGGCCCAGGTACCGGCAGACCTTGCGGTAGGCCACCAGCGGATCCTGCTCGATGTCGTCCTCGTAGGCGAGGTGCAGGACGTCCTCGCCGGCGAGCGCCTCGTCCAGCTGGTCGAACTGGGCATCCCAGTCCCGCAGGTAGTCGAGGAGGGGCTGGGCGTCGCCGTCGATGCACACGCGCTCCGGATTGATGTCCAGCCGCACCGGCGGCACCGGGCTGCCGGGCCGTGCGAACCACTGGCCCCGCTGGCGGGCCGCCAGACTCGAGACGATCTTGCGCAGGTAGTTCTTCCGGCGGAGCACGACGAAGCGGCACCGTCCGGTGCCGGCAAGCTCGCCGCGCAGCTCGTCCAGGAAGTCGCCGAGCGCTACGCCGTGGTCGTGGAGGTGGTAGAACTTGGCCTCGATGCCCGCGACGGGCTTCCCGACGCCCGGCAGGCGCGTCCGCAGCCGCCGGAGCAGTTCGCTGCCGGGGCCGGGCGCGGCCGGGCGGTCGCGGAATTCCGGCCACTCGTAGATCTCGCCCAGCCAGTGGATCGCGGGATGCTGGTCGAGGAGGTCCCCCAGCACGGTGCTGCCGCTCCGGCCGATGTGGAAGGTGGTTACCAGTTGCCGCAAGACTGAGCCGCTCATCTCTCAGGGGAACTCCTGCGAGGTGTGGAGCAGTCGGAGGATCTGCACTTCGTCAGAAGTCAGCCTATAGACGATCAGGAAGGACATTCCCCCGAGGATCATTTCACGTGTACCCGGGATGCGACCCACGCGGCCAAGTTTCGGGTTGTCGGCGAGCAGTTGGGCGCGGGAGCGGACCGTGTCGACAAGACGGGCGGCTGCCTGCGGATTGTCCGCAGCAATGTAGGTCCCGGCGATCTCGATGCTTCGCAGGCCGGACCGAAGCCAGCGAACACGCACTACGGCCGTCGGTCGAGGGTTCGGCGTACTTCGTCATCGGACGCGAAATCACCCGCATCGGCCTCACGGACCGCCGTGGCGACTTCCCGCCGGAACCAGGCCTCGTAGGATGCACCCTGCTCGGCGGCTCGTCGCAGCAGGTCGTTGACACAGCTATCCGCATCGGGGGAATCGCCTGCCTGCACGCGAGCCTCCACGAACCGGGCCGCTTCCTCGGACAGCGTGACTCTGATTGCCATGCCGAAAGTATTCGCCAGGGGATCCGGGGGCGCAATCCCCAAAACTCGATGCCTTGGCGGGTTTTGCATACCATCAGCCCATGAGCCGCCTGGTCGTCGCCTGTCTTGCCGCCACGTGGCTGGTCTGGGGTTCCACCTACCTGGCGATCCGCTTCGCGCTCGTCAGCTTTCCGCCCTACTTCCAGATGGGCACCCGCTTCCTGGTGGCCGGCCTCGGCCTGGCCCTGTGGATGCGCCTGGTGCGGGACACGCCCTGGCCTGACCGCCGGCAGTGGCGCAATGCGCTGGTGGTCGGCGCCTTGATGCTCGGTGGCGGGATGGGCAGCGTCGCGGTCGCCGAGCAGACGGTGGGCTCCGGCATCGTGGTGGTATTCATCGCCGTGGTCCCGTTGCTGATCGTGCTCGTCAACCTGCTCTGGCGCGTGGTGCCCGGCCGTCTCGAGATGGCGGGCATCGGCGTGGGCCTGGCCGGGGTGGTGATGCTGACCCGGGGCGATGGTTTCCAGGCGTCGCCCGCGGGCCTGCTGGCCATGGTCACGGCCACTTCCTGCTGGTCGCTCGGCAGCGTGCTCAGCCAGCGGTCGTTGCCGCTGGCGCCGGGGGCGATGGGCTTCGCGAGCGAGATGCTGTGCGGGGGCGTCGTGCTCATGGTCCTGGCCGGCCTGACCGGCGAGACGTTCAGCTGGCCGCCCGAGCCGCTCGCGGCCTGGGCCTGGCTGTACCTGGTGGTGTTCGGCTCGCTGCTCGCCTTCAACGCCTACATGGTGCTGCTCGCGCGGGCGTCCGCGGGACTCGCGGCGAGCTACACCTTCGTGAACCCCGTGATCGCCATGCTGCTCGGCGTGGCCTTCGGCGGTGAGGTGATCACCGGCTGGGAGTGGGCGTCGGCGGGCGTGGTGCTGGCCGGCGTGCTGCTGCTCATCGCGAAGCCGCGCGGCTGAAGCCGCTCCTACGGCTTCTCCGGGTGGTACATGCCGTCGAAGATCGACTTCCACGTCTTGCCGTTGTCCCCGGAAACCTCCCACAGCTGGTTCACCTTTCCGCCGGAGCGGCGTGACCAGGTGATCCGGTTCCTGACGGGCTTGCCGTCCTCCACCGAGTCGCCTTCCATGACCATCGCGCCGTTCACCAGCCCGCCCTCGAGCTCCAGGGTCGTGCCTTCCCGCCACACCCAGAACTGGCGCCACTTGCTGCGCCCGGCGTCGAAGAAGTTGAGGCTCGTTCCGGCGCTGCCCGAGGTCCCGGTCCAGGTCTCCTGGAGCACGCAGCCGTCCAGAATCGGCTCGATGCGGTTGCGGCCGGCCTTGGTGCCGTTCGCATTGACGACTTCCCAGTTGCCGATCCAGAAGTCGAAGTGATGGGAGCGCGGATCGGTGCAGCCTGTTTCGGCGGCGTCGCCGGCGATGGCGGCAAGCAGCAGGGCAGCCATGCACAGCAGGTTCTTCAGGCGGGTCATTCGGCGTACTCCCGGGGTGGTGTGCGCCTGTACTATAACCAGACACCGGAGGGCAGCCCCATGCGCCACTTCCCGCTTTCGATCCTGACGGCCGCCGTCCTCGCGGGCACCTTCCCCGTTGGCGCCGCCGCGGCCGACACGGTCGTGCGTGTCGTCGTCACCAACGTGAAGAAGACGGCAGGCATGCTCCTCGCGGGCGCCTACGTCAGTCCGGAGACCTGGCTTGGGGCCACCACCGTCGCCACCCGGGAAGTGTCCGTGGCCGGCAACGTCCGCCAGGGCACGGTGGCCTTCGACATGCCCCTGCCGCCCGGGACCTACGCGCTGTCGGTGTTCCAGGACATGAACGGCAACCGGAAGCTGGACACCAATTTAATCGGCATCCCGACGGAGGCTTCCGGTTCCTCCAATGATGCGCCGGCCAGGTGGAGCGCGCCGAAGTTCCAGGATGCCGTCTTCACCGTTGGCGACCAGCCCATCGAGCTGACGATCAAGCTCAACTGACCCCGGGCAGCACCGGCGCCATGGCCATTCGCGAGATCCTGAAGATGGGCGACCCCCGCCTGCTCACCGTGGCGCGGCCGGTCGACGCCTTCGACACGCCCGAACTGCACGCCCTGGTGGCGGACCTCTTCGACACCATGGCCGCTGCCAACGGCGCGGGTCTCGCCGCGCCCCAGATCGGCGTGGACCTGGCCCTGGTCATCTTCGGCTTCGACCAGAACGAGCGCTATCCCGACGCGCCCGCGGTGCCGCGCACCGTGCTCGTCAATCCGCAGATCGAAGTCCTCGCGCCGTACGAAGAAGAGGACTGGGAGGGCTGCCTCTCGGTACCCGGCATGCGCGGCGTCGTGCCCCGCTGGGCGCGCATCCGCTACCGGGGCTTCGACCCGTTCGGCGCGCCCATCGACCGGGAGGCGAGCGGCTTTCACGCCCGCGTCGTCCAGCACGAGTGCGATCACCTCATCGGCATGCTCTACCCGATGCGCATCCGGGACTTCACGCGCTTCGGCTACACGTCGGTGCTGTTCCCTGATCTTGATGATGCCGGGGATGACTAGCCGCCGGTCGCGCACGACTAGTGCATCGATGTCGCGGCTGAAGCCGCTCCTACAGGCGCATCGTCACCAGGGCATCGTCTCGCCGTGGTAGTCCATGAAGCGGCCGTTGTCGGCCGGCGTCAGCCTGTCGATTACCGCAATCAGCCGGCTCACCGAGTCCGGCGTCTCCATGGCGCCCGGTATGCGCATCAGTCCCGGATTGGTCTTCACCGTTCCGGGGTGGAGCATGACCAGCGTGATGCCCTTGCGCGGCGTCTCGAAGGATAGCGTGTGCATGTACATGTTGAGCGCGGCCTTGCTGGCGCGGTAGTGGTAGAGCAGGGGCAACCGGGCGCTGGCCTCCAGTGAGCCGGAGTCGCTGGAGATCGCGATGATCTGCCTGCGGCCGGACGCCGCCACCGCGTCGAGGAATGCCTGGGCCACCTTCATCGGCCCGATGGCGTTCACCTCGAAGCTCTGGCGCGCTTCCGTGAAGTCGAGCTTCGCCAGGCTGCGCACGGCGGTCTGGGGCGTGGGGCCCTGGGCCGCGTTCAGCAGCAGCAGGTCCACCGGCTGCCCCCGCAGCTTCGCCGCGAGGGCCTCGACCCCGGCGTGGTCGGTGACGTCCAGGGCCTCGATGCGGACATCCGGGTCCGCCGCCGCCAGCGTCTGCAGGTCGGCGGCGCCAGCCGGATTCCGCGCCGTGGCGATCACCCGCCAGTCCCGCGCGGCGTACTGGCGGGCGAATTCCAGGCCTATGCCCCGGCTGGCGCCGGTGATGAGGACCGTGGGCTGGGCGGGTTCGCCAGCGGCGCTGGCGCCGGGCAAGACCAGGACCAGGATCGCGAGGATGGCCCTCAGGTGTGGCTGCATGCCGACACTCCCGTGGTAAAGGCGGGGAGTATGCCTTGGCCCTGCTGGCCCCCGCTGTGTGTCGAAAACGCCACGTTCCAGTGGTTGAAAGCCGGGATTGCCGGGCGTATGGTTTTCCCAGGTCTCGCTATTCAAACAACAACATAGAGACTCAAGGAGCGTTCCCCATGGGCACCTTCCGCATCGCTGCCAGCGTCCTGTCAGCGTTCACCGGCGCCGCAATCGCACTGCCGGTGCAGGCCGCGAGCTTCACCAACATCTCTGGCGTGGTCGTCGAGTTTCCCGGCGGCGCCGCGTCTTTTGCCGACGCCCTGGTGAGCGCCAACATCGGGCTGGTGCCCGATGCCGACGGCGGCGCCGGCCCCGTGTTCTTCCCGCCCGGCACCATTGTGCCGTTGCCTGCCTTCCGCAACGGCAACGAGGCCATCGGCGTGCCGGACACCACGAATACCACGACGCTTGCCTGCGGCACGCCGCTGCTGGGCAATCCACTCGCAACTCCGGCCGACTGCAACTTCGTGTCGCTGGGCGTGGGCGGTGCGCTCACCGTGCAGTTCGTCGACAACTACCTCACCGGCAGCGACAGCACGGCTGACGACCTGTGGATCTTCGAGGTCGGTCCCGACATCGAGGACACCTTCGTCGAGGTGAGCACCGACGGCGTTAACTGGACCGGTGTCGGCAAGGTCTTCGGCAGTACCTTCGGCGTGGACATCGACGCCTTCGGCTTCAACTCGACGTCGCTGCTCAGTCACGTCCGCCTGACCGACGACGTGGCCGAGGGTGAAACCGACGGCGGCACGGTCGGCGCCGACATCGACGCGATCGGTGCGATTTCGACCACCGTTGTCCCGGCGCCCCCGGCGGCCTGGCTGCTGCTTACGGGCGTCGGGTTCCTGGTTGGACGGCACGGACGCCTGATGGTTGGGCGGCACAGGCGCCGCAACCGGTAGGAGCGCCTTCAGTGGCGGCCGGGTTTCCCCCCTCGGTTGCCTGGACGCTCCTGCCGGGGATTCTCGTCGCGGCTGAAGCCGCTCCTACGCCAGCGAGTCGAGCATTGCTGCCAGCTGCTCCGGCGCCGCGAAGAACGGCGAGTGGCCCGTCGGCAGCGTCAGCACGGTTTCGCAGGGTGAGGCCGCCACCATCTGCTCCTGCACGAACAGCGGTAGCGCTGCGTCCCCTGAGCAGTGGATGTAGGCGCGGGGCAGGCGACCGAAGCGCTCCGGCGTGACTTGCACGGTCTGGAACATGACGGCGATGGGCTCCGGCCCGACGCGCGCGCTGGCGACGGCAAAATCCCCGTCGGGGCAGTCTGAGTAGAACAGTTCCCGCAGGCGCTGAGGATCCACGGTGACGCATTTCCCGTCCGGCGTCCGGAGGGATGCCGCATTGAGCGGGTTACCCGGGTCCGTGCTGCAGATCCGCACCAGGGAGTCGCCGTCCCGGGGCAGGAACGCCGTGACGAAGACGAGCCGTCGCACGCGCTCTGGCAGGGCCTCGGCGACCGCGCTGATCACCAGGCCCCCGAGGCTGTGTCCCACCAGGACCACATCCCCGCCGCACTCCAGAACGGCGGTCTCGACGCGCTTCGCGTACCCCTCGAGCGTCTGCACCGCGGGGGCCCCGGGATCGTCGCCGTGTCCGGGCAGGTCGGGCGCCACGACGGCGTGACCGCGGGCGCGGAGCAGGGTGGCGACGTGTCGCCAGCACCAGGCCCCGTGCCACGCGCCGTGCACCAGAACGAAGGTCGCCATACGTAGTGCTGCGTTTGAGCCCGGACCGGAAAGCTGCGATTCTCCCGGCATTCATCGCCGGAGCGCAAATCCATGAAGCTGTATTTCAGTCCGGGCGCCTGCTCGCTCGCCTCCCACATCGCCCTGCTCGAGGCGGAGCTGCCCTTCACGGCCGACAAGGTGGACATGCGCACCCGCCAGACCAGCGACGGACGGGACTTCAGGACGGTCAATCCCAACGGCTACGTGCCCTCGCTGGAGCTCGACAACGGCGAGATCCTGAACGAAGGCCAGGCGATCCTGCAGTACATCGCCGACCAGAAGCCCGGCGCGCAGCTTGCGCCGCCCCCTGCCACGATGCCCCGCTACCGGCTGCTGGAGTGGCTCAGCTTCATTTCCTCGGAGCTGCACAAGGGCTTCGGCCCGCTGCTGCGGCCGGGTGGCTCCGAAGACGCGAAGACCGCGACGCGGGACAAGCTGGGCCTCCGGCTCGGCTTCGTGGCCCAGCACCTGGCCAGCCGCCAGTACCTGGTGGGTGACCACTTCACCGTGGCCGACGCCTACCTCTACACCGTCCTGACCTGGAGCCGGGTTGCAGGCATCGACCTGTCCGCCTGGCCGGTGCTGGCCGCCTACCGGGAGCGGATCCAGCAGCGGCCTGCCGTTCAGGCGGCGCGGGCGGCGGAGGGACTGAAGGCGTAACGCCCGGCGGCGATTGATTTTGCCGGCGGCTGACGTCTGACCGGGGCCAGCATTCTGGCTGCCCCGCGGGTTGTCGCCCTTGGATGTCTCCTCCCACGCCGCGGCCGCGGCGACTCCCGGTATCGCCGACGCCGCATGGCCCCGTCTCGCGGGACTGCGCAGCGCCATCCAGCCCCTCGTCATCTTCGCCGGACTGGCGCTGGTCATCCTGACCTTGAGCCGGCTGGGCCTCCTTGGCGCGTACCGTGCGCGGGTACCGGGCGACGGCGCGCTGTCCCGGCTGCTGCTGCTCGGCCTGCGCTTCGACATCGTCGTGGTGGCGGCACTGTCCTTCCTCCCGCTGCTGGCGCAGATCCTGGCGCCCGGGCGTGTCCTGCGGAGTTCCGTCTGGGAACGGGTGCAGACGGCCTGGCTCAGCGGCTGGATCCTCGCCATGACGTTCAACGAGGCGGCCACGCCGGCCTTCATGGCGGAGTTCGGCGTCCGTCCCAATCGCCAGTACGTGGAGTACCTCGGCACGCCCGGTGTGGTGTTCAACACCATCTGGACGGCCAACCGCGCGAGCCTGCTCACCGGCATCGGCCTGGCGGCCCTGGCCGGCTACTTCGCCCGGCGCGTCCTCCGGCCCGCCGGTACCGGCCAGGAATCCCCCACGCCCTGGCTGCGGGCGCTGGTCCTGCTGCCACTGCTCGTAGGGCTGGGCTATGGGGCCCGCGGCAGCCTGGGCCACCGCCCGCTCAGTGCCAGCAACGCCGCCGTGACGGCGGATGCCACGGTCAACGATCTAGCGCTGAACTCCACCTACTCGGTGGTCTACGCCATCCGGCAGATGTGGCACGAGCAGGACGGCCTGCGTGGCTACGGCCACCTGTCCGAGGTCGAGGCTCTCGCACGGGTGCGCGCGGCCATGCAACTGCCTGAGAGTGACTTCACGGCGCCCGGCAGCTCGACCAGTCATGTGCTCGTGCCCACGGCTCGCACCGCCCGCAAGCCCAACCTGGTGATCCTCCTGCAGGAGAGCCTGGGCGCCCAGTACTTTGCGAGCCTGGGAGGGGCGCCGGTGGCGCAGGAGCTGGAGAAGTGGCGGGACCGGAGTTTCTGGTTCGACCATCTCTACGCCAGCGGCACCCGCTCGGCTCGCGGCATCGAGGCGGTCGTCACCGGTTTCCAGCCAACCCGCACGAGCAGCGTCATCAAGCTGGAGGGCGCCCAGCAGAACTTCTTCACCCTGGCCCGCGCGCTGAAGGAGCAGGGCTACCGCACGGAGTTCATCTACGGGGGCGACGCCAGCTTCGACAACATGCGGCGCTTCTTCCTCAATAACGGCTTCGACCGGGTCATCGACCAGGCCGACCTGCAGCCCACCGCGGGCTTCACCACGACCTGGGGCGTCTCCGACGAGGACCTCTACGCCCGCGTGCACGAGGAGGTTGGTAGCCACTACCGGGATGGCCAGCCGTTCTTCACCCTGGTCTTCAGCACCTCCAACCACCCGCCCTACGATTTCCCGGAGGGCCGGATCCAGCTGTTCGAGCAGCCAAAGCTGACCCACCGGAACGCCGCGCGCTACGCGGATCATGCCGTTGGCAGCTACCTGGACAGGGCCGCCGCGTCGCCCTACTGGGCCAGTACCCTGTTCACCGTCGTGGCTGACCACGAGAGCAAGTCGATCGGGACCCAGCTCGTGCCGATCTTCAGCTTTCACATTCCCGCCTTCATCGCGGGAGGACCCGTCGAGCCCCGGATCGTGACGCGGCTGGCGAGTCAGATCGACCTGCTGCCGACCACGCTGTCGCTGATGGGCCTCACCGTGACCCTGCCGGCCACCGGCATCGACCAGAGCCGCAGCGACCTCCGGGGCCCCGGCCACGCGGTGATGCAGTTCAACGAGAACGCGGCATACCGCGTCGGGGACCGCTTGAACGTCCTCATTCCTCACCAGCCGGTCCGCCAGTTCCGGATTGCCGGCACCGAGCTGCTGCCGGTGCCGACCGATCCCGAGTTCGCCCGCGACGCGCTCGCCCAGTCCCAGGTGCCGATCCAGGCCTACCGGGAAAACCGGTACCACTGAGGCGGCAGCCAGCCGCCGCGTCCCTTAAGATCGCGGGCATGAATTCATTCCCGGACCGCGAGCCCGGGCTCCAGCGCCTGCGGGCGCTGAGTCCGTATGCCGCCGACGTGGCCACCCGTTACCCGGCATTGCTCGATGCGCTCGCGGCGGGCGGCCGCCTGGCGCAAACCTGCGCCCGGGGCGAGCTCCGCAAACGGCTGGACGACGCGCTCCACGGGGTGTCCGCCGACGACGCATTCCTGCAGCGCCTGCGGCTCTTCCGCCACCGGGAGCTGGTTCGTATCGTCTGGCGCGACCTGAACGAAGGCGTGGACGTCACCGAATCGCTCCGCGACCTGTCGGACCTTGCCGACGCGGCCATCAACGCCGCGCTGGGCTACGCCGACGGCCTGCTGCAGGCCCGCCACGGCACGCCCCGCGCCGAGGACGGCAGTCCCTGCGGCCCGGGCGTCATCGCCATGGGCAAGCTCGGTGGCCACGAGCTGAACTTCTCGTCGGACGTGGATCTCGTGTTCGTCTTCTCCGGCCCGGGCGAGACCGACGGCGCGCGTTCGATCAGCAATGAGGAGTACTTCCGCCTGCTGGCCCAGCGGGTCATCGATCTCCTGAGCCGGAACACGGCGGACGGCTTCGTCTACCGGGTGGACGTTCGCCTGCGGCCCTTCGGCAGCGCGGGTCCGCTCGCTGTCAGCGTGGCCGCCCTGGAGAACTACCTGCAGCAGAACGGCCGGGACTGGGAGCGCTACGCCTGGATCAAGGCGCGGGTGGTCAACGAGTGGGCCGACGCCGGCTACCTCTACCAGGACGTGCTCCGTCCCTTCGTCTACCGCCGCTACCTGGACTACGGCGTGTTCAGCTCGCTCCGGGAGATGAAGGCGCTGATCGAGGCGGAGGTGGCCCGCAAGGAATTCGGCGGCAACCTGAAGCTGGGCCCCGGCGGCATCCGCGAGATCGAGTTCATCGTCCAGGCCCTGCAGCTCGTCCGGGGCGGGACCGTGGCGCCGCTGCGCCAGCGGGAGATCCTGAAGGCGCTGCCGGCGCTGGTTCAGGCGGCGTGCCTTCCGCCGCAGGACGCGGCCGAGCTCACCACCGCTTACCGCTTCCTCCGGCTGGCGGAGAACCGGATCCAGGCCCTCTACGACCGGCAGACCCACGACCTGCCGGCCGACCCGGCCGACCAGGAGCGGCTGGCCCGCGCGATGGCGCCGCAGGTCGGTGACGCCGGCTGGCCCGCGTTCCTCGCGGCGCTGAAGGTCGAGCGGGACACGGTGGCCCGGCACTTTCGCGACATCGTCTTCCGCGGCAGCAACGGCGCCGGCGACGAGGACGACAGGGGTGCGGCCGGCCGCGATGCACAGGCGCCCGGGGCGGAACTTGCCCGCGTCTGGCTCGAGGACGCCGAACCGGATATCCAGCTCCGCCGTCTCGCCGCCGCGGGCTTCCCGGCGCCGGCGGAGGTGCTGGAGAGAGTGCGGCGCCTGCGCGAAGGCGGGCTCACGCAGCGCCTCGACCAGCCGGGCCGCCAGCGCCTCGACGCGCTCGTGCCTGCGGTGCTCGGCGCCGCGAGCCGGCAGGCCGAGGCGGCCCGGGCCCTGGACGGCATGGTCCTCGTGCTGGAGTCCATCGGCCGTCGCTCGGCCTACTTCGCCCTGCTCAACGAGAACCCGCCGGCGCTCCAGCGCCTGGTGGGCATCTGCGCCGCCAGCGAATTCCTGGCGCAGCTGGTGGCGACCCATCCGCTGCTGCTGGACGAGCTCCTGGACCCGCGGGTCTTCGAGCAGGCGCCGTCCCGGAGCGAGCTCGCGGCTGACCTGGAGGTGCGCCTGTCCCGTGTGCCGGACGACGATGCCGAGGCCCGCCTCGATGCACTCCGCAATTTCCAGCAGGCGGCCATCTTCCGCGTCGCGGTGGTGGACCTGACCGGCGTGCTGCCGCTGATGAAGGTCAGCGACCGCCTCACCGACGTCGCCGAGCTCGTGCTGGAAGCGGCGCTGGCCCTGGCCTGGCAGGAGCTCGTCGCCCGGCACGGCGAGCCGCGGTGCACGGCGGACGGCGCCGTCCGGCCAGCGCGCTTCGCCATCGTCGCCTACGGCAAGCTCGGCGGCCTCGAGCTGGGGTACGGCTCCGACCTGGACCTGGTCTTCCTCAATGACTCGGACGGCGAGCAGCAGCAGACCGACGGCGCCCAGCCGCTGGACAACGCCGTGTTCTTTTCCCGGCTCACACGGCGGATCATCAGCATCCTCACGATGCATACCACCTCCGGCAAGCTCTACGAGGTGGATATCCGCCTCCGCCCCAGCGGCCAGTCGGGACTGCTCGTGTCGAGCCTCAAGGCGTTCGACCTCTACCAGCGCCAGGACGCCTGGACCTGGGAGCACCAGGCTCTCCTGCGGAGCCGCGCGGTGGCGGGTGACAGCGGCGTGAAGGCCGCGTTCGAGCAGCTCCGCATCAAGGCCCTCACGACCTACGTGCGCCGGGAGAACCTGGCGCAGGAGGTGGCGGACATGCGCCAGCGGATGCGGGACGAGCTGTCGAAGGGCACACCGGAACTGCTGGACGTGAAGCAGGACCCGGGGGGCATCACGGACATCGAGTTCCTCGTGCAGTACCTCGTGCTGCGGGAGGCCGGGCGCTTTCCGGACCTGGTCCGGTGGTCGGACAACATCCGGCAGCTGGAGGCGCTCGCGGCCCATGGCATCCTGGCGCCCGCCGAGGCGGAAGAGCTGGCCGACGCCTACCGCACCTACCGGCAGCGCATGCACCACCTGAACCTGGCCGGTGCGCCGGGCCTGGTGCCGCGGGCCGGGGCCGCGGCACTCGTGGCCGCGGTGGTCCGGCACTGGCAGGCGGTGTTCTATACTGACGCCCCCAGGTCCGCTCAATGACGCTCATGGCCACTCCCAACGCCCAGGCGCTCGTGCAGCCCAATGCCGAGAATCACTACGACGTGACGCCCGCGGACCTGCCGCTGTCCTGCCCGATGCCGGGCATGTACCTCTGGAACTCGCATCCGAAGGTGTACCTGGCGATCGAGGATGACGGGCGCGCCAAGTGCGGCTACTGCGGTGCGACCTACGCGTTAACCCGCGCGCGGTGAGCGGCCCGCTGACCCACCTCAACCTCGCCCGCGGCTTTCGCGGCGGCGAACGGCAGACGGAACTCCTGATTCGCGGCCTGGCCGCCCTTGGCTGGACCCAGCGCCTCGTGTGCCGGCGCGGCGAACCCCTTGCGGCGCGCTGCCGGGACGTCCCGGGCCTCCAGGTCGTCGAGGCGGGCGCCGGCGTGGCCGGCGCGTTCTCCGCCCTGCGGGGCGCGGGACTGGTGCACAGCCACGAGGGCCGCGGCGTCCAGGCCGCCTGGTTCAATCGCCTGCTCCGGGGCACGCCTTACGTCATCACGCGGCGTGTGCAGAAGGTGCCGAGGGGCTCGCTCCTCAACCGGCGCATGTACGGCAGGGCCGCGGCCATCGTGGCCATCTCCGAGGCGATCCGGGGTTCGCTGGTCCGGCTGGACGCGCGGCTGCCCGTCACGGTCATCCCCAGCGCCAGCGGCGGACTGCCGGTGAAGCTGGGCAACGTGGAGCGGCTGCGGTCCAGCTTTGGCGGCGACTTCGTGGTTGGCCACGTGGGCGCGCTGGACGATTCCACCAAGGGGCAGCTGCAGATCATCGCGCTGGCGCGCCGCTGGCAGCCGGCGCGTCCCGGCGTGCGCTTCGTGCTGGTGGGCTCGGGGCCGGATGAAGCCCGGTTCCGCCAGGCCGCCGCGGGCCTCGACAACCTGTTCTTCGCGGGACAGGTCGACAATGTCGGCGACTGGCTGGCCGCCTTCGACCTGCTTGTTTACCCTTCCCGGCATGAAGGGCTGGGTTCGACGCTCATCGACGCCCTCGAGGCCGGGCTGCCCGTCGTGGCGACGGCCGTCGGCGGCATTCCCGAGATCATCCGCGACGGGGAAAACGGCGTGCTGGTGAAGCCCGACGAACCGGCGGCGCTCGAGGCGGCGGTGGCAGCCTTCCAGGACGACGGCCGGCTCCGGGCGCGGGTGGCGACGGCCAACCGGCTGCGCGCCCGGGAATTCTCCGCCGCTACCATGACCGGCCGCTACGCGCGCCTGTACCGGGACGTGGCCGCTCGCCAGAATGCGGGCAGGAATGCGGGCGTCATCCTGCCGTGAGTAGTACCCCATGATCATCGTCACCGGCGGCGCCGGCTTCATCGGCAGCAACCTCGTCCGGGCCCTGAACGGCGCCGGCCATACGGACATCCTGGTCGTGGATGACCTGCGGGACGCCCGCAAGATCCTGAACCTCTCGGACTGCCGCATCGCCGACTACGTGGACATGCACGAGTTCGGCACGCGGATCGCGGCTGGCCACGAGTTCGGGCCCAAGCTGGAGGCGATCTTCCACCAGGGCGCCTGCACGGACACCACCGAGTGGAACGGCCTGCTGATGATGCGGGCGAACTATGACTATTCGAGGCAGGTGCTGAAGTACGCCACAGAGCGCCGCGTGCCGCTGGTCTACGCGTCGTCCGCCTCGGTGTACGGCGCCGGGCGGGAGTTCCGGGTGAGCGAGGAGTGCGAGCGGCCGATCAACGTCTACGCCTTCTCCAAGCTAATGTTCGACCGGCACGTGCGCCAGGTGTCCGGCACCTTCCGCTCGCCGGTCATCGGGCTTCGCTACTTCAACGTCTACGGCCCCGGCGAGGCCCACAAGGGCGGCATGGCAAGCGTCATCCACCACTTCCGCGCGCAGCTGGCGGCCGGCGACGAGATCCGGCTGTTCGCCGGCAGCGACGGGTACGGCGACGGCGAGCAGGTGCGGGATTTCATCCACGTGGACGACATCGTGGCCGTGAACCTCTGGGCCTGGCGGCAGGGCGCCAAGTCCGGGATCTTCAACCTGGGCACCGGCCAGGCCCGCAGCTTCAACGACGTGGCCCGTGCCGTGCTCCAGTGGCACGGCCGCGGGCGCATCCAGTACATTCCCTTCCCGGAACACCTCAAGGGCAGCTACCAGAGCTACACCCAGGCCGACCTTTCGGGCCTCCGGGCGGCGGGCTACGCTGCGGACTTCATCCCGGTCGAAGTGGGCGTGCCGCGTTACCTCGACGCCATCGCCTGAGGATCAACCGACGTGACGGCCACTCTCATCATCGGACCCGCCTGGGTCGGTGACATGGTCATGGCCCAGTCCCTGTTCCAGCTGCTCCGGCGGCAGGAGCCGGGCATTGCCATCGATGTGGTGGGCCCGCCCTGGTCCGTGCCGCTCGCCGGCCGGATGCCCGAGGTGCGGCGCGGAATTCCCCTGGCTGCCGGCCACGGCGAGCTTGCGCTGTCGGCCCGGCGGTCACTCGGCCGGTCGCTGCGCGCGGCGGGCTACGACCGGGCCATCGTGCTGCCCCGGTCCTTCAAGGCCGCGCTGCTGCCCTGGTTCGCGCGAATCCCGGTGCGCACGGGCTTCGCCGCCGAGCTGCGGGGCTTACTGCTGAACGATGTGCGCAAGCTCGACCGGCGGATCCTGGACCAGACCATCAAGCGCTTCCTCGCGCTGGGCGTACCCGCCGGCTCTCCCGTGCCCGCGGCGATCACGCCGGTGCTGCGCGTGGACGAGGCAAATCGCGCGGCGCTTCTGGCGCGCCTCGGCCTCGGGCAGCGGCCGGCGATTGCCATGATGCCGGGCGCCGCCTATGGCCCCGCCAAGCAGTGGCCCATCAACAGTTTCGCGGCGCTGGCGCGCCAGCTTCTCGAGCGTGGCTTCGAGATCTGGGTGCTCGGCTCGGGTGGCGAACGCGAGCTGGGCGAGCAGATCCGGTCAGGCGCCGGCGCGCGGGTCTTCAACCTCTGCGGCCAGACCAGCCTGGAAGATACCGTGGACCTGCTGTCAGCCACCCGCGCCGCCGTCACCAACGACTCCGGCCTGATGCACGTCGCCGCGGCGGCCGGCACCGAGGTGGTCGCCGTCTACGGCAGCAGTTCCCCGCACTTCACGCCGCCGCTGACCGCGCGCAAGGTCATCCTCTACCTGGGTCTCGACTGCAGTCCCTGCTTCAGGCGCGAATGCCCGCTGGGGCACCTGAACTGCCTCAACCAGATCAGTCCGGCCAGCGTTCTCGCCGCCATGCGTCCGGAAGGTACCCGGTCCGTAGGAGCGCCTTCAGGCGCGATCAATACCGATCGCGCCTGAAGGCGCTCCTACGGACCGGGTACCTTCCGCGATCGCGGCAATGCGGTCGAGGACGTGGTGGCGGGCGCTCATCACCGCCAGTTCCCTCTCCCGGGCTTGCTCCAGCGGCCCCGCGAGTGCAGCCCGTTCGCCCATGATGCTGTTGATCGCCCGCGTTGCCGCTGCCACCGTCACCGCCCCGCGGGGCGCCTCGACGAGCGGACGGGCGATGCCGAAGGCCTGGCATTTCGCAGCCAGTCCCGGCTGGTCCCAGAAGAAGGGGTAGGACAGCATCGGCACGCGGTTGAAGATCGCCTCGTGGGTCGAGTTCAGCCCGTGGTGGGTGACGAAGAGGTCCGCTTCGCCCAGCGCGGCCCACTGGTTCACGCGCTTCTCCACCCGCACGTTGTGCCGCACGAGCCGGGTGGCGTGGGTGTCCGCCGCATCGGCGCCGCCGAAGCTGATCATGGCATCCAGTCCGGGCTGCAGCGCCACCGCGTCCGCCAGCGCCTCCATCGCGGCCAGCGCCTCGGCCGCGTAGTAGCGCCAGACGACGGTACCGAAGGAAATGTAGATCCGCCGGCCCCCGGTCCCCGGAGCGAAATAGACCGGCACGGGGTTTCGCCGGGGCGTTTCAATGTATTCGACCGAGGGCAGGCTGCCGAAGAACGCGATGGGCTCGAAGGCCTGGCGCTCCGCGCCGGTGAGGAACCCGGGCGGCTCGCAGTAGATGTTCAGCGTCTCGCTCATGCCGTCCACGTAGGCGAAGGGCGTGGCGTCCCGGATGAGGTGCTCCGTCTGCAGGCGCAGGACGGCGGCATGGCACGCGGGCGCGATCGCCACCCGGGGATCGGTGGCCAGCTGGCGGAGGAACGGCGCCGGAGCCACGTTGTGGCCGGCGCAGACGTTGATGCCCGGCACCCCCAGTTCCGCGGCAACAACCCGGCCGATCACGGCGAAGGTGTCGTACACCACCAGCGACGGACCCAGCGGACGAACCACGTCGAGAATCCGGCCGGCGTAGTGGCCCGCAAAGCTCACGTAGCGGCACGGCACGGGCCGCGATTCTGAATCCGCCGCTTCCAGTGGCCAGGCCGCAAACAGGTCGACGAATTTCCCGCCGGCAGACGTCACCTGGGGCAGGAAGCGGCAGTGGGTGAAGACGTGCACCTCGTGGCCGCGCGCGTGCAGGCCGCGGACGATGGGCAGGAGGCGCCGCAGGTGGCCCTCCTCGGGCATGCAGAAAACCGCGACGGCGGAGGGCACTGTCCTCAGCGCGGGCGTCGTGGCTCGGTGGAAAGGATTTCCCCGTGCGGCCCGCCCACCTTCCGCAGGACCGTCAGTCCCGTGCCGAAGGGAAGGTCCAGCAGCTGCAGGTCAGGGTCCTGCCGGAGCTCGTCCATGAAGTGCTTCACGTCCACGTCGTAGCGGCGGTCGGGACCGTAGATGCCTGACGGCTTCAGAATCATGCTGTCATGGAACAGGACGATGCTCCGCGGGGCCAGGCGGTCGGCGAACGCCCGGTAATCGAAGCGCGCCTGTTCCGCCGTGTGGTAGCCGTCGATGAAGATCAGCCCGACGTCGGTGATGGACTCGTATGCCGGGGTGGTCACGAATTCCTGTGTGGTGTGGAGGTGGTGCTGGACGTTCCCGAGGCCGAAGCCACGGAAGTAAGCCGCGGTGGTGGCCGGGTCCTTCCAGAAGTCGTCGGCCAGCGACGGGTCAATGAAGTGCACGTCGCAGGGCTCGACGTTGTCCTGGCAGGCCTTTGCAATGACGAGAGGCACGAAGCCGCGCCAGGAGCCGATCACTACCGCCTGCCGGGGCCGCACCAGCCGCGCGAAACCATAGTAGAGCCAGCCGAGGCCGAGGTTCAGGTCGTCTGCGCGCTGGTTGTGGCCCATGCGCAGCAGTTCCGGGTTCGCATAGACGCGCGCGATCCAGGCCGTCAGGTCCTCGGGCTGCGCCAGGGCCGGCTGGGTCGAGTTCACCAGCGCTAGCCCTTGACGCGCGGCGGGGCCGGCGTCATCTGGGTCACCCAGGTCTCGAAGGTGGTCATGTTCGGCGCCTGCCACTGGTCCGGCGCCCGCAGGTACTTCGGGTAGTTCTTCGCCGTGTAGTCGTAGACCTTCTTTGGCAGCTGCTCCGGGCCCTCGAGCGAGAAGATCCGGGTGTTGTAGATCAGCCGCCCCGGCGCGTTGTCCATCAGCATCCAGGGCATGAACGGCGCCTCCTTGAACCAGGCGCTGGTGCTGTAGACCTTCTGGAGCTTCGGGTCCGCCAGCTCCGACATCCGGGTGTGGATCTGGAACAGTTCCGAGGTCTTGTACCAGTCGCCGATGTATTCCCGTGGCCACTTGTCGCGGGTGAAGGGCGACGGCCAGCGGGTGTGGACGTTGAAGGTCACGATCACCCGGTCGCCCATCGTTTCCCAGGGGAGGATGAAGGGGAATTCCACGGTCTCCTGCTTGCCCGCCTCGCCGAAGGTCTGCTTGAACGAGGTGGCGTAGTAGGAGTTCACCGGATCGTTGTTGGTCGGGTAGACCTTCACGGTCTCGCCCGTGAGCGGATTCTTCCAGCTTTCCAGGATCTCGCCAGTCTTCAGGTCGGTGTAGTAGGAGATCTCCCGGTGCAGGTTCTCGTACCGGCCGTCGGGCAGCCGCGTGACGCGGCTCATGCCGAAGCCCTCGTAGCCGAACAGCGGCAGGTTCTTCTGGTCCGGCCCGGTCACGGCGACCACGTCGCCCTTGTAGTAGCCGCAGGTCTCCCGGCCGTCGAGCGCTGCCACCAGCTTGACCCAGGCCCGCAGGTTGTCCTCGGGCTTGCTGAAGTCGTACCTGATCGGGTCGCCGGCCGCGGGCGCCGCCGCCGCTGCGGAGCCGCTGGCCAGGCCCGCGGCAAGGCCGCCGCCGAGCATCGTGCCGGCAGTACCGAGCGCCTGCCGCCGGGACAGGAGAAACGCGGCGGGGTTCCGATTGATGAGCGACACGAGGACTCTCCGGGCTAAGCTTCGAGGCCGATAGGTTAGCTGAATCCGGGCCCCGCCTGCGGGGCGAAAGCCATTCCATGCGCCGGTCCCGCCAGCTCCTCCCCGCCCTGGTGGCGGTCGCCTGCCTGCTCGGCGGCTGCACCGGTGCCGTGATCCTGGCGGCCAATGTGCCCGCTGCCTTCGGCCCCTACAGCCGAATTCCCGACGTGGCCTACGGCGACCAGCCGCGCCAGACGCTGGATGTCTACGTACCGGATGTTCCCGTCATGTCGCCGCCTGCGGTGATCATCTTCATTCACGGCGGCGGCTGGGACTCGGGTGACAAGGACTGGTACCGCTTCGTGGGCAGCGGACTGGCGGAGAAGGGCTTCGTAGCCGTCCTGCCCAACTACCGCCTGACTCCGGACGTCCGCTTCCCCGTCTTCGTCGAGGACGCCGCGCGGGCCGTCGCCTGGACGCTGCGCAATGCCGGTAACTACGGCGGCGATCCGCAGCGGGTATTCATCATGGGCCATTCGGCCGGCGCACACATTGCGATGCTGCTCGCTCTCGACGCGCGCTACCTGGCCGCGGCTGGCGTGAGCACGGACGGGATCCGCGGCGCCGTCGGGCTGTCCGGCCCTTATGAATTCGCGATCGACTCGGACCTGCTCCGCGCCGTGTTCGGATCGGCCGGCGATCCGCGCGCCACCCAGCCCATCGAGTTCGCGCGGGCCGATGCACCGCCCTTGCTCCTGATCCACGGGACAGACGACCGGATCTGCCTGGACAGGAACTCCATCGCCCTTGCCGGGCGAGTCCGGAAGGCTGGCGGCCAGGCCGACCTGCGGCTCTATCCCGGAGTCAGCCACGGCGAAACGGTTGGCGGGTTCTCGCGGCTCGGCCGGGCTCGCGCGCCGACTCTCGAGGACGTGGCGGCATTCGTGGCTGCGCACTGAAGGGCCGGATTCTGTCCGGTCGGCCGGGGCGGCGACCGGCCATCGGGTATTCTGCGGCGATGAATGCCCCCGCAGTGACGAACGAGGCGCCCCGCGGGCGCGGATCGCTCCAGGTCTTCTTCCTGCTCTTCACGGTCTCCGGTTTCTCCGGACTCATCTACGAGTCAATCTGGTCCCATTACCTCAAGCTCTTCCTCGGCCACGCCGCCTACGCCCAGACTCTCGTCCTGATCATCTTCATGGGCGGACTGGCTGGGGGCTCCTGGCTTGCCGCAAGGATGGGCGGCCGGTGGCGCCGTCCGATCCTTGTTTATGCCCTGGTCGAGGGGGTAATCGGCGTCCTCGCGCTGGTCTTCCACCCGGTGTTCCAGGGCCTGACCGCGGCCTTCTACTCCTCGATCCTCCCGGCAGTCGGTGACCCCGCCCTCGGCTCGCTGCTGAAGTGGCTGGCGGCCGGCCTGCTGATTGCGCCCCAGTCCATCCTGCTTGGCATGACCTTCCCCCTGCTCACCGGCGGGGTGCTACGGCGCAATCCGGAAAATCCCGGCAGCACGCTCGGCATGCTCTATTTCACCAACAGCCTCGGCGGCGCGGTCGGGGTCCTCGTCAGCGGCTTCTGGCTGCTCGACCGGGTGGGCCTGCCCGGCACGATCTCGCTGGCCGGCGTGCTGAACGTGCTGCTGGCGGTGCTGGTGTGGCTGCTGGTCCGCCGGGATCCCGGCGATGCCCCCGCGAGGCCGGAACCCGCCATGGCGGGGGAGTCCGGGACTGGCCTGTCGCGACTGCTGCTGCTGGCTGCGTTCCTGACCGGCGCCGCATCCTTCATCTACGAGGTCGGCTGGATACGGATGCTCAGCCTCGTGCTCGGCGCCACGACCCATGCGTTCGAACTGATGCTGAGCGCGTTCATTGCCGGGCTCGCCCTCGGCGGGCTCTGGATCCGGTCACGGATCGACCGCCTTGCTGATCCAGTGCAGTTCGCTGCCTGGCTGCAGATCCTGATGGGCGTGCTGGCCGTCCTCAGCATCGCCGTCTATGCCCAGAGCTTCGGCCTGATGTCGGGGATCATGGTGCGGCTTCCGCGAACGGAGCACGGCTTCCTGGCCTTTACGCTCGCAAGCCACGGCATCGCGGGCCTGGTGATGCTGCCCGCGACCTTCATCGCCGGCATGACCTTGCCGCTGTTCACCGCGATCCTGCTTCGCCGGGGGTCCGGCGAGGCGGCGATTGGCCGCGTCTACGCCGCCAACACCGTCGGTGCGATCGCGGGCGTGCTGTTCGCGGTGCACGTCGGGCTGCCCGGCCTCGGCCTCAAGTACACCGTCGCCGCGGGCGCGCTGCTGGACGTGGGACTTGGCCTCGCCCTGCTGGCCTACGCCGGGCGCCAGTCGGGTGCGGGCTACCGGCCACTCGCGCAGGCCGCGCTGATCGGTGCCGCCTTCGTCGCCAGCGGCCTGGCGGTGACCGTGCTCGATCCGCGAATCCTCGCGTCGGGCGTCTATCGCTACGGCCGGCCCATCGTCCCGGCCGAGGCCGAGGTGGCCTACTACCAGGATGGCAAGACGGCCAGCATCGCGGTGCTGCGCTGGGTTGATGGCATCCAGACGATTGCGACCAATGGCAAGCCCGACGCCAGCCTGCAGACCAATCCAAAGGAGCCATCGTCGCCCGACGAGACAACGATGGTCATGCTGGCGACCCTGCCGCTGGCCTACAAGCCGGATGCTCGCCGGGTTGCCAACATCGGCTTCGGCTCCGGCATGACGACCCACACGCTGCTTGGCGATCGCGAGCTGGAGGTGGTGGACACCATCGAGATCGAACCGGCTATGCCCGAGGGAGCGCGCAGTTTCGGACCCATGGTCGAGCGTGCGTTCACGGATCCCCGGAGCGTCATTCATTTCGAGGACGCCAAGACCTTCTTCCCGCTGCACGGCGTGCGCTACGACGCCATCATCGCGGAGCCGTCCAATCCCTGGGTGAGCGGCGTGTCCAGCCTCTTCTCCGACGAGTTCTATGCCCTCGCGAGCCAGTACCTGGTGGACGACGGCGTGCTCGTGCAGTGGGTCCAGTTCTACGAGTTCAACGACGAACTGCTGGTTTCGGTACTGAAGGCCATGGCTCCCCATTTCGACGACTTCGCCGTGTACTCCTCCAGCGACTTCGACGGCATCATCGTGGCCCGGAAGTCCGGCAAGCTCGGCAGTCCCGATGTGGAGCGCATCTTCGGCGGGGCCATCGCGGCCGATCTGCGCCGGGTCGGCCTGCCAAGCCCCACGCAGCTGCTGGCGCGCCAGGTTGCGACCCGGGAGGTCATCGTGCCGCTGCTGGCCCGGTACGACGTCCCGGCCAATTCGGACTTCTACCCCTACCTGGACCTCCACGCGCCGAAGGCCCGGTTCATGCGCCAGACCGCGGACCTGTTCCTGACCTGGCACGGGGCCGGCGCCGCGCCGCCGCCGCCGCCGGAAGATCGCTGACCGCCGCCAACCGCTCCCGGAGAATTACCGTGCTGCACACCACCTGGCCACGCCTGATACTGACGTTCCTCGCCGGCTATTTCGTGGCGAGCAACCTGAACTGGGGCATCGCCGAGGTGCTCCTGAACCCCTGGGCGATGCCGAGGTTTGACGGGTTCATGCGGGTCGGCGAGGCCGCGGGCGGCATCAATATCGTCAAGATGGTGGTGGGCTTCCTGGTGCCCCAGTTCGTCGCCGTCCTGATCGCCGCGTCGTTGCCGAGGCCTGCCGGTTGGGCCGCGCGTGCCGTCTATGCCAGCCTGCTCGTGGGTGTGGCCGGCTTCTTCGGCACCTACACCTTCCTCTCGGGCTGGGGCAACGTGAACTGGGTGCCGCTGATGGCGGCGGCCGTCGCGGACACGAGCTGCCTCGTCATCGGGTCCCTGATCGCGGGCGGCCTCCAGCAGCTCGGCGCATCCCGTCGCGCCTGAAGGCGCTCCTACGCGGCGGCGCGGAGGACGTTGATTGGTGCGAGCTCGGGGAAGTGCGCGTTGGCCAGCGGTGTCAGCGCCGTCCAGATGAAGCAGTGCTGGCCTGACAGGCAGCCGTGGCTGACGCCATCCGCGAACACCATCCAGGCCGAGTAGGGCGCGAAGCGGATCTCCACGTGGTGCTGCATCTCGGTCTGGAACTCGGGTGAGTCCTTCAGGTAGTCGTGGAAGCGTTTCATTGCCCGGTCGTAGGGGCTCGTATCGAGAACCTTGGCCAGGGGGACGACGGCGCTGACGCCCTTCAGCAGGGCGGAGAGCAGGTCATCCAGCGCGTTCTTGTCCAGCCTGCCGATGTGGCCGTTCGGTCCGGTGAAGCCGGCACGCCCGGCGTGCCGCGCGAACACGCTGCGGAAGTCGCCCTTGCTCGCCCACACACGGTCGCGGGTGGGGTGCACGTTGATCAGGAAGCGCAGGATGCGGTCGCCGTTGGTGGCGCCGTAGGCGCCTGCATCCACGTGGATCAGCTCGCTGGCCTTGTGGGCGTCGATGGCCCGGCCCGCTTCCTCCATCGGGCGGAAGCTGCAGGTGCCAATGTCCGCCTCGCGCAGGAGCTCGGGCATGGTCCGCCGGGTCCACCCGGCGATGTTGAGGCGGAGCTGGGTGAGGGACCGGTAGGTGGCGGCGTACAGCGGGGACTTCACGTCCAGGCCGCGCACGGAATCCGCTTCCGGGTGATAGCTGACGTTCTTCCGGGTGATCGCGGCGGGGAGCTGGTCCCGCAGGACATCCAGGTCGGCCTCCTCGGGCAGCTCGACCGGACATCGCGGGAAATAGGCGATGCGGCCCTGCTCGAGCACGTCGGACAGCGTGCGGGGACCGAGGGTGGCAAGCCGGTTGGCGTCGAAGGTTTCCAGCATGGGAGCGTCTCCGGGTTTCCGG
>JBEBHH010000081.1:0-5000 GCA_040080965.1 Gammaproteobacteria bacterium | reverse complement strand
AATCGCCGCTTGCCGACCTGCACCACGAGATCCGCGGGAGCCTGCAAAACCAGCTCCCGGCTCGAGACGCGCTCCCCATCGATGCGCACGGCGCCCTGCTCGACCATGCGCGCAGCTTCGGCATTGCTGGCCACCAGATCCGCCTGCCGCAGGAGGTGGGTTATCACCAGTCCGGCCGGTGGCGTGGGCAGCTCGGCGAGCTCCATGTCCTCGGGGATTCCCCCATCCCTGAAGCGGCGCACAAATTCGGCTTGGGCGGCCTCGCCGGCCTCCGGACCGTGGAAACGTGCCACGAGCTCGCGGGCCAGCTCGAACTTGGCATCCCGGGGATTGAGCCCGTCCGTAACCTGCCGGCGCAGCCTTTCCAGGTCGGCGGCCGGGCGGAAGCTCAGGAGCTCGAAATAGCGCCACATCAGGTCGTCGGAGACGGACATCAACTTGCCGAACATCTCGCCAGGCGGATCCGTGATCGCCACGTAATTGCCCAGGGACTTGGACATCTTGTTCACGCCGTCCAGCCCCTCCAGGAGGGGCATGGTGATGACGATCTGGGGCGGCTGGCCGTAGTCCTGCTGCAGCTGGCGCCCCACCAGCAGGTTGAAGCGCTGGTCCGTGCCGCCCAGCTCCACGTCCGACTTGAGCATGACCGAGTCATAGCCCTGCACCAGCGGGTACAGGAATTCGTGGATGGCAATGGGTTTGTTGGCCGCGTACCGCTGCTGGAAATCGTCTCTTTCCAGCATGCGGGCCACGGTGTGCCGCGCCGCCAGCTGGACGAGCCCCGCCGCGTCCATGGCCCCCATCCAGCGGGAATTGAACTCGATCCGGGTACGGTCCGGATCGAGGATCCTGAAGATCTGGCGCTCGTAGGTTGCTGCGTTGGCAGCAATCTCGTCCCGGGTCAGGGGCGGCCGGGTGACGTTGCGGCCCGTAGGGTCGCCAATGAGTCCCGTGAAATCCCCGATCAGGAACACCACGGTATGCCCCAGCTGCTGGAACGTTCGCAGCTTGTTGATGAGCACCGTGTGTCCAAGGTGGAGATCCGGGGCGGTAGGGTCGAAACCGGCCTTGATGATGAGCGGCCGGCCCGTCGCGAGCCGGGCCCGCAGCTCGGTGTCCACGAGGATGTCGCTCGCGCCGCGCCGGATTTCAGCCAGCTGGTCGTCTGGGGAGAGCTGCATTCCTGGCCTGGGGAGTGATTATGTGAGACGGGGATCACGGCGCCGCGGGCCGAGGAAGATAAACGATTAGCCCCGCGCGGTCACGACACGCCTCCCCGGACGGGAACCGGGGATTGTTCGGTTGACCGGAGCGGCAGGGGCTGGTACAAAGGCGGCGCAGTTAAATCAATGACTTGCAGCTCAAAAGACCCACCCCGAGACCGGTTCGGGGCGAGCTGTTGCGTACTTGCGAAGAGGGTAGACCGTAAATGAATGGGAATTCGTCCCGGCGCGAGCCGGCTGGTGGCGCACTGTTGCGCCACGCCAACCCATTCAGGTCCAGCCTGATCGCCCTGGCGTCCGCGGTGGTGGCCCTCGTTGCCGGCTATCAGCTCTCGACCCAGATTTCCCGATCCTTCCCGTCAGCTGCCGTCCCCGCACCCCAGGCCATGGCCCGGCCGGCGCCGGTCGCGGAAGTGATGCCACCGGTCGACCCCATCGAGGACCTCGTGCTCGAAGTGCAGCCCGGCGACACCCTGGACAGCCTGTTCCGGGCGACGAACCTCAGCGTGGTCGATCTGGCAGAGATCATGCAACTGGACGAGGCGCGCAAGTACCTGCGCGTGCTGCGCCCGGGCGATGTCCTCCATGTCCGCCACGACGACGGCGCAATCCTTGAGCTCGACCGCGAGCTCGACATCCGCTCCAAGCTGGAAATCCAGCGCGCTGACGCGGGCTTCGACGCCAATGTGGTCGAGCTGCCGCTCGAGCACCGCCTGGTCACCATTGGCGGCAAGATCCGCAGCTCGCTTTTCGAGGCCGCCCAGGAGTCGCGCATCTCGGAAAAGCTGATCATGAACATGGCCCAGGTTTTCGAGTACGACATCGATTTCGTCAGGGACATCGGCGAAGGCGACGAGTTTGCGCTGGTGTACGAGGAGCTGTGGCGGGACGGCGCCAAGCTCGGTGAAGGGGAAGTCCTGGCCGCCGAGTTCGTCAATCGCGGCGCGCGCTACACCGCCATCCGTTACGACGAAGGCGATGGCCGGGCGGCGTACTTCACGCATGACGGCCAGCCAATGCGCAAGGCGTTCGTAAGGGCGCCGCTGTCGTTCACCCGTATCAGCTCGGATTTCAATCCGCGCCGGCGGCACCCGATCCTGAACACGATCCGCGCCCACCAGGGCGTCGACTATTCCGCGCCCAAGGGCACCCCGGTAAAGGCATCGGGCGACGGCAAGATCATCTTCCGCGGCTGGAAAGGTGGCTACGGCAACACCATCATCCTGCAGCACGGCGGTAACGTGACCACTCTCTACGGCCACCTCTCCAGGTTCGGCGGCCGCGGCTACGGAAGTCGCGTCAAGCAGGGCGACGTCATCGGCTTCGTCGGCGCCACGGGCCTCGCTACCGCTCCTCACCTGCACTACGAGTACCGGAAGAACGGCGTGCACCTGAATCCCCGCACAGTCATTCTGCCGAACGCCGAGCCGCTTCGCGGTCAGGCCCTCACGGCATTCCAGACTTCCGCCGAACCGCTGATGCAGCGCCTCGAGGCGCGCAGCAGCATGCTGGCCGCGAATCGCCCGATTCCGGTCCCGTAAGGGCTCCGCAGCCCTCTGCCAAGCGGCGCGCCGGCTCCCGGCGTCCTCCCAACTGTGACGCCCGCAGCACGGCCCGGACGGCGGACTGCTATAGTTTTTCCCGGCTCTGCAGGTCGCCAGCCTTGGACACGCCAAACCTCAAACTTCCCGACTATTTCATCAATCGCGAGCTGAGCGCCCTCGAGTTCAATCAGCGCGTCCTCCACCAGGCGAAGGACGCCTCGATTCCGCTCCTGGAGCGGCTGAAATTCCTCTGCATCGTCTCCACGAACCTCGACGAGTTCTTCGAGATCCGGGTGAGCGGCTTGCGCCAGCGACTCGAACTGGGGCTCCCGCCCCAGGGTCCGGACATGCTGGGCGCCAGGCAGGTCCTGACCGACATCAGCAGGCGCACGCACGCGCTGGTCGAGGAACAGTACCGCCTGCTCAATGAAGGGCTGATCCCGGCGCTGGAAAGCGAGGGCATCCGCTTCGTGCGCCGCACGCGCTGGCGGCCCGCACACCGGGACTGGCTGCGTGACTACTTCCATCGCGAGATCGAGCCTGTGCTCAGCCCGACGTCGCTGGATCCAGCGCGTCCCTTCCCGAAGATCCTGAACAAGAGCCTGAACTTCATCGTGGGCCTGAAGGGCATGCATGCCTTCGGACGACCGGTGCAGCGGGCCATCGTCCAGGCGCCGCGATCGCTCCCGCGGCTGATCCGGCTCGACCCATCGCTGCCTGATACGGGACCGAACGATTTCGTGTTCCTCTCCTCCGTCATTCATGCCTTCGTGGATGAGCTCTTCACCGGCATGGAGATCCAGGGTTGCCACCAGTTCCGCGTGACCCGCAACAGCGACCTGTACGTCGAGACCGAGGAAGTGGACGACCTGATGCGCGCCGTCGAGGGCGAGCTGATCTCCGCCCGGTACGGCGAGGCCGTGCGCCTGGAGATCGCCCACGATTGCCCGGCGGAGCACATGGACTACCTGCTGGAGATGTTCGAGCTGGATCGCGACGACCTGTATCCCGTCGACGGCCCGGTGAACCTCAACCGGCTCATGGCGGTATACCAGCTGGTATCCCGGGACGACCTGCGCGACACGCGGCTCACGCCGGGCCAGCAGAAGGCCGTCGTGGCGGCCGACAACCTGTTCGCTGCCATCGCCGAGCGGGACATCCTCCTCCATCACCCGTTCGAGTCCTACGGCCCGGTCATCGACTTCATCGGCAAGGCCGCCCAGGATCCGGACGTGCTGGCGCTGAAGATGACGCTCTACCGGACGGGGCCCGAGTCACCGATTGTCGATGCGCTCGTTGCGGCCTCCCAGGCCGGCAAGGAAGTGACCGTCAGCATCGAACTGCGCGCCCGCTTCGACGAGGCGGCCAACATCAAGCTGGCGAACCGCCTCCAGGAGGCCGGGGCCCATGTGGTCTATGGCGTCGTAGGCTTCAAGACACATTGCAAGCTGGCGCTGGTCGTACGGCGGGAAAACGGCAGGCTCCGGCGCTACGTGCATCTCGGCACCGGCAACTATCACACCGGTACGGCGCGCATCTACACCGACTACAGCCTGCTCTCGGCCGACGAGGCCCTGGGCGAAGACGTGCACCACGTGTTCCTCCAGCTGACCAGCCTGATGCAGACGCCGCCCCTGCGGCGCCTGTACCAGTCGCCCTTCAACCTCCACCAGCGGATCCTCGAGCACATCGACCAGGAAATCCGCAACGTGGAAGCTGGCGGCGCCGGGCACATCATCGCCAAGCTGAACGCGCTGGTGGAGCCCGAAGTGATCCGCGCGCTGTACCGGGCATCCTGCGCGGGCGTGATGGTGGACCTGGTCGTGCGCGGCATCTGCTGCCTGCGCCCCGGGATCCCCGGCGTGTCGGACAACATCCGGGTGCGGTCCATCGTGGGGCGCTTCCTGGAGCACTCCAGGGTCTATTACTTCCATGCGAACGGCGAGGAGCTCATCTTCTGTTCCAGCGCCGACTGGATGGACCGCAACTTCTTCCGTCGCGTGGAAGTGTGCTTCCCGGTGCTGAGCGAGAACCTGAAGGCCCGGGTGATCGCCGACCTTGACCTGTGCCTGTCGGACAACTGCCAGGCCTGGGAACTGAAGGCCGACGGTGGCTACCGCCTGGCCCGGCCTGCGCCCGGCGAAGAGCTGCTGTCCTGCCAGGGCCAGCTCCTGCGTCAGTTGGCGGAACAAGCACCGGTGTAGGAGCGCCTTTGGGCGCGATCACTATCGAG
>JBEBHH010000045.1:0-23343 GCA_040080965.1 Gammaproteobacteria bacterium | reverse complement strand
CGGCCGTACAGATCGAGATCAACCCCCTCCCTGACCCCCGCTGCCCGAGCAACTTCGCCAGCGACGCCACGATCCTCGCCCCCGTCGCCGCGAACGGATGCCCGATCGCGATACTCCCGCCCTTCACATTCATCTTCGAGCGGTCGATCGACCCCAGCGGCTGGCTCCGCCCCAGCCTGTCCCGGCAGAACTCCGGTGACTCCCACGCCTTGAGCGTCGCCAGCGTCTGGGCGGCAAAGGCTTCATGGATCTCGTAGTAGTCGAAGTCCTGCAGCGACAGTCCGGCGTCGGAGAGCATCGCCGACACCGCGTAGGCCGGCGCGAGCAGCAGCCCCTCCTTCTTCACGAAGTCGACCGCAGCCACCTTGCCGTAGCGCAGGTACGCCTGGACCGGCAGGCCATGGGCCTTCGCCCACTCCTCCGATGCCAGCAACACCGACGCCGCGCCATCGGTCAGCGGCGTACTGTTCCCCGCCGTCATCGTGGCCTGCGGCCCGCGGTCGAACACAGGCTTCAGCTTGCCCAGCTTCTCGAGCGACGTGTCCGCCCGGATATTGTTGTCGCCCGTCGCGCCCGAGTACGGCACGACGAGGTCCTTGTAGAAGCCTTCCGCCCAGGCCTTCGCCGCCTTGTGGTGGGACTCCATGGCCAGCTGGTCCTGGTCGGCCCGGGTGATGTTCCACTGCTTCGCCGTGATCTCCGTGCTCTGGCCCATGGAGAGCTTCGTCCGCGGCTCCGTCACGCCGGGCGCCACGGGCTTGAACATGGAGGGGCGCAGGCCGAGCCAGGGTTTTACCCGGTCACCGAAGGATTTGCCCCGGGCGCTGGCCAGCAGGATCTCCCGGTACTCGTCGGGGTAGACGATCGGCACGTCGCTGATCGTGTCCGTGCCGGCGGCGATGCCGGCGTCGATCTGGCCGAGCGCGATCTTGTTGCCGATCAGGATGGCCGCCTCGAGGCTGGTGCCGCAGGCCCGCTGCAGGTCGAAGGCCGGCGTCTCGGGCGCGAGCGTCGTGCCGAGCACGCACTCCCGCGCCAGGTTCCAGTCCCGGGAATGCTTCATGACGGCGCCCAGGGCCACGTCACCGAGGCGCTCGCCACCCAGCCTGTACGCATCGACCAGTGCCTGGAGCGTGGCGGTCATCATGTCCTGGTTGGACTGGTGCACGTAGCTCGTGTTGGCGCGGCAGAAGGGAATGCGCCGGCCCCCGATGATCGCGACGCGGCGGGGTGCGTTGTAGTGCATGGGAAGTCCTCCCGTAGATGTGCCGGGCCTGCTGGCCGTGCTACTGCCCGAACGACGGTGCGCCGGCGCCCAGGTATTCCTGCTCTTCCGGGGTGTTCGGCCGGCCGAGGGTCTTGTTGCGGTGGGGGAAGCGCCCGAACGACTTGACGATGTCGTGGTGCAGTTCCGCGAACTGGGCAAAGGTGGCGAAAGTGGCCTTCAGCGTGTCCGACACGCCGGCGACCATCCCCTCGTAGATCTTCACGGAGCGCTCCTGGATCTTCAGCGACTCCGCGTGCTGCAGCGGCATGAAGTAGAACGCCTGCTGGAACGGGTTCAGTGACTTGTAGTCACCCTTGGCCGCGCCCTCGACGCAGATCTTGAGTGCGTGGGGGTCGCGCGAAAACGCCTTCGGCGTGCCCCGGTGGATGCTGCGCCGGAACTGGTCCAGCAGCAGGATCAGCGCGAGCCGGCCCTGGGGCGTGCCGGTCCAGGCGTCAAGCTGGCCCTTCGACGCCTTTTCCACCAGGGACCCAAACTCGGTGCGGATCAGTGCGTCGGTCACCGCATCCGAGGTGAACCAGCGGTCCATCCGGCTGTCGATGGTGGGCTGGTCCATGCTGCCTGGCTGGAACCAGAAGTCGAGGATTCGCTGGATGTCGGGGTCGGTCATGCAGTCAGTGTAGGAGCGCCTTTAGGCGCGATCAATCGGGGTCGCGGCTGAAGCCGCTCCTACGGAGCGTCACTGCAGTTCGATCTTCTGCTCGGTGACGGCCCCCACCGTGACCGGGAACGCGGCGTCCTTGTACTTCGGCGGGCCGAACTTCGGCCGCAGGTTGTTGGACAGCCCCGCTGGCTCCTTCGGCATGCCGATGAAGTTACGCTCCAGCTTGCCGTCGTCGTTCACGTCCTGGAACACCGAGAGGGCGTACTCGCCGGCGGGCAGCAGCAACTCCACCGTGATCCGGTCACCCGTGCGATTGCCCGCCACGGCGACGCTCTTCTGGGTGCGGTACCGGTCGCTCAGCCAGTCGTCCTTCTTGTCGTAGACCCAGACGTAGATCTTCCCCTGGTCGGACTTCACGTTGGTGGCGACGACGCGCAGGTTGCTGGTGTCGGCCGCCAGTGCCGTTCCGCCGGCCAGCAGGGCCGTGGCAGCGAGCAGGTGCTTCATGTTCCGGTGCTTCCTTTCAATCGCGGATGCCGATGGCGGCGCGCGCCGCCAGGGCGGATTCGACCAGCTGTGGCAGGTCCGGGCCTAGGACGGTGAAGTGTCCCATCTTCCGGCCCGGCCGCGCCTGGTGTTTGCCATAGAGATGCAGCTTGAGGCCCGGGCGGGACAGGAGGACGGACCATTTCGGTTCGCCGGCTGACCAGAGGTCGCCCAGCAGGTTCACCATCACCGCGGGGCTGGCCACCCCGGGGTTGCCGAGCGGCAACCCGCAGAGCGCCCGCACCTGCTGCTCGTACTGGCTGGTGGCGCAGGCATCCAGGGTGTAGTGGCCGCTGTTGTGGGGCCGGGGCGCCATCTCGTTCACGTACAGCACGCCGCGACTGATGAAGAACTCCACGCCCAGCGTGCCCACGTAGTCCAGCGCCGCGGCGATGCGCAGTGCGCACTGGCGGGCCGATTCAGCGAGGCCTGGACTGATGCGCGCCGGCACGATGGACACATCTAGGATCCCGTGCCGGTGGCTGTTCTCCGCGACCGGAAAACAGGCCGCCACACCCGCCGCATCCCGGGCGAGCACCACTGAAACCTCGCAGTCGAGCGGCAGCAGCGCCTCCAGGACACAGGCCTCGCCGCCCAGCTGGCGCCAGGCGGCCAGCGCCTCCTCGCGGGTCGCGACGCGGGCCTGGCCCTTGCCGTCGTAGCCAAAGCGGGCGACTTTCAGGACTCCCGGGAAAACCACCGGCGGCGCCGTCGCCAGGTCCTCCTCGCTGCGAATGACGGCGAAGGGGCCGTGGGGCAGGTGCTGGTCGCGCAGGAAGGACTTTTCGGCGATCCGGTCCTGGCACACGGCAACAGCGGCGGCGGACGGCCGCACGCGGATCGTGCGGGCCAGGTACTCGAGGGACGGGGCAGGGACGTTCTCGAATTCAGTGGTGATGGCGGCGCAGCCGGCCGCCATGGCATCGAGGGCCACGCGGTCCTCGTAGGCAGCGGCAAGGTGCTTGTCAGCGATGCGCCCGGCAGGGCTCGCGGGGTCCGGGTCCAGCACCCAGACGCTGTAGCCCAGTTCGTGGGCCGCCTGCACGAAGAACCGGCCGAGCTGGCCGCCGCCCAGCAGGCCCAGGGTGGCGGGGGCGGAGATCGTGGCCGGCGAGTCGGCGCGCGCGGTGGCGGGCATTCAGTCCGCGAGCTTCATGGCCATGACGGCCTTGGCCTGCCGGTTGCGAAAGGCGGCGAGCTTGTGCGTCAGGGTCGGATACTCTGCAGCGAGCACAGCGATGGCGAACAACGCCGCGTTGGCCGCGCCCGCCTCGCCGATGGCGAAGGTCGCTACGGGCACGCCGCGGGGCATCTGCACGATCGAGAGCAGTGAGTCCTGGCCCGCCAGTGCCTTCGACTGCACGGGTACGCCGAGTACCGGCAGTGTGGTCTTGGCCGCCAGCATGCCGGGCAGGTGCGCAGCGCCGCCGGCGCCCGCGATGATCAGCTTGAGTCCCCGTTCCCGCGCCGACTCGGCGTAGTCGAACATCAGCTGGGGTGTGCGGTGCGCAGAGACCACGCGCTTCTCGAAGGGCACGCCAAACTCCTGCAGGATCTCGGCAGCGGCCCGGAGCGTGGGCCAGTCGGAATCCGACCCCATGACGACGCCCACGATCGGTTTGATGCCGGTCTTGCGCGGGGTCTTGCGGGGGGGCTTTTTGCGGCGGGTTTTGGTGGCCATGGGGCAATTCTAGCCTGTAGAAGAGTGCTGTAGGAGCGGCCTGTAGGAGCGGCTTTTGCCGCGACCAGTCGCGCCGGTCGGCGCTCTTACAGCCCCAGCATCCGGGCGAGCTTCAGGAGGCCCGCCACCGAGATTCCGTCCGTGATCCGTCCGTCCATCGCCATGGCCACCGCCTCCGTCAGCGGCAGCCGGTGGATGGCCAGCTGCTCGGTCTCGTCGAACTCGGGCGCTCCGGCCGACAGGCCCTCTGCCAGGAACACGTAGCCCTCCTCGTCGGTGACGGAGTTGGAGGTGTGCAGCTTCATGATCAGCCTGAGCCGGCTGGCCGTGACGCCGGTTTCCTCCCGCAGTTCCCGGAGCGCCGCGGCCTCCAGGTCCTCACCCTGCGGCGCGCCGCCCATCGGCAGTTCCCAGGAATACTCGCCCAGCGGAAAACGCCACTGGCCCACGAGCCACGTGTGCTGCTCGTCGTCCAGCGGAATCACGGCGACGGCCCTGTTCCTGAAGCTGATCTTCCCGTAGCGCGGCCGGCTTCCGTCCGGCGCGATGGTGTCGTGGGTGGTGATCGTGAACCAGGGGTTCTCGAACTCCAGTTTCGTGGAGAGCGTCTGCCAGGGGTTCGCGTCCTCGGGCGGTTCAGGTGGTGTGGCCATGGGCGAGCGTGTCCTTGAGTCGGTTGAACCACAGGTGCATGCCGATACCCCGCACGACCATGAAGCTGGTGAACGCGAGCCACAGGCCGTGATTGCCGAGCTCGCGCGTGAAGAACCACACCGGGATGAAGACGAGCAGGGCCGTCGTGGTCATCACCACCCGCATCTCCCGGCTCAGGGTGGCGCCGACGAAGACGCCATCGTAGAAGAAGCTCCAGACCGAGATCAGCGGCAGCAGGATCATCCACGGCAGGTACTCGAGCGCTGTCGCCCGGATCCCGGGCAGGCTGGTCAGGGTGCGGACGATCGCCGGCCCCACCAGCCAGAACGCCAGGCTGAACAGCACGCCGAAGCCCAGCGACCAGGCGAGCGTGCGGCGCACCGCCCGGCGCAGGCCAGCGGGATCGCGCGCTCCGATCGCCTTCCCCACCAGGGCCTCCGCGGCGTTGGCGATGCCGTCGAGCGCGTAGGCGGTCAGCCACTGGAAGTTCATCAGCAAGGCATTGGCGGCCAGGAAGACGCTCCCCATCCGGGCGCCCTGCACCGTGACGAAGGCGAAGGTGAACATCAGGGCCAGCGTGCGGATGAAGAGGTTGCCGTTGATCCTGAGGAGGGCCCGGTAGGAGCCGATGTCCAGCAGGCGGGTGGCGGTCCAGCTGCCAGGATAGCGCCGCAGCTCCCGGCGCAGGAGCCAGGCCGCCACGGCCGCGCCAGCCAGCTCGGCGAGCAGGGCGCCGGTGGCCACGCCCTGTACCTTGAGCCCCAGGCCGAGCACGAACCAGAGATCGAGCCCGACGTTCACCAGGTTGATCGCCAGGGTGATCAGCAACGGGCCCCGGGCGTTCTGCATGCCGAGCAGCCAGCCCAGCGCGGCGACGTTGAACAGCGCCGCGGGGGCGCTCCACACCCGGATGTCGAAATACTGGCGGGCGTAGCTGGTCACGTCGGGCTCGGCGCCGATTAGCCCGAAGGCTGCGTTCGCGATGGGCACCTGCAGGACGATGATGAGCACGCCAATCACGAGCGCCATGATCACGGCTTCGCCCAGCGACTGGCGGACGGCCGTGGTGCCAGCCGCGTCCCGGGCCAGGGAGCCGTGGGCCTGGGCGGTGATGCCCGTGGTTCCCATGCGCAGGAAATTCAGCCCGACGAACAGGATGCTGAACACCTGCACGGCGGCGGCGACCGCGGCCAGGTAGACATCGTCGTCCAGGTTGCCGAGCACGCCCGTGCCCACCAGGCCCACCAGCGGCACGGATACCGAGGAAATGATCATCGGCAGGGCAATCGCCCAGATCGCCCGGTGGCTGTAGGGGTCTGTGGTCAACTAGGGACGGATGCCGACGGCGGCGTAGAGCTTGGCCAGCACCCACAGCGGACCGATCAGCAGGAAGCGCAGATCCCTGAAAAAGGAGGGGCGACGGCCTTCGACGTAGTGGCCGATGAACTGGCCGACCCAGCCGACGATGAAGACGGCGAGGGCCGTCAGCCAGAGGGGCCAGGGCAGTCCGCCGGCCAATGCCACCAGCGGGACGATGAACAGCGCCGCCACCAGCATCCCGGCGCCCAGGCGCGGTGCGAGACGCAGGTAGTAGACGGTGACGCCCGCCAGTGCCAATGTGCCGAAGTTCATCCAGGCCGCACCGGCCGCCAGCGGGGCCGGGAACGGAATGGCCCAGAGCATGGCGACCAGCGAGACAAAGATGAGCGGCACGCAGATGCTGTGCATCAGGCGATTGAACGGATGCTGGTGATCCGCCGAATACTCCGCCAGCAACTGGCTTGCCTGGGTCGTCACAGGTGAGTTCATACCCCGTTCAGCCGCCGCCAGCAAGCCTTGCAGCATTGCTGCCCGGATCGGTTTCTGCGATAAAAATCCCGCCTTTCACCAATTTCCCCCAAGGAGTTACGGCCATGGAGTCAAGGAAGAGCCTCAGGACCATCGGACGCCCCGTGGCGCTGGCATTGGGTGCCACTGTGCTGGTGGCAGGCTGCATGACCTACGACCCGTATACCGGCGAAAAGGAAGTGAGCAAGACCACGTCCGGTGCGGCCATCGGCGCCGCTGCCGGCGCGGCGATTGGCCTCATCACCGGGGACAGCTCATCCGAGCGGAAGCGGCGCGCGATCCAGCTGGGCGTGGCCGGCGGTCTCGCGGGCGGTGCGGTCGGCAACTACATGGACCGCCAGGAAGCCAAGCTGCGGGCGCAGCTGCAGGGGACCGGTGTCAGTGTCACCCGGAGCGGCGACAACATCATCCTGAACATGCCGGGCAACGTGACCTTCCAGACGAACAGCGCGGACATCAACGCCGGCTTCTACCAGGTGCTCAACTCCGTGGCGCTGGTGCTGAAGGAATTCGACAAGACGGTCGTGGACGTGGCGGGACACGCCGACAGCACTGGCGACGACGCCATGAACATGGACCTGTCCCAGCGTCGGGCCACCAGCGTCAGTTCGTACCTGGGCGCACAGGGCGTCAGCGCCCAGCGGCTGATCACGGTGGGCTACGGAGAGTCCCGGCCCATCGCGTCCAATGACACGGCGGAAGGCCGCCAGCAGAACCGGCGCGTCGAAATCACCCTGCAGCCCGTCGTCCAGCAGTAGGAAGACGATAGGTACCGGACACTTAGTTTTGTTAGTTGTTGGCGGCCAACAACTAACAAAACTAAGTGTCCGGTACCTTTCAGCTACACCGCGGCGCGGAGCGTCTTCAGCGCGTTCTGCTCGATCTGCCGGATGCGCTCGGCGGACACGCCGTGGCGCTTGGCGAGGACCTGCAGCGTGGTCTTCTTTTCCGCGAGCCAGCGGGCCTCGAGGATCTCGCGGCTGCGGGGGTCCAGCTCGTCCAGCGCGGCGTGCAGGCGGTCGGCGCCCTGGTCGCGCCAGTCGTCGGCCTCGAACGCATCCGCAGGATCGCTGCCCTCGGCAGTGAGGTACATGGCCGGGGCATAGGTGGTTTCGTCGTCCGCGTCGGGCGTGGGATCGAAGGTCACGTCCTGGCCGGCCAGCCGTTCCTCCATTTCGCCCACTTCCCGCGCCGTGACGCCCAGGTCTTTCGCGATGACCTCGCGTTCGGCGCTGGACAGCCAGCCGAGGTGCTTCTTGGCGCGGCGCAGGTTGAAGAACAGCTTGCGCTGGGCCTTGGTGGTGGCGATCTTCACCAGCCGCCAGTTGCGCAGCACGTATTCATGGATCTCGGCGCGGATCCAGTGGACCGCGAAGGACACCAGGCGCACGCCCATGTCGGGGTCGAAGCGCTTCACGGCCTTCATGAGACCGACGTTGCCTTCCTGGATCAGGTCGCCCAGGGGGAGGCCATAGCCTGTGTAGCCCCGGGCGATGTGCACCACGAAGCGCAACTGGGAGAGCACCAAATCGCGGGCGGCATTGAGGTCGGTGTGCTCGCGCAGGCGGCGGGCCAGCGCGGCCTCTTCGGCCTGGCTCAGGACCGGGACCTGGCTGACCGCCGAGATGTAGGCGTCCAGGCTTCCCAGTGGACCGGCCAGGGCCAGTTCGCGGGCGTTGGACAGGGGCAGCAAGGCACCAGTGGCAGTCATTTATGCACCTCCTGTGGAAGATCCTAGCACTCGCCCTATTAGAGTGCTAACGGGGAGGTCAGTTCCGGCCAGGCTGGCCGGCCAGCCGGGCTAATCCACCTTTGGCTGTATTGCGGCAAGGTGCCGGGAAACGGCCATCCAGGCGCCCCCCCAGCCCGCCAGGATCCCGCCGCCCAGGACTGCCAGAAGACTGCTGCCGCTGGCCCCGCCCAGCTCGAAGCTGCTGCCATAGAGACCCGCCAGCCGGGTGATCGGCCCGCCCAGGGCCCACAGGCCGGCGAGCAGGATCAGCACCGCCACCAGGCCCCCGAGGATTCCGTACCAGAGGCCCAGGTATAGGAAAGGGCGCCGGACAAAGGCATCCGTCGCCCCCAGCAGTTTGGCGACCTCGATCTCCGCCGACCGGTTCTGGATATCGAGCCGTATGGTGTTGCCGACCACGATGACCACCGCGGCGATCAGCAAGCCACCGATCAGCAGCCCGAGCCGCCGCAGGACGTCCAGTGCGGCGTTCAGCCGCTCGACCCACTGCAGGTCGAGTTTCACCAGGTCCACCCCGGGGGCCTTGCGCACTTCGGCGCCGAGCGCCTCGAGGGCCGCGGCATCGATCGTCTCCTTCGGCCGCACCACCAGTGTGTGGGGCAGCGGGTTGGTTTCCAGCGCTGCCATCGCGCCCGCGAAGCCCGGGTCCTTCCCGAGTTCCGCCGCTGCGGTGTCTGCCGGAATCACCCGCACCGACTCCACGCCGGAATTCCCGCGCAGGTCCCGGGCGAGGGACTCCGCGCCGTCCAGCGCGGTGCCGGGCGCCAGGTAAACCGAAAAGTCCCGGACGTCAGCCCAGCCTCCAGCGAGCGAGCGTCCGGACTGGACCAGAACGCCGAGCGCCGCGGGCAGGGCGAGGGCGATGCCGATCACCGCCACCGTGAGGCCCGTGGCCACCGGGTTGCGGGACAGGGTGCCGAGCGCGCCAATGGCGTTCTGCGCGTGCCGCGTCAGCCAGTTGCCGAGGTTCATGCCGCCTGCACCGGGTCACCGGCCTCAATCTGCCCGCCGGCCAGGATGATTCGCCGGCTGCCGAAGCGCTCGACGAGATGCAGGTCGTGGGTCGCAATCAGCATGGTGGTGCCGACTTCGTTCAACCGCTTGAACAGCCCCATCACCTCCAGCGCGAGGTCCGGGTCCAGGTTGCCGGTGGGCTCGTCGGCGATCAGGACCTTCGGCCGGCTGACGATCGCCCGCGCGATGCCGAGTCGCTGCTGCTCGCCGGCGGAGAGGGCCCGCGGCGGGTAGCGCTCCCGGTCGAGAAGGCCGACCTGGTCGAGCGCGGCGCGCACCCGCCGCCCGATCTCCCGCTCGCCCGTACCGTTGATGATGAGCGGCAGTGCCACGTTCTCGTAGGCACTGCGGTCGCCGAGCAGCTTGTTGTCCTGGAAGACCATGCCGATCTGCTGGCGGTGCGAGGGAATGTCCCGGTCCGGCAGCTTGCCCAAGTTGCGGCTGTCCACGGTGACCGTGCCGCGGGTCGGGTGCTCGATGAGCGCGATCAGCTTCAGCACCGTGCTCTTGCCCGCGCCCGACCGGCCCGTCAGGAAGGCGAGCTCCCCCGGCGCGACGTGGAAGGACACGGCCCTGAGGGCCTCCCGTGCGCCGTCGTAACGCTTGGTGACGTTGTCGAAGCGGATCATGGCCGGATTATGCCGCCGGGGGTAAGCCGGCCAAAGATGTACCTGTAAGCGCCGCCGCGAATTCGCCGGCGTCGAAGACGTCCATGTCGGCGGCCTGCTCGCCGATGCCGATGAAGCGCACCGGTACCTTGAGCTCCCCCGCAAGCGTGAGCAGCACGCCGCCCTTGCCGCCCGCATCGAGCTTGGTCATCGTGATGCCGGTCAGGCCGATGGCCTCGTGGAACTGCTTCGCCTGAGCCACCGCGTTCTGGCCGAGACTCGCATCGAGGACGATCATGGTCTCGTGGGGCGCCGTCGGGTCCAGGCGCCGCATGACGCGCACTACCTTCTGCAGTTCCTGCATGAGGTGCGCCTTGTTCTGCAGCCGGCCCGCCGTGTCCGCAAGGAGCACGTCGATGCCCCGGGCGCGGGCCGCCTCGAACGCGTCGTAGATCACGGCAGCTGGATCGGCGCCGGCCTGCTGGGCCACCACCGGCACGTCGTTGCGTTCGCCCCAGACCTGCAGCTGCTCGATGGCCGCCGCCCGGAAGGTATCGCCCGCCGCCAGCATCACCTTGAAGCCTTCGTCCTTCAGGCGGCGTGCAAGCTTGCCGATGGTGGTCGTCTTGCCCGAGCCGTTGACGCCCACCATCAGGACCACGAAGGGGCGGGGCGCTGCGGGAATGACCAGCGGCCGTGCCCGGGGCTCCAGGATTTCCACGAGCGCCTCCCGCAGCACCTGGCGGGCCTCGTCGACGGTGGCCACGTTCCGGCCGCCCGCCTTCTTCTTCACGCGGGCGATGATGTCCGTGGCCGTTTCCAGGCTGACGTCCGCGCCAAGCAGGTGGGTCTCGAGTTCCTCGGCGGTCTGTTCGTCGAACTTCCGCCCCGCGAGCCAGTCGAGCGCGGCGCCTAGCCGGAAGCGCGATGGCTTTGGCGCCGCCGCGGCCGGCGCCGGGGACGCAGGGCCGGCTTCCGTGGCTGTCTCCGGTCCGAGCAGCCGCTCCTTCAGGCGGGCGAAGAAGCCCGGCCGGGACCCTGTCCCGGAATTTGTTTCCGCTGGCATGCTGGCATGTTAGCTAAACTTTGCAGATGCCGCGCAGACAACCCATCCGCCAACGGCGCGGCCCGCCGGGCAGCGTCCGCATCATCGGCGGCAGCTGGCGCGGCCGGCGCGTCGACGTCCTGGACGGCGCCGAGCTGCGTCCGACGCCCGATCGCGTGCGGGAAACCCTGTTCAACTGGCTGACGCCCGTGCTGCCCGGTGCGCGTTGCCTCGACCTGTATGCCGGCACCGGCGCGCTGGGCCTGGAGTCGCTGTCCCGGGGTGCGGGCGAGTGCTGGTTCGTGGAGCGGGATGCCCGCCTCGCGGCCGCCCTGGAGTCGACGCTCCTGCGTTTCATCGGCCAGGGCACGGTGGAGACGGAGTCGCCGCGGCCGCCGGCCAGGGGCCGGGTGCTGGTCACGGACGCGCTCCGCTGGCTCGACAGGCCGCCCCTTGGAAGCTTCGACGTGGTTTACCTCGACCCGCCCTACGCGACGAACAGCCTGGGCGACTTGTGTAAACTTCTGGCGCGCGGCTGGCTCGCGCCGACGGCGTGGGTCTACCTCGAAACGAGCCGCAGCCAGCAGTTGCCCGCATTGCCCGTCGGCTGGCAATTGCACCGGGAGTCCCAGGCCGGGGACGTGCGTTACGCGCTGGCCACCATCAGGAGTTCGAAGCCATGAGCATCGGCGCCATGTATCCGGGGACCTTCGACCCCGTCACCAACGGCCACCTGGACCTGGTGCGCCGGGCCGCCAAGCTCTTCGACCGGGTGGTCGTCGCCGTGGCCGCCAGTCCGAACAAGACGCCGATGTTCACTCTAAACGAGCGCATCGGCATGGCCCGCGACGCGCTGGGCGACACCCCGAACATCGTGGTGGATGGCTACAACGGGCTCACCGTGGACTACGTCCGCCAGCACGGCCTCAAGGTGATCATCCGCGGCCTGCGCGCCGTGTCGGACTTCGAGTACGAGTTCCAGCTGGCCACCATGAACCGGCACCTGCGGTCCGAAGTGGAAACGATTTTCCTCACTCCTGCGGAGGAGTACACCTTCGTGTCCTCGACCTTCGTGCGGGAGATCGGGGTGCTGGGCGGCGACATCTCGCCCTTCGTGCCACCCGGTGTGGCCGCGGCCCTGGCGCAAAAGCGCGCCGAGCGGCGCGCCTGACCCCGCAGTTGCCAGTCCCGTGAATTTCACCCGCCGCTTCTGCCTTCTGCTGGTCGTTCTCGCCTGGGCGCTGCCCACTGCGGCCAAGCCTGCCCGGCAGGCGGCCGAAGCCGGCATCGCCACCGCGCACCCGCTGGCGACGCAGGCCGGCGAGGACATCCTGGCGGCGGGCGGCAACGCCTTCGACGCGGCGGTGGCGATCAGCGCCGCCCTGGCGGTGGTCGAGCCCTTTGCGTCCGGGCTGGGTGGCGGCGCCTTCTGGCTGCTGCACGAGCGGAAGAGCGGCCGGCAGACCTTCGTCGATGCCCGGGAGGTGGCGCCTGGCGCCGCGACCCACGACATGTACCTGGACGCGCAGGGCCGGCCGCGGCCTGGCGCCACGCTCAATGGTCCACTCGCCGCCGGCATTCCCGGCCAGCCGGCGGGGCTCGTGCACCTCGCGAAGCGCTACGGCCGGCTGCCGCTGAAGAGCAGCCTGGCGCCCGCCATCCGCTACGCCGAGGAGGGTTTCGAAGTCACGCGCGGCATGGAACTTGGCCTGCGATTCCGCGCCAGCGCGGCGCGCAATTCCCCTGCCTTTGCGGCGCTGTACCTGCCGGGTGGCAAGCCCCTGGTGGCGGGTGACGTCGTGCGGTTCCCGGAACTCGCGCGCACGTTGCGCCGGATTGCCGCTGATGGCCGCAACGGTTTCTACCGCGGACCGGTGGCGCAGCAGCTCGTGGACGGCGTGCGTGCCGGCGGCGGCATCTGGACCCTGGACGACCTGGCCCGCTACGAAGTCATCGAACGCCAGCCGATCCGCGTCCGCTACCGCGGCATGACCGTCGTCTCGGCGCCGCCGCCGTCGGCGGGCGGCGTGGCGCTGACGAATGTCCTCCAGATCCTCAGCGGCTACGAGCTCGACCGGCTTGCGCCGGCCGATCGCAAGCACCTCACGGTCGAGGCCATGCGCCGCGCCTACCGGGACCGGGCGATCTACCTGGGTGATCCGGCGTTCGTCACGATGCCCCTGGAGCGGTTGCTGAGCCCGTATTACGCGGACGGCCAGCGGATCTCGATCCTGCTGGACCGTGCCACGCCCAGCATCCAGCTGTCCGGCATCCTTCCGGAGCCCGTCGCGGGGACGAACACCACCCACTTCTCCGTGCTGGACCGCGCCGGAAACCGGGTCGCGGGCACGCTCAGCATCAACACCTGGTTCGGCTCGGCGTTCATGCCGCCCGGCACGGGCGTGATCCTGAACAATGAGATGGACGACTTCTCCGTCAAGACTGGTGTGCCGAACGGCTTCGACCTGATCGGCACGGAAGCCAACTCCATCGCACCCAACAAGCGGATGCTCTCCAGCATGTCGCCGACCTTCCTGGAGAGCGACCGGGGCGTGGCGATCCTGGGCACGCCCGGCGGCAGCCGCATCATCAGCATGGTGCTGCTGGCGGCCCTCGCCTGGGCCGACGGCGCCGACGCCACGCAGATGGTCGGCCTGAAGCGCTACCACCACCAGTACTTCCCCGACGTGGTGGCCTACGAAGACGGCGCCTTCACGCCCGATGAAAAGGCGGCGCTCGAAGCCAAGGGGCACCGGCTCGAGCTGAGCGAACGGAGCTACGGCAACATGCAGGTGGTGACCTGGGACCGGGCCACGGGCCGTGTCGCCGCGGCCTCCGACCCGCGGGGCGCCGGCGACGTCACGATCTACTGACCCTCCTACCGCTGGCACTTCGGACAGTAGTAGCTCGACCGCTGCCCCAGCACGACCTGCTTCAGCGGGGCGCCGCATTCCACGCAGGGCTGGCCCGCCCGGTCGTAGACCCGCAGGCGCTGCGAAAAGTACCCCGGCTGGCCGTCGCCGTTGTAGAAGTCCCGCAGCGTGGTGCCGCCGTCGCGGATCGACTCGGCCAGCACCTCCCTGACCGCAGCGACGAGCGCCTCGAGGCGGGGGAGGGCCACCCGGCCCGCCGCGCGCGCCGGGTGGATCCGGGCCCGGAACAGGGCTTCACTGGCGTAGATGTTGCCGACCCCCACCACGATGTGCGCGTTCATCAGGTGCGGCTTGATGGCGATCGAGCGCTTGCGGCTCCGGCGCCGGAGGTAGTCCGCGGTGAAGTCGTCGCCCAGCGGCTCCGGCCCCAGGGGCGCGATGAGCGGGTGCAAGGCAGGATCCTCGGTGGTCCACAACACCGAGCCAAAGCGCCGCGGATCGTTGAAGCGCACCGTCACGCCGTCGGCCGTTACGATGTCCACGTGATCGTGCACGGCCGGTGGCCGATCCTCGCGCAGGACCCGGAAGCTGCCCGTCATGCCCAGGTGGAGCAGGGCCGTGCCCCGGTCCGTGCGAAGCAGCAGCCACTTGGCGCGGCGGTCCAGGGCCGCCACCCGCGCGCCGGGCAGCAGGCGGGCAAATTCGGGCGGCACCGGCCAGCGCAACCGGGGTACCCGGACCACCACGTGCGCAATTCGCTGTCCCTCCAGCCAGGGCGCCAGGCCCCGGCGGGTGGTTTCGACCTCCGGCAATTCAGGCATCGCGAGGGCCCCGGCGGGCGAAATACCCACAATGGGACGCAGTCCCATGACCCGGCCTGGCTGGCCGGGCTAGCGTTGGGCCAGGGGAGTGCGGCCGGGGCGCGACAGATTTTGCTGCGCCGCCCTTGCAAAGGCCAAGGGGTGCCCGCATTTCAATCACTTGGACGCGCCGTTATAGTGGCGCCCGCCGGCACAGCAGCCGGATCTTCCCGGTCATTGTTTCCCGCAGAGGTGGACATGGAATTTCTCGATCTTTTGCAGAGCGGCATCCTGGGCTTGAGCGGCTGGGCGAAGGTGCTGGCCGCGCTCGTCATGCTCCAGATTTCCATGATGGCCACGACCCTCTATCTGCACCGGGACCAGGCCCACCGCGCCATCGATCTCCACCCCGCGCTTCGGCACTTCTTCCGCTTCTGGATGTGGCTCACCTCCGGCATGGTGACCGGCCAGTGGGTTGCCGTCCATCGCAAGCACCACGCCCTGTGCGAGAAGCCCGGCGATCCCCACAGCCCCGTCGTCTTCGGCCTCAAGACGGTCCTGCTGCAAGGCGCCGAGCTGTACCGGGTGGACGCGCGCAACCCGGACGTGGTGGCCAAGTACGGCCGCGGCACGCCCGATGACTGGCTGGAGCGCAAGGTCTACAGCCCGCTCACCTGGGTAGGCATCTACAGCCTGCTGACGCTCAACGTCATCCTGTTCGGCGTCATCGGGATCACCATCTTCGCTTTCCAGATGGCGGCCATGCCGATCTTCTCCGCCGGCATCATCAACGGCTTGGGCCATGCCCGCGGCTACCGCAATTTCGAGTCCGATGACGCGGCCACCAACCTGTACCCCATCGCGTTCTTCATCGGTGGCGAGGAGCTGCACAACAACCACCATGCCTTCCCCTCGTCCGCCAAGTTCTCCATGCGGCCCTGGGAGTTCGACATCGGCTGGATGTACATCACGATCTTCAAGGCCCTGGGCCTCTGCAAGGTCCGGCGCGTGGCTCCGGAGCCCCAGTTCGCCCCGGCGCCCCGCCAGGTCGATGTCGAGACCCTGAAGGCCGTGCTGGTGAACCGGATGCATGTACTGCGCGACTATTCGTCCAAGGTCACGCTGCCGGTTTTCCGCCGCGAGGCCCAGGTGGATGCCACCGCCCGGGAAGTCTCGCCCCGCATCCTGATCCGCCGGCCGCAGCTGCTGGACGACGCGGCCCGCGCCCGGCTGGCGAGTGTCCTCGCGAAGAACCAGGCGCTGCGCACGGTCCATGATTTCCGCCAGCAGCTGGTCGCTGTCTGGGAGCACGCCAACGTGAGCAACGACACCCTCGTCGGCCAGCTGCGCGAGTGGTGCGCCCGGGCCGAGGCCAGCGGTATCGAGGCCCTGCAGGAGTTCTCGGCGCGGCTGCGCGGCTACCTGCCGACGCCGGGGTACGCGGTGTAGGAGCGCCGACCGGCGCGACCGGTTGTTCGAGGTCAATAAAAAAACCCGCCGAAAGGCGGGTTTTTTCATGGTCAACCGGATCTTCGGAAAGGTCGCGGCGGTCGCCGCTCCTACTTGATCTTCGATTCCTTGTACGGGACGTGCTTGCGCACGACCGGATCGTACTTGCTCACTTCCATCTTTTCGGGATGGGTGCGCTTGTTCTTGGTGGTGGTGTAGTAGTGGCCGGTATCGGCACTGGATACCAGCTTGATCTTGTCGCGGATGCTCTTGGCCATGAACTTGTTCCCTTACGCCGCGTCGCCGGAGGCGCGCAGGTTCTCGAGCACCTTCTCGATGCCGAGCTTGTCGATGGTGCGCAGGCCGCGGGTGGAAACGCGGAGCGTCACGAAGCGCTTCTCGCCTTCCAGCCAGAACCGGTGCGTGTGCAGGTTGGGCAGGAACCGCCGGCGCTTCTTGTTGTTGGCGTGGGAGACCGTATTGCCGTAAATCGGCTTCTTGCCGGTGACCTGGCAGACCCGGGACATAGCAAACCTCTTCGAAGTCAGTGACTTATGGGACCGACCGGACGCCGGACGGCCGCACTTTATACCAGCGGGACGGGGGCTACAGCAACCCCCGGCTGGCCAGGGAGACGCAACTGCCGTCCCCCACGACGAAGTGATCGAGCAGGCGCACGTCCACCAGCTCCAGGGCGTCCCGGATCCGGCGGGTGATGAGCCGGTCCGCGTCGCTGGGTTCCGGGACCCCGGACGGGTGGTTGTGGGCGAGGATCAGGGCGGCCGCGTTCCGGTGCAGGGCCTGCCGGACCACCTCCCGGGGATAGACCGTGGTGTTGTCGATGGTCCCCCGGAACAGCTCCTCGAAGGCCAGCACCCGGTGGCGGTTGTCCAGGAAGATGCAGCAGAACACCTCGTGGGGCAGGTCCCGGAGGCGGGCCAGCAGGAAGTCCTGGCTGTCGGCAGGGGAGCTGATGGCCTTGCCGGGTGCCAGCTTCTCGCCCATGTAGCGGCAGCAGCATTCCCGGGCCGCCGTCAGGACGGCCGACTTCCCGGGGCCCAGGCCGTGGAGGGCCTGCAGGTCCGCCGGGCCCGCGTTCAGCACCCCGCGCATGCCGCCGAACCGGGCCAGCAGCTGCCGCGCCAGGTCCAGCGCCGAAACTCCCGCCACGCCGCGGCCCAGCAGGATTGCCAGCAGCTCGGCATCCGAGAGGTGGCCGGGGCCGGACTGGGCGAGGCGTTCCCGGGGCCGCTCTGCCGCCGGCCAATGCTTGATCAACTGGGTCTTGATGCGCGGGGCCTTACGGGCTGGCAGTGGCCGGGTGCGGGCCACGGGTGACATTCTGGTCACCCGGGACCTGCCGGCCAAGCCGTGAAAATGCCCGTTTCGCGGACAAAGCACGGCTGGCGGCCGGGCGTTGCGCTAAGCTTTTGCGATTCAACAACAGGTGCAACGCTTGGGCGCTTTGGACAATCAGCGCGTCTTGCTCGGGGTGACCGGCGGCATCGCCGCCTACAAGAGCCCGGACCTGGTCCGGCGCCTGCAGGACGCCGGCGCGGAGGTGCGCGTGGTGATGACGCCGAGCGCCACCCGGCTGGTTGCGCCCACCGTCTTCCAGGCCGTGTCCGGCCATCCCGTTCGCTCCGAGCTGTGGGACGAAGCGGCGGAAGCGGCCATGGGCCACATCGAACTGGCCCGCTGGGCCACGACCGTGCTCGTCGCACCGGCCACGGCCCACCTGATGTCCCAGCTGGCGGCCGGCGCGGCCGGCAACCTGCTGACCACGCTCTGTCTAGCCACCTCGGCGCCCGTCGTGCTCGCCCCCGCCATGAACCAGGCCATGTGGCGCCACGCGGCCACCCAGGCCAATCGCAGCACGCTCGAGTCACGGGGGGTGCGCTTCGTGGGCCCCGCGTCCGGCAGCCAGGCCTGCGGGGATGTGGGGCCGGGCCGGATGGTCGAGCCGGCAGACATCGTGGCAGCCCTGGCTGAAAAGCCCGCGGGCGAGCTGACCGGACTCCTCACGGACCGGCTGAAGGGTCTCCGGGTCCTGGTCACGGCCGGTCCAACCCGCGAGCCCATCGATCCCGTGCGCTTCGTCAGCAATCGCAGCTCGGGAAAGATGGGGTTCGCCGTGGCCCGCGCCGCGGTCGAGGCGGGCGCGGACGTGACTCTGGTGGCCGGCCCCGTGCACCTGCCGACGCCCGCGGGTGTCCGGCGGATTGATGTGGAGACGGCCGCAGAGATGTTCGCCGCCACTCTCGACAGGGTTGCCGATGCGGATATCTACATCGGGGCCGCCGCGATTTCCGACTACCGGCCGGAGCCCGCCGCCCAGAAGATCAAGAAGCGCGCCGACCGGCTGGTGCTCGACATGGTGAAGTCGCCCGACCTGCTGGCAACCATCGCCGCCAGGCCTGGCGCGCCGTTCACCGTGGGCTTTGCCGCCGAGACCGAGCGCGTGGAGGAGTACGCCCTCCAGAAGCTGGAAGGCAAGAAGCTCGACATGATCGTGGCCAACCAGGTGGGCGCCAGGCTGGGCTTCGACGAGGACGAGAACAGCGTCAGCATTTTCTGGCGGGACGGCCAGGAGACACTGGGTCGCATGTCCAAGGCCGATCTGGCCCGCCGCATCGTCGCCACTGTTGCGGCCCGCCATGCGGCGGCCCGCAGTTCGAACGTCACGCCCATCCGCCGGCCTGGTTGATGAGCCGGATCCAGCTCCGCATCCTCGACCCGCGCCTCGGTAAGGATTTTCCGCTGCCGGATTACGCGACCGGCGGGTCGGCCGGCGTTGACCTGCGGGCCTGCGTGTCCGCGCCGCTCCGGATCCTGCCGGGCCAGACGATCCTGGTGCCCACCGGCATGGCCATCCACATCGGCGATCCGGGGCTCGCGGCCGTGATCCTGCCGCGCTCCGGCCTCGGTCACAAGAACGGCATCGTGCTCGGCAATCTGGTCGGGCTCATCGACTCGGACTACCAGGGCCAGCTCATGGTGTCCTGCTGGAACCGGGGCAGCGAGCCCTTCGAGCTCGAGCCCGGTGCGCGCCTGGCGCAGATGGTGTTCGTGCCCGTCGTGCAGGTGGACTTCGAAGTGGTCGAGGAGTTTCACGCGACCGAGCGCGGCGAAGGCGGCTTCGGCCACACGGGACGGTAGATAAAAAGGGGACAGATTTATTTGTTTGGAACCCCGAGGCCAATCTGGGCTGGCCCAGTTGGCCTCGGGGTTCCAAACAAATAAATCTGTCCCCTTTTCTACAGGCCCTTGAGTTCCTTGAAGCGGGCGATGTCCGCGTCGAACGCCATCAGCACCCGGCCCTGGCGGCTGCGGGTATCCAGCAGCGTCTTTTCGTAGAGGGCGATCGAGTCGGCGGTGTCGCCCATCTCCTGGGCGAGCTTCGCGTCGATCGGCGCGGCTTCCGGGTCCTTGCTGTAGGGCTTGAAGTTGCTGGCCTCGGCCTGCAGCTGCTTGAGCCGGTCCCGGAGGCTGTCCAGGTAGTTGGTCGTCACGGAGATCTGGCCGTCGATCAGTTCGATGCGGCGATTGCGCAGGGCCTCGATCTCCTCGACGGACAGGTATGTGCTCAGCAGCACCTCGTCGCGCCGGGCCGCCGCCATCGCCGCCTTCTTCTCGGCGGCCGCCTTGCGCTCTGCCTCGATCTCTTCCTCGGTCAGCGCACCCTGCTCGGTGCGCAGTGGCACACCGTATTGGTTGAGCACCTGCCGGTCGATGGGCGCGTACTCCGCGGGCACCTGGTCGCCAAAATGCACGACGCCCTTGTCATCGACCCAGCGGTAGACCTGGCCTGAGTTGTCCCCCGACCGGGTCGCCCGGCGGGGCTTCTTCTTCTCGGCCGTGTGCCCGAGGTCAGGTGCCAGCAACGCCAGCGCCGCCACGACCAGCGTGGCCAGCGTCGGTACCTGCCGCGCAGCACTTCGGTGAGTCATCTGCATGCCCCACGTCCGCATACGTATTCCCAATAACCCGCGGAACCCCCAAGTCCCGCTCCCAGCGCCGATTATCCCGCTGTCATTTAACCGAAAACAGTGACCAAACCCGCACTTGGCGGGTGGCCTGTCCTCAGGCCGTGACCCCGTAGCGCTCCCGGTAGTCCTGCACCAGGGGCAGGAACTCCCGGTGCCGGGTGCTGGCCTCCAGGTGTTCCACCAGGTCGTCCAGCCGGATGATGCTGGCCACCGGGATGCCGAAGGACTGCTGTACCTCCTGGATCGCCGACAACGCGCCGTTGCCGCGCTCCTGGCGGTCGAGGGCAATGACGACCCCCGCCGGCTCGCCGCCCGCCTGCCGGAGCAGGGTGACCGTTTCGCGGATCGCCGTGCCGGCAGTGATCACGTCGTCCAGGATCAGGACCCGGCCGGCCACGGGCGCGCCGACGATGGCGCCGCCCTCGCCATGCTCCTTGGCCTCCTTCCGGTTGAAGCAGAAGGGCAGATCACGCCCGTGGTGCTCCGCCAGCGCCGCGGCCGTGAGCGCGACCAGTGGTATGCCCTTGTAGGCGGGGCCGAACAGCATGTCGAACCCGATCTTCGAATCTGCGACCGCGGCCGCGTAGGTCCGGCCGAGCTTCGCGGCGGCGCGGCCCGTGTTGAACAGGCCGGAATTGAAGAAGTAGGGGCTGTTGCGCCCGGACTTCAGCGTGAACTGCCCGAAGCGGAGCACGCCGACTTCCAGGGCGAGCTCGATGAATTCCTGTTTGTAGCCGCGCATGCCGCCAGTCCTCCGGTGACGCCGATATCGTACACTCAAGGCTTCCATGCGCATCGTCACGCTCAACGTCAACGGCATCCGTTCGGCTGCCCGCAAGGGCCTGTTCGACTGGCTTGCGCGGGAACGCGCCGATGTCGTCTGCCTGCAGGAGGTTCGCGCCCAGGCCGACCAGATCGCGGCGCCCCAGTTCCACCCGTCCAAGTTCCATTGCTTCTACGAGCCGGGCCAGCGCAAGGGCTACAGCGGCGTCGCGCTCTTCTCCCGCCGGGAACCTGACGAAGTCATTCGCGGGTTCGGCTCGGCGGAGTTCGACGCGGAGGGCCGCTACCTGGAGGCCCGCTTTGGCGCCCTCAGCGTCGTCTCCCTGTACGTGCCATCGGGTTCCTCCAGCGACGAGCGCCAGCAGGCCAAGTTCCGGTTCATGACGGAGTTCAGGCTTCATCTGGACCGCCTGCGCCAGGATGCGGCTGGGAAGTCCGGCCGCCAGTACCTGCTCTGCGGCGACTGGAACATCGCCCACAAGGAAATCGACCTGAAGAACTGGCGCAGCAATCAGAAGAACTCCGGGTTCCTGCCCGAAGAACGCAGCTGGCTCGACGGCGTCTTTGGTCCGCTGGACTTCACCGACTCGTTCCGCGAGGTGAACCCGGACGCCGAGCAGTACACCTGGTGGTCGAACCGGGGCCAGGCCTGGGCGAAGAACGTCGGCTGGCGTATCGACTACCAGATCGGCACGGCCGGCCTGAAGGGTGCCGCCCGGCGGGCGGCCATCTACAAGGACAGCCGCTTCTCGGATCACGCGCCGCTGCAGATGGATTTCGAGCTGGACGCCGGGACGGGCCGCTAGGCGATGGCCCGCACGCGCTTCCGGGACCTGGTTGCGAACCCGCGCGTGGCCGCCGCGCTGACGCTGGGTTTCGCCTCGGGCCTGCCGTTCAACCTGCCGGACAGCACCCTGCAGGCGTGGCTCGCCACGCTGGACATGGACATCAAGACCATCGGCTGGTTCACCCTGGTCGGCGCGCCCTACGCCTTCAAGTTTCTCTGGGCGCCGATCCTGGACCGGTACGCGCTTCCGGTGCTCGGCCGCCGGCGCGGCTGGATGCTTCTGCTGCAGCTCCTGCTGGCAGTGCTGATCGCGGCCCTCGGCCTGCAGGGCGAGCGTCTCGGGCTGGCGGCGCCCGGCGAGGTCGTCTACGCAGTGGCGGCGATCGGCCTGCTCATTGCCTTCGTCTCCGCCACCCAGGACATCGTGATCGACGCCTACCGTGCCGACACGCTGCGGCCGGAGGAACGGGGCGTCGGCTCCACCGCCACGCAGGTCGGCTACCGGCTGGCCACGTGGATCACGGGCGCGCTGGCGCTCATCCTTTCCGACGTCATCGGCTGGCGGAATACCTACCTGCTGATGGCCGTCGTCATGGGCGCGACCGTGCTGTTCACCTGGTCGGCGCCGGAGCCGGAGCGCGTGGCTGCCCGGCCGCGCTCGCTGGCGGCGGCGGTGATGGACCCGCTGCGGGAATTCCTTGGCCGCCCCGGCGCCTGGGCCCTGCTGGGCCTGATCGTCCTCTACAAGTTTGGCGACGCCTTCGCGCTGAAGCTGGTGACGGCCTTCCTGATCAAGGGTGTCGGCTTCACGGCGCTGGAAGTGGGTGCGATCTCCAAGACGGTGGTGATCACCCTTACGCTGCTGGGGACCTTCGTCGGGGGCGTGTTGCTGGCGCGCCTCGGGCTGTTCCGGTCGCTGCTCTTCTTCGGCATTCTCCAGGCGCTGACCAACCTGCTGTACGCCCTGCTGGCCGCCACCGGCAAGAGTACTGCGCTGATGGTGATCGCCCTCGGCTTCGACAACTTCGCCGGCGGCATGGGCGCCGCCGCCTTCGTGGCCTTCCTCATGGGCCTCTGCGACGTGCGCTTCAGCGCCTTCCAGTACGCCCTCCTGTCGGCGCTGGCGAGCGTGGCCCGCAACTTCCTGGGCCCGCCCGCCGCCTACGTGGTCGATGCGGTCGGCTGGAGCACGTTCTTCACCATCACGTTCTTCACCGCCATCCCGGGGCTCCTGGTGCTGGTGCTGCTCCGCCGGCAGGTGGACGCACTGGATGAGTGAGGATTTCCGGGTGGTGGCCCGGCTGGCGGAGCTGGGCGATCCGGGCGCCCGGGAGTTTTTCGTGGGGGAGGGGGACTGGCCGTTTCGCGGCTTCCTCGTGCAGGTGGACGGCCGGCTGCGGGCCTACGCCAACGTCTGTCCCCACAAGCGCCACCCCCTGAATCTGGCGGACGACGAGTTCCTGGTGCCCGGCCAGAAGCTCCTGCGCTGCGCGTCCCACAACGCGCTGTTCGAGCCCGAGTCGGGCCTGTGCGTGTTCGGCCCCTGCGCGGGCCGGTCCCTGACGGCGCTCGAATGCCGCATCGAGAACGGCGACATCCTGGTAAGGCTGTAGGAGCGGGG
>JBEBHH010000044.1:0-23461 GCA_040080965.1 Gammaproteobacteria bacterium | reverse complement strand
CCCTCCGGCGGGAGACTCGCGGACTCGATTCCCGCCGGAGGGGGATCCCGGTCGCGCCTCAAGCCACTCCTACCCTATGATTCGCCCATGCGCATCCTTGTCATCGAAGACGACGCTGGCGTCGCGAGCTTCATCACCGGCGGGCTCCGGGAAGCCGGGCACACGGTGGACCACGCCACAGACGGCAAGGAGGGGCTCTTCCTGGCCACGACGGGCGAGTACGACGCCCTCATCGTCGACCGGATGCTGCCGAACGTGGACGGCCTGACCATCGTTCGAACGCTGCGCGCGTCGGATAACACCACCCCGGCGCTGATCCTGAGCGCGCTCGGCGAGGTGGACGACAAGGTCAAGGGCCTGCGGGCCGGCGCCGACGACTACATCGGCAAGCCATTCGCCTTTGCCGAACTGATGGCCCGTCTGGAGGCCATCACCCGCCGTCCGGCCCGGGAGGGCAGCGACGAGATCACCGAGATGCAGGTCGGCGACCTGCACATCAACCTCCTCAGCCGCGAAGTGCGCCGGGCCGGCCAGAGCGTGGACCTGCAACCGCGCGAGTTCCGCCTGCTGGAGTACCTGATGCGCAACCGGGACCAGGTGGTCACCCGCACGATGCTCCTCGAGAACGTCTGGGACTATCACTTCGACCCGCAGACGAACGTGATCGACGTGCACATCAGCCGCCTGCGCCGCAAGATCGACAAGGGCTTCGATCCACCACTGATCCACACCGTCCGCGGGGCGGGGTACAAGCTGAGTGAATCCCCTTAGGCTGATCCGGACCTCCACGTTCCAGCTCGCCTGGTGGTACATGGGGATTTTCGGGGCTTCGGCCCTCGTCCTGATCGGCGTGGTCTGGTGGGCCACCGTCGGCTACCTCGAGCAGCAGACCAACGCCACGATCGAGGCAGAAGTGACCGGTCTCGTCGAGCAGTACCGGCAGCGTGGTACCCGCGGGCTCGAAGCGCTGATCCGCGAGCGCGTCGCCGTCAGCACCGGCGTGCCCACCGTGTATCTCTTCGCCGACCGCAACCGGCAGCCCCTCGCCGGGAACCTGGAGGCCTGGCCCGTCGGCGAAGCGGACGCCGAGGGTTGGTACAACTTCACACGGGTTGGCGGTGACGGGCGGCGTATCGGCGTCCGGGGCCAGGTCTTCGTGCTGAGCGACGGCCGGCACCTGCTGGTGGCCCAGGACCAGGGCCGCCTGGAAGCCACCCGCTCCCTCATCAACGAGGCCTTCCTCTGGGCGCTGGGCGGCGGCCTCGTACTGGCCCTGTTCGGCGGCTTCCTGATGAGCTACAGCGTGATGCGCCGGATCGAGGCGATCAACCGCACGAGCCGCGAGATCATGACCGGGCGCCTGCAGAGCCGCATGCCCGTGCGCGGCGTCAATGACGAGTTCGACCAGTTGTCGGAAAACCTCAACGCCATGCTTGACCGGATCGACTCGCTGATCGAAGGGGTCAAGTCCGTTGCTGACAACATCGCCCACGACCTCCGCACGCCGCTGACGCGGCTGCGGGGCAGGCTCGAGAACCTCACGGCCCGGCCCGATCTCACCGACGATCTTCGCGGCGAGCTGAACTCGGCGATGACCGAGGCGGATCACCTGCTCGCGACCTTCCGGGCGCTGTTGCGCATCGCGCGGATCGAGTCCGGCACCCACGATCAGGAGTGGGCCGACGTGGATCTCGGCCCACTCCTCGAGGACGCCTGGGACCTGTACCAGGCCGTTGGCGAGGAGAAGGGCGTCGTCGTCCACCTCGGCAACGCCGCGGGCCGCCTGCGGGGCGACCGGGACCTGCTGTTCCAGGCCCTGTGCAACCTGCTCGACAACGCGATCAAGTACAGCCCGCCCGGCTCCGAGGTCACGCTCTCGGCGGCGGAATCCGGCGACGGGCTGGAGATCGCCGTGGCTGACCGCGGGCCCGGCGTGCCGGCGTCGGAACGGGACAAGGTCCTGGACCGCTTCTACCGCTCCGCCGCGGTGACCGGCGTGCCGGGCAGCGGCCTGGGTCTGTCGCTGGTGAACGCCATCGCGCACCACCATCGCGGACTGCTCGTGCTCAGCGACAACGCGCCGGGCCTCCGCGCAACGCTGCGGCTCCCCCGGTCAGCCGGCACCGGGCCGGGCGCGGCGCCGGCGATGGCCCTCGCGGCCGCGACCCAGTAGGCTTGGACATCCCGTTGCCAGTGAAAGGGCCTTGCCCATGGACCGCTTTCTGATCAGGGCGCTGATTGCCGCCATCGGCCTCTGGGTGGCCGACACCCTCATCGACGGCATCAGCTTCGACAGCGCGGGTTGGCTGCTCGGCGCCGCGGTGGTGCTCGGACTCATCAACGCCTTCGTCCGCCCGCTCGCGGTGATCCTGACCTTTCCGATCACGGTGATCACGCTGGGCCTGTTCATGCTGGTGCTCAACGCGGGAATGCTCGCGCTGGCCAGCTGGTTCCTGTCCGGCTTCCACATCGCCGGCTTCTGGTCCGCGTTCTGGGGCGCGATCATCGTCAGCCTCGTGAGCGGCATCGGCTCCTGGTTCTTCGGGCCGAAGGGCGGGATCGAGATCAACGTCCGGCGGGGCTAGCCGGGTCCCGGCCGCTGGCCACTGCGCCCTGCCCCTCGCTGCGCGCGATTAGCGCGCGGATGGCCGCCGTTACCGGGTGCCCCGGTGGTGCGCGCTCGAGGAAGCGGTGATAGATGCGCAGGATCAGCCGCAGCTCCACCCGCGTCACTCCATCGACGGCCTCGGCCAGCGGCGGGACTTCCGGCATTCGCTCGCACCGGTCTCCGGGCAGGTCCAGCCAGTACATGAGCCGGGTGCGCACGCACTTCTCGCAGCGGCCGCAATTGCCCTCGGCCCGCGGGTCGGCGTAGCAGACGCGCAGGCGGCGGTGGACCGTGGCAATGCCGGCCATCGACGCCAGCTTCTGGTCCGGCCACAGGTTCGCGCCGAAGTGAACGATCTCCACGCCGCCGCCGCTCCAGCGCCAGTCCAGGTCCGGATGGCTGCCCCAGGGCATCAGGTTGTCCTCCTGGAACGACGACGAGACGAGCCAGCGCGACGCCTGGTCCCGGAGCAGGTGGCTCGCGGCCGCGAGCAGCACGCCGTGATACCGCCCCCAGCGCATCTGCCCGAGCACCGGATGATCCCGGAGGTTGGTGGCGAGGGCGATGAAGCGCAGGCCCCGTTCTGCAGCCAGCTCCCGGTGGGCCCGCAGGATCGCCTGCCAGACCTCCCGGTTGTGCAGCCGGACATCGAAGCCGACGATGTAGACGAGCAGACCGACATCCGGATTGCGCACCAGCGAGTAGGAGGAGTCGATACCGCCACTGAAGAACAGCGCAGTAGTCCCGGGTAAACGGCGAGGAGCTGGATCCCCGGGGCCGGCGTCAGGCAGGACGAGGCGGAGCGGCTCATGCCCCCACCAGGACCCCATCCGGGTGGTGGCGCCGACGACATTCCCGAGGAATGCACTGTCGGGAGCTGGCGCCGGTACGCGCAGTTCACGGCCTTCGAGCGCGCACCAGGGCGCCAGCAGGCAGATGGCCGCTTCCGGGCTGGCACGCAGGTCCACGTCCGGGGACGCCCACCACAGCGGCGCGCCGCCCACGTCCAGGACGAGTCCGGGGCCGATGTCCTCGATGGCTTCGGCCCGTTGCCAGGCTGGCAAGGTCAGTGCGTCCATGTGCTCAGGCTTTCACCGGGCGCCGGGCAAAGTCGCGGCGCACGCGCGCCTCCACCTCCCGGGCCGCACGCTCGAAGGAAATGTTCCGGTAGGCCGCGTCATGCCCCAGCCGGCGTCGGCGCCCGGCGAAGTACTCGCGCAGGTACGCCCAGCGAAACCGCCACGCGCCGAATTCCCGGTACTGCCGGACGTGAACCAGCTCGTGGGCGAGCAGGGCCAGAAGCTCCGGGTCGGCATCGTCGCGCCAGCCCGCGGCCAGGTAGACACGGTGGCGGTTCACGTAGCCCCGGGGCTGGCCCCGCACGTAGCGGGGCACGCCCTCGTGCAGCCGGACCGTATCCAGGTCCAGGCCCGGAAAGTACCGGGCGAGGCGGGCCCGCAGGAGTGGCGGCAGGGGTTCACCACGGCGAGGACGGGGCAGGGTCGGCATCCGGGTGCTCACTCCGCCCGCAGGGAATCGACGGGATCGAGTTGTGCGGCCCGGATGGCGGGCAGCACACCCGCGACCAGGCCGATGACCAGCGCAACGACGACTGCCAGCGCCATGTACGGCCATGCCGGGCTCACGGGCAATGCCGGCAGCGCAAACCTGAGCAGGCCCATGAACGCGAGGCCGAGCAGCAGCCCGCAGAGTCCGCCGACGCCAGCCAGCAGCAGCGACTCGCCGAGGAAAATGTCCCTGATCTGCCGGCGCCGGGCGCCGATGGCCTGCAGGAGGCCGATTTCCCCGGTCCGCTCACGCACCGCAATGGTCATGATGGTGAAGATGCCGACGCCGCCGACCAGCAGGGAGATGCCGCCCAGCGCCGCCACCGCGAAGGTCACCACGCCAAGTACGGAGCCCAGCACGTCCAGCATCTGCTGCTGGGTCGTGATCGTGAAGTCCTCACCACCGTGCCGGGCCACCAGCACGCGGCGGACGCCCTCGACGACTTCCTCGACCGGCGCGCCCTTCTCGTACATCACGTCGATCTCGAAGAGGCCCTCCCGGTTGAACAGCTCCAGGCCCTTGGCCACCGGAATGTAGACGGCATCGTCGAGGTCGAAGCCGAACATGGTGCCCTTGGACTCCATCACCCCGATCACGGTGTAGCGCTGCCCGCCGACGCGGATGCGCTCCCCCAGGGGACTGGCCGCGCCGAACAGTTCGCTGCGGAGCTTGCTGCCGAGCACGGCGAAGGCGCGGGGTGTGTTCGGGTCGTCGGGCGGCAGGAACTTGCCGAGCGCGACGCGGAAGGTCAATGCCTCGGCGAACTGGTCGCCGGCGCCGCTGACGATCGTCTGGCGTTCGCGGCCGCCACCCTCCACCGAGGCAGTGCCCTGGACCAGGGGCACGATCGACCGCACGTAGGGGAGGCGCGCCAGGGCCTTGGCATCGGCCAGGCTGAGGGGCCGCGCCGAGTTCAGTACACCCGCCGGCATACCGAAAGTCTGGGCCTTGCCCGGATTCACGCCGACGATGTTGGTGCCGAACTGGGTGAACTGGGCAACCATGTAGACCCGCAAGCCCTCGCCCATGGACGTGAGGAGCACCACGGCAGCCACACCGATCGCGATGCCGAGGGCTGTCAGTCCGCTGCGGAGCCGGTGGGAGACGGCCGAAGAGGATGAGAACCGGACGAGTTCGCGGGTGTTCATGGGCTGAGTGTCACCGGCGCGACAACGCGGCCACGGGATCGAGACGGCTCGCGCGGCGCGCGGGCAGGATGCCGAACAGCATGCCGCAGCCGACCGCGAGGACGACAGCGCCGGCGACGGCCCAGGCGGGCGGGCGCAGCGTGAAGTCCGGGTAGAGCTCGCCGACTGCCAGCAGGATGCCATAGCCCGCCAGGACGCCGACCAGCGCGCCCAGCAGCGCCAGGTAGATCGCCTCCGCCAGGAACAGGCCGAGGATCTGGCTGCGCCGGGCGCCGAGCGCCTTCAGCAGGCCGATCTCCTGGGTGCGCTGGCTCACCGCCACGAGCATGACGTTCATGATGAGGACGCCGGCGACCAGCAGGCTGACAGCGGCAATGCCGCCGAGCGCGCGCGTCAGCGTGCCGAGGATCCCGTCGAAGGTCTGCAGCACGGCATCCTGGGTCACGATGGTCACGTCCTCATCGCCCCGGTGACGCTCCTTTAGCGTCTGGGAAACGTAGCGTTTCGCCGCGGCCATGGCGTCGCGGTCCCGCACCTGGATGATGATCCGGAACAGGGCCGGCGAGTTGAACAGGCTCTGGGCCAAGGCCACTGGCACGAGCACCAGCTGGTCCGCGTCCACCATGACGGAGATGCCCTGGGGCGCGAGGACCCCGGAGATCCGGCAACGCCGGTCACCCACCCGGAGCCAGCGACCCACGGGCGGCTCGCCGCGGAAGAGTTCCCGGCCAATGGTGCTGCCAACCACGCAGACCGCCGCCTCGCGGTCCATGTCCCCGGCCGGCAGGAACTCGCCGGCCCCCATGCGCCAGCCGCGGATCTCCCGGAAAGCGGCCGTGGTCCCCATGACGGTCACGTCGCGCTCCAGGGCGCCGGAGGACGCGGCCGCCTCGCCGACGATGACGGGCGCGAGCTTGTCGATGGCCGCGCTCCGCTCCAGCGCCCGGGCGTCACCGAGCGTGAGGTCCCGGGGCGTCGCCCCGCCGAGCATCGCCGCGCCGGCGCCGGTTGTTTCCGTGCGCCCCGGCAGGACGATCAGCAGGTTGGTGCCGAGGGACCGGAACTCGTCGGTGACGTAGAGGCGCGCGGCTTCGCCGAGGCCGGTAAGCACCACCACGGCAGCCACGCCGATGGCTGTCGCCAGCAGCATCATGGCCGTGCGCAGCGGGTAGCGGAACAGCGCACCAAGGGCGACCCGGTTGCGGTCGGCGAACCTCATCCCTGGTCGTCCTGGACCATGCGTCCATCGCGCATCCGGAGCCGGCGATGGGCGCGGCCACCGATGACGGGATCGTGGGTCACGACGACCAGGGTCAGCCCCTGATCGTGCAGGTCCTCCATGATCTTCACCACCTCCCCACCCGACGCGCTGTCCAGGTTGCCGGTGGGCTCGTCGGCCAGCAGGATCCGCGGCTCCATCACGACCGCGCGGGCGATCGCCACGCGCTGGCGCTCGCCGCCGGACAGCTGGTTCGGCCGGTGGTCGATTCGTGGGCCAAGTCCCATCTTCCCGAGTGCCGTGCGCGCCCGGTCGCGGCGCTCCGTCACCGGCAGCCCGGCCAGCATCATCGGCAACTCGACATTCTCGAGCGCGGTCATCCGGGCAATCAGGTGGAAGACCTGGAAGACGAAACCGATCTCCCGCTGCCGCGTGTCGGCCAGCAGGTCCTCAGCCATCGTGGAGGTCTGCACGTCGCCCAGCCAGTACTCGCCCGAAGTGGGCCGGTCGAGGAGTCCGAGGACATTGAGCAGCGTGGACTTGCCGGAGCCCGACGGCCCCATCAGCGAGAGGTACTCACCGGCGCCGATCGCCAGGTCAACGCCGTCCAGCGCCCGAACCAGCTGGTCGCCCACCTCGAAGGTGCGGGTGAGGTGCTCGAGCCTGATCAGGGAGCGCGCCCCGGGCGGAGCGGCGGTCACGGGCCCACTGTCACTCGCGGACTGCAGCGACGCCATCGGCAACGCCCTCGCGATCGACGGAAGTGACGACCAGCTCGCCCGCCTTCAGCCCGGACCTGACCTCGGTGAACTCCCAGTTGGCCACGCCCTTCCCTATGTTCCGGGACTGGAGCAGGCCGGTGGCGGGGTCGAGCACCAGGACGCGCTTGCCGTCGAGGATGGCCTGGCTGGGTATGCGCAGGACGTTCTCCCGGTTCTCGAGGATGATTTCCACATCGGCGCTGTAGCCGGGCAGCAGGTTGTACTTCCCGGGATTCTCGATCTCGGCTTCGACCTCGACCGTGCGGGCCTGCTTCTCCGTATCCAGCACGTAAGGCGCCACGCGCCGAACGAAGCCGGGGAAGCGCTGGTTGGGAAAGGCGTCGAGCGAGATGGAGGCCCGCTGCCCGGTACGCACGGCCGGGGCGTCGACCTCGTCGATGGGCGCGGAGATATACAGGCAACTGCCGTCCACCAGGTCCACCGTCGGGGGCGTCGGCACGCCCACGGGCGACGGCGTGACGAATTCGCCCACCTCGCCGTTGATCTCGGCGACGGTGCCGTCGAAGGGCGCGCGGAGGATCGTGCGCTCGAGCTGGGCGCGGGCCACGTCGATGCGCGACTGGCTCACCTTCTCCTGATCGCGGGCGGCGTCGCAGACCGCGGCCCCGGCGTCGGCCTGGCCCACGGCGCGCTCCGTGTCGCCCTCGGAGACGAGGCTTTCCTTGCGCAGGCGGTTGATGCGGGCGGCGTTCTTGGCCGCGACCACGGAGTTGACGCACGCCTCCCGCGTGCGGCTGCGCGCTGCGACGGCCTCGCGTTCCGCCTGGGACACTTGGGCCCGCTGGTCCTGGTTCCACAGCTCGAGCAGGATGTCTCCCGATCGCACCTTGTTGCCCTCCTTGAACGGGAGGCGCGCGATCTGACCGCCCATCGGCGGGGCCAGCCGCGCCCGGTTGCAGGCGTCCACCGTGCCAGCCCGGGTGTTCGCGACCGTGGCCAGCACGTCGCCGGCCTGCACGTCGGCAACCGTCACCGCCACGGGCTTCGGCCGTGACAGGAACCAGGCCGCCACGCCCACCAGGGCGAGGATGCCCAGCACACCGAGAATGCGTACGCCGCGAGTGCTCACGAGAACTGTGACTCCGAAGGGGCAGAAGCTGGCGAAGTATAAGGTCCGGCGTGATACTGTGTATTCATACAGTAAGGTGCCCGCCGAGGTTCCCCGCCAGTGGCCAGGACCATCCCCGACAATCTGCCGCCCGGATCTGTCATTCGAGGGCGCGGCGTCGCTTCCCGGCCAGCCGGCCGCTTCGCCCGGGCGGCGACGGTTCCCGAATCAGAGGACGACGACACACCGCGTCCTGCGCCGGAAACGGAGCTGTTCACCGAGACGATCCGCACGATCATTTCCCGGAACCAGTCGCCGGACATCCCGTTCGAGCAGTCGGTGAATCCCTACCGGGGCTGCGAGCACGGCTGCGTGTACTGCTACGCCCGGCCGTCCCACGCCTACCTGGACCTCTCGCCCGGCCTGGACTTCGAACAGAGGATCTTCATCAAGCCCGAAGCCGCCACGGTGCTGCGCCGGGAACTGTCGAAGCCGGGCTACCGGTGCAGTCCCATCACGCTGGGCTCGAACACCGATGCGTGGCAGCCGGTCGAGCGGGACCTGCGCATCACGCGCCAGGTCCTGGAAGTGCTCGCCGAGTTCCGGCACCCCGTCAACGTCATCACCAAGTCGGCGCTGGTGGAACGGGACATCGACCTCCTGCAGGACTTGGCGCGGGACAACCTGGCCGACGTGCTCGTCAGCGTCACGACCCTCGACGACGAACTGAAGCGCCGCCTGGAGCCCCGCACCGCGGGGCCGCGCCGCCGCCTCGAGACGATCCGGCGACTGAGTGCCGCGGGCATTCCCTGCGGCGTGCTGGCCGCGCCGATGATCCCCGGGCTCAATGACCACGAGCTGGAGAACATCCTCGATGCCGCCGCCGATGCGGGCGCACGCTACGCCGGCTACGTGCTGCTGCGCCTGCCCCACGAGGTGGAGCCCATCTTCAGGGAGTGGCTCGAGGCCCAGTACCCGCTGAAGGCGGCGAAGGTGCTGAGCCTGATCCGGCAGGTGCGCGGTGGCGCGCTGAACGATGCGCAGTTCGGCCGGCGGATGCGGGGTTCGGGACCCATCGCCGCGCTGCTTGCCCAGCGGTTTGCTGCCGCCTGCCGGAGACACGGATTCACCAGGGAGTCGGAGGCGGCGCTCGACACGACCCGGTTTCGGGTGCCGGCGGGGCCGGGAACGCAGCTGGATCTGCTGGCCCCTGCCCGTTAGGTTAAATCCGGTCCCTACCGGCTTTCCCCGGCTTGACACCACCCCCCGGCAGGATGATGCTCGGCAGCAGATTCCGGCACCACCCACAAGAACATCCAGGTAGCGCCCGCCGGGCACTGCAAACGGAGACGGGGGTTGATCACCATGAATCGCATCCCATTCCTCTTCGGTCTGCTCATCACGTCGATTCCGCTCGCCGCGCTCGGCTCGACCGAGTGGGCGGTCTGGAACACCGCGCCCAGCAACCTGGCGTCGACCGGCAGCTTCGCGGACGGCCGGACGGTGCAACTGACATCCTTCTTCGAGACGATCTCCGGACCGGCGGCGGCAGGCACGATCTACAGCGTCAGCCCAGCAGTTCCTGGCCAGCTGGATGGCAGGAATCCCTCGTTCACCTACGCGCTGACGGGTCCAGGCCCGTACCCGAACTCGATCGTCCGGGACGACGTGGCGGCGAGCATCGACCTGACAAACTTCACCGTGAATGCCGACACCATCCTCGGACTGGCCGACCTGAAGTTCCAGTACCGCCTCGAGTTGCAGGACAGTGCGCACAATCCGCTCGCCCTGACCGGGCTCCAGTTCGCGGACTACAACCTGACCTACGACGGCAGCGCCCTGATCGCGGATCTCGGCTGCTTCACGCAGACCACCGCCGCAGGCAGCACGCCGGCGGGCGTCATCTTCCCCGGCGGCAGCGGTCACGACGCAGGCGGCTTCTACACGCACACCGGCCTCTGCACGTTCACGAACCTGCCGGCCGAGACGAATTTCATCCAGCTCTTTGCCCGCGGCGTCACGCAGGAGACCGAGGGCATCCAGGTCTATCTCGGCGGGACGGCCTCGACGGTGGTGCCCATTCCGGCCACGGCACCGCTGCTGGCCACCGGCGTCGCGCTGGTGCTTGCCAGGTCCCGGCGGCGCCTACGGCCGCGCCACGATCCGAAAACGTAGCCTGATTTCGTCCCGGACGGACAGGAGCCCGCCCATCACGCTGAAGGGCGTGAGGCCCAGGTCGGCGTGGGTCGCGGTGAACTGGCCACTGACACGCAATTCGCCGGCCCGTTGCTCGACCAGCACCGGTACCTGCAGTTCATGGCTCCGGCCCTTCACCTCGACCGCCACCGTCACGGCGTAGTCCGGAGCCACGCCGAGAACCCTGCGGCTCGTCAGCCGGATCTCGGGAAAGGTCGCGCCGTCGAGCAGCGCTTCGCTCAACAGGTTCTTGCGCGTTCCGGCGATGGCCTCGGCGTCCACCACGCCGGGGAACTCCTCGCCCTCCTCCACGCGCAACGCCGCATCGTCGACGCTGAAGCTGGCCACCGGCAGCACCAGCGTGAAGCGCGGCGCCTCGGCCTGGCTCCCCACAAGAATATCGCCCTGGAGCGCCCGGCTGTTCAGCACGTGATTGTGCCCCAGCCGCGCCATCAGCCCGTCCCGGTACACCAGTGCGCGGACCTCGGATTCGGCCGGAATGACCCGGTAGCGGGTATAGCCCGCCGGGACCGATTGAGTAGCCTGGGGCGGCGGGGTCCCGCCGGTTGGCGCTTCGCGCACCGCACGACAACCCGCCTGCGAAAGGGCGAGCGCGACGATAAAGACCAGTAGCCGGACGCGCATGGAGCGCGAGTATTACCCGAAGTAATCCTTCGGATCGAGTCCAAACGCCCCGGGCTCGAGGCCGCGGACGATCCAGCGCGCCTCGTCCTCGTCGCCGCCGGCCGGCTTCGCCTTGAGATCCATCAGTGCGTGGCGGCTGACGGGCGTCTTGTCGGGATTAAGCAGCAGCATCAGCTTGGGACGCAGGCGGCGCACGCGGTTCTGCTCGATCACCAGTGCCACTTCGCCCGTGTTCAGCTCCACGAGCGAGCCGGTGGGAAACATCCCGACCGCCTGCACGAACTGCTCCACCAGCTCCCGCTGGAAGGCGGTCCCCGACAGGCTGTTCAGCTCCCGGACGGCGTCGTAGGCGGACCGGGCGGGCGCGTAGGGGCGCTTGGTCGTCATGGCGTCGAAGCAGTCGATGAGGCCGGCGACCCTGCCAAATACGGGTATGTCGGCGCCGGCAATTCCCTTGGGATAGCCCGAGCCGTCGTTACGCTCGTGGTGATGCTGGATCATGGCGATCACATCGGCGTTCAGGCCCGGCGTGTTCTTCACCAGGTCGAGGCCGACGGCCACGTGCTTCTTCACGATGGCGCGCTCCACGTCCTCCAGCGGACCCTCCTTGAGGAGAACGTCGCGGGGGAGCTTCGCATTGCCCAGATCGAGGAGCATGCCGCCGAGGGCGAGCGTGTCGAGTCCGTTGCGATCGAAGCCCAGGTGCCGGCCGAGGATCACGGCCCACACCGCGCTGCCGATGGAGCGCTGCGGACCCGCGATCTCGCGCTTGCGCAGGCAGACCAGCCAGGCCATGGCGTCCTGGTTGCGCAGGATGCTGTCGATGAGAGGGCCGACGACCGCCTTCAGCCGGGAAGCATCCAGGCCGCGGCCCTGCTGGAACTGCTCGAGTGTGTCGTTGAGGACGGCGGCTGCAGTGTCGTAGGCCAGCGCGGCCTTGGGTGCCTCGGTACGGGTGGGCACGCCATTCCGGTACTGCTTCGTCTGGAAGAATCCGGCTAGGGTGCCCGTGCGGTCCAGGTGCGTGATGGCGTCGAACAGGCGGCGCTGCAGGCTGGGACGGTTCGCATGCTCCAGACGCGTCGCCGGCGTGGCAAGGGACTGGGCGTACCGGGCCTCGCGGCGGCGGGCCTCCAGCACCTTGTCCTGCGCCACGGAACCCTGGGTGGCGTCCACATAGACGTGCTTGCAGAATTGCCGGAGCTGCTTCAGTTCCTTCTCGTCACGGATCTCGAAGCCCTTGAAGAGAAACGGGGTCTCCAGCCACGGGCGATCGAGCTGCGCGACGTACATGCCGCACTCGAGGTTGGCGGTCTCGATCTTGAGACGTTTGAGGAGCACAGACAGACCCTTGCGGCCGGCATCGGGCCGGCGGGCACCCTTGCCATAATATTCCGGGGGCCTCGAACGGGTCGGGCGGCGGTCACACTTTTGCGGGTAGGAGCGGCTTCAGGCGCGACCCCTTCCCGCGAGAATCGAGTCCGCGAGTCTCGAGCGGGAAGGGGGTCGCGCCTGAAGCCGCTCCTACCCGCAAGTGACGCCGGTGCCGCCCAGGCCGCAATACCCGCCGGGATTCTTCGCCAGGTACTGCTGGTGGTAGTCCTCGGCGTAGTAGAACGCGGGGTCCTCCAGGATCTCGGTAGTGACCGGCCCGAAGCCGGCAGCCTTGAGCCGCGCCTCGAATTCCGTCTTCGAGCGGAGGGCCGCGTCGCGCTGCTGCTCGTCGAACCAGTAGATGCCGGAGCGGTACTGGGTGCCGGAGTCGTTGCCCTGGCGCATGCCCTGGGTGGGATCGTGGGATTCCCAGAAGACGGTGAGCAACTGCTCGTAACTGACCTGCGCGGGGTCGTAGACGACCAGCACCACTTCATTGTGGCCGGTCTGCCCCGTGCAGACTTCGTCGTAGGTGGGATTCGGCGTGATGCCTGCGGCATAACCAACGGCCGTCGAGTACACGCCCGGTAGCTGCCAGAACTTGCGCTCGGCGCCCCAGAAGCAACCCAGGCCAAACACCGCCTGCCGGAGATGCGCAGGGAACGGCCCCTTCAGCGGATGGCCGTTGACGAAGTGCCGCTCGGGCACCGTCATCGCCGTGGCGCGGCCCTTCAGCGCCGTGCTGGCGGTGGGCATCTCGAGGGATTTCTTCCGGAGCCACATGGTGCTGTCCTCAACCAGGAACCGGACCTGGTAAATGGGGGCGACGCAACCATATTGCCAGCAAGGACAGCGGGGCGCCGCCGTTCGACGCCGCCCCGCCGCCGGTTTCAGTCCTGTGTGCCCGGCCGGTGTTGCCGGGAACTAGCCGCGGCGCCGCGAAGCCCGCTCACCCCGGCGGTCCAGGCGACTGTTTACGCGCTCACCCTTGTGATCCAGCCGGTTGTCCGCCCGGTCACCACGCTGGTCGAGGCGGTCAGCGGCGGCCTCGTGGCCAGCGGCCTCCGCCCGATTGGACCGCGCGTCCAGCCGGCCGTCGATGCGATCACCCCTGGCATCCAGCCGGTCCTCGATCCGGTCGCCCCGCGCGTCGAGGCGCTCCTCGCGCACGCTGTCGTTCGCGACAGCCGTGTTCGTGATGCCGGCCAGCAGGCCGGCACAGAGCAGGACAGTCATGTTGCTACGCTGCATGGTGAATTGGCTCCTGAAAGGTAACGAGTGTGTGGTGTCAGGTACCAGAACGCGGGAGCCCGGCCGGCGTTGACAGCTCCGCTTTGACAAAAGGCGGGCGGGACGGGAAGTCTCGCCAGGACGGCCGCCGCTGGAGTAATTTCCCCACCATGCGTCTCATCCCCCGGCTCGCCACCACCCTGCTCTGCCTGCTGGCCGTCGCCAGCGCTTCCGGCCAGGAAGAGGGTGCGGCCAGTGCAGCAGACAGCGCGGCAGTCGGCCAGCAGCGGGACGCCGCCGAAGAGCGTTACCAGCGCCTGATCGCGGAGGGCCGGAACGCCGAGGCCGCGGCGGCGGGACGCGAGGTCGTGACGCTGACGGCAGAGCTGCGCGGCGCCGACAGCCTCGAGCTCGCCAGCCCCCTCACGAACCTCGCCACCGCCCAGCTGCGCAATGGCGACCTGCCCGACGCGGAAGCCAACTACCAGGCGGCAATTACCCTCCTCGAGAAGGGCGAGGGGTTCCTGTCGGCCCGGCTGATCAATCCGCTCATGGGTCTCGGCGAGGCCTACGTGCGCAGCGAGCAGTATCCGCTGGCCACGCAGGCCTACGAGCGGGCGCTGCGGGTAAATCACGTCAACGAGGGCTTCTACAACCTGGAGCAGATCCGGATCCGCGACGGGCTGACGGAGGGCTACCTGGGCCGGCAGGACCTGGAGAAGGCCAATTTCCACCAGGAGGCCCAGATCTACGTCCAGCAACGCAGGCTCGGCAGGAACAATCCGGCACTCGTCGGTCCGCTCACGAAACTCGGCCAGTGGTACGACCGCTCCAACCAGACGGAAGCGGCGCGACTCGCCTATCAGTCCGCCGCCCGGCTGGTGGAAAAAACCGGGGGCGAGAACGCGCCCGACATGGTCGAGCCGCTGATCTCCATCGCCGGGACCTACCGGAAGCAGGCGCCGCTGCCACCGGACCCATCCTCGACCCAGTCCGACGAGACGCTGCTGCCACTGTCCAGCATGATGCTGCGCAAGGCGCTCGGCATCGTCGAGCAGCAGACCCCGCCAGACGCCGCGCAACGGGCCCGGATCCTGGTGGAACTGGGCGACCTCTACCTGATCTGGGACAAGCCGAACACCGCTTCCGACCGCTACAAGGAAGCCTGGCAGGCCCTCTCGGCCGACCCGGCGCTTGAGGGGCAGCGTGACGGGTACTTCGCGCAGCCGGTCCGGATCGAGGGCCCGGCGCTGCCGGTGATCTTTCCCGTGCCATCCCGCAAGGCGCCCCAACCCGACCCGAAGACCCTCGAGCCGGCCTTCGTCGTCGTGCGCTTCACTGTCAATCAGCTCGGGCGGGTTACCGAGGCGACGATCATCGAGTCGGACCCGGCCAACCTGCTGGAAGAGCGGGTGGCGGAAACCGTGAGGAACACAACCTTCCGGCCACGCTACGTCGACGGCGCTCCGGTGCCCACCACCGGCATCGTGCATCGCCACGAGTTCCGCTACGCGCCGAAGAAGCTGGAGAAGAAGGAGAAGCCGTCCCCGGATGAGGGCAGCAAACCGCTGGAACAGCCGCCGTCCGGAGCCTGACAGCTAGAACCCGGCGCTGCCGCAGCAGGCGGCAAGATCCTGTTCGCGCGCGGATGCGCCCGCGCAGCGCCGGCCGGCAGAATTCGCCCGCAGGTCCCGTCGCTGGAAATTGCCGGGACCCAACAGGTCGGCCAGCTCCTTCGCATAGCCCGCCGCCCAGGCGGAGCCCGTTCCGCAGCGCAAGGCGATGCTGCCACTGGCGACGCAGTGCTTCCGGTCGTTTGACTGGCGGGAGAGGTCCAGCGAATCCAGGGTCTGCTGCATGCAGGACGAGGCCGGCGCCCGCGGCGGGGAGGCGCAGGAAACGAGGGCGAGCGCGACGATCGCGGCCGGAATGCGCATCCAATACTCTTTCGGGAACGTAATCAGGGAGTGTGCTTAGAATACCCCATGCATAAACTCGCCCTTCGCGTCCTGTTGCTGTGCCTGCTGTGCGCACCCGCCATGGCTTCTTTGCCCAACGACGACGACCTGGACGCCGTGTTTCTCCGCAACGTGCGCAACGGCTTCGTGGACTACGACGGGATCCGGGCCGACCCCGCCTTCGGCCGGTTCGTGACAGGCCTCGCCACCACGACGGAGGCCGACCTGGCCGAGCCTGGCACGCGCCTTGCCTTCCTGATCAACGCCTACAACGCCCTGGCGATCCGGGGCATCCTCGACGGCTACTCGCCGTCGTCCTGGTTCGGCCGCCGGAACTACTTCAAGCGCCGCGAATACGATCTGCTGGGCGGGAAGACCACGCTGGAGCAGCTCGAGCACGGCCGGATCCTGCCCCTCGGTGAGCCCCGGGTGCATTTCGCCATCGTCTGCGCGTCGATTTCCTGCCCGCGGCTCGCCAGCCGGTCCTACGAACCAGCGACGCTGGATGCCCAGCTGGAGGACGCCGCCCGGGCCTTCGCGAATGACGGCACCCGGAACCGCTACGACGTGCAGCGGCGGATTGCGTTCCTGTCGAGCATCTTCGACTGGTACCAGGCCGACTTCGTGCAGGCCGCGGGGTCAACGCAAAAGTACCTGGCCCGCTACGTCAGCGATCCAGCCGCCGCCGACCTGCTCGCCCGGGACGGCTTCGAAGTCCGGTTCGTGGAGTACGACTGGGACCTGAACGGCGTGTACCGCGGCAAGCCGGACTGAGCGCCCCCGGACCCGGCGAAGCACTTTCGACTGTAAGGTTCCGGGCGCTCCCGGCGTCAAAGGCAGACCCAGGCCATTTCGATGGACAGGAATCGACCATGCTGATCAGAAAGCCGTTGGGAATAAAGTCCTCCGAGATCACGCCCGAAAGCGTGTATCTCAGCAGGCGATCACTGCTGCAGTCCGCGGGCTTCGTCGGCGCCAGCGCCCTGCTCTCGAGCGCCCTGGCAGCTGACGACGGCGGCATACCCGCGAAGTACAGGCGCCTGGCCGGGATCCGCAAGAGCCCCTTCAGCACCAAGGACGCGCCGAACAAGTTCGAGGAAGTCACCGGCTACAACAACTTCTACGAATTCGGCACCGGCAAGGAAGACCCGGCGGCGGAATCGGGCAGGTTCCGGCCCAAACCCTGGAAGGTGAAGATCGACGGCGAGGCCGAGGTCACCGGCACCTTCGACTACGACAGCATCGTCAAGCCCCACACCCTCGAGGAGCGGATCTACCGCTTCCGCTGCGTCGAGGCCTGGTCGATGATCATCCCCTGGGTGGGCATCCCGCTCGGGGACGTGCTCAAGCGCTACAAGCCCACGTCGAAGGCCAGGTACGTGGCGTTCGAGACCGTGGTGCGCCCGGAGGAAATGCCCGGCCAGAAATATCCGGTGCTGGACTGGCCCTACGTTGAGGGACTGACCATGGCCGAGGCCATGCACCCGCTCACGCTGCTCGTCGTCGGCGTGTACGGCGTGGAGCTGCCCAGCCAGAACGGCGCGCCGTTGCGCCTCATCGTGCCCTGGAAGTACGGGTTCAAGAGCATCAAGTCGATCGTCCGCATCAGCTTCACGGAGAAGGAGCCCCCGACCACCTGGAACCTGTCCGCGCCCGACGAGTACGGCTTCTACGCGAACGTGAACCCGGCGGTGGACCACCCGCGCTGGAGCCAGGCGAGTGAGCGGCGCGTGTCGTCGGGACTGAACAGCCTGTTTGCCGCCCGCCAGGACACACTGCCCTTCAACGGCTACGCCAGCCAGGTGGCGTCGCTATACAAGGGCCTCGACCTGGTCAGGAATTTCTGAGGCGGCCCGGGGCTCCGGCACTCCCATGGTGAGCCAGCGCCAGATCCGCCTGTTCTGGCGACCGCTCGCGCACATCGCCTGCGCGCTGCCCCTCGTCTACCTCCTCCTCCAGCTCGCCGAGATCGGTGGCCTGCGACTGGGGCCCAACCCCCAGCTCGTGATCCGCGATGTCCTTGGTGAATGGGGCCTGCGGCTCCTGCTGGCCACGCTCGCCATGACGCCCCTCCGCCACATCACCGGAAAGCCCTGGCCCCTGCAGTTCCGCCGTCTCCTGGGTCTCTGGAGCTTCGCCTACCTGGCACTCCACTTCGTGACGTACTTCTTCCTCGACCGTTCCCTCGACCTGCCGGTGATCATCGAGGACATCGCGAAGCGTCCCTACATCACCATCGGCTTCGCAGCCTTCCTGCTGATGACCCCTTTGGCCGTGACGTCCACCGCAGGCTGGCGCCGCCAGCTCGGTGCCCGGTGGCTGACCCTGCACAGGCTGGTGTACCTGATCGCCATCCTGGGATGCTGGCACTTCTACTGGCTGGTGAAGAAGGACGTGCGGGAGCCGCTGGTGTATTGCGCGGTGCTGGCAGTGCTGCTGGGTTTCCGGCTGTGGAAAGCCCGACAGCACGCTCCTACGAAGTAATGTTGTAGCCCCGCTCTTCGTGCAGCACGAGGTCGAGGCCCTCGTTCTCTTCTTCGGCTGTCACCCGCAATTCGGTCACGAGGCCCGTCACCTTGAGGAGCAGCCAGGTCATGCCTGCCGACCAGGCCAGCGTGGCCACGGTGCCGATCAGCTGCACGCCCAGCTGGGCGGCCATCGTCCGGCCGTCCGGGTGGCCAATGCCGCCGAGCGCCGTGGCGCCGAAGACGCCGGTGAGCAGCGTACCCATGATTCCGCCGACGCCATGCACCGGAAAGACGTCGAGGGAGTCGTCGATCGCCAGGCGGCGCTTCACGTACTGGGTGGCCCAGAAGCACACGGTCCCCGCGAGCAGGCCGATGACCAGCGCGCCGCCCGGGCCGACGTAGCCGGACGCCGGCGTGATGGTGCCGAGCCCGGCCACCATGCCGGTGACGATGCCCAGCACGCTGGGCTTGCCAAAGCGCAGCCACTCCTGGGCCATCCACGCGATGCAGCCGGCGGCGGCGGCGGTGTGGGTCGCCAGCATGGCCATGCCCGCGGACCCATTCGCGGCCAGTGCGCTGCCGGCGTTGAAGCCGAACCACCCGACCCAGAGCATGCCGGCGCCGGTGACCGTGGCCGGAAGGTTGTGGGGCGTCATGGCCTGGCTGGGAAAGCCCCGGCGATTGCCGATCACGAGTGCCGCCACGAGGGCCCCGACGCCGGCGTTGATGTGCACCACGGAGCCGCCCGCGAAATCGAGGAACTTCATCTGTGCCAGCCAGCCCCCTCCCCACACCCAGTGGGCGACGGGAAGGTAGACCACGACGAGCCAGAGAGTGGAGAACAGCAGCATGGCGCCGAAACGCATGCGCTCGGCGAAGGCGCCGACCACGAGCGCCGGCGTGATGATCGCGAAGGTCAGCTGGAACATCGCAAAGACGGACTCGGGGATCGTGCCCGTGACGCTGTCGGCCGTGATGCCCGACAGAAACGCCTTCTGCAGGCCGCCGATCCAGGCCTGCGCCGGACCGCCGTCACCGAACGCCAGGCTGTAGCCCGCGAGCACCCAGACGATGGAGACCACCGCCGCAATGGCGAAGCACTGCATGAGCACCGAGAGGACGTTGCGGCTACGGACCAGGCCGCCGTAGAACAGCGCGAGACCCGGCAACGTCATGAAAAGCACGAGCGCGGTTGCACCGAGCAGCCACGCGGTATCACCGCTGTTGATTGGGGCCATGCCTCAAGGCGCTCCTACAGCGCGTTGTCGCCCGTCTCGCCGGTGCGGATCCGCAATGACTGGTGCAGGTCAGTGACGAAGATCTTGCCGTCGCCAACCTTGCCCGTGCGCGCGGCGGCCGTGATGGCCTCGATCACCCGTTCCACCAGGTCGTCGGCGACGGCGACCTCCACCTTGGACTTGGGCAGGAAGTCCACCACGTACTCGGCGCCCCGGTAGAGCTCGGTGTGGCCGCGCTGGCGCCCGAACCCCTTCACCTCGGTGACAGTCATGCCATTGACTCCGACCTCGGAGAGCGCATTGCGCACGTCGTCGAGGCGGAAGGGCTTGATGATGGCGGTGATCAGCTTCATGGACATTCCCTGCAGGGTTGGCGTCGGTGGCGATTCTAGCGCTGATGGACCCAGCGCAGGAGGGCGTTCTGGGCATCGAGGCCGCCGCCCCAGGTGGCCTTGGGCCCGTTCACGACCATCACCACCGCGTAATCGGCACCGGACTCGCTGTGCACGAAGCCCGCAATCGAGGTCACGCCGTTGAGGGTGCCGGTCTTGAGGTGCATGTCGCCAGCCACGGGGTCCCGGAGGAAGCGCTTCCGCGTCGTGCCGTCCAGGCCGGCAATGGACAGGGAGGCCTGGAATTCCGCCTGGAACGGGCTGTCATGGGCGGCCAGCAAAAGCCGGCCGAGGCTGGCCACGGAGATGCGGGTCTCGCGGGACAATCCGGCGCCATTGCCCAGCTTCAGCTCGGGGAAGTTCAGGCCGCGGGATGCGAGCGCCGCCAGCGTCGCCTGCCCGCCCTTGTCCAGGGTCCCGGGCGGCCCGAACTTCTCCGCGCCCAGCGTGAGGAAGATCTGCCGGGTCATCACGTTGTTGCTGAACTTGTTGACCGACCGGATGACCTCGCCCAGCGGCGGGGACTGGAAGGTGACCAGGGCGGATTTCCCCGCGGGCACCTGGCCCTGGCGGATGCCACCGGTGATCTGGCCGCCCTGCTCCTCCCAGAGGCCCCGGAAGGCGCCATAGGTGTAGGCGGGTCCGTCCAGGACGGAGCGAAGCAGCTGGTATTCAGCGCACTGGCTGGCGAGTGCGCCGGAGAACGTCACGCGCGGGCGCGTCGGCGAGTTGCCGACGACCATGCTGATGCCGCTCTTGGCGGAGCCGCAGCCGCCCCTGAACAGTCGCATGTTGTTCTGGATCTCCAGGTTGGCAAGGACCGGATCGGAGAGGATCTCCACGCGGCCGCGGGCGGCATCCGGGCGGAAGGTGAAGTTCACGGCCTGGTAGTTCACCAGCAGGGCGTCGGGCAGCGCGTTGTAGGCCCGGTAGGCCTGGCCGTCGAAGGCGCCCGGATCAAGTTCCTCCCGGGCGAACCAGGTGTTGTCGATCACGAGGTCGCCGTCGATGACGCGCAGGCCCCGGCTGCGCAGCTCACGCTGCAGCAGCCACAGGCGCTCGGTCACGAGATACGGGTCGCCATAGCCCTTGAGCAGCAGGTCGCCGGTCAGCGTCCCGCCCTCCATCTTCCCGTCCGCGTAGGCCTCGGTGCGCCACTGGTAGGCGGGGCCCAGCGCTTCCAGTGCCGCAAACGTCGTCACCAGCTTGACGACCGACGCCGGGTTGCGCGGCACGTCGGGATTGAAGGTGAGAGTCGGCTCGGCGGCCCCGATGCGCTGGACGAACGCGCTGACCGATGTCTCGGGCAGCTTGCGCTGGACGAGGACCCGGTTGACGGTGGCCGGCAGGGAAGTCTGGGGCTCCGCGAGCGCGGGCAGGCAGTGCGCCAGCAGCAGGACGCAGGCCAGTATGCAGCGATTCCGTTCCCTGCAAGGCATGGCGCGGTGGTTTTCCCGGGTAATGCCGCGGAGACCTCCTCCCCGGCGCGCGTGATTGTGCCGGAACGGGACGCGCCCGTCAGCGGGAGACGCGTCAGCCGCGCTTGCCGGCCTTCCGGTCCACCTCGGGACGACTGATTTCCAGGGCCTTCATGCGGTCAGCCAGCGTCGAGGGGCGGATGCCCAGCAGTTCGGCCGCCCCGCCCTTGCCGGCGATGCGCCAGCGGGCTGCCTCCAGGGCCGCCACCAGGTTGGCCCGCTGCTGGTCCCGCATCCGGGCCTCCGTGAGAAACGGCTGGACCTCGCCCGGCGATGCCGGATTGCCGATCACCGCAGTCCGTCCGGCACCCGCGTCGGTCTGCCGGTCCGGCTGGTCCACGGGCAGCGAAAGGTCGAGGCGCAGGTTGTCCGCGGTGGAGAGGATGACCGCCCGTTCGATCACGTTCTTCAGCTCGCGCACGTTGCCGGGCCAGGCGTAACGGCGCAGCGCATCGGCCTGGGACTGGGTTATCGGCGGGCACGGACGGCCGAACTCCCGGCACACCTGCTCGAGGAAATGCACTGCCAGCTGCACCACGTCGTCGCCGCGGCGGCGCAGTGGCGGTACCTGGACGGGAAACACGCTGAGGCGGTAATACAGGTCTTCCCGGAACTCGCCGGACTCCACGGCCTTCTCCAGGTCCTTGTTGGTCGCCGCGATCACGCGCACGTCCACCACCCGCGTGGTGTCGTCGCCGACACGCTCGAACTCCCGTTCCTGCAGCACCCGCAGCAGCTTGCCCTGCAGGGCCAGCGGGATCTCCCCCACCTCGTCCAGGAAGATGGTGCCGCCGTCGGCCAGCTGGAAGCGCCCGACCCGGTCCCTGTGCGCGCCCGTGAAGGCGCCGCGCACATGGCCGAAGAACTCGCTCTCGAACAGTTCGTCGGGGATGGAGGCGCAGTTGACCTTCACCAGCGGGCCGTTGGCCCGGCTGCTCCGCGTGTGGATGGCGTGGGCAACCAGTTCCTTGCCCGTGCCGGTTTCACCGACGATCAGCACGTTGGCCGGGGTGCCGGCCACGGCTTCGATGCGGGCGAGCATGGCCTGCAGGGCCGGGCTACCACCCACGATCCGGCCCAGGTTCATGGAGACCCGCACTTCCTCGCGCAGGTAGTCCCGCTCCCGCTCCAGTTCCTCCTTGAGGCGTGCGATTTCGCCGTAGGCTTCCTTCAGGCGCGCTTCGGCACGATTGCGCTCCGTGACGTCCTTGCTGGCCACCAGCGTGCGGACGACAGCCTGACGGGCATCCCTCTCGGTGCGGGAGGACAGCAGCACGTCGCGGACATCGCCGCCCTTGGTCACCATCTGCCGCGGAACGTTCTGGAAATCGCCCTCGCTGATGATCTCCCGGAGGCGGCCCACGAGCGGCTGCCGGGACGCATCGGTCATGAACTCCAGGATCGACCGCCCCAGCACTTCTTCCCGCGTGTACCCCAGCCGTTCCAGCCAGTGATCGCTGACGTCGGTCAACCGGCCGTCGGGGTCGATCGTGTGGAGCATCGCGGGAGTGGACTGGTAGAGGTCGCGATAGCGGCGCTCGAGCCGGGCCCCGTCGGAGACCTCCGTGAAGACGGACAGCGAATGCAGGAACACGCCGCTGTCGTCGTACTCGGCCGTGCTGGTGACCAGCAGTTCGAGGGTGGCGCCGTCCGTGGTCCGGAATTCCACCGGGACGTTGTCGAGCCGGCCCGTGCGCCGGAAGCAGGGCCGCAGCTCTTCCCGGATGCGGCGGTCACTGTCCTCGGTGGCGATGTCCTCCGGCCTTGCGCCCCGCAGCGCCTCCCGGGTGTAGCCCGTGCGCCGGACCCAGGCGTCGCTGACATCGATGAAGCACCCCTCCTGATCCAGCAGGGTCGCCATGACGGGCACCCGGCGAAACAGGTCGAGATAGGGCTTGTCGGCCGGCATGGAACAAGGCTACACGGTTTTCCGTGCCGACTGCCAACGGTTTTCCGTCAGTCGTGGCTTTCCGTGAGTTCCGATGGACGTAAGTGACTGATTTTAGGTCGATCAGACTTGGCACGAGTCCTGCAATACAGTTTCCATCAAGTGCTTTGCCGGGTTCCACGACCCCCCTTCTTCCCCTTGGTGGTGCCCGGCATCCGAT
>JBEBHH010000080.1:0-6512 GCA_040080965.1 Gammaproteobacteria bacterium | reverse complement strand
CTCCATGCGCGACGCGGGTCTCAGAATTGAGGCATGTCCCCAAGGCGCCAGGCGATCAGTGAGTCGCCGATCTTGAAGGAGTACTGCCACATGTGGCCGCCCGCGGCCACCGCCACGTACTGCTGGCCGTTCACCTTGTAAGTCATTGGCGTCGCCATGGCCGCGGTCGGTGTCGCGGATTCCCAGAGCTGTTCGCCGGTTTCCACGTCAAAGGCGCGGAAGCGCTCGTCCATGGTCGCGCCGATGAACACGAGGCCGCCGGCCGTGATGATGGGACCGCCGGACGTCGGCGTGCCCCAGCGGAGCGGCAGCGGCAGCCGCACCAGCTTGTCGAGTACGCCGAGCGGCACGCGCCAGCGGGTCTTGCCGGTGGCGAGGTCCAGGGCCACGAGCTCGCCCCAGGGCGGCGGGTTGCAGGGCGAGAAGAGGGGTGAGAGCAGCGGCTTGAAGACCTGCGCGTAGGGCGTGCCATCGAGCCTGCCCGGATTGCCCATCAGGCCCGCCATCGGGTTGGCGAACGCCGCCGGGTCGACCTCGTCCAGGGGAATCAGCTGGGTGAAGGTCGGCGCCCGGTTCACAGGGACGATCAGCAGCTGGCGTTCCGGATCAAAGCTGCCACCGCCCCAGTTGGTAACTGCCATACCGGGGAAATTGACGGTGCCCTCCCGGCTGGGCGGCGTGTAGTACTGGCCGTGCCGCGCACTCTCGATGAGGCGCCGGCACACGGCCCGGTCGAGGAAGGTGTAGCCCCAGGCATCCTCGGGATCCAGTCCGCCCGGCACCAGCGGGGGGATCGTCACGGGAAACGGCTGGGTCGGCGACAGCTGTTCGCCGGGCATTCCGCCGCCCGGCACTGGCCGCTCCTCGATCGGGAGCACGGGTGCGCCGGTTGCGCGGTCGAAGGCAAAGACGAGGCCCATCTTGGTGAGCTGCACCACGGATGGCACCGGTTTCCCGCCGAGCGTGAGGTCGAGCAGCATCGGCTGCGCGGGCAGGTCGATGTCCCAGACATCGTGATGCACCAGCTGGTAGTGCCAGGCAACCTGGCCGGTGGCGGCGTGCAGGGCGACGACGGAATTCGCGTACCGGTTGTCGCCGGGTCGCGTGCCGCCGAAGAAGTCGGGCGCTGCACTGGCGGTCGGCAGGAAGACAAGATCCCGCGCCGCATCGTAGGACATGATGCTCCAGACGTTCGCGGCGCCGGTGGTTGCGAGCGCGTCCGCGGTCCAGCCGGCCGCCTGCGGGTCGCCGGGATTCCTCGGCACGGGATCGAAGCTCCAGCGGAACGCGCCAGTGCGCAGGTCGAAGGCGCGCACGGCGCCGCTGGGCCCGTCGTTGCGCCGGAACTTGGTGTTGTTGGCGGAGCCGACGATGACCACGCTGCCCGCCACGGTGGGCGGCGAGGAGAACTGCACGTCGCCGTGCCGGAAGTTCACCGGCCGGCCGATGCGCCTGGCGCGGACTTCCGCCTCGGCCAGCACGAGGGCCTTCACGTCGACGGTGCCGGCCGTGCCGAAGTCCTGGCAGGAGCGCCCGGTGCGGGCATCCACGGCCACCAGCCGCAGGTCGCCCGTGCCCATGTACAGCCGGTGGGTGCACGCGGCGGCGCCGGATGCGCCGGTGCTGGCCGCGACCGGGTCTTGCCAGTAGGCAATCCCCCTGCAGTTGTAGCGGGTGCCGACGGGTCCCAGGTCCAGTTTCGGATCGAAGACCCAGCGCTCCTTCCCGCTGGCCGGATCGAGGGCGATCAGCCGGTTGAACGGCGTGCAGAAGACGAGTGACTGGCCGGCAGCCTCCGGCAGGAGGAGCGGCGTGGCATGAAAGCTGGCGAAAGCCTTGCGGTCGGGGTGCCGGTCGAGTTCGCCGGTGCGGTACTCCCAGGCCTTGACCAGCTGCCCGACATTGCCCCGGTTGATCCCGTCGAGCGACGAGTAGTGGGAGCCGCCGGCATCACCACCGTAGGAGGTCCAGTTGGCGTCGCCGGCAGGAGCTGCTGGCGACGCGACCGCGAGGAGTAGCAGTAACGCCTTGAGGCGCGACCCCCGCCCTTTCCCGGGAGAATCGAGTCCGCGAGTCTCTCCCGGGAAAGGGCGGGGGTCGCGCCTCAAGGCGCTCCTACTGCCCGAAGTGGTAGCTGACGCCGAGACCAAAGGTCCAGAAGTCGGCGCCGTCCATGTCGTACCAGTTGCCCTCGAGCCGCAGGGCCACCTGCTCGGCGATGGAGATGTCCGCGCCGGCGCCCACGGTGAAGCCGTCGGCGCTGCGCGTGCTCTGGGACTGGTTGTCGATTTCCAGGTCCTGGTCCAGGTCGAAGAAGCCGACCTTGGCGAACATCTGGATCTCCTCGGGCGAGAAGGGCAGGTACCCCACGACGTCAAAGCCCAGGCCCTGGGCGCTCAGGCTGGCGTCGCCGCCGGCCTCGGCGGGGGCCGTGTCTTCCTCGAAGTCGCCGGTGTTCAGCCAGGAGACCTCGAAGGCCAGGACCTTGCCGAACCGGTACTGGCCCCAGCCCTTGAAGCCCACCGAGCTGTCGTCGATGGAGTTGTCGTCCAGCGAGTAGTCGCTGAAGAGCGCGGCGCCGCCAACCCGGAATCCCGGGTCGGCATTGCCCGCCTGGGCGGTAACGGCAGGAGCGACGACCAGCGCGGCGGTGGCCGCCGCTGACGCCAGCACCCTGCCAAAACACATCGAAACACTACGCTGCATGAACCTGCGCTCCGTCTAGTTCGGCTTTTCGCAGTCGGTGCGCTTCAGAACCACGCGGCGGTTCTGGGCCCGGCCTTCGGCAGTGGCGTTGTCGGCGATCGGTTCGCTCTCACCGGCGCCGGAAGCCGCCAGCCGGCCCACCGCAATGCCTTTGCCCTCCAGGTACGTCGCGACGGACTGGGCCCGGCGCTCGGACAGCGCCTGGTTGTACTCGTCGGAGCCGGAGCTGTCGGTATGGCCGACGACCGTGCCGGAAACAAACTTCAGGCGCGTGAGGTTCTCGGCCACTTCGTCCAGGGTTGCCATGTCTTCGGCGGTGAGTTCGGCCGAGTTCAGCTTGAACTGCACCTGGCGCGTGATGTCGCAGGAGCAGCCCTGCAGACCAACCCGGTCGCCCTTCGGCGTGTCGGGGCACTGGTCGCTGGGATCGATGACACCGTCGCCATCCGTATCGGCCGGCGGCGGGGGCGCGACGACTGCGGCAGCCACGACGGGCGCCGCCACGGCAGCCACCGGGATCGCGGCCTTCGCCGGACGGCCAAACAGGTACTCGAAGCCGAGGTTCAGGGACCAGAGGTCGCCGTCGTCGATGTCGAACCAGTCGGCTTCCGCGCGGATCGCGAACTGGTCGCTGATGGAGAAGCGGGAACCGGCGCCGAGCAGCAGGCCGGAGGGGGAGTTGTTGCCGACGACGGCGTTATCGACGACCACTTCCTGGTCGAAGAAGTAGTAGCCGCCCTTGGCGTAGAGCTCGAGATCCTCGCTGGCCAGGGGTGCGAACAGCATCCCCGCCACGCTGAAGCCGTCGAGCTCGGCCTTGGCGTCGCCGCCCGGGTTCGGCGGATCCAGGTCTTCCTCGAAGTCGCCGAAGTTGTGGTAAGCGCCCTCGACGCCGAACAGCTGGTTGAAGCGGTAGCCCCCGAAGAGCTTGAAGCCCGCCGAGCTGTCATCCAGGTTGTTGTCGTCGAACTTGTACTCGCCGAAGACGGCGGCAATGCCTGCGTTCCAGAAGGTCTCGTCTTCAGCCGCCAGGGCCGAGGTGGCGGCCAGTCCCAGGACGATCGCCGTCAAACACCGTTTCATCACGCAGGCTCCTCAACAATAGAGTTCGGAAACACAAGCCATCAAGGGAGGAGTTTGCACCGGTTGGCAGGCCAACGGACCCGGGTTCCGCGAGTTGTCCCCGCAATGGACACCGCTGTTGTGAGGAACCTTTGTTGTTGGGACCCCGCGGCTCGCCCCCCTGGATCGAACCGCGAAGCGCCTTTATGGCCTCGGGCAGTATACGGCCGACCGCAATCGCGTCAACTTGCGGCGCCGTGCCCGCCGCCCTCCCGGCGCAGCACGTCTGCCCAGCTGGACGGCCCCTGCGGCAGCTCGCTGATCGTGGGTTCGCCGGTGCCGGCGTGGCGGCGCTGGTACAGCAGGCAGTCGCGCAGCAGGGCCTGCCATGGGCCGTTCGAGCGCAGCAGGTCGTACACGTCCCGCTGGAGCCGACGGTCATCCAGATCCGGTTCCCCAGCCCGGATCCCGGCGTGCTCCCGGCGAAACCAGGGTGCGTAGAGGCGTCCGTCCCGGACCATGTGCCAGGCCTCGAGCAGGTGTCCGCCATGCCAGACGGGGGTCAGGGCCGGCAGGCCCTGCTGCAGCCAGTCCCCGACGTCGGCGGCGGACCAGGCTGGTGGATCGAGGAGCACGACGCGGGTATCGGGACCGAGACGCCGGGCAAGTTCGATGGCCACGGGGGCGCTCGCGCCGCTGGCCACCACCGCGGTCCGGTCGGCGGCCACCGCCGGTGAGAGCGCCTCGGCCAGCTGGGCGACGACGGCGTCCAGGGTGCCGCCCGGCCCGGTGGCCGGCGTCGGCGGGTCGCTCGCGCCGTGCCCGGGCAGGTCCGGACTGAGAACGTGCGCGTGCCGTGCGATGTCGTCCGCCAGGACAGCCTGCGCCGCCGCGGAACTGCCGGGCGCGTGCAACAGGATCACGCATGAGCCGGCGGCCGGCTCGCGCGCAGGCCGGCGAAGCACGCGGACCTGCCGCCGGGGAGCCCCGAGGTAGGCGTTGGCACCGGGGTCGGGCGCACTGCCGTCCGTGCCACTGACGGTCGTGGCGGCAATCGGTGGCGACGGATCGCCGGGATGGCTCCTGAGGTGAGCCAGGCAACGCTCCAGTGCGGCGGGGCTGTCCGCCGAGCGCTCCACCTGAACGGTCGCCGATCGCGCGCCGATCCGGCCGAGGTGTCCCGCGAGCGGGTCCCGTGCCGCGGCGGTGATGAGCAGGGGCACCCGCAACCCGGGAAGGCGCCGCTCTGCCCGGTCGGAGAATGCGGCCGCGTAGGCCACCTGATAGTGGTCGCCCGCCGCGAGGAATTCGACGAGGCCCGGCTGCAGGCGCCCGGCCGGCGGCATGTCGAAGTCCATCCGGGTGGCGGCCCGCCGGTCGTGCCAGGGGAAGAAGATGGCCTGCTCGCGCATCCGCCCCCACAGCCAGGCCAGGTGGCCTCCGTCCCAGCGCGGTACGAGGGGCGGCAGGTAGTCGCGGAGGATCAGGTTGCGTTCGGCCTCGGTCAGCACCACGAGACCGTTGCCGGCGACCGCGGTAACCCGGTCCGGCCGCGTCTCCGCGAGCGCCGTGCCGATGCTGGCGCCCGTGTGGTAGCCGTAGATGCCGAACCGGCCGATGCCGAGGGCATCGGCAAATTCCAGCGTGGCGCCGGCAAGGTCCTCCATCGTGGCTGCCGCGACGGGCTGGCCCGCCCGTTGCAGCGGCTCCGAGAAGCCGTACCCCGGTGAGTCGGGCGCGACCAGGGTAAAGGCGTGGGCCCAGGCCTCGATGAGGGGCTCCATTTCCCGGGAGGACTGGGGCGACTGGTGCAGCAGCAGGACCACCGGGCCGCGGCCGCCGCGGCGGTAGTGGACCTGGCGGGGGCCGAAGGCGCCGTGGACCGTGATGAAGCGGCGCTGCAGGGTCGTGCTGTCCTCTGAACTCGTCATGCGGTCCTCGCGGTATTCCTGTCGGCGCTATCATGCGCGCGCAAGCAATCCCGCCGGAAGTGCCGGCACCCCCGAACAGGCGCAACGCCATGCCGGACGACAGCGTGCTCCCGAGACGGGCGACCGCCGCAACCTTCGACCCGGCCGCCCGCCTGTTCCTGGCCCAGGACCGCCGGCCGGCCCGGCTTGCGGACGTCAAGCCCGGTGAACTCTCCCCCCTGCAGCGCGCGCTGCTCGTCATCGACGGCACGGTGACCAGCTTCCTCTCGGCCTGGGCGCTGGAGCCCGTCGTCGTCAGGCCTGTGGGCCAGCGCTCCTCGGTCCTGCCCGCCGGCCCGGTGCCGGCTGCGGCAGAGTTGCCGGCAACCGACTGGCTCGAGGCCGGGCCCGGTACCCCGGTCATCGAGCGCGCCGTGCTGCTCCTCGGCGCCGACAGCCAGCGGCTGTTCGCCTTCGCGGAATCCGTGATCTGTCTCGAGCGCCTTCCCGCCGCCCTGCGGGCCGGGCTGGAATCGGGTGGCCTTAGCCTCGGGCAACTGCTGCTGATGCCCGGCGTCGAGAGCCGCCGGGAAGGCCTGTGGTACGGTCGCGAGCGTCCCGCGGTGCTGCCCCCCGCGGTCGCGGCACTCGCGCCGCCCGACTTCCTGACGCGCACCTACCGGGTGAGCGCGGCCTCGCGGCCGCTCATGGTGATCACCGAGCGGTTCCCCTGGGCACTCCGGGAGTAGGAGCGGCGACCGCCGCGACCCTCAATGCGGCTGGAGTAACTCCGTAGCCCGCGGCCAGCGGCCGATGCCCCGCCAGCGACAAGAC
>JBEBHH010000079.1:0-6520 GCA_040080965.1 Gammaproteobacteria bacterium | reverse complement strand
GGCCGGCGCGGCGCGAGCAGCCACAGCACCGGGAGGATGGCGAGCCCCGCGATCGCCACTTCCTTCGCCAGCAAGGCGAGCAGGAAAAGCACGGGGCCGAGGAGCAGCTGCCAGGTGGCGCCTTCGTCCCGCCAGCGCAGGGTCACGTGCAGGGCGGGCACGAGCAGCAGCGTCGCCAGCAGGTCGCTGCGCCCGGTGACCCAGCTCACCGATTCGGTGTGGATCGGATGCACGGCGAACAGCGTGGCCGCGGCGATCGCTCCGAGCGCGCCCTGCGGGACGCCCGCGAGCAGCCGCCGGGCCAGGAGCCCGACGAACAGGGTCGTGAGCACGTGGTACAGCACGTTCATGGTGTGGGGCCCGATCGCGGACCCGATGCCGAACAGCCACGCGTCGAGGAGGTAGCTGGCCACCACCACCGGCCGGTAGTACGCGTAGGACCACTGGGGAATGCCGGCCGGCGGCTGCAGGATATCCGCGACACTGTTGAACGAGAGCAGCTGCTGGCCGGCCACGATCTGGTCGTCCCAGACCAGTTGCGCGGTGGGCGCCACGGCGTAGGCCACTACCGCGGCGAGCAGGGGCAGCCACCAGGACCGGGAGAATTCGCGGTCCGGCGTCATGCAGGCCGCTGGGCAAACAGGAGGACGTTCTCGCCCCAGCGGGCCGGGAGCACCGCGCGGCCGGCCAGGCAGGCCGCTGCCGTGGGGCCGATCACGAACGGCAGCTGCAGCCAGGCGGGGATGCCGGCGACGTAGGGCACGTCCCACCAGCCGTCGGCCGACTCCTGCTCCAGCTCGAGCCCGGCGGCGGCGACGAGCGCGAGCCAGGTGTCCCGCGACAGCAGCGAGCAGTGCGTGGGGTCCTTGCGCGCGTACCAGTCATCGCCCTTCAGGCGGGCGCCGAGCGACGCCGTGTAGGGCATGGAGATGAACAGCGTGCCGCCCGGGCGCAGCAGTCCTGCGGCGCGCCGCAGGGCCAGGCCCGGATCGCGCAGGTGCTCGAAGACATACTTGGCCATGACCAGGTCGAAGCTGCCCGGCGTCAGCGCCGCGGGAAACCCCTGGTCCACGTCCGCGACCATGCAGCGTGAGCGCGGCGCGAATTCCGCTGCCCGGCCGATCGCGTACTCGGAGATGTCCACGCCCCAGGTCTCGTAGCGCTGCTCCAGGCGGGCCAGGGTGAAGCCGTGGCCGCAGCCGATCTCCAGCAGGCGGCGCCCGCCGTTCCGGTCCAGGCACCGGCGCGCCATGCTGGCGTACCACCGCACCGACCACCAGTGCATACCGAAGCGCGGCAGGCTGTCGCAACCGTAGGTCTCGCGGAAATACTGTTCGTCATAGCGCTGTTCCGGCATGGGCCGGGATCATAGCGCGCCGGCCCGGCTTTGCAGGTTCAGGCCAGTACATTCAACCCAGCAGCGACTCCGCCGCCGCGAGCACGGCCGGCACGCCGAGCTGCGCCATGCAGGCCACGTTATGTGGACAGGGGGGCACCCGGCCCAGGCGCGTGCAGGGACTGCAGTCGAGCCCGACACGCACCAGCCGGTGCCGCGCGCCCGGGGGCGCCCACTTCCGGAAGAGGCCTGGCCCGAACAGCCCGACGGTCGGGGTGCCCACGCCGTAGGCCAGGTGCAGCACGCCCGTGTCCGAGCTGATTGCCAGCGCCGACCGCTGCAGGAGTGCCGCCGTCTCCGCGAGGGACGTCCGGCCCGCGAGGTTCGTGACCTGGGCGGGCGGCAGGCTGGACCCGATCTGCGCGCTCGCCCCGGCCGCGTCGCCGCCGCCGAGCAGGAGCACGTGGCAGCCCTGCCGGGCCAGCGCGCCGGCGACTTCCGCGTGGCGCCCGGTCGCCCAGCGGCGGTAGGCGCCGCCGGCGCCGGGCATGATGGCCACCACGCGCCGGGACGTACCAGGCAGCGCCGCGGCGGCGAACTCCGCCGCCTCGGCGCCGACGGCAAGGAACGGCCGGTCCGCGTCGAAGTGAAGCGGCCTGCCGAGCAGCGCCTCGCCGAGCCGGAGGAAGGCCCGTGCCTCGTAGGTGGTCTCGTCGTGATCCGCGGCGTGGGTCAGCAGCCGTTCGCGCCCCAGCGTGCGGAAGCCGCACAGCCAGCGCGGCCGCAGGGCGTTGGCCAGCACGGTGCTGAGATGGTGGTACTGCTCCGTGTCCACGATCAGGTCGTGGCGCGCGCGGCGCAGTTCGCCCAGTGCGCGCAGCGGCGACTCGTCGTAGTGGAGGACGCGGAGCGCGCCCGTGTGCGCAGGATCCAGGCTGAAGGCGCCGGAATTGCGGCGCTCCGCGAGCACGTCGAACCGGGCGTCCGGCCAGGCGGCGCGGAGGGCATCGAGCAGGGGCCAGAGCAGCAGCGCGTCGCCGAGCCCGCCGGGGCGGATCACCAGCACGCTGCCGACGGCGGGGAGCGGGCCCGCGGGCCCCTGCCCGCCGAGGGCGCGGGCCCGGGGCCTGACGCTGCGCACGAGGGCGCCGCCCACCCGGGCGTCCAGGGACTGCAGCAGGCGGAGCCGGGGCGGGATGGCGCCCGGGGCGGTCATCGCGTGGCCAGGTAGAAGACCGCGATCATGCTGGCGACGATCGCGTAGCTCACCCCGTCGCGCAGTGCGAAGACCACGGGATCGTGGTGCAGGTCGCCGCGCAGCGCGACGAACCACACGCGGAGGATCCAGTAGAGGAGCAGCGGGCAGAGCAGCCATAGGAGGTCCGGCTGGGCGTACCGGCTGCGCACCGGCTCGCTGCTGACGTAGAGCGCGAGCACGAGGATGGACAGCATGCCGGAGGCGGGGCCCATGGCCGCGAAGGCGTCCCGGTCCCGCGGGCGGTAGGCCCGGGCCGACTCCTCGTGGGGCGCGGCCTCGAGTTCCGTCAGCCGCTTCGCGAACGCCAGGGACAGGAACAGGAACATGGAGAACGCCAGCAGCCAGGACGACACCTCCACGCCCGCCGCCGCGCCGCCGGCGAGCAGCCGGAGCGAGTAGAGGCCGGCGAGCAGGATCACGTCGAGCAGCAGCACGCGTTTCAGCCACAACGAGTAGGCGGCGCTCGCCAGCACGTAGATGACGAGGAGCCTGACGGTGGTCGAATCGAGCGTGACCAGGGCAAGCGCGCAGCCGGTGGCCACCAGCAGCGGACCGGCGATCCGGCCCCACATCAGGGTCAGGCGCCCGTCGGCAAAGGGCCGCCGCTGCTTGTCCGGGTGCCGCCGGTCGGCTTCGACATCCAGCAGGTCGTTGAGCACGTAGGTGCCCGAGGCGGCGAGCGTGAAGGCAACGATGGCCAGGCAGACCTGGGTGATGACGCCCGGCTGCATCCAGACCTGGCCCACCAGCGCCGGGATGGCCAGCAGCAGGTTCTTGGACCACTGGTGGGGTCGAAGCGCCTCCATGAATGCGGTCATGGGATTAGTATACCCACCGCCCGCCATGCTCGACCGAATCCGCAATCGCCTCCGTTATGGTGAAGACGTCATCGTCGTCTCCGGCCTGCCCCGGTCCGGCACGTCGATGCTGATGGCCATGCTCGACGCGGGCGGCCTCCCGCTGATGACGGACAACCGGCGCCAGCCCGACGCGGACAATCCGCGCGGCTACTTCGAGATGGAAAGCGTCAAGAGCCTGGGCGAGCAGGCGGACCGGTCCTGGGTCCGCGGCGCGCGCGGCAAGGGCCTCAAGGTCATCTCCTACCTCCTCAAGGAACTGCCGGACGACAACTTCTACCGCGTGCTGTTCGCCCGCCGCGACCTGGACGAGGTCATCCGCTCCCAGAACCTGATGCTGGGCCGGCAGAACCAGCCGAACCCGGTGGACGACGCGAAGGCGCTGGACCTGTACCGCAAGCACCTGGTCAACGTGCAGGTCCTGATGCGCACCCGCCGCAATTTCCGGATGCTCGAGGTCCCCCACCGGGACACCCTGGCTGACCCGCAGCGCACGGCGGCCGCGATCAACGCGTTCCTCGGCGGCCGGCTCGACGCAGCACGGATGGCCGCCGTGGTGGACCGGGAGCTGTACCGGAACCGGACCTGACTGGCCTGCTACCATTCCTTGATGCGCTCCCGACTGCTCCTGCTTCCGCTGCTCTTCCTGCCCCTCGCCGCCGACGCCTACGTCGGCCCCGGCGCCGGCTTCGCCGTGATCGGCTCGTTCTTCGGCGTCCTCGCGGCCCTGGTGGCGGGCGCCGTGTCGTTGCTCATCTGGCCCTTCCGCTGGGTGCTCCGCGCGATCCGCCGCCGCAAGGCCAGCGGCAAGGCCCAGGTCCGGCGCGTCGTGGTGATCGGCCTCGACGGCCTGGATCCGACCCTGGCCGAGCGCTGGATGGCGAGCGGTGACCTGCCAAATTTAACCAAGCTGCAGGCGGAAGGCGGGTTCTCGCGCCTGCGGACCACGTACCCGTCCATCTCGCCAGTGGCCTGGTCGTCGTTCATGACGGGCGTGGACCCGTCCCGGCACAACATCTTCGATTTCCTCGATCGGGACGTGCGCACCTACAAGCCGCGGCTCTCCAGCTCCGAGGTCGGGCCCTCGGTCCGCACCATGCGGGTGGGCAACTGGATCATCCCGCTCGGCAAGCCGCTGCTCCGGAACATGCGCAAGAGCCGGGCCTTCTGGAGCATCCTTGGCGACCACGGCATCACCTGCAACATCCTGCGGGTGCCGCTCACGTTCCCGCCCGAGAAGTTCGCCGGCGCCATGCTGTCGGCCATGTGCGTGCCCGACCTGCGCGGCACCCAGGGCTCCTTCACCTATTTCACGACGATCGATGCCGAGGTCCATCCCGACGAGACCGCGCCGGAAGGTACGGGCGGCCTGCGCATCCTGGTGACGGTCGATGACGGCGAGATCCGCGCCTCGCTCCCGGGGCCGGACAACTCCCTGCGGGCCGACAACGCGACCCTGATGCTGCCCTTCACGCTGCGGCCGGATTTCGCGAAGAAGGAGGCGAAGCTCGCCATCGGCGGCCAGAAGTTCCGGCTCGCCGAACGGGAATACTCGCCCTGGATCCGCCTCTCCTGGAAGGCGGCGCCCGGGGTCCACGTGCACGGCATCGCCCGCTTCTACATCACGAGGATGTCGCTGACGGAGGCCGGTCCGGAGCTCTGCCTCTACGTGACGCCGATCAACATCGACCCGGGCCAGCCGGCGCTGCCCATTTCCTGGCCGGGCTACTACTCGGTGTACCTCTCCAAGCTGATTGGCGAGTTCGCCACGCTCGGCCTCGCGGAGGACACATGGGCGCTGAACGAGCGCGTGATCGACGAGCATGCCTTTATCCAGCAGACGCTCGATCACCATGAAGAGCGCGAGCAGATGTTCTTCAACGCCCTGAAGAAGTCCCGGGACGGCGTGGTGGCCTGCGTGTTCGACGGCACGGACCGCCTGCAGCACATGTTCTTCCGCTACCTGGAGGACGACCACCCGGCGAATCGCGGCAAGGACGTCGAGAAGTTCCGGCACGCGATCCGCGACATGTACAAACGGGCCGACGACATGGTCGGGCGGGCGAGGGCGGAGCTGCGTCCCGACGACCTGCTGCTCGTGATCTCCGACCACGGCTTCCAGAGCTTCCGTCGCGGCGTGAACCTGAACACCTGGCTGCGCGACCAGGGGCTGCTGGCGCTGAACGGCGACGCCACCGAGTGCGGCGACTGGTTCGACAACGTGGACTGGTCCCGGACGAAGGCCTACGCCTTCGGCCTCGGCGGCATCTTCATCAACCTGCGGGGCCGCGAGGCCAACGGCATCGTGGCGCCGGGCGAGGAGTGCCAGGCCGTCAAGCGGCAGATCATCGACGGCCTCTCCGGGATCGTGGACGCGGAGACGGGCGACGTGGCGATCACGGAGATCTTCGACGTGGACAAGGTCCACTCCCGCGGTCCCTACCAGGCCGGCGGCCTGGACCTGATCGCCGGCTACAACCGGGGCTACCGGGCGTCCTGGGAAGGCGCGACCGGCCGCGTGACGCGGGAGATCTTCACCGACAACACCAAGTCCTGGAGCGGTGACCACTGCGTCGACCCGCGGCTCGTGCCCGGCGTGCTGTTCGCCAGCCGCCAGGTGCTGGACGGGGATCCCGGCATCATGGACCTGGCGCCCACCATCCTCACCCTCTTCGGCGTGAGCGTGCCGGCCCACATGACGGGGCGCGTGCTGCCGGTCGCGCCGAAGGCATGAGGGCAGGAGCGGCTTTAGCCGCGACCATTTTTCTCGCGGTCGCGGCTAAAGCCGCTCCTACAGAAGATGCGGGAACTCCACCACCCCGCATGATCGTGCTCGGCGTGGACGGCATGGACCCGCAGCTGCTCCGGCAGTACATGGCGGACGGCGACACGCCGAACCTCCAGCGGCTCGCGGGCCTGGGCGGCTTCGTGCCGCTCGCCACCGCGGTGCCGCCCCAGAGCCCCGTGGCCTGGTCGGACTTCATCACGGGCATGGACGCGGGCGGCCACGGCATCTTCGATTTCGTCGCCTTCGACCGGCAGAACCTGGCGCCCTACCTGTCCATCGCC
>JBEBHH010000078.1:0-6590 GCA_040080965.1 Gammaproteobacteria bacterium | reverse complement strand
CCCAAAGGCGCTCCTGCAATTTAAGCGGCGACCTGGAATCCCGCGGCCGTGATGGCCTTGGCCAGGGCGGCCTGCTCGATCTGGGCGGGGTCGAACTCCACGGCGACAGTGCCGCTCGTCCGGTCCGCCTTCGCGGCGGTGACGCCCTTGTGGCTCGTCAGTGCGTTCTGCACGCTGCGCTCGCAGCCGCCGCAGGTCATGCCCGATACCTTGAATTCGGCTTTCATCAGATTTCGTCCTCCGGTCATCATTCTGGGTTACTCCTTCCGCGGGCGTCTACTTCTGCCGCGGGCGCCAGCGGCGCAACAGCAGGGAATTGGTGACGACGCTCACGCTGCTCATCGCCATGGCCGCGCCGGCGAGGGCCGGGCTCAGGTAGCCGAAGGCCGCCAGCGGAATGCCGATGAGATTGTAGATGAAGGCCCAGAACAGGTTCTGCTTGATCTTGCGGAACGTGGCCCGGCTGGCGTCGATGGCGCCGGCCACCAGCCGGGGATCCGGGCGCATCAGGGTGATGCCCGCGGTTTCCATGGCGATGTCCGTGCCGGTGCCCATGGCGATGCCCACGTCGGCGGCCGCCAGCGCCGGCGCGTCGTTGATCCCGTCGCCGAGCATGCCGACCACGCGGCCGCCGGCGCGGAGCTGCTCGATGGCCTCGGCCTTGCCCTCGGGGCGGATGGCGCCGCGTGCCTCGTCCACGCCGGCCTCCCGGCCGATGGCTGCCGCCACCAGTTCCGCGTCGCCTGACAGCATGAGGGTGCGCACGCCCATCCGGCGCAGGGCGCTGACGGCTTCCAGGGCCTCCGGCCGCAGCGGGTCGGCGATGGCGAGCACGCCCAGCACGCCGTTCCGGTCCGCGAGGAACACGGCCGTGCGGCCCTTGCGTTCCCAGTCCTGGACCAGGCCCGCGGCTTCGCCGATGGCGATGCCGTGCTCGTCGAGCAGGCGGGTGTTGCCGATGAAGATCTCGCGCCCGTCGACGGTGCCGCTGACGCCGCGGCCCGTGTGACTGCGGAAGTCCGTGACGGGCGAGCGGCGCAGCTGCCGTTGCTCCGCCGCCTCGAGCATGGCGCGGGCAAGGGGGTGTTCGCTGCCGTGCTGGACCGACGCCGCCAGCTGTACGAGCTGGTCGTCGGTGCCCCGGAGTGGCGCGGAGCCCACAAGCGTGGCCCGGCCCGCGGTGAGCGTGCCGGTCTTGTCGAACACGATCGTGTCGAGACGGTGAGCCCGCTCGAGCGATTCCACGTCCTTGATCAGGATGCCGGCCCGGGCCGCCGCACCAGTGCCGGTCATGATGGCGGTCGGCGTGGCCAGCCCGAGGGCGCAGGGGCAGGAGATCACCAGCACGGCGACCGCCGAGATGAAGGCCTGCTCGAAGTTGCCGGTGACGGCGAACCAGGCGATGAACGTCACCACTGCCAGCGCCACGACGACGGGCACGAAGATGGCGCTGATCTGGTCCACGAGGCGCTGCACCGGCGCCTTGCCGCCCTGGGCGTTCTCGACGAGGCGGATGATGCGGGCGAGGGTGGAGTCGGCACCAACCGCAGTGGCCCGGACTTCCAGCAGGCCCGTGCCATTGATCGCGCCACCCGTGACCTTGCTGCCGGGCTGTTTGTCCACGGGCAGGCTTTCGCCGGTGATCAGCGACTCATCGAGCTCGCTGCGGCCAGCCACGACCTCGCCGTCCACGGGCACGCGTTCGCCCGGCCGCACCACTACGAGGTCGCCGGCCCGCACGTCGTTGATGGGGACTTCCCGTTCGGCGCCGTCCGCGCCGTGCACCCGGGCCGTCTGTGGCCGCAGGTCCATGAGCTGGCGGATCGCCGCTGTGGTGCCGCGCCTGGCCTTCGACTCGAGGAACTTGCCGAGCAGGACCAGCGTGATGATGATCACCGAGGCCTCGAAGTAGAGCTGGCCCATGGCGCCGTCGAGACCGAGCGTGGCCAGCAGGTACAGGCTGTAGCCATAGGCTGCCGTGGTGCCCAGCACGACGAGCACGTCCATGTTGCCGGACCGGGCCCTGATGGCCTTCCAGGCAGACTTGTAGAAGCGCGCGCCGATCACGAACTGCACCGGCGTGGCGAGCAGCAGCTCCACCCACGGGGACAGGTGCCAGTGCAGGTTGAGTGACATGGCGCCCATCTGGAACAGCAGGGGCGTCGCGAAGGCCGCCGAGACCAGGAGGAGCGTGAGCTCCCGCCGGAGCAGGGCCTGGTCCCGCTGGCGATGCTCTTCCTCGGCCTGCGCCTGGGACGCCGCGGGCGATTCGATCCGCGCGCCATAGCCCGCCTTCGTCACGGCCTCCGCCAGGTCGGAGAGGCGGGCGGTGCCCGGGATGACGCGGATGTCCGCCCGCTCGATGGCCAGGTTCACGTTGGCCTCGACGACGCCCGGCACCTGGCGCAGGGCCTTTTCCACGCGCGTCGAGCAGGCGCTGCAGGTCATGCCCTCGATGGGGAAGGAGAAGGTCTCCGTGGGCACCTCGAAGCCGGCCTTGACGATGGCGTCGGCGATGGCCGGCACGGCCAGGGTTGCCGGGTCATAGGTGACGTCGGCGCGCTCCACGGCAAAATTGACGGTCGCCGCGCCGATGCCGGGTACCAGCCCCAGGGCCTTCTCCAGGCGCGTGGCGCAGGCGCCGCAGGTCATGCCGCGCACCGGCAAGTCCACGCGGGCCAGCCCGTCGCCGGCGGAGCGGGTCCGGACCGGGGTAGGGGCGGTGGCCTCGGCGGGAACGACGCTCACTCGGCAGTCCTCTCGGTGGGGCGCGGGGCGGGAATTGACCAGAGATGGTAGCCCCGCCGCGGCGGGCGGGGCAATTTCGGAACCGGCGGCCTCAGGCCAGGGCCGCGATCATCCGCTGCCGGAGAGGCTCATCCGGCAGCCGCCCGATGCCACCCGCCAGGTTGTCCCGCAGGTTGGCCACGCTGGTGGTGGCCGGGATGACGCAGGTGACGGCCGGGTGGGCGACGATGAACTTCATGAAGAGCTGGCCCCAGGTGACGCAGTCGATCTCGCCCGCCCAGTCGGGCAGTGGCCTGCCCCGGACGCGGCTGAAGAGTTCGCCCCGCATGTAGGGCCGGTTGACCAGCACGGCCATGCCCCGGTCCCGGGCAAGTGGCAATAGCACGCGCTCCGCTTCCCGCTCGCCCAGGCTGTAGTTCAGCTGCACGAAGTCCAGGGACTCCGAGCGCATGACGGCAGCGAATTCCTCGTACTGCTCCTTGCGGGAGGTGGTGATGCCGAGGTACCGGATGCGTCCGGATTCCTTCCAGCTTCGGAGCGTGGCGAGCTGGGTCCGCCAGTCCCGCAGGTTGTGGATCTGCATCAGGTCCATGCGCGCCACCCCGAGCAGGCGGAGTGACTCCTCCATCTGCCGGATGCCGGCTTCCTTGCCGTCGGCCCAGACCTTGGTCGCGGCGAAGACGCGCGGCTGGCCCAGGTCGAGCAGCAGGCGGCCCGTGACGGCCTCGGCCTTGCCGTACATCGGTGATGAATCGATCAGGGTCGCGCCGCCGTCGACCAGCGCCCGCAGGACCTCGGCCAGCGGCTTCAGCGCTGCGGGGTCGTCCGCCACGTCGAAGGTGCGGGATGTGCCCATGCCTATGACGGGCAGTGCCTCGCCGCTGGACGGGATCACGCGGGAAATCAGCTTTGCCGGTTGCGTCATGGTGATCGCGCGGGCGGTGAGCGGCATTCCACCGAGCAGTGCGGATGCGGTCAGCTGGGTCAGGAACGTGCGACGGTCGCTCATGGGTCGTACTCCTCAGGTCCTAGCGTGATGGCAGCACGGCGCGCCGCCGCCGCCCCTGGAACAACTGGATGAAATCGCCGAACACAGCATTGCCGAGCGCCCGGGAGCGGTCGATGAACCGGGGCGTATCCCGGGCGATGACTTCCGGATCGATGACTCCCTGCAGCCCCTCGAGCTCCCGCTGGTTCGACGGCGCCTCGAGCCACCGGTGGATCATCGGCTTGTCCACTTCCAGGTGGAATTGCATGCCATAGGCGCTGTGGCCGAAGCGGAAAGCCTGGTGGGCGCAGGCGCCGGACGTCGCCAGGTGCACGGCGCCCTGGGGGATGGCGAAGGTGTCCCCGTGCCACTGGAAGATCTTCTCACTGTCCGCGAAGTGCCGGAACAGCGGGTCCCGCCGGCCCTCGTCCGTGGGCTTCACGTCGTACCAGCCTATTTCCTTCGTGTGGTGCGGGGTCACTGGCGCCCCGAGCGCCCGGGCCAGCAGCTGGGAGCCCAGGCAGATGCCCAGGACGGGCTTGCCGGCACGCACCGCCGCCTGGATCGCCGCCACTTCCGTCGCAAGATGCCGGTGGCGGGTTGTTTCATCGCAGTTCATCGGCCCACCCAGCACGATCAGGCCGAAGTACCGGTCCAGGTCCGGCACGGCGTCGGGGTGCCGGCCGAAATTGACGTAGCGGATCCGGAAGCCGTGATCGCGCAACAGCGGATCGAGGGTGCCGAGGATCTCGTGGGGGACGTGCTGGAAGACGAGCAGTCGGCGCATGGGGGATTATCTCAAGGGGTCGCGGCTTAAGCCGCTCCTACAGTAGTTGAAAGGGATCGGCATCGCGCCAGGCCGGGAATTTGTCCCGGTAGCGCTGCAGGGCTTCGAACGGGAGTGTGACGGTGGCGTGGCCCGGCGCCCCGCCCAGGTCCGCCAGCGTCTGTCCCAGGTAGTCGTGGAGGCTGCTGTCCCCGGCGTAGGCGATGCCCTTGCCGTCAGTGCCGATGCGGTTGACGCCCGCCACATAGCACTGGTTCTCGACCGCTCGCGCCGGCAGCAGGGCCTGCCAGGCGGTGCGGCGGGCGGCGGGCCAGTTGGCGACGTAGAGCAGCAGGTCGAAGGCATTGGCGCCGCGGCTCCAGACGGGGAAGCGCAGGTCGTAGCAGACCAGCGGGCAGATCCGCCAGCCCTTGAGTGCGAACACCTCCCGGCGCTCGCCGGCGGCGAAATGCTCGTGCTCCCCGGCCATCCGGAACAGGTGGCGCTTGTCGTAGTGGCCAGGCCTGCCATCCGGCGGCATCCAGACGAGGCGGTTGTGGAAGCGTCCCGATTCCTCGATGACCAGGCTCCCGCACAAGGCCACGTCCAGCTCCCGCGCGAGCCCGGCCAGCCAGCCCACCGTCGGCCCGGACATGGTCTCGGCCTGCGCCCGAACGTCCATCGTGAAGCCCGTGGTGAACATCTCCGGCAGCACGATGAGGTCCGTCTTCCCCGGGAGGCTGCGCACCAGGTCCTCGAAATGCGCCCGGTTCGCGGCAGGATCGTGCCAGGCGAGCGCGGTCTGCAGCAGCGTGACCGTCAGATCCTGCACAGGATCTCCGCGGCCCGCTCCAGCGTGGCCTCGTCCTTGGCGAAGCAGAAGCGCAGCAGCGGCCGGTCTGGCGGCTCTGCGCAGAAGACCGAGACCGGGATGCAGGCGACCCCGGCGTCGATGGTTAGCCGCCGTGCGTAGGCAACGTCGTCCTCGCCGGTGATGGCGCCATAGTCGAGCAGCTGGAAGTACGTGCCGGCCGACGGCGTAAGGCGGAAACGGGAGGGCTCCAGCAACGCGCAGAAGCGGTCGCGCTTGGCCTGGTAGAAGGCCGGCAGGTCCAGGTAGTGCTGCGGATCGCTCTCGAGGAAGTCTGCCAGCGCCCACTGCATCGGCGTCACCACGCAGAACTGCACGAACTGGTGAACCCGCCGGAACTCCTGCGTGAGCGCCGCGGGCGCCACGCAGTAGCCGATCTTCCAGCCCGTCGCGTGATAGGTCTTGCCGAAGGACGACACCACCAGGCTCCGCTCGGCCAGCTCCGGGTGGCGCAGCAGGCTTTCGTGGCGACGGCCGTCGAAGATGATGTGCTCGTAGACCTCGTCGCCCAGGAGCAGCAGCCGGGAGCCGCGGACGAGAGCGGTCAGTTCCGCCATGTCCGACCCGGTCAGCACTGTGCCGGTGGGGTTGTGGGGCGAGTTCAGGATGAGCAGGCGCGTGCGAGGCGACAGGGCCGCGCGCACCCGATCCCAGTCCACGCTGAAGTCCGGCTGGCGGAGGGGCACGTGCACGGCCCTGCCGCCGGCCAGCCGGATCGCCGGGTCGTAGGAGTCATAGGCCGGGTCCAGGCACAGCACCTCATCGCCCGCCTGCACCACGGCCTCGATCGCGCAGAACAGCGCCTCGGTGGCGCCCGACGTGACCGTCACCTCGGTGTCCGGATCCACGGACCGGCCGTAAAGGGCCAGCGTCTTCCGGGCGATCTGCCCGCGGAGCGCCGGCAGGCCGCTCATCGGTGCGTACTGGTTGTGGCCCGTCCGCAGGTGGTGGCTGACCCGATCGAGCAGGCCCGAGGGGGCCGGGAAGTCGGGAAAGCCCTGGGAGAGGTTGATGGCGCCGTACTCGGCGGCCAGCTGGGACATCACGGTGAAGCGCGTGGAGAAGATCTGCTTCACCGCGACGAAGTTCGATGTGCTCGTGAGCCCGCAGCCCCACTCGCGGCCCCTGCCGGAGATCGAGCGCGTGGTGAGCGAGAGCACGCTCAGTGAGAGCATCAAGGCACGCTCGCTGGAGGTCATCCGCATGATCGCTGCGGA
>JBEBHH010000043.1:0-24323 GCA_040080965.1 Gammaproteobacteria bacterium | reverse complement strand
CCGCTCCTACACCACCTCGACGTAGACGACGGGAATGTTCTTGCGCTCGGCGTAGGCCTCGGCGAACTGGGTCGCGATCTGCTCGTCCATCGGCTCGTTGCTGAGCAGGGTGCGGAAGTGCCACGTCCGGGTGCGGATCTCGCCGCCGAACACACGCTCGATCGTGGCGAAGGTTGCCGGCGAGCCATCCCGCCGCTGGCAGTACACGCGAAGGAAATCCCCGCCCGCGCAGGTCGAGTCGTGATCCCGGATTACCTGGACTGTCATGGCCTGTTGCTCCTACCGACGGGAAAGTAGTAGCAAGGGTCATGCCACTGCTACCCGGTCACACCTCCGGGGGGCAGCGGCGGACTTATGTGAAGGGCCGGGAACAAAAATTGTCAGTTACTGACGGCCATCGCCAGGGCCGGCTCCGGCCGGGTCGGAATGTGCACCAGTTCACCGTCGAGGTGCCGGAGCTGCTCACCCCGCGCGTAACCCGAGCGGCCCGGCAGCCCCAGCTGGCGGGCCGCGATGGCCGACAGCCGCGGCGCACCCGGCTGCAGCACCCGGAGCGCCCCCGTGTAGTCGGCCAGGTACAACGGTTTCCCGGTCCGGGCCACCAGTTCCGCGTCCACGATGGAAAAGTACCGGCGTTCCGGGGCCGGCCCGCCGTGGGTGTGCCAGAGGGCAACCAGTTCGAAGCCGTCCGGCACCGCCAGCCGGGCCCGGATCCGGTCCGCGCCGGCATGCCCCGGGACCAGGGAGTAGTGGAAGTCCGCCCCCCGGCGCAGCACGGCCCCCAGGAACTCCCGGTCCTCCCGGATCGACCGGGCGTTCACGGCGGCGCTGGCTGCGATCGCGGCGTCGAGCTCCGAGGCGTAGGCGGTCACCGAGGGCGCCGCAGCGGTTCCCGGGGCGGCGGGTGCCGGGCCGGGGAGCACCCCCAGAGCAAGCATCAGGACCAGTAGCAGTCGTGGCACGTTCCCTCTCCCATCGCGTGGCTGATGGGCAAGGGAGTCTCCGCACGGGTCGGGGCCGAATCCCGAGGCTTCCCGGACTTATCCCGAGGCTTGTCTGACTTATGCTCCCGGAACCTTCGGGAAATATTCGGGCCCCCCAAATTCAGGCACTTGCGCCTCCTTCCGGCGCTGGTCCGGCAACCCGGCCGGGGGTACAGTTGCGCGTCCTAACCGAGGCCTACCGCGCACCCGCATGACCGCCGGCAGCCCCCCGCCCGACAGCGCCACCGACACCACCCTCCGCCGCGGCTTCCGGGTGGGCGACTGGGACGTGCACCCCCTGCAGGGGGTGATCGCCCAGGGCGGCCACCGGGTGCACATCGAGCCGAAGGTGATGGACGTGCTGGTGTGCCTGGCCCGGCACACCGGCGAGGTCGTCACCCGGGACATGCTCCTGGACGACGTCTGGAAGGGCGTCGTGGTGACCGACGACGTGGTCACCCGGTGCATTTCCGAACTCCGCACCGTGCTCCGGGACACGGGGCGCGACCGCCGGTTCATCCGGACCATTCCCAAGCGCGGCTACAGCCTGCTGGTGCCCGTGGAGGCCCTGGCCGGCGGATCGGCGCCGGTGACTGCCACTCAGGCCGCCACGGCACCCGAACCGGCCGTTCCGGCCGCGCCACCGGCACCCCTTCCGACCCCGGCCCAGCGTGCGATGGACGGCGCCGTCCGGGCAGCGCGCCAGACGGTCACCACCACCCGCAACCTGATTCGCTCCGCCCTCCTCGGCATCGGGCTGATCATCGTCGTGGCGGTGGGCCTCGCGGTGATCTTCGGTGGTGACGACGGGGAAGATGGCATCAAGTTCGTGATTGATGCGGACGACACCACTGCCAGCCCCGGCGCGCCGCCGCCCGCAGGCGCGACCGCCGGCACGGCGGCTACCGGACCGACGATCAGCTCCGTGGCGGTGCTGCCGCTCGTCAACCTGAGCGGCAACCCGGAACACGAGTATTTCAGTGACGGCCTCGCCGAGGACATCCGCAATGCGCTGATCGGCGTGGCCGGCCTGCGCGTGGCGGCGCGCACCTCGTCGGTGGCCTTCCGCGGCAAGCCGATGGACGTGCGCGAGATCGCCCGGCAGCTGAACGTGGAGGCGTTGCTCGAGGGCACGGTGCGGATCGCGGATTCCCGGCTCCGGGTGACCACCCAGCTCACCGATGGCCGCACGGGCTATCCCATCTGGGCCTCGAGCTTCGAACGGCCCGTCACCGACAAGCTCTCGCTGCAATCGGAGGTGGCCGAAGCCATCATCAAGCAGGTCGCCCCCTCCATCGCCACCGGCAGCCGGCTCCTTCCCGGCGCCACTGGCAACGAGCAGGCCCATGATGCCTACCTGCTCGGCCGCTACTACTGGAACCAGCGGACGAGGGAGAGCATCGAGCGCTCCATCGTCTATTTCGAGCAGGCCCTGGCCCGGGATCCCGACTACGCCCTCGCCTACTCGGGACTGGCGGACGCCTGGTCGCTGCTGCACGACTACGGGGACCGGACCCTGGAGGAAGTCAGCCCCAAGGCGCGCCAGTACGCACTCAAGGCGCTGGCCCTGGACCCGGACCTGGCGGAAGCCCACGCCTCGCTGGGCATGGTGCTGATGCGCACCGGCGATCCGAAGGGCGCACGCGCCGAGTACCAGAAGGCGGTTAGCCTGCAGCCCGGCTATGCGACCGGGCAGATGTGGCTCGGCGTGCTGTGGCTCGGGCAGGGCGATGCCAACCGGGCCTCGAAGTCCTTTGCCATTGCCCTCCAGCTCGACCCGCTGAACCCCGCCGTGCAGGTCAACTACCTGTCGTCCCTGATCGCTCTCGGCGAGCTCGACCGCGCGAGGGAGGAAGGCCGGCGCCTGATCACGCTGTCACCGAACGAGAAACTCCAGAAGGTGCTCTGGCACGTGAGCCTCGAGCAGGGGAATTTCGACGAGGTGCTGGCCCTCGCCGTGGGCCAGGCAGGCAGCGTGGATACCGCGCCCTATCTCAACGATGCCGTGATCGAAGCGCTGATCTACCTGCAGCGCTTCGACGAGGCCGGCCGGATGATTGGCGAGAATCGCGGGACGCTGGAGCTACCCCGGCGCCTGTCACTGGAAGCGAGCCTGGCGGTGGCCCGGCGGGACGCGCCCACGCTGCGCCGGGTGGCGGGGGACCTGGACAGCCCCGCCGCGCGCGCCGGCATTCCCGCCGCTTACCAGGGTTGCTCTCGCCAATGGACCGGCCTGTGGCTGGGCATCGCCGACCTCATGGACGGCAAAGCGGCCGAGGCACAGCAGCGCTTCCGTGCCGTGGCCAACCAAACGCTGCCGGTCATTTGCGAGGAGGACACGCCCGCCCTGCGCCTGGTCGCCCTCGCCTACGCGCTCGAAAGCCAGGCCCGGCTGGAAACTTCGGCACTGAACGCCACGGGATTGTCCGCCGCGATCACCGAGGCGAGCCTGGAAGTCGAGCGGCTGCGCGCGCTGGGCTGGAACGACGCCTGGTTTGGCACAGCGGAGATTGCCATCGCGATCCGGAGCGGCGACGAGAAGCGCGCGGCGACACTCGTCCGGGACATTCGCCGGCGGGGCCTGCAGCCCTACGGCCGGATGCGCACGTCGCCCCTCTTCGACCGGCTGTGGGACCAGTCGCCCCTGCGGGAAGCGCAGCCGGCCCTCGCCGGGGAGTACGAGGCCGCGCGGAAGCGGGCAGCCGACCTGAAACTCGCGAAGCTGGGTTTGTAGGAGCGCCGACCGGCGCGACCGGGATCCGTCGCGCTGGTCGGCGCTCCTACCGCTGCCCGGTGAACTGCACCTGGATCCCATTCGCCAGCGCCGTGTCCAGATCCCGCACCTGCCAGCCGTCTGCGCCGGTTCGCACCGGGCCGGCAAACGCGCCGTTACCGAGGCGCTGCAATTCTTCTGCCAGGGACACAACACCGAGCGACAGGAGGAAGAAGCCTTCCCCGTGCGCGGCAAGAAACCGTCCTGGCACCGAGTCGTCCCGGGTGGGCTGGACCAGCACCAGCCAGGTATCACCGAGGCGGAAGCGGGCCGCGATCGCACCGCGCTCCGGCAGATCGTCCCGCCGGGCGACGCTCAGGCCCAGCAGACGCTCCCAGGCCGGAATTGCGGCGTCCAGGTCCCGGACGATGAAATTGAGGTGATGAATGCTCTGGACCATGGCACGGCGCCCCGCGGCTGGCAGTGAACCCGCCGCTATACTGCATCAACGCGGCGCCCAACCCCGCCACGCGGTGCGCACATGAGTGAATCCAGGGCATCCAGGCCGTCCAGCCTGACGGCGGCAGACCTCCCGGGCTACCGGCCAGCACTCGTGCGCTACGCGACGCTGCAGGTCCGTGAGGCCGCTGTTGCCGAGGACCTGGTGCAGAACACGCTGGTCGCAGCGCTCCAGTCGCTCGCCAGCTTTCGCGGCGATGCGTCGCCCGCGACCTGGCTCATCGGCATCCTCAAGCGCCAGATCATCGATCACTACCGGCGCATGTCGCGGGAGGCGCCGTTGCCGGTGAGCGGTGCGGGCGACGATCCCGACGGCGATGCGGACCTGCTCGACCGGCTCTTTGCCGGCGACGGGCACTGGGTAACGAAACCGGAGGTCTGGTCCGATCCGGAAGGAGGCCTGCAGCAGGAGGAGTTCCTGGCCGTGCTCGAGGCCTGCCTCAAGGGCCTGGCCGGCCAGTCAGGGCGGGTCTTTGCCCTGCGGGAGATCATGGAACTCGAGCCCGGGGAGATCTGTAAGGATCTGGGACTCACCCAGTCCAACTACTGGGTGCTCATGCACCGGGCCCGTCTGCGCCTGCGCCAGTGCGTGGAGCGGGGCTGGATGACCGAAAGGAGCTGACCGTGGATACCTGTCGGGATGTCTCGGCGCTGGTTTCCCGCGCCATGGACGCGCGGTTGTCGCTCGGCGAGCGACTGCGCGTCCGCCTGCACCTGGCGATCTGCGACGCCTGCCGCCGCTTTGCCCGGCAGGTGGAACTGCTCCGCTGGGGCGCGCGCGAACTCGGCAGGAAAGGCACGGACCTGTAGGAGCGCCTTAAGGCGCGACCAGACCCGTGTCGCGCCTTAAGGCGCTTCTACAGGCGGATTCGTCCGCCGCCCGGCACGCCGCCGCCGCCACCGAGACCACCACCGCCGCCAAAGCCGCCGCCCGCATCGGGGACGATCAGCGACGAGGCCTGCTCGCGGCGCATTTCCTCGAGCTTCTGCATGGTCTCGACCAGCGCGCCGTTCGCCGCGGTGGGGAAGTTCTGCACGGCCTGCTCCAGGGACTCACCCGGGATCTCGAAGCTGAGCGGCAAGGCGCCCATGCGGGACATGAGCTGCGTCTGGCCCACGTACAGCACCGGCCGCGCCGGGTCGGGCTTGCCCGTCCGGTCGATGGGCGTGAGGCGCTGGATGGTACCAACCCTGCGGTCAGTGAAGATTTCCTCCTGATAGAGGTCGTTCTCCTCCATCCTGAGTTCGAGATCGAGAGGTTGTTCGGCCATCGGCTTGCGTCCGCGGAAATCGGGCGGAAAGGATAGCAGACCGTCCCGCCGCCGGTCGTCCCCGGGCCATTATTGCTAACATTCCGCGCATGTCGACCAGCGGCGCAGATACCCTCGCCTACCAGGACCTGTCGCCCGACGACATCCTCTCCTCCGTGGAAAGCCTGGGGCTGCGCTGCGACGGCCGCCTGCTCACGCTGAACAGCTACGAGAATCGCGTGTACCGGGTGGGCATCGAGGACGGCCCGCCCGTGGTCCCCAAGTTCTACCGCCCCGGCCGCTGGTCCGACGCGGCCATCCAGGAAGAGCACGACTTCACGCTGGAGCTGGCCACGGAGGAGATCCCCGTCGCGGCGCCCTTCGACCGGGACGGACGGACCCTGCATCACCGGGGCGCGTTCCGCTTCGCCGTGTACCCGTGCTTCGGCGGCCGCGCGCCTGAGCTCGACGACCTGACGCTGCTCCGCCAGCTGGGGCGCTTCGTGGCGCGCATCCACCTCTGCGGCCAGCGCGCCAGCTTTGCGCACCGCCCGCACCTCTCGATCCACTCTTACGGCGAGACGTCGCGGGATTTCCTGCTGGATGCCGGCTTCATCCCGGACGACATCCGGCCCGCCTACGAGAGCGTCTGCGACGCCGCGCTGGATCGCGTGGAACTCTGCTATGAGCGGGCCGGCGAGCCGCGGGAGCTGCGCCTGCACGGCGACTTTCACCCTGGCAACGTGCTGGTGCTGGACCAGGTCCTGCACATCGTGGACTTCGACGACACCTGCACGGGACCCGCGGTGCAGGACCTGTGGATGTTCCTCTCCGGCGACCGTCGCGAGCAGACGCCGCAGCTGGCCGAGCTGCTGGCGGGCTACACCGAGTTCCGCGAGTTCGACGCCGCGGAGCTGAACCTGATCGAGGCGCTGCGCACCCTGCGGATCATGCACTACGCCGCGTGGCTGGCCCGGCGCTGGGACGACCCGGCCTTCCAGACGGCTTTTCCCTGGTTCGGCGGCCGGCGCTACTGGGACGAGCACGTCCTGGCGCTGCGCGAGCAGATCGCGCTGATGGACGAAGAGCCGCTGCGCTGGGAGCCGCCGAAGGTTTGAACACACCATGAACGCATCCGTGGGCGGCCGCGAGACCGCCACCGAGTACTCCGGGCTCGAGGAACGCGCCAAGCTGCTCCGGCACATTGCGCTCGTCACGCACTGCGTGCCGGCGCTGGATCCGGTGGTCGCCGCCTGGACCCAGTACCTGGGTTACCAGGTCGTGGCGCGCGGCGAACTCGCCGACGTGCTCTGTGCGTCGTGGGGCGCCCCCGCGGCGGCCGGACAGCGCTACTGCACGCTGGCGCCGGCCAGCGGCCAGGACTCTTATATACGGTTCGTCGAGACGGCCGACCCGGGCGGCTACGGCCCACCCATGACCTTTGGCTGGAACGCGACTGAATTGCTCGTGCTGGACGTGGACGCCCTCGCCCTCCGGTTCCGCGGCTCGCCCTTCCGGGTGCTCGGCGGGCCGGGCGACCTCTACCCCCGGCCCCGGGCGCCCCGGGCGATGCAGGTGGTGGGGCCGTCCGGCGAGCTGATCTACTTCACCCGCATCCTGCCGGGCGGCAGCCGCTACGGGCTGCACGGCGCCCGCTCCCCGGTGGACCGGGTGTTCATCGTGACCGTCGGCGGCCCGTCGTCGGAAGACATGCACGATTTCTACGGCGGCACCCTCGGGCACCGGATCATGGACCGCATGCCCTTCATCAACACGATCCTCGCCCACGGCTGCGGCGTGCCCGCCTCCACCGTGTTCCCGACCTCCATTGCGCGGATTCCCGGCCGCAGCTTCCTGGTGGAGATGGACCAGTACCCGCCCGGGGTGGAGCCCCGCCAGAGGCGGGAGGGGCACCTGCCTCCCGGTATGTCGATGGTCAGCTTCCGCGTGCAGAACCTGGACGACGTACCGGTACCGATGCGTGCTCCGCCGCGGATGGCCGATGGCATTCCCTACGGCGGGCGCCGGACCGGAGTAATCGAAGGCAACGCCGGCGAGTGGCTGGAACTGATCGAAGGAGACGGGACGTGAGTCAGCGCAACTTGTTCGCCTGCGTCGCACTGGTGGTGGCGGTTCCTGTTGCAGCCTTCGCCGCCGATCAGCCGGACAAATTGAATCCCGCCGTGGCCAGCATGATCACCGAGCTGGATCTGCGCGAAGCGCCCATCCCCGTCCGCGAGACCAAAGGCTGGCAGAAACCCCGGCGCATCGTCGTCCGTGCCGAGTCCCCCGCCCGCCTGGCTCCCTTCCAGCAGGTCGCGCCCGGTGTCGATTTTGTCGCCGCGAAGGACGAGGCGGAGGCGCTCGCGCTGATCGCCGACGCGGACGCGCTGATCGGCTTCTGCGAGCCGGATATCGTGGCGGCCGGCAAGCGCCTCAAGTGGATCCAGCTCTTCACGGCGGGCGCCGGGCCCTGCTCGGCAATCCAGGGCGTGCGCGAGCGTGGCATCGTCGTCACCAACATGCAGCGCATCTCCGGTCCCGAGATCGCCGAGCATTCCCTGGCGATGCTGCTCGCCTTCACCCGGGGCCTGAACACCTGGCTGCCCCGGCAGCGGAAGGCGGAATGGAACCAGGACGCCTTCCCCATGCGGAAGCTCTGGGAACTAAAGGGCCGCACGTTGCTGGTGGCTGGTCTCGGCGGCATCGGCACGGAGGTGGCTGAGCGGGCCCACGGACTCGGCATGCGGGTGATCGCCACCCGCGCCTCGGCAGCCGAAAGACCGGCCTTCGTCGATTACGTGGGCAAGCCCGATGAACTGCTGAAGCTGGCTGCGCAGGCCGATGTGGTGGTCAATTGCACTCCGCTGCTGCCGTCGACCACCGGGCTCTTCGACGCGAAGTTCTTTGCCGCGATGAAGCCGGGCGGCTACTTCATCAATGTCGGCCGCGGCAAGAGCGTGGTGCAGGACGACCTCGTCGCGGCGCTGAAGTCCGGCCAGCTCGCCGGGGCCGGCCTGGACGTGACCGAGCCCGAGCCGCTCCCGGCCGACCACCCGCTCTGGCAGCTGCCCAACGTGATCATCACGCCCCACGTGGCCGCCACGTCCGACCGGGTCTTCGCGCGCGTGTTCCTGCTTGCCCAGGAGAACACGCGGCGGTACGTGGCGGGGGAACGACTTCTTTCCGTGGTAGACACCGCGCGGGGTTACTGACCAGGATCCGGCCGGCAGGCTGGCACCTAGTCGTCGTCCCCAACCTCGTCCGGTTCCATCCGCCCGCCCCGATGGCAGCGCAGGCAGTCGGCGGTGCGACCACGGCGGTGCGCGCCCTCGCCTTCGCGGTACAGGTTCCGCACCAGATTGTTGTCGAGCAGAGCCGGGGGACTTGATTCAAGCCGGGCGCCGTCGTGGCAGTCGCCGCAGGAATCGGCCCCGGTTGCCCTGAAAACGAATTCGCCGTGGGGATTCGCCCAGCCGCCCACGGTGATGGCAGCAAGGGCGCCCCGGTGCTCGGTGTGGCAGTCCATGCAATCGCGGCTACCGTCGAGAAACGGGCGGTGCAGGTCAGCGATCCCGAGCGCTGCATGGCGGTCAAACTCCCCGGCCGTGTGGCAGTGCAGGCACGACCCGGCGGTGATCCCGACGAACGCCTCGTGGCAATCCCGGCACCGCTCCACGTCGGCGTGGACGCGGCTGATGTCGCCCGGGGCCCACATCACGGCGGGAGCCCGCCAGGAGCCCCACGCCACCAGCATCAGCAGCACGACCGCAACGCCGGCGGCAGCCCGGCCCGCGGTCTTCGGCAGCGGCAGGAAAGACGCCATTTAGGGTCCACCGAAATAGAGCGCGCCCGCCACGTGCGCGCCGAGCGCGGCCAGGAAGATCACCGTCACTGGCGCGTGCAGGAATTGCCACACGCGGAAGGTTTCGGCGGCGGCGGCCAGGCTTTCCAGCCGATCCTCGATTTCCTCTTTGGTCAAGCCGACGGTCGCCAGATCCTTGCGCTCCTCCCGTAGCCTCCTCACCGCAAAGAAATGTACGGCCTTGCCAATCACGCCGCTAAGGCTGACGGCGAGCATGGCCAGGGTCGCAATGACGGGCACCAGCGCATGGAGGTGGATACCGGAGTGCACCAGCACCATCACGGGCGCCAGGACGCCGCCCGCCATATGCAGCTTGAATGCAACCGGCTGCCAGCGCCGCAGGCGAGGAACCCGTTTGGTCCAGGAGTACGCCAGCACCGCCAGCGTCGCGAGGAGCGCGAGCCACCCTACCAGATGGCCCGCAAGGGTATGGCCAAAGGGCCGACTGGGCGCCGTGGTGAGCGACCCCTCCAGTAACAGACCGCCGATGACGCCAGTCGCGGCGAGCAGTACCACGAGAGCCAGCCGGCGTAGCACGCGATCCAATGGGAGTCCTTTCGCTGCAAGGCCAATTGTGCACAGCGCAGGACCTGAACAGGTATACGCGGAAACACCCAGAGCGTAGCCGGCTAACCCGGCTGCCCCGGCCACGAACCGGACCCTTACAAACCCAGCCGCGGGATCTCGATCGCCGGGCACCGGTCCATGATCACGGTGAGTCCCGCCGCACAGCCCCGTTCTGCGGCCTCCGGATTGATCACACCGAGCTGCATCCACACCACCTTCGCACCGATGGCGATGGCTTCGTCCACCACGGGACCGGCGTCGGCCGAGTTGCGGAAGACGTCGACCATGTCGACAGGCCCGGCGATGGACCGGAGATCGGCGTGGACGGTCTCGTCGAGCAGGCTCTGCCCGGCCAGTGACGGATTCACGGGGATGCAGCGGTAGCCGCGTGCCTGCAGGAAACGCATGACGCCGTGGGAGGCACGGTGGAGCTTGTTGGAAGCGCCGACGACGGCGATGGTGCGGACCGACTGCAGGGTGGAGCGGATAAGGTCATCAGTTGGGGTCATGGGCGTCGCGCCGGTCGGCGCTCCTACTGTGATTCATCGCACTTTGTCTACCAGCAGCTGGTTCAGCTCGATGGTGAACCCATCGGGGTCCCTCAGCGTGCTCACCCGAACCGGGATCGGTGGCTTTCCGTCGTAACCCGGGTACGTGGTCTCCACCGGTTCCTCCACGATGGTCACGCCCGGCACGGCGCGCGCCTTCGCAAAGGTCCCGTCCAGATCCTTGGCGTTGAACAGCAAGACGTTGGTGCCGATGCTGAACGCGTCCGGCGGCAGGGCAGGCGGCGCCTTCACGGGCTTCCGGTACTCGATCAGCCCGATGATGCCGATGAAATCGTCGTTGGCCCGCACGAAGACCAGCCGGAGCGAGCGCTGGGCCGCCTCGTCGCTGGCCGCCGCGCGGGGCGTGCGGATGACGTTGTCATAGACGACCTTCAGGCCCAGCGCGTCGCGGTAGAAGCGCAGGGAGTTTTCCATGTCCCGCACGATCAGGGTCGTGCGGCGGAGGTCGATGGGGACTCGCTCAGCGTCGGCCACGGGAGCAGCCATGGAAACCGTCGGGGAACCGGCCAGCAGTACGAGGGCAACCAGTCGCCGGATCACAGCCAGGTCCTCAGCAGGCTCTCGGACTCTGTCCATAGCCGGGACGCAAGCGCATCGTCTTCCATCACCTTCTCGGGCGTCGCGATCGCGCAGTCGGCGAAGTAGCGGCCGCTGATCCCGGCCACGTCCGGGTGCGCGGCCACGTAGCAGGTGGTCGCCGCGCCCTGGGCCGTCGTCTTGATCCGTGACCGCAGGAGCGGCCCCACCAGCGGGGCCAGCCACTGCTGCCACGGCGGGATGTAGCGGATGATGTTTGTGATGATCAGCCCGGGGTGCGCGGCGTTGGCGGTCGTCGTGGTGCCCGCGAGGCGTCTCGCCAGCTCCCGGGCCACCAGTGCGTTCGCCAGCTTCGACTGGCCGTAGAACGCCCGCGGGTCGTAGCCCTTGTCGCCCGTCAGGTTGTTGAACGCGATGCCGCCCGGTGGCGCCCACTTGTGGGCGCTGCTGCTGATCATCACCACCCTCCCGGCGGGCGCCGCCCGGACCGCGTCCAGCAGCCGGTTCACCAGCAGGAAGTGGCCGAGGTGGTTGGCGACGAACTGCTTCTCGAGGCCGCGGACCAGCTCCAGCCGCGGGGGCGCCATGATGCCGGCATTGCAGATCAGCATGTCGAGGGGCACGCCGAGCTGGCTCACGCGGCTGGCGCATTCCGCCACCGCGTCGAAATCCTCGAGTTCGCAGGCCAGGGGCGTGGCGCGGCCCGGAATTGATGCGGAGGCGGCCCGGGCCTTCTCCAGGGTGCGGCCCGTGACGAGTACGTGGGCCCCTCGCAGGGCCAGGACCCGGGCCGTTTCGAGGCCGATGCCCGACGTGGCGCCCGTGACCAGGGCGGTCCGGCCGGCCAGGTCCAGCCCGGCCGTCACCTGTTCCGCGGTCGAGCGCCTGTCAAAACTGGCCATGGGTTGTTTTCCGGCTGCCAAACCCGGCGCCTCACTGGTCAGTATAATGCGCGCCACGTTTCCGGAAGCCACCCCCACGCACCATGTCCCTCGTCCGTCTCGATGACGTTTCGCTCGCCTATGGCGAGCAGAAGCTGCTGGTCCACGTCGGTTTCGAAATCGATCCCGGGGAGCGCGTGTGCCTGATCGGGCGCAACGGCACGGGCAAGACCTCCCTCTTCCGCCTGATCACCGGTGTGGTCCAGCCCGACAGCGGCCTGATCCAGTACCGGAACGGCCTGGTCATGAGCACGCTCGACCAGGACCTGCCGGAGACCCTCGACTGGACGGTACGCCAGGTGGTGGCCGAGGGCCTCGCCGACCTCAAGGCCCTGGTGGACGAGTACGAGCAGCTCGCACACCAGAACCTCGACAAGGCCGGGCTGAAACGCCTCGACGTCCTCCAGCACCGCATCGACGAGCTCGACGGCTGGCGCATCGACCAGCGCGTCGAGCTCATGATGACCGAGATGATGCTGCCGCCCGACCAGCCCATCGGCGAGCTGTCCGGCGGCTGGCGCCGGCGCGTTGGGCTCGCGAAGGCGCTGATCAGCAAGCCCGACCTGCTGCTCCTCGACGAGCCCACCAACCACCTGGACATCGTCACGATCCAGTGGCTGGAGAACCGCATCCGCTCCTGGCAGGGCGCCGTGCTGTTCATCACCCACGACCGGGCCTTCCTCGACAAGCTCGCGACGCGCATCTGCGAACTCGACCGCGGCCGGCTGCTCAGCTTCCCCGGCAGCTACGACGAGTACCTGGAGCGCAAGGAGAAGATGCTCGAGGACGAGGCCACGGCCAACAAACTCTTCGACAAGAAGCTGGACGAGGAGGAAATCTGGATTCGCCAGGGCGTGAAGGCCCGCCGGCACCGGAACCAGAACCGGGTGCGGCGCCTGGAGGCCCTGCGCGAGGAGTACGCGTCGCGCCTGACGCGCCTGAACCGGGCGCAGATTTCCATCGAATCGGCGGAGCAGTCGGGCCGCAAGGTCATCGAGGCGAAGCACGTCACCCACGGCTATCGCGGCGAGGAGCTCATCAAGGACTTCTCCTGCAGGATCATGCGCGGCGACCGGATCGGCCTGCTCGGCAACAACGGCGTGGGCAAAAGCACCCTGCTGCGCATCCTGCTCGGCGAGATCACGCCGCGCGACGGCCTGATCAAGCAGGGTACGGCGCTGGAGATCGGCTACTTCGGCCAGCTGCGGGAAACGCTGGACCCGGAGAAGAGCGTGGCCTACATCGTGGGCAACGGCAGCGACTATGTGAAGATCAACGGCCACGACCGGCACGTCATCGGCTACCTGCGCGGCTTCCTCTTCAGTGCGAAGCGGGCCATGACGCCGGTGAAGTCACTGTCCGGCGGCGAGCGCAACCGGGTGATCCTGGCGCGGCTGTTCACCAAGCCCTCCAACTTCCTGATCCTCGACGAACCCACCAACGACCTGGACGTGGAGACCCTCGAGGTGCTCGAGGACCGGCTCGACGAGTACAAGGGCACGCTCATCGTGGTCAGCCACGACCGCATGTTCCTCGACTCCGTCGTCACCAGCGTCTTTGCCTTCGAGCCCAACGGCCACATCGAGCGCTACGTGGGCGGCTACACCGACTGGCTGCGCCAGGGCCGCCCCCTCGCCGAGACCGACAACCCCCATGCCCAGAAGGGCATCGAGCCGCCGGTGACCGCCTCGGAAAAGCGCAAGCAGGCCGCGCGCCAGAACCGCCGCCTGAGCTACAAGGACCAGCGTGAGCTGGACTCACTGCCGCCGAAAATCGAGGCGCTGGAGGCCGAGATCAAGGCGCTGGAACGCCAGACGGCAGCGAAGGGGTTCTACGACAAGGCCTGGCACGAAACCGTGCCGGTGCTGGACGCGCTGCGGGCCAAGCAGCAGGAGCACGAGCAGGTCACGGCCCGGTGGCTGGAACTCGAAGACATGAAAGAGTAAACGGGGACATGCCTGATTTCCGCACTGCGAAAGCAGGCATGTCCCTGATCCGGTTTTCCCGGCCAAATGCCGGGATTTGCGCCGGGTACCGGCTGGAACGCGGTGTTATATTCAGCCCATGAGCGACGACCACCTCGTCGACATCGACCTTAAGCTGGCCCAGACCCGGCAGGCCACGGCCGAGGCTGTACAAGCCGCCGCCGAGGCCTTGCTCACGGCGAAGAAGGCCCGGTGGTACGAGCTGGTCATCTTCGGCGGCGGTGGCATCACGGTTGGCGTCGGGATTGCCCAGCTGTTTCTCCGATAGTACTTCCGCTCCGGCGCGCCTGAATCCGGACCCTGCCGCGGCACGAAAGACTAACGTCACCCGCCGCAGGATTGCCTTCCATGTACATCAACTTCTGGTACGCCGCCGACTGGAGCCACAGCCTGGGCACCGCACCGAAGAAGGTGCGCATGCTCGGTCACGACATCGTCCTGTTCCGCGACAGCAAGGGCCAGGCCCACGCGCTCAGCGATACCTGCATCCACCGGGGCGCTTCGCTCTCCGAAGGCAAGGTGAAGGGCGACTGCGTCACCTGCCCCTACCATGGCTGGCACTTCAACGGCGACGGCCACGTCAGGAAGATCCCGTCGCTCGGGCCGGGCAGTGAGAATCGCGTGCCCCAGCGCGGCCGCATCGACGCGTATCCCGTCGAGGAGCGCTACGGGCTGATCCACGTGTTCCTCGGCGACCTGCCCGCGGCGGAGCGGCCGCCGATCCTGGAAGTGCCCGAGTACGGCCAGCCGGGCTGGCGCCACACCATCGTGGACTACGCCTGGGAGTCCAACTACGAGCGCAACATCGAGAACGGCCTGGACCCGGCCCACAACGAGTTCGTCCACCCGACCCACGGCTACTCGGGCGAGAAGGACGACTACAAGGTCGGCGACCCGACCATCGAGAGCACGCCCTGGGGCTTCGGCTTCATGCTCAACTTCCAGGCGCCACCGATCCGGAATCCCGTCATGCGCTGGGCGCGCAACTACGACGGCGACCTCGAGGCCGGCTCGGGCCACGTGGGTCCCAGCAACATGTGGACCAAGATCCACCTGACGCCCACCCGCTGGATCCACCAGTACATCTTCGAGACGCCGATCGACGAGTACCACACGAAGATCTTCCTCATCTGCATGCGCAACGTGCTGCTGCCGACCTGGGTAGACAGGATCGTCAACAAGCGCAACTTCGCCATCGCCGAACAGGATCGCGTGGTCATCGAGAAACTGAAGCCCGTGATGACGCCGCCCTCCCGGGCCCGGGAACTGCTGATGCCGGCCGACAAGGTGATCTACCTTTACCGGGACAGCCTGGACGAGTGGACGCGCCGGGGCTGGCGCATCGACACCGAGGCCCTGCGCCAGGCCGCCGCCCGTGGTGACATGGTGTACGCCCTGCCCTCACCGGCCCGCCGCGAGACGCGCGGCTGGGTGATGGAAGCCGTGCCGCTGGTGCCGGCATCGCCCGTCGAAACCGGCAGCACGCCCGTGCGCGCCGTGAAGGCCACCGGCTGAGCAACGCCCCGCTCTTTCCTCTCCTGCGGCGGCAGTGGACACCGGTCCTGCCGCTGGTGGAACTGACGCGCAACCCCCAGGCCATCGAGATCGCCGGTGAGAGGCTGGTGGTTTTCCAGGCCGGCGACGGCCGGTGGCACGCCCTGCTCGACCGGTGCCCGCACCGGGGCGCGGCCCTGTCGCTCGGCGCCGTCACTGACGATGGCAACCTGCAGTGCCGGTATCACGGCTGGCGCTTCCGGGGCGACGGCGTGTGCACCCGCGTGCCGCTGAACGACCTCACCGCCATGGCCGTGAGCTCGATCCGGGCCACGGCGGTCCCCGCGCTGGAACTCGCCGGGGCACTGTGGATCTACACCGGCAGCCTTCAGGACGAAGCCGGGCCCGCCCCGCCGGAACTGCCGGCGTCGCTGCAGGGACCACCCCGCCAGTTCGGCACCTACTGCCAGCACTGGACCGCCCACTGGACCCGGGCCGTGGAGAACTTCATCGACTTCGCCCACCCGTCCTACCTGCACCGGGACACCATCGGCGCCTGGACCCACGACCACGCCGAGGGCGGCGCCGTGGCAACGGTGGAAGTGGAGGACCAGGCGTGGGGCTTCAGGACCCTGAATTACTTCGGCTCCCGCCGGCAGGGCTTCCGGGTGGACTGGTACCGGCCGAACCTTTCGGTCCTGCACTTCGGCGGCAGCGGCGAGGGCAAGCTGCACGTGTTCTCGATACCCGTGTCGGCGACCCACACCCGGGTAATGACCGTGCGCCGCCTGCCGGCGGGCGCCGATCCGGCGGCCTTCACGGCCCGCGCCGCGTCGGTGGATCACACCATCCTCGACGAGGACCGGATCGTGGTGGAGTCCCAGGCCGGCCCCGCCGATGACTTGGGGGAGATTTCCGTCGCCACCGATGCACCGGCCGTCGCCTTCCGCCGCTGGCACCGGGAGATGCTGGCTGGCGATACCCCGCATGTAGCGTAATAGCAACATGCTGTCGAAAATCCCTCGTTGCATCGCCGCAGTGCTGGGGCTATCCTTCGCGCGCTTGTTGGTAAAAAGCATCGTAGGCTGGAGCCCGAATTTGGCTCTGGCTGCAGGGATGCAATTGTTGTTGGCAAATCGCCAAGTACTTCAGGGAGATCAAATGAACACGAAATTGAAGATCGCAATAGCCGCCATCGCCGCCAGCGGAGCCCCGCTCGTCGCCAATGCCGGCGGCTTTTATGTGGGCGCGGGCATCGGTTCGGCAACGTACGAGAGCTCAGAATTCGTCGACTGTTTTGGTAGCAATAATTGCGATTCGTTCAGCGACAACGACTTCGCGTACAACATCTTTGCGGGGTATCAGGTAACCGACGCAGTCGCGGTCGAACTCGGCTACCAGGATTGGGGCAAGGGATCGGACACGATTTACGGAGAGGTTCCAGTTACCGTCGAGCCGTCAATGATTACATTAATGGCTGTAGGGACCGCCCCGATTACCGAGAACTTGGCGCTGTTCGGCAAGGCGGGCATTGCCTTCCTGAGCATCGACGGCGCCGAAGGCGCAAGCACCTTCACCGATCCGAGCAGTGGCAGCTCCGACTCCGAGGACCTGGCTCTCGGCGGCGGCGTCCAGTGGAACATCGGCGATTTCGGCGTCCGGGGCGAGATGCTCTGGGTCGATGCCGAGGACGCAGACAAGGCCATGATGTTCGGCGTATCCGGGCTCTGGAAGTTCGGCGGATAGCGCGGTAGCGGAAGCACGAGCCCCGCATCGACGGACGGGGCCAGCTTAACGCGACTTAAATTGGGGCCCCCGCTACGCTGTGGCGGGGGCCCCTTTTTCTTGCCGGTACGCTTCGATCCTCCCGCAATCGATTCGTAAATGGGGTTTTCTTGCCCATATAGCGATCTAGAATTCACCCCAAAGAAACTCGTTGCAGAAAGGCCACTCGGATTACCACCCGAAATACCTGATTTTCGTGGGCTTTCCAGCGATTCTGTTAAGGGTCTGTCAATCCGTTGCGACTACACTACGCCTCCCCGCCGAGCCGTGAGCGCAACCGGCCGACGGGGTTATCCCAGTTGTCGCGACAAAGTGAAAAGTAAGGAGACTGACGAATGAAGATCAAGGGAATGGGAATTGCATTGTTGTCCGGAGCCGCCCTGCTGGGCGCCGCTACGGCCCAGGCAGCACAGCCATGGACGTTTGGCGAGTTCGCCTACCTGTCGGCAGACGGCAACGACAACTTCGAAACCGACGCTCTCGAGCTCAAGGGCAGCATCGCCTTCGCGCAGAAGTGGCACGGCCAACTCAGCTACCTGGATGGCGAATCCGATTTTGGAAGCACCTCTAACGACTTCGATGGCTTTCGCGTTGTTGTTGGTGCCCACCCGCAGCTGACACCAAATACCCAGCTGATCACCGACCTGTCCTACTTCGACTACGAGTACGACGACAATGGTCCTGATTCGGACGGTTTTGGCATCGGCCTGGGCCTGCGACACAGCGTCACGGAAAAGTTGGAGGTCACAGGCGAAGTCTGGTACATCGACGGCTCCGAGGGTGGCAGCAGCAACGTGGACTTCCACGACACGACGGTTGAGGTCGGCGGCCGCTATAACTGGACGTCCAACCTGTCGACCGGACTGACAGTTTCCCTGGGTGGCTACCCGGGCGTGCCGTCAGGCTTCAGCGGGGACGCGGCACGCTTCGACGTGCGCTGGTCGTTTGCCGACATTCTCTGACGCCCGGCAGACCGCCTGACTACGGCGCCCCGCCTCGTGCGGGGCGTTTTTTTTGGCCCGTCGATTCGTCCCGGGTCGCACTGCGAACAGCTGCTTCGGAATCCTCGTGATCGCGTCCACACCGTACTAGACTGGACACAGCTCACCTTCCGGAGGCTGAACTTGCTGCTCGGCTCGACGCGCCATCGGCGCAGCTCCCGCTTCATCGCCCCTCCCCTGGCGCTCGCCTGCACCCTCGCCGCAGGCTCCGCCGCCACCGGCGAGGAGGCCTGTGTGCCCCTCTACCGGAAGGGCGTCATCAACCTGCCCTTCAATCCGGCCTTCCTCCAGGTGGCGCCGTTCCCGACCGGCAAGGGCGCGGAAACCCGCGACGCGCTGCTGATGTCGAGCTTCTTCAATGTGGAAAAGGACCCTACCGGCGAGAAGGTCGCCCGCGTCTTCGAGCGGGACCTGACGGCCTGGATTCCCGACCTGGCCGGCGTGAACCCCGCGGCCTTCAACGCGCAGAAGGAACTCGAGATCCTGACGGACCGCGCGGGCGAGCCGTTCCGCCACGTCTGGCCCAACGAATCGGGCCGGGTGCCGGATGGAGTTGTGCCCTTCGAGGCCGTCGTGGTCCCGGGCGGTTTCCTGGCCACGCCGAAACCCGGCCGCATCACGCTGGTGAACGTCGACGATCCGAAACGCACCGAGTTCGTCGTGGTCGAGGCCGGCACCGGCACGCCGGACTGCTCCGCGGGCAAGAGCCCGGACAAGATCCGCAATGACCGCTGGTTCTACCACCAGGCCCTGTTCCACGACATGGACGGCGACGGCCTCAAGGACCTGATCACCGCGCGCGCCAACCTGATGCCCTTCCTGTACCAGTGCCCGCCAGTGGGCGAGCTGGTCTGGTTCCGCAATCCCGGCGCGGCGCTGAAGCCCGACGTGCCCTGGGAGATCCGTGTGCTCGTCGGCCTGCCCGCCGAGACGGGCGGCCCCGAAGTGAACATGGCGCTGTCCGACCTGGACGCGGATGGCGTGCCGGAGATCATCGCCACGCACTTCTTCACCAGCGACAACATCACGGTGTTCGGCGCGCCCGCCGGCGGCCAGTGGAAGGACGTGGACCCGGTGCGGCGGCCACTCCGGCGGAAGACGGTCATGACCGGCCAGGGCCGCCCGTTCGCCGTGGAGCCCGAGGACCTGAACGGCGACGGCCGCCTCGAGATCCTGACCAGCAATCACCAGGGCGACGGCTGCTTCGACGTGACCAGGGACGCGCTCCCCGGCCGGGTGATCGCCCTGGAGCAGCCGGCCAGCGGCAAGCTGTTCGACGAAGACTGGACCACCCGCATCCTCAAGGACAACATCCGGCCCAACCCGACCTTCCCGAAACCGGTGCGAGGTCCCGGCCGGCTCGCGCCGAACCGCGCGATCGCCTTCTGGCCGGAGCGCCGGCTTGAGGAGCGGGAGAAGCCGTGGATTGTCGTGGGCGGCGACGAAGCGTCAAAGGTGTGGGTGCTGAGGCCCCGGAGCCAGCAGAAGGACGACTGGGCCTACGAGTCCGTGACGATCTTCGACATCAACGATCACTACGGCGCGAATACCACCCAGACGATCGCCCTGGACCCCAAGGGCGAGGTGATCTCGACCATCGGCGGCCTGGCCTGGCGCTACGACCGGCCCGGCGAGGACGGCATGGCGGAGCTCTACATCCCGGTGTTCGAGGCCCGGCAGGTGCACATCTTCAGCTTCCGCAAGGGCAAGCGCGGGGACCGGGTGCAGTGCCCGGCCGACGTCACTATCGCCTGCCCGGTGCCGTAGGCGCGCCTTCAGGCCCGACCGGGCCCGGCGAGAGACTCGCGGACTCGATTCTCGCCGGGCCCGGTCGGGCCTGAAGGCGCGCCTACGACCCTGACGTCAGGCAGCGACAGGACGTAGTCGGCGCCCATGAGCATGGCCGGCGTGTAGTAGCCGCCAGGCACCTCCGCACCGAGCAGGTGCTGGACGATACCGAGCGCGCCAGTGACGGTGAGGTCGTAGCCGTTGGGCGTGTCGATCTCCACGCGGCGCTCCTCGCCCCGCGCATTGCGCACCTCGCCCCAGATCCGCGAGCGGGTCCGCTGCCGGGTCTCCCCCGAAGGCCCCTGGACCCGCGCCTCGACGCGCCGCTGCAGGTAGCGCACGACGGCGGGCCGGCCGAGTAGTGGCCGCAGCCAGTTGGCCCGTCGCGCCGCCGCGATCGCCCGGGGCGAGGCGACCAGGTAGGTCTCGATGTCCGGGATGCCCGTGGATACCCAGGCGGTGTAGAGATCGCCCCAGGGGATCGTCATGGCCGTGCGGGAGCGGCCGTCGTGGTCGAACGTGCGGGACTTGTAGGCGAGCGGGACTGGCACGAGCGCACCGCCGCGCCGTACGCGACCACCACGGGCGAGTCCCTCGACGCCGGTCTTGGTGGTGCCGGGGCTTGCGCCGCCGCCGGCCTCGAAGCCGAGCACGAGCGACGTGGCATCGGGCAGTGCGCGCTTCAGCAGCCCGGCGACACAATCCGTGGGCACCACGTCAAAGCCGGCGCCGGGCAGGACGACGATGCCGCGGTCCCTGGCCCGGGCATCCTGCGCGTGGCAGTGGGCGAACACGTCGATCTCGCCGGTGATGTCGACGTAATAAGCGCCGGCCGCGAAGCAGCCCTCGAGCATGGCCGCACTGGTTGCGGAGAAGGGCCCGGCGCAATGGAGCACAAGGGACACATCCCACAATCCTTCGGCGACGGCAGCCGGGTCCGCGAGGCCGAAGATCCGGACCGGGAGGCCGAGTTCCCTGCCCAGCGCGTACAGGGCTGGCGCGTTGCGGCCCGCCAGCACAGGTGCCAGCCCGCGCCGGGCGGCCTCGATGGCCATCAGCCGCCCGGTGTAGCCGTTGGCGCCGTAGAGAAGCCACTGGGTCATAATTGAACTGTACCGCGTCAGGCCACCTGAATCGTCCATGACTCCTGAATCACCCATGCCCCAGGCGCCGGTTCCCAGTCCCTGCGTCGGCATCTGCTGCATCGGCAGCGACGGCCTGTGCTTCGGTTGCTTCCGCACCCGGCCGGAACTGTCGGCGTGGGGCACGGCCAGCGAAGCCGAGAAGCTCGGGATCCTGGCCCGCTGCAAGGCACGGAAACAGGGCTCCGGAACCTGAAGACCCTGCAGGTCAAGGTGAAGCCCAATGCCCGGGCGAGCCACCTCGAGCAGCTTGCCGACGGCACCTGGCTGGCGACCCTGAAGGCCCCGCCGGTGGACGGCAAGGCGAACGCGGAACTGGTGGCGCTCGTCGCCCGGCATTTCGGCCAGCCGAAGTCCCGGGTGACCATCAAGCGCGGTGCGTCGGGCCGTCTAAAGGTCGTGACGATCGCCGGCGCCTGACGCGTTCGCGGCGTGCATGGCGCGAAGTGCCCAGAACACGGCAAGCGCTCCAATCAGGTGCTTCAGCGTGTGACCGCTCAGCACGCCTGTCGCGGTATGGACGGCGGCATCGAACTGCTCGGCAACCTTGGCCAGGGCATAGGTGCCGAGCGTGGCCCAGAGCCAGGGCGTGCGCAGCCCCCTGCCCTTTTCCGCCAGCAGCATGACCGGCATCAGCACCATCGGGAGGAACTGCACCAGTCCGTAGGCCCGGAGGTCGCCCCGCCCCTGCAGCTCGGTCCAGTCCCAGTACATGACGGACAGGATTCCCGCGACGACCAGCGGCCACAGCAGACGGCGACCGAGGGGAGCGGAAAGGCGGTCGCCGATGACGATGGAGAACAGGGCCATGAAGGCGATCGTCATGGGCAGCCGGTCCCAGACCAGCGTGTCGCTGGTGGGCGCGTAGTGGTAATACGCCGAGCCGGCGCCGACCAGCATCACGCCGAGGCAGAAGAGGATATAGGCCGGGCGGGGGATCGCCGGGAGCCGCGCCGGGACGGTGCCGAGCCCCCAGGCCCCGACCAGGAGGAATGGCAGGTTCGACGCCACATTGAGGAAGTTGGGCATGCCGAACGCCGCCGCCCCGTCCGAAAACGCGTGGTAGGCCGGGTCCTGGGGCACCGGCGGCAGGAACAGGGCCACGCCCACGGCGACAACCGACACGGCAAGCAGCAGCCAGCGAACCATGCGCGCAAGCGTAAACGGAAATCAGGCCCAAAAAAACGAAGCCCCGGACATGCCGGGGCTTCGCGGTCGTCACGTCACGCTGCTATCAGGCAGCGCGCAGGTTCGCTGCCGAAGGCTTGCCGCGCTCGTTGGTGACTTCGAAAGTCACGCTCTGGCCCTCATTGAGGGTCGCGAGGCCGGCAGCCTGGACGGCGGTCACGTGGACGAAAACGTCCTTCGAACCATCCGACGGCTGAATGAAACCATAGCCCTTCTGGGCGTTGAACCACTTAACAGTACCGGTAGCCATTTGGTAAGCACCTCATTAAAAAATTACGACAAACGTCTAAAGTTAGACACTGCCGAGTCCTGCGACGAGCGCCGGACATCGGACAATCTGGGGTTATGGGTGGCTACTAGGTTTGAGTATCCCGGACGGGATCCTGTGGACGAGGCAGGGCCAAAATCGAAGATTGCCCGGCCACGCTAGTCTATGCGGGGGGCCGCGTCAACCAGCCGTTCCGGGCACGGCGCGGGCCGTGGCTATTTCCGGACCGCCAGGACGCCATCGCCGCAGGGTTCCGTGGCAAACCCCGCCCCGCGCAGGCGCCTGGCCACCTCGCCCGGGACGTCGCGGCCGGTGGTCAGCCGGTTGGGTGTGCCGGTGTAGTGGAACAGTCGCCCCCGGCGCCGGAGCACCCGGGCCAGCTGGTCGTAGAAGTCCCCGGAATAGAGTTCCCCCGCGATGCCGAAGCGGGGCGGATCGTGGAGGATCGCGTCGACTGAGGCGCCGGGGAGCCGGAGGATTGCCTCGCCGATGTCGCCCCGGGTCAGTTCCAGCCCGGAGCAGCTGCGGCCGCTGCCCTCGGGCGACCAGGGGTTGAGGCCGCGCAACCAGAGCACATCGGCGTTCTTCTCCCAGGACATCACCCGCGAGGCGCCGCCGTCGAGGCACCAGGCCGCGAAGTAGCCCAGTCCCCCGCAGGTATCGAGCACCACCTTGCCCCGCGGCCGGATGAGGCCGACCTTGCGGCCGGCGTCGTCCCAGGGGGACACATGCGCGGTGGGCAGCATCTTGATGCCATCGATCTCGAAGGTCGGCGGCCCCCACTCGGTGGGCACCAGCTTGATCAGGGACGCGCCGAAGCGCGAAACCGGCTCGAAGGACTCGCCGCTCCAGTGATAGATCGTCCGGTCCTTGCAGGACTCGAGCCAGGGAAAGCGCTGGCCCGCGTGCAGCCATCCGCCGTCGTCCACCGCAATGGTCGTCTTCGAGCGCTCCAGGTCCAGCGAACATTCGACAGTCGGCGCTCCGGCGGACACCGCCGCCCGCATGGCCTCGTGGACCGGCCTGGTCAGGAGCGGCAGTGGCACCACCCGGCTATCGCGCCTTGAGCCAGCCGGTGAGCGAGTAGCGGAAGGCGGGCGCGAAGCTGGCGACCTGGCTGACGGAATGGGGATGCGGAACCCGGAAGAGGTTCAGCACGTTGAAGGCGGGCGTGAGTCCCCGCTCGATCTGGCCGGAGGGATCGTGGAACAGCAGCAGGCCGCCGAACTCGGGACGCCAGTTCTTCGTGAGTCCGAGCACCCAGGCATACAGGCGGTGCTTGCCGTCCACGTGGTCGTCGTGGGTGGTCAGGAAATGCCCTGGCCGGTAACGCGTGGCCTGGACGTCGGCGGTCGCGACGCGCTCGTCGCCGGTGAGGTCCCGGAGGAAGCCGGCAAACACCCCGCCGGCAATCACCGTGTGTGCTGCGGCGAGCACCGGGTCCAGCTGGCCCCCTGCAGCCGCGATGTCCCCGACCGGGTAGTTGTCGTAGGCGTACTGGAACCCGCGCTGCGCACCGGTGGCGATGCCGGCGGCGATGGCCTCCCGGGCGCTGGCGTCGATGGCCGCGACCTGCAGGGGGTGCACGTCGTGGTGGCGGCCCTGGTGGTTGAGCACGAAGCGCCAGTCCACCACCTGGGCCAGCGTCCCATGGAGCGCCTCAGCGGCGCCCGTGCCAAGGAAACCCGGCAGCTGGGTCCAGCCCCGGTCGGCGAGCTCCCGGCGGCG
>JBEBHH010000102.1:0-1755 GCA_040080965.1 Gammaproteobacteria bacterium | reverse complement strand
GAACGAGACCGGAAGGGCGCCTTGCGGCCGTGGCCCTCGTCGAAGACCAGCTAGCCCGGATATTTCATCGGTTTGCCTGACCTGGTCAAGACGCGGCTGCGCGAGTCCTTTCAGGTCGCCACACGGCCTGGGACGGCTCTCGAGGCGCACCGCCCCCTTACCCCCAGCCCAGCGAAGGCTCTCCGCCACCGTCCTGCCGCGCCTCAGCCGGTCTCGTGCCCTGCCGGCGCAGGCGCGGGCGGCAGCGCCCTCAGCCGGGCCAGCACCAAGGCGAACAGCTCCTTCAGCGGGTAGCCGCTCGCCATCCGCAGATGCACCCGCCTCACGGCCACGACGACCAGCGCCGCCACCTTGAGCAGGCGCAGCCGGATCGTGTCCGCCTGCGCCTGCGCAAGCGCCGTCCCCGCCAGACCCAGCCGGCGCACCGCTTCCACCAGGACGTAGGCCGCCGCGCTCAGGAGCAGCCGGAACTGGTTGGCCAGGAAGGCGTGGCAGCTCGTCCGGTCCGCGAACAGCATGCCCTGCTGCTCCTTGATCCGGTTCTCCATCTCGCCGCGCTGGCAGTACAGCGTCTCGTACAGCCCGCGCGCGTTGCCCGGCAGGTTGCTCACGATGAAGCGGGGATTGTCCCCTTGGGAGCCGTGCTCCGCCTTGACGATCACGCGCCTGGGCCGGTCCCACGGGCCGGCCGCGTAGTGGAACTCGCCGAACAGGCGCTGGTGCCCGTATCCCCTCGCCCAGCAGTTGGCCGCCGCGTGCATCCACGGCCAGGCCAGCCTCAGCAGGCGCGGGTTGCGCGCCAGGCCGACGACGTAGCCGATGCCCTCGCGGTCGCACCAGCGCAGCATCTTCCAGCGGCAGAAGCCGCTGTCGGCGCGGAGGATGAGCCGCACGCCGGGCCAGGCCTGGCGCAGGCGCGTCGAGAGCAGCTTGAGGATGGCCCAGGCGTGGCGCGCGCCGTCGCCATCGGCGGGGCGCAGGTAGGAGACGAGCAGCTGGTCGCCCGCGAAGACGTAGAGGGGCAGGTAGCAGTAGCCGCCGTAGAAGCCCTGGAAGAACCGGCACTCCTGCTGGCCGTGCAGGGGCGCATCGGTGGAGTCGAAGTCCAGCACCAGGCATTCGGGCGGCGCGTCGCCGAAGGAGCGGATGAAGCCGTCCACGAGCGCGTCGGCCAGCCGCCAGAGGGAGGCGCGGTCCACGCGGTTCTCGAGTCGGCAGAGAGTGGGCGCGGAGGCGAGGGGCTGCTCGGGATCGGGGGCGCGCTCGGCGAGCGCCTGCCAGGCGGGATCGAGGCGCAGGTGCTGGTGGTCGTTGAGGTCCTCGTAGCCGGCGGCGAGGCCGAGGACGCGCTGGGCGAGCATGGAGCGCTGGGAGTGGGAGATGAGGTCGGGGTTGCGGGGATCGGGGATGGCGCGGTCGAAGGCGTCGATCAGGCCGAGGTGGCGGTCGGCCTCGCGCAGGAGCAGGGCCCCGGCGTCGGTGGTGATGTGGCCAGCGGAGAAGTCGGCTTCGACGCGGCGCGGACCCAGGCTGGAAAAGGAAAGGGGCGGCGTGGTACGCTCTGTCATGCGCGGCGGGCCTCTCGGCAAGGGTTGGTGTCGTGCTAACTCCAACCTGTACCACGAGTTGGCTCGCCGCGCAATCTCAACGTGCCGTAGCACGATGAAATATCCGGGCTAGATGGCGCAGCCCGTACACCACCCGGATAAAGGTCAGGATGAGCCGGTGCGGCCCAGAGCCGACCCGCGTCAGGTC
>JBEBHH010000003.1:0-196564 GCA_040080965.1 Gammaproteobacteria bacterium | reverse complement strand
GCCCTGGTCCGGCGACTTCCGGGGCTCACCCCCTACGACGCGTGTGTCGCGGCCATGCGCGACTTCACCGCCACGCGCGGCCCTGACACGCCGGACGAACTGTGGCTGCTGCAGCATCCGCCCGTGTACACACTCGGCCTCAACACCAACCTGGACCACGTGATTTCGGCCGGCAGCATTCCTGTCGTGCAGACGGACCGGGGCGGTCAGGTGACCTACCACGGGCCGGGCCAGCTGGTGGCCTACCCGCTGCTCGACCTGCAACGCGCCGGGCTCGGCATCCGGCAGGTCGTTTCAGCGCTGGAGGATTCAGTGATTGAGCTGGTTGCCGGTTACGGCATCACCGCGTCGGCCCGGCGCGAGGCGCCGGGGGTCTACGTGGCGGGGGCGAAGCTGGCCAGCATCGGGCTCCGGGTCCGGCGGGGCTGCACCTACCACGGCCTGGCGCTGAACGTCGCCCTGGACCTGGCGCCCTTCGCCGGCATCAATCCCTGCGGCTACCCGGGGCTGCCGGTCACGTCGCTGGAACTGCTCGGCGGCCCCGCGGATATCGACCACGTCGGCGACGGACTGGCAGCCATCCTGCTGTCGAAGCTGGGATTGCGCGAGTAGGAGCGCCGACCGGCGTGACGTCCCTCCCGCGAGAATCGAGTCCGCGAGTCTCGAGCGGGAGGGACGTCACGCCGGTCGGCGCTCCTACCCGCGTCGATTCAGTTCCGCGTCCAGGGCCTGCAGGCGCTCCGGAGTCCCCACGTCGGTCCACCGTCCCGGGTGTTCCTCGCCAGTGACCTCGCCGCGGGCGGCGGCGGCCCGCAACAGCGGCGCCAGGGGAAAGCGCCCGGGACTCGCGCCGGCGAACAGCGCGGGGTCGAGCAGCGAGATCCCCGCAAACGTCCGGCTGCCGGGGGTGCCCTGAGGCCCTGCCGCGATCCGCCCGCCTTCCAGGAGAAAGTCGCCCCGCGGGTTGTGCGGCGGATTCGGCACGAGCACCAGGTGGGCCAGCGTCCCGGGCTCCAGCGGGCGAAGGCTGAACCGGTAGTCGCAGGCGATGTCGCCATTCACCACCCAGAATGGCCCGGGGCCCAGCAGGTGCAGCGCGTGATGGATGCCACCTCCCGTTTCCAGCGGCTCGGGGCCCTCCTCGCTGAACGCAAACGCCACGCCGTAGCGCCGTCCGTCCCCGAGGTAACTCCGCAGCTTGTCGCCGTGCCAGGAAAGGTTGACCACCAGCTCCCGGACGCCGGCGCGGGCCAGCGCCTGGACGTGATAGTCGATCAGCGGCTGGCCGCCCGCCGGCAGGAGCGGCTTCGGCAGGTCGTTGGTGAGGGGCCGCATCCGCTCGCCGCGGCCGGCCGCCAGGATCAGGGCGCGCATCGGCCGCATGGTAAAGCCAACGGGGCGGGGACGGGGGGCCGGTATACTGCCCGCGGTCAACGACGGGCCAACCTGGGGGACTCTTGCGCGGCAGCCTGCTGATCCTTCTGCTGTGGACGGCGGCAGCAAGCGGCGCGGACACGGCTCCGCCGGCAGTCTTCGGGTGCCCGATACCCGCGCCGCCGGAACTGACCCTGCCGGGAACCGCCGGCACGGCGACCGGCACGGCCCCGTTCGCCGAGCGCACCGCCAGCACCGACCCGCTCGAGCAGGCCGTCGACATCGTCACGGGCGACGTGGAAGTCGACCTCAACGGCGCCGCGGTCTTCAACGACCGCCTCGTCATGCGCCAGGGCGAACGGCAGCTCGGCGCCGACGCCGGCCGCTTCGACCGTGCCACGGGCGAATTCGCGGCGGAAGGCAACGTGGAGTTCCTCGATCCCAACGCGTGGGTGCGGGGCGATGCCGCCCGCTACAACAGCAACACCGGGCAGTTCAGCATCGAGGGCGCCCGCTACGACCTGTTTGGCCTGTCGGCGCGCGGCTCGGCCGACCGGATCGCCGTCGAGGAAACCCGGCTGCTCTCGCTGACCAACGTCACCTACACCACCTGCGCCAGCGGCAAGGACGACTGGCTCCTGCGCGCCGGGTCCCTGAGCCTGGACCGGGAGACCGGGACCGGCACGGCGCGCAACGCGCGGCTCGAGTTCAAGGGCGTGCCAATCCTGTACGCGCCCTACCTGACCTACCCGATCGACAACCAGCGCAAGTCCGGGCTCCTCCTGCCGGACGTGGGCAACAGCGACCAGCGGGGCATCGAATTCGAGATGCCCTACTACTTCAACCTGTCGCCCAACTACGACGCGACCCTGACGCCGCACTACATGTCCCGGCGCGGCCTGCAGGCCAAGGGGGAGTTCCGCTACCTGAGCGGCGGCACGTCGGGGCTGGTGAACGGCGAGTTCCTGCCCAACGACGACGTAGCGGACGAGAACCGGGGCCTCATCTCCTGGTTCAACCAGTCGCAGCTGCCGGCCGGGTGGCGCACCACCGTGGACGCCACCGACGTCACGGACCCGGCCTACTACGAGGACCTCTCCAGCGGACTCGCCAACACCAGCCAGACCCACCTGCGCCGCCGCCTGGATTTCGAGCTCTTCAACGAAACCTGGTTCACGTTGCTGCGTTTCGAGGACTACGAGACCCTCGACGAGGCGATCGTTCCGGAGGACGAGCCCTACCGCCGCGTGCCACAGCTCGCGATCAACGGCTCCTGGCCGAATGCGCCGCTCGGGCTGGAACTGGGCGTGGAATCCGAGTTCGCCTATTTCGACCGGACCACCGGCGTGACAGGCCTGCGCTCGCACCTCCTTCCCGAGGTCTCGCGACCCCTGCAGATCGGCCCGCTGCTGGTGGAGCCCTACGCGGCATTCGACTACACCACCTACGACCTGAACGACGTGGAGCCCGCCGGCGACGATTCGCCAAGCCGCTCCCTGCCCGTCTACAGCCTGGACATGCGGACGCTGCTCGAACGCGTCTGGGGCGACGGCGGCAAGTGGCTGCAGACCGTGGAGCCCCGCGTCCAGTTCGTGCACGTGCCCTTCGAGGACCAGTCGGCGCTGCCGGTGTTCGACACCATCGAGCCCGACTTCAACCTGGTGCAGCTCTTCCGCCGGAACCGGTACGTGGGCCTCGACAGGCTGAGCGACACGGACCAGCTGAACCTGGGCCTAACCACGCGGCTCATGCGCTCGAAGGACGGATCCCAGTTCCTCACCGCGACCATCGGCGAGACCCAGTACTTCAGCTCCCGCGACGTGGTGCTGCCCGGTGAGCTGCCCAGCGACGACGGCGCGTCGGACTATGTCGCCGAGCTGGGGATGAACATCAACGACCAGTGGAACGTGGACCTCGGCTACCAGTGGGACTCGGACGAGAACGTCACCCAGCTGGCCGAGGCCCGCGTGCTGTACCGGGCCGACGACTTCCGGATACTGAACCTGTCCTATCGCTACCGCCGCGACTCGATCGAGGAGATCGACGTGGCGGGAGCCTGGCCCCTGGGCGACCGGTGGAGCGTGGTCGGGCGCTTCGACTACTCGCTCCAGGACAACGAGACCCTGGAGCGCTTCCTCGGCCTCGAGTACTCCACCTGCTGCTGGGGCATCCGGCTGGTGGCCCGCAACTACCTGACCAGCCGTGACGGCGAGTCGGACTCTTCCATCGCGCTGCAGCTGATCCTGAAGGGCTTTGGCAGCTCGGGAAGCCCGGCGGAGCGGCTGCTCGACCGTGGTATTCTGGGCTACGATCGCTTCGATCAGTACTGATTCCAGGCCCATGTTGCACCCCCGTCTGTCCCTGGCATGCCTGCTCTTCGCGCTGGCAGCCCCGCCCTTCGCGCAAGCCCAGACCCGGGAACTGAGCAGTTCCGGGGAGCTGCTGGACGGCATCGTCGCGCTCGTCAATGACGGCGTCGTGCTGAAGAGCGAGCTGCAGTCGGAGACCGACCGCATCGTGGCCCGGCTGCAGCAACAGGGCACCCAGCTCCCGCCGGCCCAGATCCTCAATCGCCAGGTCCTGGACCGGCTCATCGTGGAGCAGCTGCAGCTGCAGCGTGCCGAGAAGCTGGGCATCCAGGTCTCGGACGAAACGCTGAACCAGGCGCTCGCCAACATCGCCCAGCGCAACAACGTGCCGCTCGCCGAGCTCCCTGCCCTGCTGGCCCGGGAAGGCGTGGACTACACCGCCTACCGGCGCGACCTCCGCCAGCAGGTCACGATCGAACAGCTGCGCCAGCGGGACGTGCTGCAGCGGATCAACGTTTCGCCCAAGGAAGTGGATGCCTACCTGGCCCGGCAGGAGGGCAAGGCCAGCCTGCGGCAGGAGTTCCTGCTCTCCCACATCCTCATTGCCGTGCCCGCCAATGCGACGCCGGAGCAGATCGAAGCCGCCCAGCGCCAGGTCGACGACCTCTACCAGCGCATCCAGGGTGGTGAAGACTTCGCCAAGCTGGCAGTGGCCTATTCGAACGGCCAGCAGGCGCTGGAAGGCGGCAGCCTTGGCTGGCTCAAGGGCAGCGAGCTGCCGAGCCTGTTCGCAGAAGTCGCGCCCGGCCTCGCCAAGGGCCAGGTCGCCGAGCCCGTGCGCAACGCCAGCGGCTTTCACCTGATCAAGCTGGACGACCGCCGCGGTGGCGAAGCCATCATGGAGAACCAGACCCACGCCCGGCACATCCTGCTGACCACCAACGAAGTGCTGGACGACAGCGCCGCCCAGGAGCAGCTCAAGGCGATCCGCGAGCGCATCATCGGCGGAGAGGACTTCGCCGCCGTCGCCAAGGCCGTGTCGGAGGACCCGCAGTCCGCCATCGAGGGCGGCGACCTCGGCTGGGCCGGGCCGGGCAACTTCGTGCCGATCTTCGAGGAGCAGCTGAACAAGCTGCAGCCCAACGAGATCAGCCAGCCGTTCCGCACCCAGTTCGGGTGGCACATCCTCCAGGTGCTCGAGCGCCGCGTGTACGACGCCACCGCCGACAAGCAGAAACAGGAAGCCATCCTCGCCATCCGGAACAGCAAGCTGGGCGACGAGGTGGACATCTGGAACCGCCGCCTGCGCGACGAGGCCTTCGTCGAGTATCGGCTCTAGTTCCCCACGGCTGACCTGACCGTGGCTGCCGCCATTCCCCGCATCGCGATCACCACGGGCGAGCCCGCGGGCGTCGGCCCGGAACTCATCCTGGAGGTCGCCCGCCAGGCGTGGCCGGCGGAGCTGGTCGTGCTGGGGGATGCCCGGCTGCTGGCCAGCAGGGCCCGCGCCCTCGGCCGGCAGATCGGCATTGCCGAGTTCGCTCCCGGCGCACCGCCGGCCCATGCCCGGGCGGGCCGGATCGTCGTTGCGGACCTGCCCCTGCCGGCGCCGGTGGTCACGGGCCGGCTGGATCCGCGCAACGCACCCTGGGTGCTCGACCTGCTGCGCGAGGCCTGCGCGGGCTGCCAGCAGGGCTGGTTCGACGCCCTGGTCACGGCCCCCGTGCACAAGGGCGTCATCAACGACGCCGGAATACCGTTCACCGGGCACACCGAATTACTGGCGCGGCTCACGGGCAGCGCGACGCCGGTCATGCTGCTGGTGGCGGGCGCGCTGCGCGTGGCGCTCGTCACCACCCACCTGCCCCTCAAGGCAGTCCCGGCCGCGATCACCCGCGAGCGCGTCGAGACCACCGCCCGGATCCTGGACGACGGGCTGCGCCGGCGCTTCGGCCTGGCGGAGCCGCGCATCGTGGTGCTCGGCCTCAATCCCCACGCGGGCGAGTCCGGGCACATGGGCATGGAGGAGATCGAGCAGATCAGCCCGGCGATCGCGGCGCTGCAGGCCGCCGGCATCGCGGTGACCGGTCCTGTGCCGGCCGACACTGCCTTCATCGAGTCCAACCTGCAGGGCGTGGACGCCGTGCTCGCCATGTTTCACGACCAGGGGCTGCCGGTGCTGAAGCACCGGGGTTTCGGCACTGCGGTCAATGTCACCCTCGGGCTGCCGATCATCCGCACTTCCGTGGACCACGGCACGGCCCTGGACCTGGCGGGCACGGGCCGCGCCGACGCGGGCAGCCTGCGGGCCGCGGTGGAACTGGCGATTGGCATGGCGCTGAATACCGCCGCACCTTCACCGTGATGTGGGCCCCGTGACGTGGGCCGCCTGATGTGGAACGCGTGAGGGCCAGGAAGCACCTTGGCCAGCATTTCCTGGCCGACGGCAACGTCATCCGCAAGATCATCGACGCCATCGCGCCCCAGCCCGGCGAGCATTTCGTGGAGATCGGCCCGGGCCGCGGCGCCATGACGCTGCCCCTCCTCGCCGCCGGCGTCCGCCTCGACGTCATCGAGATCGACCGGGACCTGGCCCGCAACCTCCCCGCCCTGGTGAACTCCCCGAACTGCACCGTGCACTGCGAGAATGCCCTGCGCTTCGATTTCCGCCCGCTGGCGGCCGACGGCGGTCGGCTGCGGCTCGCCGCAAACCTGCCCTACAACATCTCGACACCGCTCCTCTTCCACCTGCTGGGGCAGGGTGGGCTGTTCTCGGACCTCCACGTGATGCTGCAGAAGGAAGTGGGCGAACGGATGACGGCCGCGCCCGGCGGCAAGATCTACGGCCGGCTGACGATCGCCATCGCCCTGCGGTGCTCGGTGGAGCGGCTCTTCACGATCCAGCCGGGCAGCTTCAGGCCGCCGCCCAAGGTGGATTCGGTGTTCCTGCGGCTCTCGCCCCATCCGGTGCCGCTGGCCGACGCGCTCACCCTGGCCGTCGCGGATCGCCTGGTGACCCAGGCGTTCACGATGCGCCGCAAGCGCCTCAGCAACGGTCTTCGCGGCCTCCTGACCCCGGAGGAGATCCGGTCGGCCGGACTCGACGACGGCTGCCGCCCGGAAGAACTGCCGCCCGCCGCGTGGCTGCGACTGGCCAACCTGAACCCGGCGCTTGCCAACGACGCAAGGGCTCTCTCAAAATGACCCCACAGCCATGAGCAGGTCCGCCACCAGAACGAGCATCCAGATCACGGTGGAAACCCTTTACCTGGCGGACCAGTCGGAACCCGATGGCGAACGCTACGTTTTCGCCTACACCGTCACGATCCGCAACACGGGGGCCCTGCCGGCGCGCCTCGTCAACCGCCACTGGATCATCACCGATGCCAACGGCAAGGTGCAGGAAGTCCAGGGCGAGGGCGTGGTGGGCGAGCAGCCGCACATCCTCCCGGGCCAGCAGCATCGTTACTCCAGCGGGGCCGTCATTGAAACGCCGGTGGGCACGATGGAGGGCAGCTACGGCATGCGCACCGACGATGGCGCCCAGTTCCGTGCGGAGATCCCGCGCTTCCGCCTCGCGGTGCCCGGCGTCCTTCACTAGACTCCTGCATGTAGCCCGAGCACATGGCGATCTACGCCATCGGTGATGTCCAGGGCTGCGGCGACGAGCTGGAGCGCCTCATCACCAGCCTGCGGATCGACCCCGATCGGGACGAACTCTGGTTCGTCGGTGACCTGGTCAACCGGGGCCCGCGCTCACTGGCGACGCTGCGCCTCGTCCGCTCCCTTGGCAGCCAGGCCACCGTGGTGCTTGGCAACCACGATATCCATCTCATCGCCCTCGCCTTCGGCAACCGCGCGCGGGCCCGGGACCGGGAACTGACTGACATCCTCGACGCACCGGACGGCGGGGAGCTGGTGGACTGGCTCCGGCACCGGCCGCTGGCCCACTACCGGCCCGAGCTGAATACCCTGATGGTCCATGCGGGCGTGCCTCCCCAGTGGGACCCGCTGCTGACCATCAAGCTGGCCCGGGAGGTCGAACAGGCGCTGCGCGGGCGCCACTGCGCCGAGTACATCCGGGACCTGTACGGCGAGGAGCCCGCCCGGTGGTCGTCGGGGCTCGCCGGCCAGGACCGCCTCCGGTTCATTACCAACGCCCTCACGCGCATGCGCTATTGCGAGGCAGACGGGGCACTGGACCTGCACGAAAATGGACCGCCGGGTTCCCAGCCCGCCCACCTCCGTCCCTGGTTCGAGCTGCCGGGCCGGCAGACGGCCATGGTCCGCGTGGTGTTCGGCCACTGGGCCTCGCTGGGCCTGCTGCAGCGGGACAACCTGCTCGGCATCGACACCGGCTGCGTCTGGGGGCGGAAGCTGACCGCCGTGCGCCTGGACGGCCCCGCCAAGACCTTCAGCGTCCCCTGCAAAAAGGTACCGGACACTTAGTTTTATTAGTCTTGGTCGTTTTCACCCAAAACTAACAAAACTAAGTGTCCGGTACCTTTTCAGGCGTGCGTTGTTATTCTGGCGGCATGAAATCACCGCATATTCTGCTTCTTGCAGCGGTTGTCCTGGCCGCCGGATGCGGCGGCGCGGCGCCGCCCGCGATGGCGCCGACGCAGGTCACCGTGGCAAAGCCGCTGGTGCGCCAGATCACCGACTGGGACGAGTACACGGGCCGCCTGGCTGCCGTCGAGTCGGTCGAGATCCGGGCCCGGGTCAACGGCTACCTCCAGTCCGTGCATTTCCAGGACGGCGCGCTCGTGAACCGCGGCGACCTGCTGTTCGTCATCGATCCGCGCCCCTACCAGGCAGCGCTCGACGAGGCGCGCGCGGATCTCACGCGGTCCCGCGTGCGGCTGGAGCTGGCCGTCAACGACCTCGACCGGGCCAAGCGCCTGTTCAAGTCGCGCGCCATCTCGGAGGAGGAGCTCGACGCCCGGACCAAGGAGAAGCGGGAAGCAGACGCCGCCCTGGAAGCCGCCCAGGCGGCCGAAAAGGCGTCCGCACTGAACCTGGAGTTCGCGCGAATCCGTGCGCCCATCAGCGGGCGCATCGGCCGCAAGCTGGTGACCGTCGGCAACCTCGTGAGCAGCGAGGGCACTGACGCGACGCTGCTGACGACGCTGGTGTCCGTCGACCCGATCCACGTGTACTTCACCGCCGACGAGCGCGCCTTCCTCCGCTACACGCGCCTCGCCGAGCAGGGCATCCGGCCGAGCTCCCGCAATGTCGCGAACCCCGTGCGGCTGCAGCTCGCTGACGAACAGGGCTTTCCCCACGAAGGCGTCATGGACTTCGTCGACAACCAGGTCGACGAGACCACCGGCACCATGCAGGGCCGCGCCATCTTCCCCAATCCGGCGGGCGACCTCACCCCGGGCCTGTTTGGCCGCCTCCAGCTCCTCGGCGAGGGCCCCTACGAGGCGCTCGTGCTGCCCGACCAGGCCATCGGCACCGACCAGGCCCAGCGCCTGGTCTACGTGGTCGGCGACGACAACGTGGTTGCACCGCGTCCCGTGACGCTCGGCCGCTCGCTCGGCGCCCTCCGCGTGATCCGCAGCGGCATCAAGGCCACCGACCGGGTGGTGATCAACGGCATCCAGAAGATCCGGCCGGGCGCGTCAGTCACGCCCGTGGACGGGCAGATCCCGGAGCCCGCCGACGGCACGGCAGCCGCCGTCAGCAAATGAACTTCAGCCACTTCTTCATCGACCGGCCGAGGTTTGCCTCGGTCGTCTCGATCCTGATCACGATCGTCGGGGCGATCTCCTACTTCGGGCTGCCGGTGACCCAGTACCCGGACGTGGTGCCACCAACGATCCTGGTGACGGCCAGCTACCCCGGGGCCACCCCGGAGGTCATCGCGGACACCGTCGCCGCCCCGCTGGAACAGGAAATCAACGGCGTCGAGGGCATGCTGTACCTGACGTCGTCGTCCACGAGCGACGGCGTGATGACCCTGACCATCACCTTCGCGCTCGGCACAAATCTCAATGCGGCCCAGGTGCTCGTTCAGAACCGGGTGGCGATCGCCGAGCCGCGCCTGCCCGAGGAGGTCCGGCGCATCGGCGTGGTCACGGTAAAGAGCTCGCCCGACCTGATGATCGTCGTCCACCTGGAGTCGCCGGACGACAGCCTCGACCAGCTCTACATCTCCAATTACGCACTGCTCCGGATCAAGGACGTGCTGGCCCGCATCGACGGCGTCGGCACCATCAACGTCGTTGGCGCCCGGGAGTACAGCATGCGGGTCTGGCTCGACCCGGACCGCATGGCGGGCCTCAACATCACGGCCGGCGACGTGGTCAAGGCGCTGCGCGCCCAGAACGTGCAGGTGGCCGGCGGCTCGCTGGGCCTTCCACCCTCGCCCAACAGCAATTCGTTCCAGGTCACGGTCAGCAGCCAGGGCCGGCTGATGGACGTGGAGCAGTTCGGGCAGGTGATCGTGAAGACCGGCGAGGACGGCCGGCTGACCCGGGTGGCCGACATCGCGCGGGTGGAGCTTGGCGCGCGGGACTACCTCACCAACAGCTTCCTGGATGGCCGGCCGGCGGTGGCCCTGGTGATGTTCCAGAGGCCCGGCAGCAATGCGCTGGAGACTGCCGAGACCGTCAAGCGCACCATGGCCGGGCTGGCGCCCGATTTCCCGAAGGGGCTCGCCTACCGGATCGTCTACAACCCCACGGAGTTCATCGCCCAGTCGGTCGAGGCGGTCTACGCGACGCTGTTCGAGGCGACGGCGCTGGTGATCATCGTCATCCTGCTGTTCCTGCAGAACTGGCGCGCAGCCATCATCCCCGTGATCGCCATTCCCGTCTCGCTCATTGGCACCTTCGGGGTCATGGCGGCGTTCGATTTTTCACTCAACAACCTGACGCTGTTCGGCCTGGTCCTGGCAATCGGCATCGTCGTCGACGACGCGATCGTCGTGGTCGAGAACATCGAGCGTAACCTCGAGAAGGGCCTGCCCGCCCGGGAAGCGTCCCGTCAGACGATGACGGAAGTCGGCACAGCCCTCGTGTCCATCGCGCTCGTGCTGGTCGCCGTGTTCCTGCCCACGGCGTTCCTCGGCGGCATCACGGGCCAGTTCTTCCTCCAGTTCGCCGTCACCATCGCCACCGCCACCGGCATCTCGGCACTGAACTCCCTCACGCTGAGCCCGGCGCTGGGCGCCATCCTCCTGCGCCACAAGGACGCGCCGCCCGACCGGCTGGACCGCGTCCTGGAGCGCGTCCTCGGCGGCATCTTCCGCGGCTTCAACCGGGGCTTCGAGACGCTGCGGGAGGCCTACGGCCGCGCCGTGTGCCGGACCGTCCGCCGGCCCGGCCTGGCGCTGGGGGCCTTTGCGGCCATGCTCGCGCTGACGGGCGTCGGCTTCTACCTCGTGCCGACCGGCTTCATCCCGCAGCAGGACCAGGGCTACCTGATCACGATCATCGAACTGCCCAAGGGTTCGTCGCTGGAGCGCACCACCGAGGTCGTGCAGCGCGCGACGCAGATCGCCCTGAAGACGCCCGGCGTGGAGCGCGTCGTCGCCTTTGCCGGCCTGTCCGTCGTCACCAACTCCAACGCGAGCCACTCCGGAACGGTCTTCACCGGCCTCAAGGATTTCGCCGATCGCAGCTCCGGCGAGTCCGGTCCCGAGATCGCGGCGAAACTCAATGCCGCCTTCAGCGAGATCCAGGAAGCCAGCCTGTTCGTCGTCGCACCGCCGCCCGTTCGCGGCATCGGCAGCGGGGGCGACTTCAAGCTGATGGTCCAGGACCGGAGCGGCCAGGGCCTGAAGGCACTCGAGACCGCCGCCTGGGACCTGGTGGGGGCGCTGGGCGCCTCCGGCGAGGTGGCGCGGCCCTTCAGCACCTTCACGACCACGTCGCCCCAGTACTTCCTCGACATCGACCGCACGAAGGCCGAGATGATGGACGTGCCCGTCGAAAACGTCTTCGAGACGCTGCAGGTCTACCTGGGCTCGTCCTACGTCAACGACTTCACACTCTTCGGGCGCAATTACCGCGTGACGGCCCAGGCCGACGCCCCGTACCGCCTGGCCCCCGAGGACGTCAGCCGCCTGCGCACCCGCAACGCCAGCGGCGAGATGGTGCCCCTGGGCTCGCTCGTGGCGCTCCGCACCTCCTCGGGTCCCGACCGGGTCGTGCGCCACAACCTCTACCCGACCGCCGAATTGCAGGTGGGAACACTGCCCGGGCGGAGCAGCGGCCAGACCATCGAGACCACCGCGCGCCTCGCCGAGCAGACCCTGCCGCCCGGCATCGGCTACCAGTGGACCGAACTCGCCTACCAGCAGACCCAGGCGTCCGGCCTCGGCCTGCTCGTGTTCCCCCTGAGCGTGCTCTTTGTGTTCCTCGTGCTGACCGCCCAGTACGAGAGCTGGTCCCTCCCGCTGGCGATCGTGCTGATCGTGCCGCTGTGCCTGCTCTTCGCGATCGTGGCGCTGCTGCTCCGCGGCCTCGACATCAACATCCTGGCGCAGATCGGCTTCGTCGTGCTCATCGGCCTCGCCAGCAAGAACGCGATCCTGATCATCGAGTTTGCGCGCATCCAGGAGGAGCTTGGCAAGGACCGGTTCACGGCTGCGACGGATGCCGCGCAGCTGCGCCTGCGGCCCATCCTCATGACCTCGTTCGCGCTGATCGCGGGGGTGCTGCCCCTCATGTTCGCGTCTGGCGCCGGCGCCGAGATGCGCCAGGTGCTGGGCACGGTCGTGTTTGGCGGCATGCTGGGCGTGACGATCATCGGGCTCTTCCTCACCCCGGTGTTCTACACGGTGATCCGGGGCTGGGTGACTCGCGGTTCGCCTCCGGCGGAGCCTGTGCCATGACGGCCCGTGGGGTGCTGCTGCTGGCGGGGTTGGCGGCCGGCTGCGCCGTGGGCCCGGACTACCGGTCGCCGGAGCCCGGGGCGCCGCCGGTCTTCGAGTCGGCGGCGGGCGTGGGGCTACAGCCCGGCATTCCCGACGCCGACTGGTGGCGGGGATTCAACGATGCAACTCTGGCCACGCTGGTGGAGCGGGCTGCCGCCTCGAACTACGACATCCGGATCGCCACCGCGAACCTGCGAGCCTCCCGGGCCCTCCTCGCGGGCGGCCGGCTCGAACTGCTACCCATCGTCACGGCGCAGGCCAGCGCCAACCGGGAGAAGCAGAGCTCGGCCGTCGGACTGCCGTTCACGCTGGACGACAGCTACTACGATGCCGGCTTCGACGCGAGCTGGGAGATCGACGTGTTCGGCCGCGTCCGGCGCTCGGTAGAAGCCCTCGGCGCGGATTACGAGTCGGAAGAGGCCCGCTACCGGGACACGCTGCGCAGCGTGATCGCCGAGGTGGCCCGCACCTATGTCGAGCTGCGCGGCATCCAGTACCGCCTGGCAGTGGCCAGCCAGAACACCAAGAACCAGGTCGAGACCTACGAGCTCACCCTTGCGCTGCTGGAAGGCGGCCGCGGGACGGATCTCGATATTGCCAGGGCGCTGGCCCAGCTGGAGACGACCCGGTCCAGCATAGGCCCGCTGCAGGCGGCCGAGGTCGAGGCGATCAACCGGCTGGCCCTGCTGGCCGGCGGCCCCACGGCCGAGTTCCGGGCGCTGCTCGGGACCCGGGACGAACTGCCCCGGCCGCCGCAGTTCATCGCGGTCGCCGACCCGGCGACGATGCTGCGGCGACGGCCCGACATCCGCGCGGCCGAACGGCAGGTGGCGGCCGCGACGGCCCGGACCGGGGTCGCCGTGGCGGACTATTTCCCGAGGGTGACGCTGACGGGCTCCGGAGGCTGGCGGGGCACGTCGCTGTCCGACCTGGGCGACTCCAACGCGGAGCGCTATTTCTTCGGCCCCAGGATCAGCTGGGCGGCATTCGACATGGGCCGCGTTCGCGCCCAGGTGCAGGCCAGCGACGCCAGCTCCGAGGCGGCCCTGGCAACCTGGGAGAAGACCGTGCTGACCGCGCTGCAGGAAACGGAGAGCGCGCTCAATCGCTACTCGCGGGCCCTGGAATCGGCGGCCCGGCTGCGCATCGCCGCGGAGGCCAGCACCAGGGCCGCCGACCTGGCCCGCTTGCGCTACCGCAACGGCGCCGACAGCTTCCTGACGGTGCTGGATGCCGAACGGCGGCTGCTGGAGGCGGAAGACCTGCTGGCCGGCGCCGAGACCGACGCGTCCCTCGCGGCAGTCTCGGTGTACAAGGCGCTCGGCGGCGGCTGGGAAACCTTCGCCCCGTAGTAGCGCCTTCAGGCGCGACCTCCCTCCCGCTCGAGACTCGCGGACTCGATTCTCGCGGGAGGGAGGTCGCGCCTGAAGGCGCTACTACCTGCGACGGCGGGCGACGCCGAGCAGCGCGACGGCCGAGCCGAAGAGCCACGCGGCGGCCGGCACCGGCACGACATTGGTCACGGCGGTGACGCTGATGTCGCGGATCTTGTAGGCCTCGCACTCGCTGTTGGTGGTCACGTCGGCGTTCTTGCAGTTCCGGTTGGTGTAGTCACCTGACACTAGCAGCACGTTGCCGGTACCCGTCAGCACGTGGGTGAGCGGATCGAAGCCCGACGTCGCCGGGCTGGCGGTCTGGCTGAAGGTCGGCATGGTGCCGAGCGTGTTGAAGGTACGGGTCGTCAGTGCCGGCATGCTGGCCAGGTTGCCCACCCAGTAGGTGACGTCCCGGTCGTTCGGGTCGCTGCCCGAACTGTTGTAGGGGTCGACCGTGATGCCCTGGAAGTTCACCGTCTGGTCGAACACGAAGACCAGCAGGTCGTCCCGGCTGACCGTGTCCACTTCATGCTCGGTATCCGAGCACGTCGAACTGGCCAGGCCCTCGTTCCGGTTGCAGATGCCAAGGCCTGTGGACCAGCGGTAGATCTGCGCCGTCTGGAAAAAGTACCAGCCCGACGAGGCCGGGGACTCGGTGCCGGTTTCGGCGTAGGCCGAGGCCGAGACGCTGATCCCCCCGTTGGAGAAGGTGAGGCTGTTGCCCCAGTTGCCTGCATTGGCAGGACCACTGAGGAAGCTGATGGTGACCGCACTGGCGTCGCCGGCACTGGCTAGGCCGGCGAGAGTCAGGCTGATGACCGGCAGCCAGGATGAAGAAATTCGCATGTCCGGAAGTCCCTTCGGGCTCATTTTCATTTGTCAGCCTGCATCCGGGACGCAGGCATTTGAACCTACGCTGCCAGTCTTGGCGGACGGCAGCAAGCGGGATCTGCTTCAGTTGCGCTGCGCACAGATGCCGCGGCCGCAGATCATCTGGCAACTGCCTGATGCGCCAAGAAGTAAAGCAAAGGCACCTGGCCGTTATGTAAAAGCTGGCCGTTCGGTGCAACCCGCGCGAACGCGCTAGACGGCGACGGACGCGCGAATGTGCGCGTGGGACTGGTAGCCGGCGACCTCGATGTCGTCAAAGTGGTAGTCGAAGAGGGTCGGCGGCCGGCGCCTGAGTACGAGCTTCGGCAGTGGCAGCGGTTCGCGCTTCAGCTGCTCTTCCGCCTGCTCCAGGTGATTCAGATACAGGTGGCAGTCGCCGCCAGTCCAGATGAAGTCACCGGGCTCGAGGCCGCTTTGCGCCGCCACGAGGTGCGTGAGCAGTGCGTAGGACGCGATGTTGAACGGCACGCCGAGGAATATGTCCGCGCTGCGCTGGTACAGCTGGCACGACAGCCGGCCGTCCGCCACCCAGAACTGGAACAGGGCGTGGCAGGGCGCGAGCGCCATCTTCGGAAGTTCCGCCACATTCCACGCGCTGACGATGATGCGGCGCGAGTCCGGGTCCGTGCGGATCAGGTCCAGCGCCTTCTGGATCTGGTCGATGTGGGTGCCGTCCGGCGCGGGCCAGGAGCGCCACTGGGCGCCGTACACGGGGCCGAGGTCGCCGCTGTCGTCGGCCCACTCGTCCCAGATGCTGACGCCGTTGTCCCGGAGGTAGGCCACGTTGGTCTCGCCCCGGAGGAACCACAGCAGCTCGTGGATGATCGAGCGCAGGTGCAGCTTCTTGGTGGTGACCATCGGGAAACCGGCGGCCAGGTCGAAGCGCATCTGGTGGCCGAAGACGGACAGCGTGCCGGTGCCCGTGCGGTCGGCCTTGCGGGTGCCGGTGTCCCGCACGTGGCGCAGGAGGTCGAGGTACTGGCGCATCGGCGTCTCAGCTCCGTGCGTCGGCTGTTGCGGAGTTCCCGCGATATGCCCGCCACAACATCACGCTGCCGGCGACGAGCATGGGCAGGGTAAGCACCTGCCCCATGGTGAGCCAGCCGAAGGCCAGGTAGCCGAGTTGCTGATCGGGCAGGCGAACGAACTCCACCGCGAAGCGGAAGACCCCATAGCCAAGCAGGAAAAGGCCGGCGACCGACATCGTGGGCCTGGGCTTCGCCGAGAACAGCCACACGATGACGAACAACGCGAGACCTTCGAGGGCTGCCTCATAAAGCTGGGACGCATGCCGGGCCTCCCCGTCCACGATGAATGCCCAGGGCACTGTCGTCGGCGCGCCCCACAACTCGCCATTGATGAAGTTGCCGATGCGGCCGGCCCCGAGCCCGATTGGAACGAGCGGCGCCACGAAATCTGCGAGCCGGAAAAACCCCACCTTCTGCCAGCGTGCATAGATCCACATGGCAGCAATCACGCCGAGGAGGCCTCCATGGAATGACATGCCGCCATCCCAGATTCGAAAGAGGCTTAGCGGACTGTCGGCCAGCTGGTCGAAGTTGTAGAACAGCATGGAGCCGATGCGCCCACCGAGGATGACGCCGAGCGCCGAAAAAAATATCAGGTCATCCACCTGCGCGCCCGCGATCGGCGCATCCGGGCGGAGAGTGCGTCGCTTGGCGAGATACCACGCCGCTACAAAGCCGACGAGGTAAGTGATGCCGTACCAACGGACCGCAAGCGGGCCGACGATATGCACGACGACGGGATCAATCTCGGGGTAAACGAACATTCAAGTTGTATGGTACTAGACTGCGCCCCGATGAACGGCTCCCCGAATCCCCTGCCCATTGTGACGGCGCTGCCGGAGCTGGCCGCGGCGCTGGCGTCGGGCCGGCGAGCGGTGCTGGAGGCCCCGCCCGGCGCCGGCAAGAGCACGGGTGTGCCGCTCGCGCTGCTGGACGCCCCGTGGCTCGCCGGCAAGCGCATCCTGCTGCTGGAGCCGCGACGCCTGGCCGCGCGAGCCGTGGCGGCGCGGATGGCGAGCCAGCTCGGCGAGTCCCCGGGTGGCACGGTGGGTTATCGCATGCGCCTCGACACGCGGGTCGGGCCGCGGACGCGGATCGAGGTGGTGACCGAGGGGATCCTCACGCGGCAGTTGCAGCGGGACCCGGCGCTGGAGGGCGTCGGCCTGGTGATCTTCGACGAGTTCCACGAGCGCAGCCTGCAGGCGGACACCGGGCTTGCCTTCGTCCTGGACGCGCAGCGCCACCTCACACCGGACCTGCGAATCCTGGTGATGTCCGCCACGCTGGATGGCGCCGCGCTGGCGCGGCTGCTGGAGGGCGCGCCGGTGATCTCCGCGCCCGGGCTGAGCTACGCCGTCGAGACCCGCTACGCGGAGCGCGCCACGACGGAGTTCGTGGACCGGCAGGCGGCGGCGGCCATCCGCCGGGCCCTGCGCGACGATGAGGGCGACATCCTGGTGTTCCTGCCTGGCGCGGGCGAGATCCGCCGGGTTGAGCGGGCCCTGGCCGGCGGGGACCTGGGCCCGGATGTCCACGTCCGGCCGCTCTATGGTGACCTGAGCCGCGAAGCCCAGGACCTGGCCATCCAGCCGGCGGACCCCGGCCAGCGCAAGGTGGTGCTGGCGACCAACATCGCCGAGACGAGCCTGACCATCGAGGGCATCCGCGTGGTCATCGATGGCGGCCTGGAGCGCCGTGCCCGCTTCGATCCGCGGAGCGGCATGAGCCGTCTCGAGACGACGCGGATCTCCCAGGCCTCGGCCGACCAGCGCCGCGGGCGCGCGGGCCGGCTGGCGCCCGGCGTGTGCTACCGGCTGTGGACCGAGGCCGAACACCGGGCGCTGCTGCCCTTCACGCCGCCGGAGATCGCGAGCGCGGATCTCGCGGCGCTGGCGCTGGAACTGGCGTGCTGGGGCGCGCGGGATGCGGTTGCGCTGATGTGGCTGACGCCGCCGCCGCCCGGCGCGCTGGCCCAGGCGCGGGACCTGCTGCAGGCCCTGGGCGCGCTGGACTCTTCGGGCAATGCAACCTCCCACGGCCGCGAGCTGGCCGGCCTGGCGGCCCACCCCCGGCTCGCCCACCTGCTGCTCGGGGCCCGGTCGGCCGGCGTGGGCGGCACCGGCTGCGCCCTGGCGGCAGTACTCGGCGAACGGGACGTGTTGCGCGGCCGCGCAGGACCACGGCCTGGCGAGCGCGACAGCGACCTGCGCACCCGCCTCGAGATCCTGGCCCGGGACCCGGACGTGGCGGAGCGGGACGACGTGGACCGGACGGCCCTGCGCCAGGTGCGCCGCTCGGCGGACGCCTACGCGCGGCAGCTCGGGCTGGCGGGTTCCGGACTCGCCATCGACCCGGGGGAGACCGGCTGGCTGCTCGCACTGGCCTGGCCCGATCGCATCGCGCGGGCCCGGGAGCCGGGCTCCGGCCGCTACCTGCTCAGCAACGGGCGCGGCGCGTTCTTCGGCGAGCCCCAGTCGCTGGCCCGGTCCGGCTACCTGGTGATTCCGGAACTGGACGGCAACGACAAGGAAGCGCGGATTCACCTCGCGGCGCCGGTCACGGCCGCCGAGCTGGAAGAGCACCTGGCCGGCAGCATCGTCGTGTCCGCCGAGGTCCGGTGGGACAGCCGGGAACGGTCCGTCGTCGCCCGCCGGCAGCGCCGGCTCGGCGCCCTCGTCCTCGCCGACGAGCCGCTGCGCGATGCCGACGCCGGCCTCGTGACCGGCGCCATGCTCGCGGGCATCCGGGAACTCGGCCTGGGGGCATTGCCCTGGACGCCCGAGCTTCGCCAGTGGCAGGCCCGCGTCCTGCTGTGTGGCCGCGCGCAACCGGACCCGCGGGAGCCCTCGTCCGACGGCGGCTGGCCCGAGGTCAGCGACGCCGCCCTGCTCGCCACGCTGGAAACCTGGCTGGTCCCCTGGCTGCCGGGCGTGACCCGCGCCGCGCACCTGCCGCGGGTGGACCTGGCCGGCGCCCTGCACGGCCTTCTCAACTGGGCCCGGCAGCAGCGACTCGAGGACCTCGCTCCCACCCACCTCACGGTGCCCAGCGGTTCCCGGATCCCGATCGACTACCTGGACGGGCCGGTGCCGAGCCTCTCCGTCCGGCTCCAGGAGGTCTTCGGCCTCACAGCCACGCCCCGCGTCGGGGGCGGCCGCGTGCCCGTGCTGCTCAAGCTGCTGTCGCCGGCGCGGCGGCCGGTGCAGGTAACCCAGGACCTGGAAAGCTTCTGGACCGGTGCCTACCACGAGGTGCGCCGGGAACTGAAGGGCCGCTACCCGCGGCACTACTGGCCCGAGGATCCGCGGCAGGCGGAACCCACGAAACGCGTCAAGCCGCGTCAATAAATCGTGGTGTAGAGTCGGGACGCCATGAATCTTCGCGAACAGGTGGAGGCCCTTCTGCCGAACTGGCGGACCTGGTATCCCAGCCTTTTCGACGCCGCTGTCGACCTCGGCATTCTCCGCGCCCGGGTCTGTGATCCCTCCACGCTCCTGCTCCAGCGCCGGCACGAGGGCGTGCGCCAGCAGGCTGAGCAGGCCCACCGGGAAAAGTGGAACGTGGAAGGCGAGCCGGAGGAGTAGGAGCGAAAAAGGGGACAGATTTATTTGTCCGGGACCCCTGGGGTCCCGGACAAATAAATCTGTCCCCTTTTTCGCTTCTACGCCGCGTCCAGGGCGTAGATCAGCATCAGGATGCCCTCGGGGCCCAATTCCTCTCCCGCGCAATTCATGCCGGCCTTCTCCAGGACCCGCACTGACGCGAGATTCTCCGGGCGGACGGTGGCAACCAGCCGCGGCAGTCCGCAATTCCCAAAGCCGTAGGCCAGCAGCGCCGGCACGAGTTCACTGGCGAGACCCCTGCCCCACAGCGACAGGCGCAGCGCGTAGATGATTTCCGGGTCGGCGCGTCGGCGCGCGGTGACAATGCCGCAATAGCCCGCCAGGCTCGCCTCGCCTTCCACCTGCAGCGCCCACGCCCCGTAGCCCCGGGCAACGTAGTCCGCGAGGGATTCCCCGATCCATTGGGCGCAACGCGCACGGGACAGGACCATGCCGTCTCCCACGTACCGCATCGTGCGTCGGTCACCGCAGATCACTTGCAGGTCCGCGGCATCGGCTGTGGTGAATTGACGCACTGTGAGGCGCTGAGTGGTCAGGACGATGGTCACGGGTTGAGGACCTTCAACGGGAGTTGGTAGATTGTCCCGCGTTCCGGCAGGAGTCGTCGATTGTCCCCGTTTTTTCGTCCCGTTCCGGTCCTTCTGCCGGTTCTAGTCCTTGTACTCACGCCCCGGTTGCTGATGGCCCAGTCCGGGTCACCCGGCGTCACCTTCGACGCCGTCTACACCGGTGAGCCGATCAGCAACCTGTCGGGGGGCGTGCAGACCGGGGGCACTTACCTGGACAACCTGGACCTGCAGATCACGGCAGACCGGGGCAGCATCTTTGGCATCCCGGGCCTGTCCGGCTTCCTGTACGGGCTCCACAACAATTCCAACGAGTTCAGCGCCGAGTACGTGGGCGACAGCCACGTCGTGAGCAACATCGACGCGCCCGGCGCCTGGCGCCTCTTCGAAGCCTGGCTGGACTGGGCGCCGCGGGACGACGACAGCGTGTCGCTCCGACTCGGCCTCTACGACCTCAATTCGGAATTCGATGCCACCGAGACCGGCGGCCTGTTCATCAATTCGGCCCACGGCATCGGCACGGACTTCAGCCAGAGCGGACTGAACGGCCCGTCCATCTTCCCCGTGACCTCACTGGCCTTCCGCGTCCGCACCGCCTGGGGCACCGGCGGCTACGGCCAGTTCGTCGTCCTCGACGGCGTGCCCGGCGACCCGGACGATCCCGGGAGCAACGAGATTGACCTCTCCGACGACGACGGCGCGCTGGTCGTGGCCGAGATCGGCTGGAGCGGCGGCGACTGGCGCAAGGTCGCCGCCGGCGCCTGGGTTTACACGGCAGATTTCTCCCCACTCACGGCTCCGGAAGGGCCGCAGGACGACGGCAACGAGGGCTGGTACGCGTTCGCCGACCGGACGGTCTGGCGGGGCGAGTCGGCGTCGGCCGCCGCGTTCCTCCGGGTGGGACAGGCCGAGGAGCGCTTCAATCCCTATGACACCTACGTCGGCTTCGGCGCGAGCCTGGCGGGATTCCTGGCAGCGCGGCCGGACGACGAGCTCGGCCTGGCGGTGGCCATCGGCCTCGCGGGGGACGGGTTCGAGGACAGCCGCCAGCTCGACGGCCTGCAGACCGACAGCCACGAGACCACCCTCGAGCTCACCTGGCGGGCGCCGATCACCGACTGGCTGACGCTGCAGCCCGACGTGCAATACGTGATCAACCCGGGCAACGACCCGGCGCTCGACGACGCCTGGGTGGTGTCACTGCGGTTCGAGCTGGGGTGGTCGAGGGTGCTGACCGGCGGCTAGCGTCGCCCTGCACGGCTGGCGCCCCTCAGTTCCGCGGCGCCAACTTCTCGTCGAAGAACCGAACGATCGTCTCGTAGGCATGCCGGCCGGTACCGGGCACGCGCAGCAGGCCGTGCTTGCTGCCGGGGTAGGCCATGATGTCGAAGGGCTTGCCCAGGTCCTGCAGGCGCTTGAAGAGCGCCGTGCTGTTGGTGAACAGCACGTTGTCGTCGGCCATGCCGTGGATGACGAGCAGCGGAGCGCTGAGCCCGCCGGCGTGGGTCATCACCGTTGCCGCCGCGTAGCCCGCCGGATTGTCCCCGGGCGTGCCCATGTAGCGCTCGGTGTAGTGGGTGTCGTACAGCCGCCAGTCCGTGACCGGCGCGCCGGCAACGGCCGCGGCAAACGCATCGGGCGCCTGCAGGGCGCACATCAGGGCCATGTAGCCCCCGTAGCTCCAGCCGAAGATGCCGATGCGGTCCCCGTCGACGTAGGGCAGCGTCTTCAGGAATTCGACGCCGCGCACCTGGTCCTCCACTTCCACCGAACCCATCTGCCGGTGGAGCGCCGTCTCGAAGGCGGTACCCCGGTAACCGGTGCCGCGATTGTCGAGGCTGAACACCACGTAGCCCTGCTGGACCAGGTACTGGTGGAAGAAGCCGGCGTTGCTGCGCGCGGAACTCGGCCAGGCGCGGCGGACGCTCTGGGACTCCGGGCCGCCGTAGACGTCCACGATCACCGGGTAGCGGCGCCCGGGCTCCAGCACGCGCGGCCTGTTGATCTGGTAATGCAGTTCCTCGCCGCTGGCAGCCCGGATCGTGCCGAACTCCGTCGGCACGTGCTCGTCGAGGTACGGAGCATAAGGGTGCCCGGCATCCAGCTCGTTCGGCACCAGCACCGTCGCCGTCTTCCCGGATGCCTCCCGGAACGTCACCGAGGGCGGCCGCTCGGGCGTGGACCAGGTATCGAGAAACACCTGCGCGCCTTCCGGCATGGTCACCGAGTGCCAGCCTGGCTCCGCCGTCAGGCGGCGCAGGCCCTGCGTCGGGTCCGGGGCCGGGTCCGGCAGGGAAACGGAGTACAGGTGGCGTTCCAGCGGGCTCTCCGCGCTGGCGGTGAAGTACACCAGGCCGCGCTTCTCGTCCACGCCCTTGAGGGCGCGCCGGCCGCCGTCGCCGACGACGTTCCACGCGCCGGCCGTGAGGGGCCGCACCAGCGTGCCGTCGCGGGCGTACAGGTAGAGGTGCCGGAAGCCGCTGCGGCTGGAGGCCCAGATGAACTGGCCCGACGCCTCGAGGAAGGTGAGCTCGTCGTTGAGGGTCACCCACGCCGCGCTCCGCTCGGTCAGGAGTTCCCGCGTGGCGCCGGTTGCCGGGTCGGCGGCGAGCAACGTCAGCGTCTTCTGGTCCCGGCTCTGGCGCTGCACCGCCAGCGTACTGCCGTCGGGAAACCAGTCGACCCGGGCCAGGTAGATGTCGGGATCGGGACCCAGGTCCACGCGCACGGGCGCGCTCCCATCGAGCGCCGTGACGAACAGCTCGACCAGCGCGTTGCGGGTGCCGGCGGCGGGATAGCGCTGGCGGATCACCTGCACGCTGTCCGCGTTGATCTGGAAGCGCTCGACCTCCGCAACCGGCGACTCGTCCACCCGCGTGTACGCGATGCGCGTGTCGTCGGGCGACCACCAGTAGCCCGTGCTGCGTCCCATCTCCTCCTGGGCGACGAACTCGGCCGTGGCGAAGCTGACGGCTCCCGCCGCCCCCGTCGTCACTGGCCGCTCCCGGCCGGTCTGGAGATCGTGGATGACCAGGTTCCGGTCGCGCACGAAGCTCACGTAGCGCCCGCCGGGCGACAGCCGGGCGTCCGTCTCCCAGGCGTCCGTCTCGGTGATGCGGCGCACCGCCCGGGCCGGCGGCGCGCGCAGGTCGTAGACCCAGATGTCGCCGGCGAGTGGCACGAGCAGCCGGCGGGAGTCCCGGGAGAACTGGTACTCGACGATGCCGGAGAACGCGGCGCTGCGCTGCCGTTCCCGGCGCCCCTCCTCCTCGGCGGACAACGCCCGCTCCCCGGGCGCGAGCACGGCGGAGTCCACGAGGACCCGGTGCCGGCGGGCCCGGACGTCCCAGGCCCAGAGATCCAGCTGGCCCGGGTCGGTCGACTTGCCCCGCAGGTAGGTGACCAGGCGCCCGTCCGGCGAGACCTGGGGCGCACGCAGGCTGGCGCCGGACAGGTCCGGCGCGCTGAAGAGGCGCTCCAGCGTCAGCTTCTCCGCGCCGGCGGTCGCCGCCAGCAACAGCAGGAGCGGGACCGCGGCGCCGCGCATGGCGGGCGGAGTCCGGCTCAGGGCTTCCGGAAGCGCAGCACGAACCGGTCGGTGTTGCCGGTGACCGACTTGCGGCCTACTTCGTACCGCAGCTCGTCGTCCGGCGTGTAGTGGATGCCCGAGAAATCCTCGAGCACGAAGCCGGCGGCCTGGACTTCCTTGATGACCAGCACCGGGTCCACGCGCCGCCAGTTCTCGCTGGTCTCCGGCTCGTTGTGCCGCCGGGTGTGGTCCAGGATGCCGTAGTGGCCGCCGGACTTGAGCGCCGCAAAGACGGCGCGGTCCAGGCTGGCCCGGGCGGTGGGCGTCAGGTTGTGGTAATTGCGGAAGGTCAGCACGAGGTCCGCGTCCTTCACGCCGAGGGAGAAATCGCCGAGGTCGAACAGGCCCATCTTGCCGGGCGCCGGCGCCATCTTCGCGTCGGTCTGGGCGACCTTGACCTTCGCGAGGGCCGGCGTGGACTTCAGGACGGGCTCGAGCCGGGTCGTGCCGATGGCGACGTACAGCTCGCCCTTGTCGGCCAGAACCTGCCCGAGGATCTTCGTGAAGTAGCCGCCAGCCGGGATCAGTTCGACGACCCGCATGTCGTCCTTGAGGCCGAAGAACTCCAGGGTCTGGCGCGGCTTGCGCTCGGCATCCCGCGCCTTGTCCTCGGCGGGCCGGATATCGCTCTTCATCGCCGCCTCGATCTTCTCGCCGATGGGCGAGAGCTTCTCGGGCATGAACTGGGCAATGGCAGCGGGCGAATGTGCTGCAGCAGCAAGGGCAACCACGGACAGGGCACGGAGAAAATGACGCATGGGGAATCGCTCCTGATAGAGGCGGAATGCGGCAGTATAAGGCGAACCCGTTTCCAGGAACCCCTCCATGCCGAATGTCGCACCCGCCACGAATCAGGGCCCGGGCCCGCTGTCCACCCTGATCTTCGCCTCCCGCTGGATCCAGCTGCCGCTGTACCTGGGCCTGATCCTGGCCCAGTGCGTCTACGTGTTCCTGTTCGGCAAGGAACTCCTGCACCTGATCACGGACGCGGCGTCCCTGACCGAGCAGTCCATCATGCTGGTGGTGCTCGGCCTGATCGACGTGGTGATGATCTCCAACCTGCTGATGATGGTCATCGTCGGCGGCTACGAAACCTTCGTCTCCCGGCTGAATCTCCAGGGCCATCCCGACCAGCCGGAATGGCTGAGCCACGTAAATGCCTCGGTGCTGAAGGTGAAGCTGGCCATGGCGATCATCGGCATCAGTTCGATCCACCTGCTGAAGACCTTCATCGAGGCCGGCTCCCTGGGGGGGCTGCCCCTCTGCAGCACTCCCGCGGGGATGAGTGCTGTTCAGGCTGGCATCGAACTGGGGTCGAATCTCAAGGCCTGCACGACGGTGACCTTCGATGGCGTCATGTGGCAGACCCTGATCCACAGCATCTTCATCCTGTCGGCGATCGGCATCGCCTGGACGGACCGGCTGATGATGGCCCACGGGAGCAAGGCGGCGCCGGCGCACTGAGCCTGCGCCTCTGGCCCGGTCTGCCTGACTAGCTGTTCCGCTTCCAGTACTTCAGGTAGCGGTCCCAGTTCCCGTCGACAAGCTGCCACGAATCCGGCGCCAGGCGGGTTAACAGGTCCCGATTGCGCTCCGGGTAGATGGAGGGCCCACCCTCTTCCGGCCACTGCTTCGTGGCGTCGATGACGATGTTGCTGCTCAGGGGCCGCTTCCGGAGGCTCGGGTCCAGCGGGTTACCCTTCGCTTCCGGGGTTATGGCGGAGGCCGGGTAGGGCTGCCACCGGGCGCCGACAGCCTGGAGGACTTCCTCCTCGTTGAGGACATCCACGTCCCGGTCCACCACGACGCAGATCTTGTTCCTGCCCATGATCGCCGTCAGCTGCTTGCCTAGTTCCAGCCCGTGGCCGGGTCGCTTCTTGTCGATCGCGAGGAATCCGTAGCCGGTGAGGCCGACCGGGGAGTGGAAGGCCACGGCGTCGGGAATGGCCTTCCTGATCCGGTAGAACGCAAAGGCCTCGAGCGGCGCCGTGCAGTACCCCCGGGTGACGCCAGTGTAGTGATTCAGTACCCAGGGCTTCCGCCGGTGGGTCACGCAGGTCACGTCCATGACGAAGTTGCGCTCCTTCTTCGCCCCGAGGTAACCGTACATCTCGCCGAAGGGCCCCTCGGGCTCGAGCTGGTCCAGCAGGATGTCGCCTTCGATCACGATCTCCGCGTGCGCCGGCACGAGGAAATCGTTGGTCTCGCACTTCACGACGTCCACCGCCTTGCCCCGGAGCCCGCCAGCGATTGCCAGTTCATCGGCACCGCCCTTGGACAGCGGCGACGAGCTCACGACCCAGGTCAGCGGATCCTGGCCCAGCACGATGGAAACCGGGCAACGCTTTTCGCCGCGCTCGATCTTCTTCGTGAGCATCTTCCAGCCGGTCTGGTTCTCCTCTGAATTTACGCCCAGGCGGCGGGGGCCCTTGATCTCGCAACGGTACGTGCCGAAGTTCTGGCCGAGCTCCGGATCGCTGGTGAATACCGAACCGGTGTTGATGTACCGGCCGGAATCCCCCGGGTTGGACTTGAGGAAGGCAAAGTCCAGCAGGTTCACCTGGTCGCCACGGAGAACGATCTCCTTCACCGGGGCTGCCGCCGCCTGCAACGGACGGGGCGGAATGACCGGCAGCTTGCCGCCGCCTCGCGTGATGAGGTCCGTGCAGTGCCCCAGCATCCCGCGATAGGTCTCGATGGGGTGACCCGCCACCGGCTCCCGGCCCCAGATGATGGCCTCGGTGTCCCAATGGCCCTGGTGATTGGTGACCACTGGCCCCTGCATCCACCGCCCGTCCTGCCTGACCTCCTCGGCCAGCAGGGCCGGCGCGCCCTGCCACCCGAACTCGTCGATGAGGCGATAGGTGAGCGCAGTCATCTCGTACCGGTCCTGGTCAAGTCGCGGGACGCGCAGCAACAAGCCATGGTCCTCGAGAGCCTGGATGTAATCCCGGAAGCTGTCGTAGGGCCAGGCAGGGGACGACACGCGGCGGGCCGCCGCGGCGGGCGGGGCCACGCCGGTCAGCCCGGCGGCAGCCGCCAGGCCCGCGGCAGCCGTGAGGAGTTCCCGGCGGTCAAGCCGGGGGGTGGGGTCAGTGGGCTCCATGGATGCATCCTTCCGGCCAGCGGCGGTGGTTGTTCCCGACAGCCGGCCGAGCATGCCAAATCTGCCACTGGCCCGCCTGTGGCAGAGCGACTCAGCCAGGCGACGGGCCTGACCGGCTGGACGTTCCCGTCGGCGGAATGCAAAGGGCCGGGTCTCACGACCCGGCCCCCTGCTTCCGGCCTCGCTGCGCCGGGTTCAGTCGCAGTAGTTGGCGTCCAGCGGATCGAGGCTGTTGATCCAGGCGCCGATCGCGTCGCGTTCCGACTGGGCGAGCAATCCGCCGATGGGTGGCATCGGCCGCGCCGTGTCGTTGATGCGCTGCCAGAGCGTGCTGGTTGCCGTGGCTCCCGGAGTCACGACCGGTCCGCGGAAGCTGCCCGTGCGCAGGTTCTCGCAGGTGGTCAGGCTGAGCCGCGCCGCCGCGCCGTGACAGCCCGTGCAGGTCCTGTTGAACACCGGCTGCACGTCGCAGGCGTAGCTGATCGGGCCACCAGCCGAGGTCACCGTCACCGGCACCGTGGCTGACGTCACCGCACCCCGGTCATCCACGACCTCGACCGAGGCGGTGTAGGCGCCGTCGCAGGTGTACATATGGGTCGGGTTGGCGTCGGTGCTGGTGGTGCCATCACCAAAGTTCCACAGCGTGTAGGTGATGCTGCCGTCCGGGTCGACGGCGTTGCCGGTGAACGCCACCGACAGCGGCTCCACCCCGGCGGTCGGAGCCGCCGCGGGCGCCACGGTCGGCGCCAGGTTCGGGTTCAGCTTGTCATTGATGGTGGTGCCAAGCACGCCGTTGATGTCCTGCAGGCGCTTGCGCACGGCGGCGGTGCGAACCTGGCGGCTGATCGCGTCGTCGAAGAGATCGCTGAGGGTCGCGGCCCAGGACAGGTTCTTGAACTGGGGCTTCCCGCCGCCCACGGCGTTGCTGATCAGGTACAGCCAGCCGTCCAGCAGGACGCGGCTGACCTTGCCTAGGCGGAGGTCCGAGTTCGGCGTGTCCGCCAGGACGTTCTTCAGGCCGTTGACCTGCGGGATCAGCCCGGGCGTGTAGACCTCCACGGTCCGGAGCAGCACGGCACCCGGCGACACGAAGCCGCCGGAAATCATCACGCGACCATCATCCAGCAGCAGGCCGCTGAACTCGTCCCGGCCGGAGGACATGATGCCGGACAGCTTCCAGGAACTGGTCACGGGATCGAAGACCTCGGACGTGGGCTGGAAGATGCTGGGAAAGCTGGGGCTCGTGGTGACGCCACCGGCAATCAGCAGCGAGCCGTCGAGCAGGCCCTGCGCGCCGATGTCGATGCGCTGCTTGAACATGGGGGCGATCGCCACGAACGTTCGCGTGGCGGGGTTGTAGATCTCGCTCTCGTCGGTGATGCGGCCGCCGGCGGAGGTGTGCGTGTCGTTGAAGTACGAGCTTCCCTGGACCACGCGCCCGTCCCGGAGCTTGCCGGGCAGCTGCGCCAGGTGCGAGAAGTTCATCGGTCCCACTGCGGTGAAGGTGTTGTCGGCGGGGTTATAGATCTCGGCCGAGGTGGTGGGGAACAGCGTGCCCGTGCCGTTGGAACCGCCCGTGATCAGCACCGTGCCGTCATCCAGGAGGATGGCGCTGTGGGCGGAGCGCCGGTCGAGCATGTTGCCGACGACCGTGAACAGCCCCGTCGCCGGGTCGAACAGCTCCGCGGACTGGATGGGCTGCGACGTGGTCGTGCTCACGCCGTTGCCGCCGCCCGCGATGAGCACCTTGCCGCCTGGCAATAGCGTGGCAGTGTGACTGCGGCGGGCGACGCTCATGGGGCCTGCCGTCTCCGTCCACTCGTTGGTGACCGGATCATAGATTTCCGCGGTCGCCAGCACGACGCCATTCGCGGCCGTGGAGCCCGTGCGGCCGCCGGTGACGAGCACCCGCCCGTCAGCGAGGGTCGTGGCCGTGTGCGACCAGCGGCGGATGGTCATGGGTCCGACGGGACTCACGGAGTTGTCCACCGGATTGAAGGCATCCACCGAGTTCGTGATCACCGCGGCGGGGGCATTCTGGATCTGCCCGCCCGTGAGAAGGACGCGGCCGTCCTTCAGCTTGGCGGTGCGGTGGATGAAGCGCGGCACCGTCATGTTGAGGCCCCGCGTGAAATCGCCCACTTCGCAGCTGGCAGGTCCGATCTGCTCGAGGACCTCCGGGGGCGGCGAATTGGGAATGCCGGCGTGGCAACTGATGCAGGCCGCCGGTGCGCGGCACTCAGCCAGCGCTGAATTGCCCAGGGGCAGCAGCACGAGGCCCGCCACCGCCGACAGGGAGAAACGGAACAAACCCACAGACGCCTTCATTTGGAGCCCCCTCGATCATTGTTCGGCCGAACCGGACGCCGCCCCCGTGGGACGGCATAACGTCATATCCACATGACGTTCTGGCTTTTCAGATGGAGCGGCGCAAAACGTCGATAGGGAATTCCACGTACGGACATCCCGGCCCTGGCGGGACATTGCGCTTAAGCGTTTGATCCGAATCGCTTTGTGCGCTGGCTCACCGGGCCCCGGACGGGTCGCCGGCGGGCGCTGCATAGGACGCAATCAGTGCCTCGTCGATCGAAACCCGGACACCCTTGCGCAGGCGCTCGCGCGTGGCGGCGGCCGCCGCTTGCCGGGCGGCATCCTCCAGGCTGGCGAGAATGCCGGCGCGAACTTCCGCCATCGGCCGCAGGCGGGCCGGCACGACCTGGTCGGCGCGCATGACCAGGAAGCCGCCGGCCACCGGGAGCCGCCGGCTGACTTCGCCGGGCCGCAGGGCCAGCGCGACGCCGGTCGCGTCCGGCTTTTTCGGCACATCCTGCAGCCACACCTGGTCGGCGGTAATGGCCTGGGCGGCCTGGAGTTCGGCCACCGTCGCCCCGCCCGCCAATCGGCGCCGCAGTCCCTCCACGGCGCCCTCCGTCGCCGCCGTGGCCCTCGTGACCAGCACGCGGGCCGGCTCCGTGAATTCGGCGGCATGCTCGCGATAGTAGGTGGTGATCTCCGCCTCGCCCGGCGGCTCGCGGGCCACATCCACCAGCGACTGCGGCTCGGCCCCCCTTGCCCGGGCCATCGCCAGCAGCTTCCGGTCCACGAGCAGTTCCACCAGGTCCTGCACCATCTCAGGTGACGCGTACTCGAGGCGTTCCGGACCGGGCATGGCGCCAATGGCGGTATCGACGTCCCCCGCGGTGATGACGTCGTCTCCGACGTTCGCCAGGACAGTGGTGGGGGCGAGTCGCGGGGTGGCCGTGGGCGGCTCACCCAGGGCCGGATGATCGGCTGGCATTTCGGTCGGCCCCTGGACGGCTGGTGGAGCGCCTGCCGGGTCCGCCTGCTGGCGATCGCAGGCAACCATGGAAAAGGCTGACAGCAGGACTGTCGCCAGGGACATTGCGGCCGTGGTCCTGCGGGGACGGTTCACTGCGGGGAAACTACGGCAGCAGCGCCGACGGCCCAGGGGCCGTGCCCAGTGAATTGCGGAGGATGGCGTAGTCCGCGGCGGTCACCTGGCCGCTGCCATTCAGGTCGGCGTCCGCGGCCAGCGCGCTCACCGCGGCAGGCTGGCCCAGCACGGAGCGCAGGAGCGCGTAGTCGGCGGCCGTCACCTGCCCGCTGCCGTTCAGGTCGGCATCGCAGCGGTTGCCGTAGCCATCCCCGTTCGTGTCCTTCTGGTCGGCATTCGCCGCCACCGAGCAGTTGTCGCACGAATTCCCGACGAGGTCGGCGTCGCCGTCGGCCTGATTGATATTCGCCACCGCCGGGCAATTGTCGCCCCGGTCCAGGACGCCGTCCTCGTCCCGGTCGATGCCGATCCGCGTTCCGGAACCCGGCGGTACGCAGGAGTACGTGAGTTCCTGGCCCGCGACGGCCGCGAGGCCGCGCAGGTCCACGTCGGCCAGCAACGGCTCGGTCGCGAGATCGCTGCGGAAATTGCCGTCAGCCAGGCGAACCCAGCCGCGCAGCTTGCCGTCCTTGTTGCCCTTCACCACCAGGTCGCAGTTACCGAGCGCCGCCTGGGCAACGAGCAGGTCGATGCGCGGGGTCACCGTGGCGCTGTTCAGGCTGGTCAGGGTGATCTGCTGGCCGACCACGGGCTTCAGGTTGCTGTCCATGGCAAACATGAACTGCTCCATCTGCCGGCGCTCCGCGTCCCCGCCCGTGAACGTGAACACGGTGGCGTTGAAGAAGCGGAACAGCGTGTCCGTGCTGCCGTCGTGGAGGAAGCCGAAGCCGCGGATCTGGTCGCCTTTGTTGCCATTGTCGCCGGCCGTCGTGAACGGCACGGCCGGCATGCCGAACATGCCGGCCTTGGAATACATGTTGCGCAGGTGCGGGATCTTGAAGTGCTGGGGCTCGTTCTCGAAACTCGCGCGGCCGTCGGACCCGAAGAAGCCGGCGGTGGTGCTCAGCACGTGGCAGCCGGCGCAGGTCAGCGTGTCGACGGTCCGGGTGAAATAGATGTTCCGGCCGGCGTCCTGCGCGTCGTTCAGGCTGTCGTCCAGCGCCCGGATCGGGTTGGGCGGCGGGGTGAGCGCCAGGGCGAAGTCGGTGAAGGCCTGCATGTCGGCGTCGGCCAGGGGCGCGGCGCGGCCCAGCAGGGCCGGGAAGGCCCCGTTGAATTTCAGGAACGCCGCGTTCTCGTCAAGGGCGCTGCCGCCCGGATCGTTGCCGCCGGTCCGGTCGCCGCGCCAGTGCATCGAGCCGTGATTGGCCATGCCCCGCAGCGTCTGGGTCGTCATCGGTCCCTTCAGCGGGTGGAAGTCCCGGAAGAAACTCGGTGGAAAATTCACCGGGCCGATCGTGAAGGCGAGCGGATTGCTGAGCACGCTCTCCTGCGGATTCCCGAGGTCCCAGGCCAGTGAATCCAGGTCCCCGTCCACATGACAGCTGCCGCAGGCCGCCTCCCCGTTGCTGGAAGTCAGGTTGGCGTCCTTCAGGAAGGCGCGTCCGTTGACCACCTCCGGCGGCTCGGGATTCGGCAGCCGGTAGTGCCGCACCTCGGCGCGGCTCCCGGTGTCGATCACCGAGATGCCGTTGTCGAACCGGGTCAGCACGTAGAGCCGGTCGCGGGACTCGTCCAGCGCGAGGCCGGTCGGCCCTCCCCCGGACACGGTGATGTGGTCACCCGCGCCTGGCGTGAAGGTGTCGGCCTCGATCTCGCCGGTGTCCAGCACCGCGACCTTGCTGGAGCCCTCTGCAGCCAGGTAGAGCGTGCTGCCGTCACCACTGACGACGAGGCCCCGCGGCAGGGCCAGGCTGTTCGCCCGCACGCCCGCGGACGCGGGCGAAACGGCGTAATTGATGTGCTTGTTGAGGTGGCGGGGCTGAACGGCGCCGGATTGCGGGTCGATGACCGTGATGCGGGTCTGGTGCTGGCGGCCGAGCACGGTGGACACGGCGCTGCCGGGCCCCGTCGCCGGCCGCGTGCCCTCGAAGCGCACCTCGTTCCGGGCCTCCGTGTTGGTCACGTACAGCCGGCCGGACTGCGGGTGCACTGCCATGTTGAACAGCACGGTGCCCACGTGGGCAAAGGCCGCCGTCTCCACTGGCGGACTGGCGTCGGCGTCGATCGCGAACACGTCCTTGTCCGGCAGGCTGAAGCGCACCACGCCGTTCCAGTTGCGGCCCAGTTCATCGACCCAGTTCGTGCCGTTGTGGCGGACGATCAGGCCCACCTCGGGCTGGACGACGCCGTCGAGGTCCGTGTTGGGCGCGGGCAGGCCGCCGGGCGCCGTGGCGCCGCTCACCGCGCAGGGCGCCGCGGCCGCCCGGCCATTGCACACCGCGCCCTCGTTCACCGCCGTCGTCTGGTTGCCGGAGTGGAAGATGGCTGCGTACACGCGGCTGCCGTCGGGCGTCACGGCAAGCGCGCGCGGCGTGTCGCCGAAGAGCGTGAGGATGGTCACCGGGTTGCCGCCCAGCGCGGCGCCCGGCGCGCTGGCGTCGAACACCCAGACGTCGGCGCGGCCGGTGCCCGGTGTGGTCAGCTCGCCCGGGTTCAGCGGATCGACCCAGGGGCTGTTCTGGCCCCGGTGGGCCGTGGTGATGAACGCCCGGTTGCGGCCCGGCCCGGCAAAGACGATGTCCCGCGGCTCGTCGCCCACGAGCAGCGTGCGCACGACGCCCGGCGTGGCGCCGCCGGTAGCCACGATACTGATGCTGTCGGAGAGATGGTTGACCACCCAGGCCTCGCCACCGGGACGCACGGCGACGGCCACGGGCTCCAGGCCCACGGGAACCGAGGCGGCGTGGCGGAGGCCTCCCGGCAGGACGTCGAAGATCTCGAGGCGGTTGTCGGGCGTGTTGACGGCGAAGAGTCGCCCGCCGTCCGCCGAGAGCGCGAGGGGCCGGACCTGGCCCGACTCGAAGGCGACGAAGGAACCCGCCTGCGCTGCGCCTGCGATGCACAGCCACATGAAGAGGACGACGCGCACGACCGCAGGCTAGCGTGCTGACCCCGGGGCGGCAAGCAGCGGCCCGGCGGCGTTGACATAAGCCTTGCCGGCGCGGCTAACCCTCGACCGCGATCTCGAGCAGGGCCCGCAGGCTCGGGCGGATCCGCCGTGCGGCAGCCGGGAGGTACTCGCGGGAGGTCTCGTCCATGTAGCTGCGCTGGGCGAGCTCCAGTTGCACCGCATTGATGCCGCCTGCCGGATCGCCGTAGGCGCGGGTGATGTAGCCGCCCTTGAAGCGGCCATCCAGCACCGCCGTGCAACCCGGAATCCCCAGTGCGTAACCCAGCAGGCGGGCGGCCAGGTCCTCGTCGCAGGCGCGTCCGTCGTTGGTGCCCAGGTTCAACACCGGCAGGTCGCCCGCGAACAGCCGCGGCACGTGGCTGCGGATCGAGTGGGCATCCCACAGCACCGCGGAGCCGTGGCGGGCGAGCAGCTGGTCGAGTTCGGCCCGCAGGCGCTCGTGATAGGGCTGCCAGTAGGTGGCAACGCGCTCGGCGATCTCCCTGGCTGACGGCGCCTGCCGGGCCCGCCAGACCGGCTGGCCATCGAAGGTTTCGACCGGGCACAGCCCGCTCCCCGACAGGCCGGGGTACAGGGCCGCGTCGTCGGGCGGCCGGTTCAGGTCCGCGACGTAGCGGGAGTGGGTGGCGACGATGACGGTCGCGCCCATATCGACGAGAAAATCGTACAACCGGTCCACGTGCCAGTCCGTGTCCGGCAGCGCCCGGGCGGCGCCCGTCATGCGTGAGGCGATCGCGGGCGGCACGAACGTGCCGGCGTGCGGAATGCTCACCAGGAGGCGCGTGCTGCCGGGAATCAGCCGGTAGATGTCCATCGTCAGTCGCGCCAGGACGGGAGGATTGCCCGGGCCTCCGCCGTGAACCGGCCTTCCAGGACCAGCTGCTGGATGGCCTGGATGTCGCCCGACAGGGGACGGTCCCGCTCGAAGCGGGCGCTGACGCCGCGGACCGCGGCAATCACGGCCTCGAGCGGCGCCGAGCTCTCGAGCGGCCGGTGGAACTCGACGCCCTGGGCGGCGGCCAGCAGTTCGATCGCGACGACGCCCGCCGTGTTCTCCGCCATGCGGTAGAGGCGCAGTGCCGCCGTCGTCGCCATGCTGACGTGGTCCTCCTGGTTCGCCGAGGTGGGCAGGCTGTCGACGCTGGCCGGATGGGCCAGCGACTTGTTCTCCGACGCCAGCGCCGCCGCCGTCACCTGCGCCACCATGAAGCCGGAATTGAGGCCGCTGTGCTCCACCAGGAACGGCGGCAGGCCGCTCATGCGTGCATCGACGAGCAGTGCGATGCGCCGTTCCGAGAGCGCGCCGATCTCGGCGATGGCCGTTGCCAGGTAGTCGCAGGCCAGCGCCACGGGCTCGGCATGGAAGTTGCCGCCCGACAGGATGACGCCCTCATCGGCGAACACGAGCGGGTTGTCCGTCACTGCCCGCGACTCGGCGAGCAGGACCTCGGCCACGTGCCGGATCGACTGGAGGCACGCGCCCATCACCTGGGGCTGGCAGCGCAGGCTGTAGGGATCCTGCACGCGCTCGCAGTCGCTGTGGGAGGCGCGGATCCGGCTGCCGGCCATGAGCTCGCGGAACAGGCCCGCCACGTCGATCTGGCCCTGGTGCCCGCGCACCTGGCTCACCCGCGCATCGAAGGGCGTGTCGCTGCCGCGGGCGGCGTCGAGGGACAGCGCGCCCGCGAGGCACGCGGCGGCAAACACGTTCTCGACCTGGAACAGGGCGCCAAGCGCCAGCGCGGTGGACACCTGGGTGCCGTTCAGAAGGGCCAGGCCCTCCTTCGGTTGCAGCGTGAAGGGCGCGAGGCCGGCAAGACGCAGGGCCTCGGCGGCCTCGTGCTCGCGGCCGGCGTGGCGGGCCCGGCCAACGCCCAGCAGGATCGCGGACAGGTGGGCCAGGGGCGCCAGGTCGCCGGACGCGCCGACCGAGCCGCGTGACGGCACGCAGGGGTAGATCTCGTGGTTCAGGAGCTTGGCCAGCGCGAGGACGACGCCGGGGGTGATGCCGGAGTAACCCTGGGCGAGGCTGAGGATCTTCAGCACCAGCACCAGGCGCACGACGCGGTCCTCGAGGAAATCCCCGATGCCGGCGCAGTGGGACAGGATCAGGTTCTCCTGCAGCTCGGCCAGCTGGCCGTCCGGGATCCGCACGTTGGCCAGCATGCCGAAGCCGGTATTGATGCCGTAGATCGGCTGGTGCGACGCCAGGGCCGTGGCGACGGCCTGCTGGCTGCGGCTGATCCGCGCCAGCGTCGCCTCGTCGAGAGCCACCCGGGCGTGCCCCTGCCAGGCCTTGCGCAGCTGGCCCAGGTCCAGCTCATCAGCCCGGCCGGATATCACCGTGCCCTTCTCCGCGATCATGGCGCAACTCCTTGATGGTCGATCATCGGCAGGTTCAGGCCGCTGACGCGGGCATGCTCGATGGCGGACTCGTAGCCGGCATCGGCGTGGCGCATGACGCCGGTGGCCGGGTCGTTCCACAGCACCCGCCCGATGCGGCGGGCGGCGGCGTCCGTACCGTCGCAGACGATGACGACGCCGGCGTGCTGCGAATACCCCATGCCCACCCCGCCGCCGTGGTGGAACGACACCCAGGTGGCGCCACTGGCGGTGTTGAGCAGGGCATTCAGGATCGGCCAGTCGGAGACGGCGTCGGAGCCGTCGCGCATGGCCTCGGTTTCCCGGTTGGGGCTGGCCACCGAGCCGGAGTCCAGGTGATCACGGCCGATGACCACGGGGGCGCGCAGCTCGCCGCTGGCCACCATGGCGTTGAACGCGAGTCCGAGTCGATGGCGGTCACCCAGCCCCACCCAGCAGATGCGCGCCGGCAAACCCTGGCTCTGGATGCGGGTGGCCGCCATGTCGAGCCAGCGGTGCAGGCCCGGATCGTCCGGGATCAGTTCCTTCACCTTGCGGTCGGTGGCGGCGATGTCCGCCGGATCTCCGGAAAGCGCGACCCAGCGGAACGGCCCGATGCCGCGGCAGAAAAGCGGCCGGATATAGGCGGGCACGAAGCCCGGGAAGTCGAAGGCGTTCGCCACGCCCTCGTCGAGCGCGACCTGCCGGATGTTGTTGCCGTAATCGAACACCGGGACGCCCCGGGCCTGGAATTCGAGCATGGCCCGCACGTGGTTCGCGATGGACGCGCGCGCGGCGGCGGCCACGCCTTCCGGATCCCGTTCCTGCGCGTCGCGCCAGCGTGCCACGGTCCAGCCCTCGGGCAGGTAGCCGTGCACGGGGTCGTGGGCGGACGTCTGGTCGGTGACGGCGTCGGGCCGGACCCCGCGCCTCAGCAGTTCGGGAAGGACCTCGGCGGCGTTGCCGGGCAACCCGACGGACACGGGCTGGCCGGTGCGCGCCGCGGCGGCGAGCAGGTCGAGGGCTTCGTCGAGGTTCGCGGCGCGCCGGTCCAGGTAGCCGGTGGCGAGCCGCTTGGCGATGCGGTCCTCCTGGCACTCGACCGCCAGCATGGACAGGCCGGCCATCGTGGCCGCCAGCGGCTGCGCGCCGCCCATGCCGCCAAGGCCCGCCGTGAGGATCCACTTGCCGGCCACGTCGCCGCCGAAGTGCTGGCGGCCCATCTCGGCGAAGGTCTCGTAGGTGCCTTGCACGATGCCCTGGCTGCCGATGTAGATCCACGAGCCGGCCGTCATCTGGCCGTACATCATCAGGCCCTTGCGATCGAGCTCGTTGAAGTGCTCCCACGTGGCCCAGTGGGGCACCAGGTTGGAATTTGCCAGCAGGACGCGGGGCGCGTCCGCGTGGGTGCGGAACACGCCCACCGGCTTGCCGGACTGGATGAGGAGCGTCTCGTCGTCGCCCAGCTCGCGGAGCGTGGCGACGATCCGGTCGTAGCACTCCCAGTCGCGGGCCGCCCGGCCGATGCCACCGTAGACCACCAGCTCTTCCGGGTGTTCGGCCACATCCGGGTCCAGGTTGTTCATGAGCATGCGCAGCGGCGCTTCCGTGAGCCAGCTTTTCGCCGTCAGCGCGGTGCCCCGGGGGGCGCGGATCACGCGGTTGCTGTGCCGGCTGTTCATGACTTGCTCCGGCCCCGGGAGCCGCCCTGCCCGGGCTGGGCCCCCGCCGTCAGTTCGTAGCGCGACCCCGGGTGATACAGGTGCGCGTAGCTCACGGGCTGTCCGCCCGACCAGGTGCGCCGGTGGATGATGAGGCAGGGCTCGTCCGCGGCCATGCGCAGCAGGTTGCGGATGCGCGTGGCCGGAACTTCGGCCCGGATGACGTGCTCCACCGTCTGCAGCGGCGCCACGGTGGAGAGGTACTCGTTGGGGGTAATGCGCGTGAAGTCCTGGCGGCGGTAGCCCGGCGCCGCGTGGGCAGAGACGTAGCGATCCTCCGCCTGGATCGGCACGTCGTTCTCGAGGTGGACGATCAGCGAATGGAACACCGCCCCGCCCGGCCGCAGCCCGAGCCGGCTGGCGATATCCCGGTCGGCCGCCAGCTTCTCCAGGCGCACGACCCGCGCGCCGTGGACGTGGCCACGCTCGCGGATCTCGTCGGCGATGTTCCGCACGTCCAGCGCGTGGGAGCGGGACTGGGCTTCGGCGACGAACGTGCCCACGCCCGACTGGCGGACCACGATGCCGTCGCTCGCCAGTTCGCGCAGCGCCCGGTTGGCGGTCATGCGCGACACGCCGAACCGCCGCACCAGGTCCTGCTCGGACGGGACGCGGTCCAGCGGCCGGAGCCGGCCGGACTGGATACCCGCGACGATGTGGGCCTTCAGCTGCTGGTAGCGCGGGATCGTCGGGTCGCCGGCCTTGTCGCGGATTGCCATGGAACTCATTTCACTGGGACTGGCGGAAGCGGTGCATGACCGCGGCAAACCTGGCCGCCGCCGCGGCGGCCAGCAGATGACTTCCCTTGCTGACGACCTGGCGCCCGCCGACCAGGACGCTGGTCACCAGGGGCCGGTTGCCGGCGAACACGAAGCAGTCGAGCAGTTCCTCGCCGTCGCCGCCGGCGAGCAGCGGGTGGGTGGCGTCGAGCTCCACCAGGTCGGCCACCTGACCGGCGGCGAGCCGCCCCGCGTCCTGGCCCAGCGCCTGGGCGCCGCCGGCGAGCGCGGCCCGGACGAGCCGTGCGCCCGTGTGCTGTTCAGTGGCGCTGGCCGCGACGTTGCGCTGCCCGAGCTGCAGGCGCTGGCCGTACTCCAGCCAGCGGAGCTCCTCGACCGGGCTGACGGAAACCTGGCTGTCGGAGCCGATGGCGATACGGCCGCCGGCGGCCAGGTAGCCAGCCAGGGGGAACAGGCCGTCACCGAGGTTCGCCTCGGTGGTCGGGCAGAGGCACACCACCGCGCCGGTCGCGGCCAGCCAGCGGGTCTCGGCCTCCGTCATGTGGGTTGCGTGTACGAGGCACCAGCGCTCGTCGACGATGCCGCGCTCGAGTAGCCACTCCACGGGGCGCAGGCCGGACCAGGCCTCGCATTCGTGCACTTCCTGGAGCTGCTCGGCGACGTGAATGTGCACCGGCATGCCCGGTGCGGCACCGGCCCGCCAGGCGAGGACCTCCCCCATCGCTTCCGGCGAGACAGCGCGCAGGCTGTGGAAGGCGATGCCGATGCGGGTCGTGTCGTCCTGCTCGCGGAGCAGGGTCGAAAGCAACGCCAGGTAATCTCGCACCGAGTGGATGAAGGGCGCCTGCGCCGGCTCGGGTGGCTGGGCGCCGAAACCGGCGTGCATGTACAGGACGGGCAGCAGCGTCAGCCGGATGCCGGCCGACCTGGCCGCACGGATCAGGGCGCGGCTCGCCGCTGCCGGATCGGCATGGGGAATGCCGCCAGGACCGTGGTGCAGGTAGTGGAACTCGCACACCGACGTGTAGCCGGCCTCGAGCATCTCCACATAGAGCTGCGTGGCGATGGCCTCGATGTCGTCCGGAGTGACCAGGTGCGACAGGGCATACATCCGTTCCCGCCAGGTCAGGAAGGAGTCCAGCCCCCGGCCTGCGCGCTCCGCCCGGCCGGCCAGGGCCCGCTGGAAGGCGTGGCTGTGCACGTTGGGCATGCCGGGAAGCCAGAGCGACGACGGGCTGCCGGCCACGCCAGGCGCGAGCCCGGCAATCCGGCCGGCGGCATCGATCCGGATGTCGACATCGGCCCCCCAGCCGTCAGGCAGCAGCGCGCGATGAGCAGGGAGACTGGTCACGATCAATCCTGAAATGTTGCTGGGCCGGAGGTTGTATAGACAGCCCTAGGCGGAATACTATCGCCAACCTCCGGAAACAACAAAGGCCGGCCCCGGCCTCCCCTGCCGGGGCGACCCCTCGACCATGGCGCAATGGGACTCCCTCTGGATCGACGTCAACGTGGCCACGATGGCGCGCGGCGCGGCGGCCTATGGCGCGATCCGTGACGGCGCGGTGGCGGTGCGCGACGGCCGCATCGCCTGGGTCGGACCGCGCCAGGACCTGCCCGCCGAAGCGGAGGCCTGCGCCGGCGACGTCCACCGGGCCGGCGGCGCCTGGTTGACGCCAGGGCTCATCGACTGCCACACCCACCTCGTCTTCGCTGGCAACCGGATCGCCGAGTTCGAGGCGCGCCGCACCGGCGCGAGCTACGAGGAGCTCGCGCGGCTGGGTGGCGGCATCCAGTCGACCGTCGCGGCCACCCGCGCCGCGAGCGCCGTGGACCTGGTTACCGCGGCCTGGCCGCGGCTGCGGTACCTGGTGAATGGCGGGGTGACCACGCTGGAAATAAAGTCAGGCTACGGCCTGGACCTCGACACCGAGGGGCGCCTGTTGCGCGCCGCCCGGGAACTCGGCCGCAAGGCCGGCATCAGTGTGCGAACCACCTACCTGGGGGCCCACGCGGTGCCCTCCGGGTTCGGCGGCCGGGCCGACGACTACATTGAGTTCGTCTGCAACGAGGTGCTGCCGACGCTTGCCGCCGAGGGGCTGGTGGATGCGGTGGACGCCTTCTGCGAATCCATCGGCTTCACCGTGCCGCAGGTGGAGCGGGTGTTCCAGCGCGCGCGCCAGCTGGGGCTGCCCGTGAAACTGCATGCCGACCAGCTCTCCGACGGCGGCGGCGCCGCACTGGCGGCACGCCACGGCGCGCTGTCTGCGGACCACCTCGAGTACACGTCGCCTGCGGGAGTGGAGGCCCTGGCCCGCGCGGGCACCGTCGCCGTCCTGCTGCCGGGGGCCTTCTACTCCCTGGGTGAGACGCAACGGCCCCCGGTCGCGGAGCTCCGCCGCCACGGCGTGCCGCTGGCCATCGCCACGGACTGCAATCCGGGGAGCTCCCCCGCGGTCTCGCTGCTGCTGATGATGAACATGGCGTGCAACCTGTTTCGACTGACGCCCGAGGAGTGCCTCGCCGGCGTGACCCGCTGCGCCGCGCAGGCCCTCGGCCTGGAGCGGGACCGCGGCACCATCGAGGCCGGCAAGCGGGCCGACCTGGCCGTGTGGCAGGTCTCCGAGCCCGCCGAGCTCTCCTACTGGATAGGGCACAATCCACTCTTGTCCGTCGTTGCCGACGGCAAGGCCATCGCCATCACCTGAGTGACAACCAAGAGGTTCCGTAGATGACAATCGCAAACTCGATGCCCGGCACTCTCAGCCTGGCGGCGCGCGCACTGGCGGCGTGCCTTGGACTGGCCACGCCGCTCGCGGCGCTGGCGGACCAGGCCGTGCTGCACATGGAGATCGGTGACCCGGCCCGGAAAGGCCGCGAGATCCCGGTGGTGCTGGACGGCATCACGGACACCGCCACGGGCGAGCTGGTTACCCCGGAGGAAATGGCGAAGCGGCTGGCCGGCACGGGAATCCTGTTCATCGGCGAGAACCACACCAACCAGGAATTCCATGACGTGCAGTTCCGCACCATCAAGGCCCTGCGCGAAGCGGGCCGCGAGGTGCTGATCGGCCTCGAGATGTTCCCCTACACCGAGCAGCCGACGCTGGACAACTGGAACGCCGGCCGCTACACGGAAGACGGCTTCGTGGAGCTGGCCCGCTGGTACGACAACTGGGGCTACCACTGGAACTACTACCGCAACATCTTCCTCTACGCGCAGAAGAACGGCATCAACATGTACGCGGTCAACAGCCCGCGGGACGTGGTGAAGTCCGTGCGCACCAAGGGCTTCGAGAACCTGACGCCCGAGGAAGCCGCGCACCTGCCGCCGAAGCTCGCCGCGGAGAGCGATGAGCACCGCCGCATGTACCGCGCGTTCTTCGACAAGGACGACGCCCTGCACATGAACGAGGCGGCCCTGGACGGCCTCTACCGCGCCCAGACCATGTGGGACGCGACGATGGGCTGGAACGCGCTTCAGGCGCTCCGGCAGCACGGCGGCAAGGACGCGATCATGGTGGTGCTGATCGGCGCCGGCCACGTGACCTTCGGCCTCGGCTCCGAGCGGCAGATCGACCCCCACTACGACGGGCGCATCGCCTCGCTGGTCCCGGTGACGGTCGTCGACGACGAGGCGAAGCCGGTAAAAAAGGTGCGGGCCTCCTACGCGTCCTTCGTCTGGGGCCTGCCGGAGGAGATCGACACGGTCTATCCGAGCATCGGCGTGTCCCTGATGGGCGCCCTGGGCAAGGACCCCGGGCAGATCATCCAGGTCAGCGAAAAGTCCGTGGCCGAGCGCTCGGGCCTCAAGGTCGGCGACGTCCTGCTCAGCCTCGACGGCAATGCCATCAAGTCGGACAACTCGCTGCGCAAGCTGATGGCCGGCTACCGCTGGGGCGACGTGGCGAAGGCGCAGATCCGCCGGGACGGCAAGGAGACCGGCGTGGATATCAACTTCCGCCGGGCCGCGCAGAAATAACCTGGCGGGCGGCTGATCCGCGATCGCCACCGCGTGACAAGCGCGGTGAATGGCGACAAGATCGCGGATTCAGCCGCTTCACCCGGGGACGTGGGATGACCAGGTCGACCTGTCGTGCTTTTGCGCTGGCTTCGGCGCTTTCCATGGCGGGCTGCACCCAGTTCACGACGAGCAGTTCCGAGCGCAGCACCCTGCAGTCCGCGGCCGAAAAGGCCAGCACGGCCTATCTGGGCTGCCTCAACGAACAGGCCGATCGCTACCTGGGGACCAGCGACGATGTCCGGGCCATCGTCACCCTTGCCGGCAAGAACTGCGCATCAGCCCGCGAGGCCGCCGGACGCGCCCAGTCGGATCTGCAGGCCACGAACTACATACTCACCGAGCGCGAGGTGGAAGCCACCCTCAAGACCCTGGACGCCCAGGGCGAGGCAGCGATCACCGAGAAGGTGCTCAACAGAAAAGTGGCACTGCCGGCGGCCGCGGCTGCCACTGCGAGCAACGGCTACCTGGCCTGCATGCAGGCCCAGGGCGAGCGCTGGGCGACTGTCCAGGAGCCGGCCACTGTCATCGCCGACTCGGCGCACGGCCGGTGCGCCAGCCAGCTGGCCGGCAACGCCTCGGCCGCCGAGCTCGAGAAGCAGGGCCGGGCCCTGGTGACGGGCATCGTGCTGGACCGGAAAGCCCGGTGACCAGCAGCATTCCTGTCACCCTGATCCCGGGCGACGGGATCGGCCCCGAGATCGTCGACGCCACCCTCGCGGCACTGGATGCCCTCAAGGCGCCGTTCGCCTGGGACCGGCAGGTTGCGGGCCTGGCGGGCATCAAGGCCGCCGGCGACCCGCTGCCGAAGGCCACGCTCGACAGCATCCACCGCACGAAACTCGCACTGAAGGGCCCTCTGGAGACGCCGTCGGGCGGCGGCTACCGGTCGTCCAACGTGCGGCTCCGCGAGGAGTTCAAGCTCTACGCCAACCTGCGGCCCGCGCTCACGCTGATTCCCGGCGGGCGCTTCGACAACATCGACCTGGTGGTGGTCCGCGAGAACCTCGAGGGCCTCTACATCGGCCACGAGATCTACATCCCGATCGACGACGACCCCCACGCCGTGGCGATGGCCACCGGCGTGAACACCCGCCAGGGCAGCCGCAAGCTGCTGGAGTTCGCCTTCGAGCACGCCATCGCGACCGGGCGCAGGAAGGTCACGATCGTCCACAAGGCCAACATCATGAAGGCCCTCACCGGGATCTTCCTGGAGACCGGCACGGAGATGTGGGAGCGGAAGTACAAGGGCCGCATCGAACTCGACACGGCAATCATCGACGCCTGCGCCATGAAGCTGGTGCTCAACCCCTGGCAGTTCGACGTGCTGGTCACCACCAACCTGTTCGGCGACATCCTGTCGGACCTGGTGGCGGGGCTCGTGGGCGGCCTCGGCATGACCCCCGGCGCAAACATCGGCGCCAACGCCGCCATCTTCGAGGCGGTGCACGGCTCCGCGCCGGACATCGCCGGCAAGGGCGTCGCCAACCCTATAGCCCTACTGCTGGCGGCGGCGATGATGCTGGATCACTGCAAGCTGCCGGAGCTCGCCGCGCGGTTACGTCAGGCGATCAACGCCACGCTGAACGATGACAAGGTGCGGACGGGCGACCTGGGCGGCACCGCCAGCACGGCGGCCTTCACGAAGGCGCTGGTCAGACGGATAGGCGGCGGCTGAGCCGCGCCGGCTAGTCCTTCACGAGCGTCGCGTCGACCTCGTCCTTCTGGATCTCGAACATGCGGGCGTACCAGCCACCCTTGGCGATGAGTTCGTTGTGGGTGCCGCGCTCGGCGATGCGGCCTTCCAGCATCACCAGGATCTCGTCGCTGTCCATGATGGTGGACAGGCGGTGGGCGATGGTCAGCGACGTGCGGCCCTTGGACAGGTTCCGGATGGCCCGCATGACGCCCAGCTCCGTCTCCACGTCCAGGCTCGAGGTGGCCTCGTCCAGCAGGACGATCGGGGCGTTCTTCAGGATGGCGCGGGCAATGGCCACGCGCTGCCGCTGGCCGCCGGACAGCTTGCTGCCGCGCTCGCCGCAGGCCGTGTTGTAACCGTCGGGCAGCGTGGCGATCCACTCGGCGAGCCCCGCGCCCCGCGCCGCCGCCTCGACGTCCGCCTGGGTGGCGTCGTGCCGGCCGAGCAGGATGTTGTCGCGGATCGACTCGTTGAAAATGAAGGCACGCTGGGACACCACGGCGAAGAACTTCTGCAGTTCCACCAGGGAGAAGTCCTTGAGCGGCCTGTTGCCGATGCGGATCTCGCCAGTCTGCGGATCCCACTGCCGCAGCAGCAGGTTCACGACCGTGGACTTGCCCGTGCCGCTCGGGCCCACCAGGGCCACGTGCCGGCCCGGCACGATGTCGAACGAGAAGCCGTCAAAGACCTTCTTCTGCCGACTCCAGTCCACGTCATCCGCGTCGTACTCGAAATGCACGTTCCGGAAATGGATGGACGACTCGACGCCGGTGGACGTGGCGCCCTGCTGGCGATCCACCACCGCGGGCGGCTGGTCCATCATGCTGAAGAGCCGCCGGGCGGCGATGATCGACACGCGGAAGTCGGTGTAGTTGTTGGCCATGCCCACCGAGACGTAGAACCCGACCACGGACACCGCGATCACGGCGGGCAACTCGACCAGGGTGGAGATCTGGCCAGCGAGGGCCAGCTCCACGCCGACCCACGCCGAGGCCAGGATACCGACGGTGATGAAGATTTCCGCCAGCGCGCGCTGGGTGGCGTCGGCGCCGTACAGCTTCTCCTGGCCGGCCTGCATGGACGCGCCCTGCTCCCAGAGTTCCCGGGCGCGGCGCTTCTCGTAGCCGAAGGCGACGGTGTCCCGCACGCCCTGGATGCTGTCCGCCACGAAGGCGTTCACCTGGCCCAGCTGCTCCCGGTAACGGATGCCGTCGCCGCCAAGCTTCGACACGAGCCAGGGCAGGACGAAGGTGGTGGCCACGTAAAACGGGGCCAGTGCCCAGACCAGGGTCGGGTGCACCGACCAGCACCAGGCAAGCAGGATGATGGGCACCGAGATGGCGGCGACCGCCGGTGCGATCGTGTGAGCGTAGAACGGCTCCACGCGCTCGCAATCGGTCATCACGCGGCTCACCGCGTCGCCGGACTGCAACTTGGCGGTGCGGGCGGGCGCAAGCGGCAGCATGGCGTAGTAGAACTTGTCGCGGAACGCCGCCAGGATGCGGAACGCCACGTAGTGGCCGGTGTAGTTCTCGATGTAGGACGCAAAGCCCACGATCGTTCCGGCGAGGGCGATCCACCGGACCTGCCGCCACAGGACGTCCCAGTTCACCACGCCGGGCGTGGCGGACTCGATGTAGAGGCCTACGCTGGCGGCGGCGATGCCGAGCACCGCCGCCTGGGCGACGATCTTGACGACCCGGGCCGTCAGCGACGTGAACATGATCGCGTTGAACGGCGTCATGTAGGTCAGCAGGCGCCGGATGATCTGGAGGTTGGTGGCCTTGCCGGTGCCGGGCAGTTCGCCGGCGGTTGCTTCGACGCTCATGATTGCTTCTCCCGTCTAGCCGCCTGCCACCGCAGGCGCCGTTCCGTGTGAGTGGGTCTGTGACTCGATGTCGCGCTTGGTCCGGATCATGCCGGCGTAGATGCCGCCCTGGGCCAGCAGCGCCTGGCGGGTGCCGCTTTCCGCGAGCAGGCCGCCTTCCAGGACGATGATGCGGTCCGCCTGCTCGATGGTGCTGAGCCGGTGGGCGATCAGGAGCACCGTCTTGTTCTCGGTCAGCCGGGCCAGCGCGCGATTGAGCAGCGTCTCGGTCTCCACGTCGATCTGCGACGTGGGCTCGTCCAGGACGACGATGGGTGCGTTCTTCAGGAAGGCGCGCGCGATTGCCAGGCGCTGCGCCTGGCCGCCGCTCAACGCCATGCCCTGGTCGCCCACCTTGGTGGCGAAGCCGTCCGGCGTGGACCTGATGTAGTCATAGAGCTCGGCCGACTTCGTCGCTGCAACCAGCTCGGCCTCCGTGGCATTCTCCTTCGCCACCCGGAGGTTGTCGGCGATCGTGCCGTAGAAGAGGAACGGGTCCTGGGGCACCAGCGCGATCTGCTCGCGGATCCAGTCCAGCGCCAGCTCCTTTTCCGGGATGCCGTCGAACAGGATCTCGCCGGAATCCGGCTCCAGGGTCCGCAGCAGCAGGTTGGTGACGGTGGTCTTGCCCGAGCCGCTGCGCCCGATCAGGGCGACCGTCTCGTTGGGCTCGAGCGTCATGCTGAGGTTCTGCAGGGCGGGCTTGTCCGCGCCCGGATAGGTGAAGGTCACGTTCCGGAACTCGATGCGCACGGCCTTGTCGGGCTTCGCGCCGGGATTGCGACCCACGCCCGCGCTCACGGGCGCCTTCTCGTTCAGGAACTCGATGACCTTCGCGGCCACTTCACGGCCCAGCGCGCCGGCGAAGAAAAACTCGCCGATCAGCAGCAGCGTGCGGCTGAATTCCAGGCTGAGCAGCACCACGGCCACCACCTCGCCCGGGGTCATGAAGCCGCCGGACCAGCGGTACAGCGCCACGGCCATGGCCACGGCGGTGGAAAACAGTGCAAAACCCAGCTCGAGGAACACGAACTGGAACTGGGCGACCAGGAGCAGCTTCATGGTGAGCTGGCGCTGCGTCTCGTTGCCGGCCTCCATCTGCTGGCCGCGCCGGTCGCCCTCGTTGAACATCTTCAGGGTGCTCATGCCCTGGATCGAGTCCAGGTACTGGGAGCTGTTGCGGTTCTTGACCTCCTCGTTCTGCTTGCTGATGCGCCGGAAGCCGCGCGCCGAGGAGCCGACGAAGAGCGGCGTCAGCGGCACGCCGGCGAGGGTCCAGAGGCCCACCACCCAGTCGATGGAGAACATCGCGGCGCAGAGGAAGATCGGAATGGCGATGGCGACCCAGATCTGGACGAAGTAGACGCTGAAGTAGTAGTCCAGGTACTCGACGCCCTCGGTCGCCGTGTTGGCGATCTCGCCGGTGCGCCGCTTGCCCAGGATGCCGGGACCCAGCTTCACGACCTGCTGGTAGATCTGGTCCCGGACGTTGAGCTTGGCCTCGCTGGACGCGCGGAACTGCCCCGTGCGGAACAGCCAGGCCAGCCCGGCCTTGAGCAGTACGAGGAAGGTCAGGACGAACAGCCAGTCACGGATCTGGTTGGTGCCGGCCAGCGCCGCATCGATGGTCAGGCCGAGGACGTAATAGAGGACGATCGTGGTGGGAATCGTCGCGAGGCCGGCCAGCAGGCCGACCTTGACCCATTTCAGCGTGGCCGGCGTTACCAGCCTGTCGTCTACTCCCAGCATGGGGCGCGCTCCGTCAGCGTTTGTCAGCAGCGTAGACTAGACCTTCAACCGAAGTTGAAGGTCAAGCCGGAGAACCCGCAATGGCCTTGACCCTCAACCGGGGATCAAGGCTGAGGATCCTGACGTATGCCCGAACCGTCCCGCTATCTCGGCCCGATCCGCCTGGCGCCCGGCGTCCTCCGCCGCCACGCCTGTGCCTATCTGTTCGCTGCGTTCGTCAGTATTGGATTGTTCACCTACCTTGCGACCCTGACCCCCTACCTCCTGGAGGTCAACCTGCGCGTGCCGACCGGCGAACAGGGCGTCGTGACGGGCAACCTGCAGTTCTGGCAGGAGATCCTGATGCTGGGCCTCATCGGCTTCTGGGGCGCCATGTCGGACCGGCTGGGCCGGCGACCGGTCTACGTGGCCGGCTTCTTCGTGCTGGCGGTGGCCTACCTGCTGTACCCCACCGCCGGGTCGGTACCGGAACTGACGGCCTACCGCCTCGTGTTCGGCATCGCCCTCGCCGCGCTCACGGCCATGCTCTCGGCCGTGGCGGCCGACTACGCCCACGAGGACTCCCGGGGCAAGCTCACCGGGTTTTCCTTCCTGCTGAACGGCATCGGGGCCGTGCTCTCCTTCGTCTTCCTGTCCCGGCTGCCGGCGGTCTTCGCGGCCCAGGGCGCCGACCCGGCGACGGCCGGCCAGTACGCGTACTGGACCGTGGCCGGGGTGGCGCTGCTGGCCGCCGTCGTGATGCTCGGGCTCAGGCCCGGGCGTCCCGAGCAGGTGCGGGAACGCCCGTCGGTGGCGCTGCTGCTCCGGGACGGGGTCCGGGCCGCCGGGAATCCGCGGATCGGCCTGTCCTACCTGGGCGCCTTCGCGGCGCGGGCGGACATGGCGGCGATCAGCCTGTTCCTGACCCTGTGGATCGTACAGTCAGGCACGAGCCAGGGCCTGAGCCCCGAGGACGCGGCCGCGCGGTCCGGGATGGTCATCGGCCTGGCGCTGGGGGCGTCCATGCTCTGCTCGCCGCTGCTGGGGATCGTCGCCGACCGCGTCAACCGCCTCACGCTCTTTTGCGGCGGATTCCTGGTGGCGGCCATCGGCTACGGCTGGGTGGGATCGCTGGATGACATCCTCGCGCCCGCCGCCATCCCGGCCCTGCTGTGCATGGGCATCGGCCAGTCCTGCACCGTGCTCACGTCATCGGTGCTGCTGGCCCAGGAGTCCCCCCCTGGTATCCGCGGCGCCGTCTTCGGGCTGCAGAATTTCTGCGGGGCCGTCGGCATCCTCGCGCTCTCGGCCGGGGGTGGCTGGCTCTACGACACGATCGGACCCCAGGCCCCGATCATCGCGATTGCCATCGCCAACGGCGTGGTCGGCGCGGCGGCCATCCTGCTGCGCAGCCGGGAATTGCGCGCTGGTGCCGGGACCCGCCTCCGGGACGGGGTGGCCGTCCGGGCGGACTAGGCGCCGCCGGCGGCAGGCATTGGCCCCCGCTCAGGCTCCGGGCGCCAGGCCATGCGGTACAGCCCCGGCAGGACGATCAGCGTCAGGATCGTCGCCGAAATGATTCCGCCGATGACCACTGTCGCCAGTGGTCGCTGGACCTCGGCACCGGTGCTCGTGTTGAGCGCCATCGGCAGGAAGCCGAGGGCCGCGACGAGCGCGACCATCAGGATCGGCCGCAGGCGCAACATGGCGCCCTCGCGAATCGCGTCATCGATGGCAAGCCCCGCCGCGAGCCGCTCGCGAAAGGCCGAGACCATGACGACGCCCGTCAGCACCGCCACTCCGCACAGGGTGATGAAGCCGACGCCAGCGGTGATGGACAGCGGAATACCACGCAGCCACAGGGCGATGACACCGCCGGTGAGGGCCAGCGGGACGCCACTGAACACCAGCGCAGCGTCCCGAGCCGAGCCAAAGGTCAGCAGCAGGAGGGCAAAGATCATCACCAGCGTGACGGGCACCAGCAGGGACAGGCGCGCGGTCGCCGACTGCAGCTGCTCGAAGGTCCCGCCGTAGGCCAGCCAGTAGCCGGCCGGCAGCCGGACCTCCGCGCCGATCGTTCGCTGGGCCTCCGCGACGAAGCCGCCAAGGTCCCGCCCGCGGACGTTGGCGGACACCACCAGCCGGCGCTTGCCGTTCTCGCGACTGATCTGGTTGGGACCCGGGGCCAGCCGCAGCGTGGCCACCTCCCCGAGCGGGACATAGCCGCCACCCGGCAGGGGAATGGCCAGCCGGGCCAGCGCCTCCAGGTCGCCGCGCACTTCCTCGGGGAGGCGCACCACCAGGGCGGACCGCTGGTCGCCCTCGAAGATCTGCCCGGCTTCCTCGCCGCCCGTCGCGGCGGCGAGCACTTCCTGGACATCGGCCACGTTCAGGCCAAACCGGTACAGCGCGGCACGCTTCGGCTCCACGGACAGCACCGGCAGTCCCTCCACCTGCTCCACCTTCACGCCCCGGGCACCGGGTATCCCGTTCAGGACCGCTGCGATCCGGTTACCCGTCTCCAGCAGCTGCGCCAGGTCATCGCCGTAGACCTTGACCCCGAGGTCGGAGCGCACGCCCGAGATCAGCTCGTTGAAGCGCAGCTGGATCGGCTGGCTGATCTCGAAGGCGTTGCCCGGCACCGCCTCGAGCCGCTCCTCGATCTCCAGTGCCAGCTCGCCCCGGGTCTTCCGCGGGTCCGGCCAGTCCGCGCGCTCGTTCAGCATCACGTAGCCGTCGGCGATATTCGGCGGCATGGGATCCGTTGCCACCTCCGCGGTGCCGACCCGCGAAAAGACGGTCTTCACCTCAGGGATATCGTCCAGCGCCCGCTCGAGCTGGAACTGCATGTCCAGGGACTGGGTGAGGCTGGTGCCCGGGATGCGCAGGGCCTGCACGGCCAGGTCACCCTCGTCCAGGCTGGGGATGAATTCGGTGCCGAGTCGCGTTCCCAGCCAGCCACAGAGGACCACGAAGGCCACGGCGCCCGCCAGCACGGGCCTGCGACGGTCAAGGGCGGCGTCGAGGACCGGCGCATAGGCCCGGCGCGCCACCTGGACGATCCGGCTCTCCTTCTCCTCGATGCGACCCGTGAGAAAGATCGCGACGGCTGCCGGCACGAAGGTGAGGGACAGCACCAGTGCCGCCAGCAGCGCGATGATCACGGCGAAGGCCATGGGCTGGAACATCCTGCCCTCCACTCCCGTGAGCGCGAGGATGGGGATGTTGACCAGGATCACCACGACGACACTGACCAGGCTTGGCGTGAACACCTCCCGCGTCGACCCGAACACCGTGCCCAGCCTCTCATCCAGGCTGAGCAGGCGCCCCAGCTGGTGCTGCCGCTCACCCAGCCTCAGGATGCAGTTCTCCACGATGATCACTGCACCGTCGACGATGAGGCCGAAGTCGAGGGCGCCGAGGCTCATCAGGTTGGCGGACACCTTCGACGTGACCATGCCGGTGATCAGCATGAGCATCGACAGCGGGATGACCATCGCCGTCAGGAGTGCCGCGCGGACGTTGCCGAGCATCAGCAGCAGCACCGCCACCACCAGGACGGCGCCCTCCAGCAGGTTATTGCGGACGGTGGCGATCGTCTTGTCCACGAGGATCGTACGGTCGTAGACGGTCTTCGCGGTGACGCCCTCCGGCAGCGTTTTCGCCACCTCGGCCAGCCGGTCGGCGACCGCCGCGGAGACGGTGCGGCTGTTCGCACCGACCAGCATGACGGCCGTGCCAAGCACGGTCTCCTTGCCGTCATGGGTTGCCGCGCCCGAGCGCAGCTGCTTGCCGAGAGCCACGTCGGCGACGTCGCGGACGGCAATGGGAACGCCGTCCCGCTGCGTGATGACGACCTGACCGATGGCCTCGAGGTCCGCGAGCTGGCCAGGCGAGCGGATCAGGTACTGCTCGCCATTGCGCTCGATGTAGCCGGCACCGACGCTGGCGTTGTTCCTCTCCAGGGCCTCCAGGACGTCGTGGAAGGTCAGACCGAACGCCAGCAGGCGTGCGGGATCCGGCGTCACGTGGAACTGCTTCTCGTAACCGCCGATTGTATTGACCTCGGTCACGCCCTGAACCTGCCGCAACTGGGGACGGATCACCCAGTCCTGCAGCGTGCGGAGCGCCGTGGCATCGTAGGGCCGGCCGTCAGGCTGCCGGGCGCCGGGCTCGGCATCCACGCTGTACATGAAGATCTCGCCAAGGCCGGTGGCGATCGGCCCCATCTCCGGCTCGAGCCCGTCCGGCATCTGCCCCTTCGCCTGCTGCAGGCGCTCGTTGATGAGATTGCGGGCGAAGTAGATGTCGGTGCCGTCGGCGAACACCACGGTGACCTGGGAGAGCCCGTAGCGCGACAGCGAGCGCGTGTACTCGACCGCCGGAAGGCCCGCAATGGCGGTCTCGACGGGATAGGTGATCCGCTGCTCGACCTCCAGGGGCGAGTAACCGGGCGCACTCGTGCTGATCTGCACCTGGACGTTGGTGATGTCGGGCACCGCGTCGATGGGCAGCCGCTGGTAGCTCCAGGCGCCGGCGCCGGCAACGACCAGCACGAGGAAGAGCACCACCCAGCGGCGGGCGATGGCGAAGCGCAACAGGCTGTCAACCATGGGCGGGACCTCAGTGCTCGTGGCTGGCTTCGCCCTTGCCGAGCTCCGCCTTCAGGATGAAGCTGTTGCCGGCCACATACCGGTCGCCGGGTTCAAGGCCGCCCAGGATCTCCGTGGATTCGCCGTCGCTGCGCCCGGTCTCCACCGGCAGCGGCTGGAAGCCCTGCGGGCCCTCGCCGAAGACGACGGTGCGCCCGTCGAGGATCTGAAGCGCCTCGCTCCGGACGGCGACGGGCACCTCGCTTTCCGCCAGCGTGACGTCGACGGTGACGTACAGCCCCGGCGCCCAGTGGCCATCGGCGTTGTCGATCAGCACGCGGGCGGTGAGCGTCTGGTTGCTCGCGCTGCCAAACGGTGCGACGTACACGATCCGGCCGTCCGCCGCCTTCCCGGTCTCACTGCTGGTCACCCGCGCGGACTGGCCCGACTGCACACGGCTGCGGTCCCTCGGGAACAGGGCGACCTCGACCCAGACCGTGGAGAGGTCGGCGACGGTGAACAGCACCCGCTCGCCGGTCTGCTCGCCCGGATTGGCATTGCGCGCCGTCACGACGCCGGAGAGCGGCGCGGCCAGGGCATAGGTCTGCAGGCTTTCGTTGCTTTCGACTGTCGCCAGCGCTTCCCCCTGCCGGACGGAATCGCCCAGCCGCTTCGACACACTGCGGATGACCCCCGGGAACCGGGGCGTGATCTCCCGGACCCGCTCGGCGTTTGGCGCGATCACGCCGTACAGGGGTAGCTGCTCACGGATGGTGGCCGGACCGGCCGCGGTCACCGTGATCGAGGCAGACCGGATCTGCTCCGGCGTGAGGCGGACAGCACCGGCCGCCTCCTCCCCCTCGTGCTCCTCATGATCCCCTTCGTGATCATCCTCGTCGTGGCCGTCGTCCCCCTCGTGCTCATGCTCCGGCTCGCTGGCCCGGGACGCCGTCGATCCGGTGTCACCGCAGCCCGCTGCGAGCGCCAGCAGGGCGGCGGCAAGGAAGAGCCGTACGGTCGCAACAGGCATCGCGTTCATGGGGTCTCCATTCCATTGGCAGCCGCCGCGTCCGTCAGGGGCTCGCCAGTCAGTCGTTCGATTTCGGCCAGCAGTTCCCGGCCGCTGACCGCGGACCCGATGGCCGCGCCCCGTGCGTCGAGGAAGGACTGCCGGGCATCCACCAGCTCCGCGTAGCCGTAGCGTCCGCGCTCGTAGGCGTACTTCGTTGCCTCGAGGGCCTTTTCCAGTTGCGGCAGTACCTCACCGCGCAGGGTTTCGGTTTCCCGGTTGGCCTGCCGGAGCTGCTCGTAGAGTCCGAACAGCTGGGTGCGGGCCTGGAGCCGTGCGGCCGCCTGCTCCACGCCGGCCAGCTCGCGCAAGGCGTCGGCCTCGGCAATGGCGGGCGCGGCCCGCCGGCCCGGAAACAGCGGTACGGAAATTCCCATGACCAGCGCCTGGTCGTTCGACTCCTCGAGACGGCGCACGCCGCCCGACAGCTCGAGGTCGGGCCGGCGGAAGCTGCGGGCCACACGGCTTTCCGCGTCGCGCAGCCGCGCGACGGAAGCGAAACGCAGGAAGTCGGGGTTGGCGTCCACCCGGGCGGCTAGAGACTCGAAGTCGAGGAGCGCGGGCATGCGGTACAGGTCGGCGCGGACGTCACTGAAATCCGCGCGCGGACTGCCCCACATCGCGGCGAGCTTCTGCCTTGCCGCGCCCAGTTCCGCCGCGGCACGCTGCTCCCCGAGCCCGGCGCGGCTCAGTGCGGCGCGGGAGCGAAGAAGCTCGGCCTCGGGGGACTTTGCGGCGCGGACCCGCAGGCCCACGTCATCTGCCGTCCCGCGCGCGAGTGCCACGCCTTCCTGCGCAAGGGCGAGCTGCTCCTGGGCAGCGGCCACGGCAATGAAGCGCCGGGTGACCTCGGCCAGCACATCCAGCTGCGCCGCCTGCCGCTCGATCGACAGCAGCTCGCGGCCGGACCGGGCGGCCGCGCTCCGCGAATCCCGCTTGCCGCCCAGCTCGATCACCTGCGACAGGGCAAACGTGCCTTCGGCGGCGTCGAAGCCGTTGTAGTCGCCCGTCCCCAGCGCGTTCTCGAGATCCAGCGAAGCCTCCAACGCGGGCCGTTGACCTGCCGCTGCGATGCGCGCGTCCTGGGCTTTCAGGGCATAGGCGAAGCCGGCCAGCGACGGATTGGACGCCAGGGCTCGCTCGATCGCCAGACCCAGCGTCAGCGGGTCGGCCGCATCAGACGGTTGCGCCCGGGCCGGCGGCAGTCCGCCAGCAACGAGCGCCAGTCCGGCGAGCAGCAGGCGCGCACTCGCGGCGCGCGCTTGAAACAGAAGCATGGTGGTCTCCCGGCTCGTGGGCCGCACAGGCGTGCGGCACGAAGACAGCGGCGAATCGCGGGGAGACTAGGCGGGAGGCCCCCGGAGGGGTGGCCGGAGGAACAGCGGAGGCGCAGGGACCAGCCTGTATTGCAGGACAAGCAGCAATCGGCCTGCCTGTGCCACGGTGAACAGGACCAGGAGAACCACGAAGAGCGCGGCGTCGAGTCCCGGCGGCCAGACCTTGCCGATGACCGGGCTGTCCACCTCCACCGAGTGGTCGTGATGCCCGGCGGAATCCACGTGCCCGCAGGGCTCGCCCGCTTCCGGCGTGTGCATCGAGACGGCCGGACCCGCGCCGTCGAGGCACAGGTGCACGTGCGCCTGGCCCGCCTGGGGCAGGAAAAGCGCGGCGCACAGCACAATGGCAAGGAGGCGACCCAGCATAGGGGCGGAGGTTACGCTGGACGCCGGAAACCTGTCCAGCCGGTTCACCGTGCCAGCTATACTTTCCGCCCCGGTCTGGCCCCGAACTCCATGGATGGCGTACTGCTGCTGAAGGCCTTCATCCTCGGCATCGTTGAAGGCCTCACCGAATTCCTGCCCATTTCGTCGACCGGTCACCTGATCCTGGTGGGCGACCTGCTGGGCTTCAACGACGCCAAGGGCAAGATCTTCGAGATCGTGATCCAGACCGGCGCCATGCTGGCGGTGGTCTGGGAGTACCGGGCCCGGTTTGGCCGCGTGCTCTCGGGGCTGTTCACCGACCCGGGGGCACAACGCTTCGCGGTCAACGTGGGCGTGGCCTTCCTGCCCGCCGCAGTCCTCGGCCTGCTCTTCGGCAGTGCCATCAAGGAAAACCTGTTCCGTCCGGTGCCGGTGGCCATCGCCTTCATCGTCGGCGCCTTCGTGATCCTCTGGGCGGAGCGGCGCACGCACACGGTGCGGATCACCTCGGTGGACGAGATGACGTGGCGGGACGCGCTGCTCGTCGGCTTCGCCCAGTGCTTCGCCCTGGTTCCCGGTACGTCCCGGTCCGGAGCGACCATCATCGGCGGCCTCCTGTTCGGTTTTTCCCGCAAGGCGGCCACCGAGTTCTCGTTCTTCCTCGCGGTGCCTACCCTGATCGCCGCGGGCGCCTATGACGCCTGGAAGAACCGCGAGCTCTTCGCCGCTGACGATCTCGGCATGATTGCCGTGGGCCTCGTGACGTCCTTCGTCTCCGCCTTCCTCTGCATCCGCTGGCTGCTGCGCTTCATCGTCTCCCACGACTTCACGGTGTTCGCCTGGTACCGGATCGTGTTCGGCGTGCTGGTGCTCGCCACGGCCTGGACCGGCCTGGTGAGCTGGAGCGCGGGCTAGGTGGTGAGCCGCAGGGCGTCCGTCCCCTCGGGAACCAGCCCGGGGGCCGGTGCCCGCTCGGCCTGGTGCTCCCCGGCGAGCCACAGGTAGACCGCCGGAAGTATCAGCAGGGTGAACAGCGTGCCGATGGCCATGCCGGCCACGAGCACGATGCCGATGCTGTTGCGCGCGGCCGCGCCGGGCCCGGAAACCAGCACCAGCGGCAGGTGGCCGAACACGGTCGCCGCGGTGGTCATGAGCACCGGCCGCAGCCGCTCCAGCGAGGCTTCGCGGATCGCAGCCACCCGGTCCATTCCCTGCTCGCGCAGCTTGTTGGCGAACTCCACGATGAGGATGCCGTTCTTGGCGATGAGGCCCACCAGGGTGATGAGCCCCACCTGGGAGAAGATATTGATCGTGGTGAATTCCAGGAAGGTAAACACCAGTGCGCTGGTGAGCGCCAGGGGCACGGAAGCGAGCAGGATGACCAGCGGGTCCCGGAAGTTGCCGAACTGGGCCGTGAGCACCAGGTAGATCAGGATGACGGCGAAGAGCAGCGTGCTGGACAGCGTGGCACCCTCGGTGCGCAGCTGCCGGGACTCGCCGGCATAGTCGATGGTGTAGCCCGGCGGCAGGATGCGCTTCGCGGCGGCCTCCAGCGCGGCGAGCCCCTGCTCCTTGGTAAGGCCCGGATACACGCCACCGTTCACCCGGAAAGAGTTCCGCTGCTGGAAGCGGTTCAGGGAGCGCGGCGCGGCGCTGCTCTCGATCCGGGCGAAGCTGGAGACCGGGATCAGGTTGCCGTCGGGGCCCATGACCTTGAGGTCCAGCAGACGGCTCGCGTCACGCCGCTCGGCGTCGCCCACCTGGGGGATCACCTTGTAGCTGCGGCCGTCCAGGTTGAAGCGGTTCACGTAGCCGCCGGCCAGCAGCACGCCCAAGTCCTGGCCCACCCGGGTCAGGTCCAGGCCGAGATCGGCAACCCGGTCCCGGTCGATCACCACGTTGGCCTGGGAGACGTCGATCTTGAGGTCCGTGTCGGCAAACATGAACACATTCGCTTCCATGGCGGCCGCCACCATGGCCTGGGCCACCGGGGCCATCGCCTCGGCCCCCTCGGTGGAGGTGACGACCAGTTCCACATCGAACTGCCCCGCGCCCGGCAGCGCCGCCATCAGCGAGACGAAAGTGCGCACGCCGGGCACCTGGCCCACGATGCCGAAGGCCTGGGGCAGGATCTCTTCGGCGCTCCGGTCCCGGTCGGCATAGTCCTTCAGCATCAGGCCGCCGAAGGCGGAGCTGGGCAGCGAGATCTCCCAGCTGATATAGGCCTCCGGCAGCTCCAGCAGCTTCAGCACAACCTCGGAGGTGCGGTCCGCCGTGTAGCGCACCGAGGCGTCCGGTGCGCTCTCCACGTAGAAGCTGATCTCGCCCTGGTCCTCGGTCGGGGCCAGTTCCCGGGGTGACAGCAGGAAGAGCGGCACGAGCAGCACGACTGTCGCGGCGCCCACCAGCAGCGCGAGGTTCCGCTGCGCAAACGTGGCATCGAGCACGCCGGCGTACCAGTTCCGGGTCCGCTCGAAGCGCTCCGTGACCCAGGCCGAGAGCCGCGTGCGTTCGTCCGGCTTGCGGACGAGGCGCGCGCTCATGACGGGCGAGAGGGTCAGCGCCACCAGGCCGGACATGATCACGGCCATGGCCAGCGTGAACGCAAACTCCTTGAACAGCACGCCGGTAAGCCCGGACAGGAAGCCGATGGGCGCATACACGGCGGCCAGCGTGATGGTCATGGACACGATGGGCGCGAAGAGCTGCCGGGCGCTGGCCAGGGCGGCCTCGACCCGGCCCATGCCGCGATCGACCAGGCGCTGCACGTTCTCGACCACGACAATGGCGTCATCCACGACCAGGCCGACCGACAGCACCACTGCCAGCAGGGTGAGCAGGTTAAGGGAGAAGCCGAGCAGGTACATGAAGGCGGCGGTGCCGACCAGGGAGATCGGGATGGCCACCAGCGGCACCAGCGCCGAACGCAGGGAACCCATAAACAGGAAGACCACCAGCGCCACGATCGCGACCGTCTCGACCAGCGTCGTGGCGATGCCCTCCAGGGCATTGCGCATGTATACGGTGCCGTCATAGCCCACCAGCATGCGCATGCCGGCGGGGAGCGCCGGGCGGATCTCGTCGAGTCTCGCGTACAGGGCGTCGGCCACCTCCAGCTCGTTCACGCCGGGCAGCGTCCAGATAGCCATGAACACGGCCGGCTCGCCATTCTCCCGGGACTCCACCGCGGCCTCCTCGGCGCCGAGCTCCACGCGGGCAATGTCCCTGAGCCGCACGGTGGCGCCTTCCACCTGGCGCACCACCAGGTCGGCGAATTCCTCGGGACTGCGCAGGTCGGTATTGGCGAGGAGGTCCACCTGCACACCCTGGCCCTCGGTGCGGCCGAGCGCCGACAGGTAGTTGTTGCGGCGGAGCGCGTCCCAGACCTCCGTGGCGCCCATGCCCAGCGCGGCCATGCGGTCGGGATCGAGCCAGACCCGCATGGCGAGGGCGGTGCCGCCCTCCACCTCGGCCCGCTGCACGCCCGGCAGCGTCGAGAGGCTGGGCTGCAGGGTGCGGGTGAGGTACTCGGTGACCTGGGCGCGATCAAGGGCGTCGGACTTGAAGCTGATGTAGAAGGTGGCGTAGGGCCGGTCCGCGCGGAACACCTGGGTGGTGGGCGGCTCGGCCTCGGCCGGCAGTTCGGCGCGGATCTGGTCGAGGCGCGCGCCGATCTCGGTAAGCGCGACGTTGACGTCCTCGTTGAGCTTGAGGCGAACGGTCACGCTGGAGAGGCTGGCGGCGCTCGTGGACTCGACGTAGTCCACGCCGGAGACGGTGGCCAGCACGCGCTCGATCGGCGTGGTGATGAAGCCGCGCACCACCTCGGCGCTGGCGCCGATGTACACGGTCTGCACCTGGATGGCGGCACTCTCGATGCGCGGGAACTGCTGGACCGGCAGGTTCTGCGCGGCCCGGCCGCCGACCAGCAGGATGGCGAGGCTCGCCACCAGGGCGAGTACCGGCCGGTTGATGAACGTCGCGAGGAAGCCCTTCACGAGCCCGCTGCCTTGCCGTCGGAGACCTGCACGAGCGAGCCCTGTCGCAGCTTGAAGGAACCTTCGGTGGCGACGCGATCGCCGGCGGCCAGGCCGTCGAGGATGATGATGTCCGTGCCCACCACGGGCCCGGTGCGCACGAAGCGCTGCACGGCGCGGGGGCCCTTCTCGCCCGCCGCGGCGGCGCCGATCACGAACACGTGGTCGCCGTAGGCGGCGCGCCGGACGGCGGCGAGCGGCACGGCCAGCACGGGCCGTGCTGCCTCGGGAGCAACCGTGACGTCGACGAACGTGCCAGGCTTCAGCAGTTCACCGAGTCCTGCGACCTCGGCGCGCACGCGCACCGTGCGGGAGGCTTCGTCGGCGCGGGAGTCGATGGCCCGCACCGCGGCAGTTGCCGGCTCCACCAGGGCCCCGCCGGCGATCTTCACCTCGGCACCGGGTGACAGCCGGGCCACAGACTCCTGGGGCAGGCGGAAGTCGACGTAGACGCTGTCCGCGATGCTCTCGAGCGTGGTGAGTTCGGTACCCTCGGCGAGGTACTGCCCGGGGTGGATGTCGCGCAGGCCGATGCGGCCGCGGAACGGGGCGCGCATCACCTTGCGGGCGATGGCGGTGGCTATGACATCCCGCCGCGCCTCCGCCTGGGCCAGCTGGGCCTCTGCCCGGTCCACTTCCGCCTGCGTGCCGGCCTTCTGCTCGACGAGCTTCCGGGTGCGTTCCACGGTGAGGCGCGCGAGGCCGATGTCCGCCTCGGCGCTCCGCCGTTCCGCGCGCTCCGTGCGCGTGTCGAGCTCCAGCAGCGGCTGGCCCTCCTCGACCACCTGCCCGGAGCGGAAGCGCACGGCCGCCACGGTGCCCGACAGCTCGTTGCGCAGCGTGACGTACTGGGCGGCCACGACGGTGCCCGCAGCGCTCGTCTCCGCCTGCCACCTGATGGGCCGCGCGGCGGCGACCTGGATCGTCTCCGCCGGCTCGCCGAAGGCCGACGCTGCGGCAATCATCGACGAGACACGCCAGTACTTGATGCCGGCGAGGACAGCCACGACGGCGAGGATGGCGACAACGGCAATGGCGAGGGCGCGTCGGTTCATGGGGGCTCACGGGCTCCGGCGGGTCCGGGGTCCAGTGTAGCCGCCCGGAGGCTGGCTGGCTTGTCGGGCGGGTGGACGGCGGGTCAGCTTGGCATTCTGCCGCCAACCTGGTTGCCGCCCTCGGCGTGCTGGTGTCGCTGATCGAACGGCATCGCCCAGCTGATCAGGACGGACCGCCGAACGCAGCGTCAGGGACTTTCCGCAACCGAAGTACCGGCACCGGCGGCAATAGACCGCACCGTACGGAGCCGGACATTGGCTATTGTCTGGCAGACCATCATCATACTTTTCGGGGGATAACCGTCATGAGCTTTCACAAGTCGGGCATTGCCGTGGCCGTATTGCTGACGTTTGGCGCTTTCTCCTTCGCGAGCGGGCAGGCCAAGGCGCCCCGGTCGGGCAAGGTGGTGTTCGACGCCGCCTGCGCGAACTGTCACACCGGCGGAATTGGCGGGTTTTTCAGCGGTGCCCCGACGGTGGGCGACAAGGCGGACTGGCAGGCCCTGGCGCCCAAGGGCGTGGACGGCCTGACGGCTACCTCCCTGTCAGGTATCGGCAAGATGGCCGCGCGTGGCGGGTGCACCGCGTGCAGTGACGCGGAGATCCGGGCAGCGGTGGCTTACATGCTGGAGAAGAGCAAGTAGGCGGAATCCGCGGTACCGACACCAATCCCTTTTACTTGCTGGCCTTGAGCGTCTCCGCGAGCATTCCGGAGAGTGCCTTGAGTTCGCCCGCGGCATTCGAGTACCAGAGGTCCATGTCCGCCGACACGGCCGTGGACTGGCTGGTCGTGCGGGTGGACGATGAGTCCGGGTCGTACTCGTTGTCCATCTTCACGTCAGTGGTCTTCTCGCCCTTCCCGCCCTCGGCGAACGGATTCTGTGCTGCCACGATGGCCTGCTTGAGCCACAGGGTGCCGCCGCCGCTCTTGCCAGCGAACTGGAACGACGTGCTGTCAATCCCCGGCGCGACATACTGACCGTACTCCAGGTCCGCCTTTGCGCCACGGAAGAAGCCGCCCGCCGCCTTGGCCTTGGCGAAGTCCAGCGTCACGTTGGCCGACAGCATCGTGATGCCATCCATGTCCTTCTCGTACATCGCCTTCGCGAAGCTCATCTGCGTGCCCGGCGTCAGTTTGCGGCAGTCCTTGAGGGCGGGCCGCGCGCCGGGCGAGATGACCTGGACCCGGTTGTTCGCCCAGGTGCCCTTGCCGAGCTCATAGGAATCGACGGTCTCGAACCCGTCCGTCGTCATCTTCGCGGCGAGCTTCTGGTACGTCGGCCGCGCGGCGAGATCCTCGTGCTCGAGCACCTCGATCCCGGCTGCCCGCAGATCGGCAACCAGCTGTTCGCGATAGCCATTGGCGACTTCACCCAGGCGCTGCGGATCCAGGGTTCCTGGAAACGGCGACGACGCCGAGGCCGAGTAGGGCCCGGAGCTGCCCCCAACGCTGCGGGCATCGACTATGCCAACGCAGAAACTGACGATGGCGACCTTGGCGACGTTTTTCGGCGTGCCCCGCGCCACGATGTAGGTTGGCGCCGTGGTCGCGGGAGCCGCGGCCAGGTCATAGGTTGCCGCAAGGTCCACTTCGCGGGCGTCGCCGCCACCGCCGATCGTGATGCCGAAGGAGGCCGGCGTGGCGAGACCCGTGGCCATGGCCAGCAGCGTCATCGCAATTCGCCCGTTCGAAACTCGAGTCATTCGCTGTACTCCCTGAATGCGTCCGGTTGTTTGTGCGGATCCCGGTCTGGTGAGGGGTCCGCTGCGAGCGTTTTAGCCGAATCCTGACTACCCGTCTACCGGTTAGCGCGTCACCAGAAACTTTCCGAAACCGAAGTGCCGGCACCAATACCTACTCGTGCCGTAGCGCCCGGATCGGGTCCATCCGCGCGGCGCGAAGCGCGGGCCAGCTGGCGAACGTCAGGTTGAGCGCGACGGCGAGTATGAGCGCCACCACTGCGTTGCCCGCGTCCACCACCAGGGGCAGGCCTGCCTGGGTCGCAAGGACCCGCGACGCAATCACGCCGATCGCCAGCCCCGCCAGGGCCCCGATGACAGCCAGCAGCCCAGCCTCCGCGGCAAACTGGAAGAAGATGTCCGGCGCCGTGGCACCCAGCGCGCGCCGGGTGCCGATTTCCCGGGTGCGGTCCCGGACCGTGATCCAGGCGATGGCCAGGATGCCGAGGCCGGCAACGGCGAGCCCGCTGCGGCCGATCCAGCGCACCAGGAAGGCGAGCCGGTCGGCGGACGAAAGCTGCGCCGTGATGAGGTCCGTCTGGCTCTGGACGCGAAAGTCGTCCGGCCGGTTGGCAGACATGCGGTGGCGTTCCCGCAGCAGCGCCGTGACATCGCGCGTCGCCCCGGGCATCCGCGGCGGTCCGTCCAGCTCAAGAAGGATCGCGGCGTAGTGATCCACGTTCAGCAGCCGCCGCATGGCCGTGTTCAGCGGCACGTAGACCTGACCGTCCTCCGAGCTGCCATCCAGGCCCGCGCCCCGTTCGCGCAGCACGCCCGCCACCTCAAACGGCACCCGGTTGATGAATAGCCGCTCGCCCACGGGTGACTCGTCGCCGTACAGGTCCCGTGCGACCGTCGCGCCGATGACGGCGACCCGCGCCGAGCGCTTCTCGTCCTCGTCGGTGTAGAGGCTGCCCACGGTGACTTCCCAGGATTTCATCGCGAACCAGGTGGGCTCCACACCGACCACCGGCGCAACCTTCGACAGGAAGCCCGCCTTCAGCCGCAGCGACCCCGAGACCCGGGCCGAGGACCGGACGATGCCCGCGGTTTCCCGCCGTATGGCAACGTAGTCCGCCGGCACGAGGGTGGTTACGATCGCTCCCGTGCGCGCCCGGTCGGCGACCCCGCGGCTCTGCTCGGCGCTGATCGTCAGCACGTTGCTGCCCAGGCGCCGGATCTGGCTGAGGACCTCCTGGCGCCCGCCCGAGGCGTAGTTCACGGCGGTGGTTGCCCCGGCAACGCCGAGCGCCGCGCAGAGGATCACGAGCCCCGACCGCAGCTTGTAGCGCCAGAGCTGGCGGCCGATCCCGGGCAGCAGGCGCCGCCAGTGGTCCATCAGCTGCGCATCACGAACGCAGGGCCTGGATGGGATCCACGTTCGCGGCCCGCCACGCGGGCTGGAGACCAAAGACGAGGCCAATCAGCGTTGCAAGCCCGACAGCGCCGGCCATCGCGCCCCACAGGAACGCCGGCGGCAACTGCTGCTGGAAAGCCGCCACGGCGGCGCCCGCGACGCCCAGGAACACGCCTACGACTCCGCCCAGGGCGGAGATCAGCGCCGCCTCCACCAGGAACTGGCGAAGCACGTCGCCCCGGGTGGCGCCGACGGCCCGCCGCACGCCGATTTCCCGCCGGCGCTCCGACACCGAGATCAGCATCAGGCTCATGATCACCACACCGCCGATCAGGGTCGCAATCGCGGCGATGCCGACCAGCACGGCGGAAAGCGTTGTGTCCACCTCCTCCACGCGCTCGGCGGCGGCCCGGGGATTGCTTACGGTAAAGTTGTCCTCCACGGGCGGCACGATGCCGTGGCGCTCACGAAGCAGCGCCGTGATGGCGGCAATCGCCTCCTCGGACTGGCCAGGATCCCCGAGCTGCACGGCGATGTTCGTCAGGTAGTCCCTGTTGAACAGCCGCTTGGACGCAGTGCTGACCGGAATCAGCAGCAGGTTGTCGAGGCTGGAACCTCCGGGGCCCGCACCGCGCGGCACGAGCACGCCGAGTACCGTGAACGGGACCTCGGCGATCCGCAGCGTCTTGCCGACGGGATCCTCGTCCGGGAACAGCTCCTTCCGCAGGTCTTCGCCGATCACGGTGACGCGGGCCAGGGTGTCCACGTCTTCCCGGCTGATGCCCCGGCCGACGGTGACGTCGTCGCCACGGATTTCCATCCACTCCGGCGAGACGCCCCAGATGGAGGTGGTGGCCGTCCGGTCCCGGGCCTTCACGTCGATGTCGAAGGCGCTCTGCTCCCGGGACACGCGTCGGACGTTGGGGATCCCGGCCTCGATCGCAGCGGCGTCCTCGAAGGTCAGCGTGGGCTCGACGGTGGTCAGCGAGGGCATGCCCCGGCTGCGGGCTCCGCCCGGCTGGACGCTGATCCGGTCGAAGGTGCCCACCATGCGCTTGAACTGCCGCAGGGTCTCCTGCCGGGTGGCCTCGCCCACCGATGCCATCGCCACCAGCGAGGCGATGCCCACCGCCACGCCGAGGAGCATGAACAGGCTCCGCAACGGATTGCGCCGGAGCGTGCGCAGCGCGAGCGCCAGCGTCCTAGCCCACGACATGCTTGGCCTCCCGCGCCGCGGAAACGGCTCCGGGCCGCGGGCCCTGCTTCCGGTCCGACGCAAGCACGCCGTCGCGGATCAGCAGCTCCCGGGCGGCGTAGGACGCGACCCGCTCGTCGTGGGTCACCAGGACGACAGTGAGCCCGTCCCGGTTCAGGTCGGTGAGCAGCTCCATGATGGAATCCCCGACGGCGGAGTCCAGGTTGCCAGTGGGCTCATCGGCCAGCAGGAGCGGCGGGCTGTTCATCAGCGCCCGGGCGATCGCCACGCGCTGCTGCTCGCCACCGGACATCTCGGTGACGAAGTGTCCCGACCTTTCCGCCAGGCCCACCCGCTTCAGCAGCGCCAGGGCCTTGCCCCGGTCGACGTCGCCGCCGCTGTAGAGGGCCGGCACTTCGACGTTCTCAACCGCCGTCGTGCGGGGCAGGAGATTGAAGGCCTGGAAGACGAAGCCGATCCGCCGCGCGCGCACCGCCGAGCGCTCCTGGTCCGTGTAGCCCGACACGTCCTCGCCGGCCAGGCGATAGATGCCGCTGGTGGGCGTGTCGAGGCAGCCAAGGATGTTGAGCAGCGATGACTTGCCGGAACCGGAGGCCCCGCGGACCGTGACGAATTCGCCGGCTTCGATCCGGCAGGTGATGTCCCGGAGCGCGGGCACGGGCGTGCCGTCGTCCCTCTGGTAGGTCTTCACCACGTGGTCGAGTTCAATCATGAGGGCTCCTGGGTGCTGGCCGGCGCCGGCAGCGGGCTGAGAAGTACGCGGTCGCCGGCCACCACGCCCTCGCGGATCTCGGTGATGCCCGCATCCCGGGCGCCCACGGTCACGGTCCGGCGCTGCAGTTCGCCGGCCTTCTCGACCCACACGTAGCGGCCGGAATCGTCCTTCTGGATCGCCCCGCTGGGCAGCACCAGCGCTTCACGCTCGGCGGTGCGGATGGACACGTTCGTCGTCATGTCGGGCTTCAGCTGCTCGATAGGCGAGCCGATGCTGATCATCACCTCGAAGTTCACCACGCCCGAGATGATGGTGCCCTTTGGCGCGATCCGCTCCACGCGGCCCGCGAATTCCAGGGCGGGGAAAGACTCCACCGTGAACGACACTGGATTGCCCAGCGCGACGTTGCCGATGTCGGTTTCATCCACCAGCGCGATGAGCTCGAGGGCGCCGTCCTCGATGATCGTGGCGAAGGTGGGCGTGCTGAAGCTGGCCGCGACGGTCTCGCCTTCCTGGGTGGTGACGGAGGCCACCGTGCCGGTGATCGGCGAGCGGATCACGGCGTACTTCAGGTCGGTCTCGACCACGGCCGCGTCCCGGCGCGCCTTCTCCAGGCGGGCCCGCGCCTCGCTGACGCCGAGGGCCTTGTCCTCCACGTCCGACCGGGCGACCAGCCGCTGCTTGTCCAGCTGCTCGCTGCGGGCCAGCTCCACCTCGGCCCTCCTCAGTTCCTGCTCGGTAACGGCGATCTGGGCGCGGGCCTGGGACAGGCGGGCCTCCAGGGGCCGCGCATCGATCGTCGCGATCACGTCGCCCTTGCTGATCTTGGAGCCAACCACGACGTTCAGCTTCTCGACGATGCCGGAGAGCTGGGCGCCCACCCGCACCTCGCCGCCAACCCGCGTCCGCAGGATGCCGGTGGCCAGGACGGTGGCGCCCACCTTCCGCCGCTCGGGCGTCACGAAGGTGCGTTCCGGAGCGGCGCCGCCGTCATCGGCCAGGCGCGTCCACCCCCACCACGCGCCGGTGGCGAGCAGCAGGGCGGCGATTCCCGCCGCGATGACGACGGCTGGTTTCACTTCTGCTTCTCGTAGACCATGACCATCGGGGGCTTGGTGCCGCGGGTCGACGTGACGGTCATGGTCTTGCCGTCGGCGGACAGTTCCCGGCTCTCGGTCTTCTCCGTCTTGCTGCCCATGATCGCGCTCTCGCCCGTCCAGGTGACGACCAGCTTGCTGCCGGCCCACCTGGCGACGGTGGCGGCCTTGTCGCCCATGGGGCCCTCGTTCTCGACGGGCTTGCCGGCGAGGTCGTAGGTGACCTTCCGGACCGACGTCTTGCCCATGAAGATGGAGGAGATATCGAGCGTGATCTGTCCGGGTGTCTGGGAGATGACGGCGGTTTCCGTGATCGACGCGACCATGCCGAGGTTCTCACCCTTCTTCGTATTGAGCGCCCAGGTGCCCGCAAAGCTGGGCGGGTCGGCCGCGAGCGCGGGGGTGAGCCCCGTGAACACGAGTAGCACGGCAAGCATCGGGGCGGCGATGAAGGCGAGGTTTCGTCTGGTCATGGTGGGTTTCTCCTGAGTAAATGTAGTGGCCTGTGTGAAGTGGTGGTGTTAGCCGCCGGCTGCCCGGCGCAAGGGAACCCGGGGGCGTTCCAGCGGAGTCGTGCGGCCGCCGGGACGGGCCAGGTGGCGCGTGGCGCGGTCGAGCCAGGCAAGCTCCGCCTGGAAGAGGCTGAGCGCATGGTCGGCAGCCAGGGAACGGGCCGTAATCTGCCGGCTGTCCCCGACACCCGCGAGGTGGTCCAGCTCGCCGACGACGTCGGCATGGAGTTGCTCGATTGCCCGACGGCGTTTCCCGAGCAGGGCTTCGGCTTCCTTCGCCGGGATCCAGGGCAGGTAGGCCGCCGCCACCTCGAAGGTGGTCTGCACCGGGTCGTAGGAACTCAGTGCAAGGCGCAGCAGGCCCTGGAGGAGTTCGTCGCCTTTCGGGGTGAGGGCAAAGACCAGCCGCTCCCCGCGCCGGCCGCGGGTGCCGGCCTCGGCGTGGACCCGCACGGCGCCCTGCACGGTCAGCCGGTGCAGCAGGTGATAGAGGGTCGGCTTCTTGAAATCGGCGTAGAGGGTGCCGTGGGCCACCAGGATCCTGTGGAGCTCATAGCCATGCTTGGGGCCCGCCCGGAGCAGCCCCAGCACCATGAGGGTTCGCGCGTCGGCTGGCTTCTGGGTGCTCATAGTCCACGTGGACTATAGGGAGCCGGGGCGTCCAAAGTCCATCTGGACTATCCCCTACGCGCCAATTTGCCGCACCTGTCCCGCCTCAGCGGATGAGGCCCCTTGACTGCAGCAGGGCCAGCACCAGGTCGGCAGCCTGCTCCGGCGTGCAGTCGACCGTGTTTACCCGCAGCGCGGGGTTCTCCGGGCTCTCGTAGGGCGAATCGATGCCCGTGAAATTCTTCAGCTCTCCCCTCCGCGCCTTGCGGTACAGGCCCTTCACGTCGCGGCTCTCGGCAACGTCGAGCGGCGTGTCCACGTGGATCTCGAGGAACTCGTTGTCCGCGAGCAGGCTTCGCGCCAGCGCGCGTTCCGCGCGAAACGGGGAAATGAACGCCGTGAGCACGATGAGGCCGGCGTCCACCATCAGGCGGGCCACCTCGGCCACCCGGCGCACGTTCTCGACCCGGTCCGTCTCGGAGAAACCGAGGTCCTTGTTGAGCCCGTGGCGCACGTTGTCACCGTCAAGGAGATAGGTGTGCCGGCCCATCGCGAGCAACTGCTTCTCCACCAGGTTGGCGATGGTGGACTTGCCGGCGCCCGAGAGGCCGGTGAACCAGAGGACGCAGGGCGCCTGGCCCTTGAGGGCGGCGCGGGCGACCTTGTCCACGTCCAGGTGCTGGAGGTGGATGTTGTGGGCGCGGCGCAGTGCGAAGTGCAGCATGCCGGCGCCGATGGTGTGGTTGGTCAGCCGGTCGATGAGGATGAAGCCGCCTGTCTCCCGGTTGGCCTCGTAGGGGTCAAAGGCAATCACGCGATCCAGCGCGATGTTGCACACGCCGATCTCGTTGAGGTCCAGCTTGCGGGCCGCGAGATGCTCCATCGTGTTCACGTTCAGCTTGTACTTGGGCTGCGTGATGGTGGCGGTGACGGTCTCGGTGCCGATCTTCAGCAGGTAGGCGCGGCCGGGGAACATGGGCTCCTCGGCCATCCAGACCAGCGTGGCCTCGAACTGGTCGGCCACCTCGGCCGGCGCGTCGGCCCGCGAGATGACGTTGCCCCGGGAGATGTCGATCTCGTCGTCCAGCGTCAGCGTGACGGACTGGCCGGCGACCGCGACCGGCAGGTCGCCGTCGGCGGTGACGATGCGGGCCACGCGGCTCTCGCGCCCGGAAGGCTGCACGCGGATGCGGTCACCCGGCCTGACCGAGCCGCCGGCGACGGTGCCGGCGAAGCCGCGGAAATCCAGGTTGGGCCGGTTCACCCACTGCACCGGCAGCCGGAAGGACTCCGCCGAATGCTGCTGCCGGCCCGGGTCCACCGTCTCCAGGTACCCGAGCAACGTGGGGCCGTGATACCAGGGCGTGCGATCGCTGGGTTCCAGGATGTTGTCGCCCCGGAGCGCCGAGAGCGGGATGGCCGTTACGTCGTCCAGGTGCAGGTGGCGGGCAAACTCCCGGTATTCGTCGACGATCTGGCCGAACAGTTCCTCCGGGTAACCCACCAGGTCCATCTTGTTCACGGCCAGCACCACGTTGCGGATGCCGAGCAGCGACACGAGGAAGCTGTGCCGGCGCGTCTGGGTGAGGATGCCGCGCCGGGCGTCGACGAGCACCACCGCCACGTCGGCCGTCGAGGCGCCGGTGACCATGTTGCGCGTGTACTGCTCGTGCCCGGGCGTGTCGGCAACGATGAACTTGCGGCGGTCGGTCGAGAAGTAGCGGTAGGCCACGTCGATGGTGATGCCCTGCTCGCGCTCCGCAGAGAGGCCGTCGACGAGCAGCGCAAAGTCGATGTCGCGGCCCTGGGTGCCCCACTTTGCCGAGTCGGCCTCGATCGCCGCCAGCTGGTCCTCGAACAGCATCTTCGACTCGTAGAGCAGCCGGCCGATCAGCGTGCTCTTGCCGTCATCGACGCTGCCGCAGGTGATGAACCGGAGCAGGCTCTTGGTCTCGTGCGCCTTCAGGTAGCGCTCGATGTCGGTGGTGATCAGGGCGTTTTCGACGGCCATCAGAAGTACCCCTCCTGCTTCTTCTTCTCCATGGAAGCTGCCTGGTCGTGGTCGATCAGGCGGCCCTGTCTCTCGGACGTCCGCGACAGGAGCATCTCCTGGATGATCCCGGGTACCGAGTCGGCGTTGGACTCGATGCCGCCGGACAACGGGTAACAGCCCAGCGTGCGGAAGCGGATCCTGCGCATCACCGGTACTTCACCGGGCTTCAGCGGCATGCGCTCGTCATCGACCATTATCCAGGCGCCGTCGCGCTGCACCACCGGGCGCTCCTGCGCGAAGTACAGCGGAACCACGGGGATCTTCTCCCGGTGGATGTACTGCCAGACGTCGAGCTCGGTCCAGTTGGACAGGGGAAAGACCCGGATCGTCTCGCCCTGCCGCTTGTGCGAGTTGTACAGGCGCCAGAGCTCGGGGCGCTGGGCCTTGGGGTCCCAGCGATGCTGCGCATTGCGGAACGAGAAGATGCGCTCCTTGGCGCGGGATTTCTCCTCGTCGCGCCGGGCACCGCCGAAGGCGGCATCGAAGCCGTACTTCTCGAGGGCCTGCTTGAGGCCCTGGGTCTTCCACATGTCCGTGTGGATCTGCGAGCCATGGTCGAACGGGTTGATGCCCTGCTCGAGGGCCTCGGTATTGCGGTGGACCAGCAGCTCCATTCCGGTGTCGCGGGCGACACGGTCCCGCAGCTCGTACATCTCGCGGAACTTCCAGGTGGTATCCACGTGGAGAAGCGGGAACGGGGGAATGGCGGGAAAGAACGCCTTCTGCGCGAGCCGGAGCATGCAGGCGCTGTCCTTGCCGATCGAGTAGAGCATCACGGGCTTCTCGGCCTCGGCAACGACCTCGCGCATGATGTGGATCGCCTCGGCCTCGAGGCGCTGCAGGTGAGTGAGGGGCATGGAGGAATCCCTGCGGATGGCGGTTGGAGTGGGCGGGGCAGCCGGCGATCTCCGCGGCGGAGGCGCAGTGGTGGCCGGCTCGTTGACAGTGCGATCGAGAGCGCGGGTGAGGCTGATCGGACAGGGGACGATCGTCAGGCGCTCGCCCTGGTCGGCGATCCACCGCGACAGCTCGGCACTTTGCTGGATATCCACCCCGTGCAGAAGCACGCAGGCTGGGGTGGCAGAATCCTGCAACAACGCCGAGAGGAATTCGATGTAGTCACCCGCCTGATTCGGCGCCACCAGGGGCAGCCACACGGAACGGCCGCGCAGGCTGGTGCCGCACAGGATGCGGGTAGCGGCCTCGCCCACGTTGAGCTGCCCGACCCAGAAGATCTTCTCGCGCCGCGCTCGGGCGCGATTCAGGTGGCGCGGCAGTTCCCGGGCCATCCAGCCCATCTCGGCGGGGTTGGCTGGCTGTACTTCCCGCAGCGGCTGAAGATGAAATCCCCACGCGGCGAGATAACGAAGGGTCGTGCTCTCGGCAATCGCCACGTTCCAGCGGGCGCGCAGTAGCGACTGGACTGCGGGCACGGACCATAGCGGCTGGGCCAAGCCGTGTGCGGCAGGCAGGGACGTGAAGATCGCCCGCCACAGTTCCTGCTCCTGCTCCGGCGCCAGCCGGCGCCCCTGTCCGACGCGCCTGCCCAGACCCTTGATGGGGACCGCCGGCCAGCCGCCGGCGACGAAGGCCTTGTAGGCGTTGATGACGGTGGGCGCGCTGAGACCCGTTTCCCGCCGAATGGCCGACAGAGATGCGCCCGCCAGTCGCAACTCAACCGCCCGCCGCCGCCGCTCATTCAGGGTATCGGCATGGTCAGCATGGCCAGTCATGGTTCGTCCATTGACAACTAACCAACTATTAAAGCTTTAGTGAATACTACATTGGCAGCGTCGCAATCTGAAGGGCTAATCGCGCCCGCATGGAGACGAAGCCCGGACGAGTGCCCTGTGGGCGCGGGGTCGGGTGCAACGGTCCGTTCTGGGTGCCCATAAAAAAGGAAACCCGCCGAAGCGGGTTTCCTGGTGCTGGCTCAACGCCGCCAGCTTCAGCCGTTCAACAATCCCTATTCAGGGCGCCACGCACGGGATGGTGCCCGCACAGGCCAGGCCCGAGGGCCCCGGCGGCGTGCCAATCCGCGACCGCAGGATCGCGTAGTCAGCTGCCGTTACCGAGCCGCTGGCATTGATGTCCGACTTTGCTGCATTTGCACTGAAGCTGTAGATCTTGCCGATCACCGAGCGAAGGATGGCGTAATCGGACGCCGTCGTGCCGCCGCTGTTGTTCACGTCGGCGTCGCAGGCGTTGCCGTATCCGTCGCTGTCGCTGTCCAGCTGGGACTTGTTCACCACCGGCGCCGAGTTCGGCACCGTGCCGGCTGCCGTGTTGGACACCAAGGTGCAGTTGTCACAGGCGTTGCCGCGAACGTCAACGTCGCTATCCAGCTGCGTCCAGTTGGGTGTTGTGGGGCAGTTGTCCACGCCGTTGGCAACGCTGTCCACGTCCGTATCCGCGATGGGCGGCACTATGTGCCCCTGGACCATGTAGGCGGTGTTCCCGGTGGTGGAAAACGTCAGGAACCTGACGATGCCGGGATGACCGCTGACACCGTCGGGATACGGCTGCGATGAGCCATTGCCCTGCGAGTTGGTCGTGTCCAGCACGCCCTGGAAGGCAAAGGCATCGATTCCATTATCGAAGCCCAGGCCGCTACCCGCGTTGCTCTGGCTATAGGTACCGCTGATCAACGGGTAGTTGCCGACGTTCGCCAGGGTGGGGAACGTGGCCACGGCGTTGAAGATATTCGTACCCGAGGCGAACAGTGCGTACGTACCCGCGCCGCTGCCGGTGCCGGCGGGCTGCGCACTGGCGCAGCCAAAGAAGTAGGGGCACGTGGCGCCGGGATAGGGCGCGGCCGGACCATGGTCGGAAAGGTAGCCATTGGCCGACGTGGCGATGAAGGTCGGCCAGTCATTCGGGTTGGTGACGAAGTCGATCGCGAAATTGCTGTTTCCGCCTGCCTTCAGCAGGTTGAAGGTCGCGGTGTCGAAGGTATGGACCGACCAGCCGTTGGATGGCGAGTTGCCACTCTCCGTGGAGAACGTGCCATTGAGCGTGATGGTGTTGACGGCGGTCAGCTGCGTGCCGCTGGGCACCGCGCTCATGACCACATGGGCCTTGAGGTTGGGCGGCAGGATGGGCTGGTTACTGTTGAAAGGTCCCGGCGCAATCGGCGTCAGGTTCGGCGCGAACGCGCCCGATGCTTCGTAGACCTGGTCAAAGACGACGTCGAACGTCAGGACACTTTGGGCATTTGAAGCGGCCGCGGGCAAGCAGAGCGCCAGCCCAAACAGGAACTTATTCATAGAAGTAGACCTCCGGAGAACTCTTGAGTGCTGTATTTCCTTTGGAATTTTCCCCGGTGATCGTTTCTCAAAGCTCCCCGTACTGGCTTCTATCCTCAGCGCGAGAGCGGATTCGAGGTTTCCCCCCAGGCAAAGCGCCTGGCGCACCCGCTCGCGCGGGACGCGAGAGGGAATATACGCCGATGGGTGATGGCGAGTGAATCCCTGGCTTACATAAGGGCATCCGCCGCAGCGCCACAACGATCTGCGGGGAAGGATCAGCGCTCGCCGAAGGTCGCGCCCCGCAACCGGGCGCCCGCCGTGATGCCGCGCTGGTCAAACCAGCCCTGGTTCAATTCCAGCACGAAGCGCACCGGTTGGGCAGAACAGTGCCTGTCGAGCGTCCCGGGAACCATGTCCTCGATGTTCACGATGGTGCCGTCGTCTGCGATGAAGGCAGCCGAGAGGGGCAGGAGTGTGTCCTTCATCCAGAAGCAATGCTCACGAGCCTGTTCAAAGACGAACAGCATGCCGTCGTTGGCGGGCATGCTCTTGCGGAACATGAGGCCAACGGTTCGCTGCGCAGGCGTCAGGGCGACCTGGGCCTGGATGAGATGGATGCCCAACCCGAGCTCAATGGACGGCAATTCCTGGGGCCCGTCCTCCGCCCGCGCGGCAAATCCGGGCAGGAGAATCGCGAGAAGCAACCCAGGGAGGAGCGAACACTGCCACCGCGCGGTTGCGACTAACCCCATTGGATCCGCCTGGGCGTGGCCTCAGGTCACGGCGCGCCGACGCTTGCGCCTGGCGGCCAGAGGGGCAATGACGCCCACCGCCGTCGCCAGCAGCCAGCCGGTGGCCGGCCCAGGAACGGGCGCAGTGTAAACCACATGGCCCTCGACCATGTAGACCGTATTGCCCGTGCTGGAGAATGTCGCGATCCTGACGATACCCGGGCGGCCGCCGACACCATCCGGGTACAGCTGCGAATCCCCGTTGCCCTGGGAATTGGCGACGTCGAGGACACCCTGCAGGGCGAAGGCATCCATGCCGTTGTCGAAGCCCAGCCCCGTCGAGGGATTGGTCTGGGTGGCCGAACCCGAGACCAGGGGATAGTTGCCGGAATTCCTGAAGCTGGCGGGAAAGAGTGCAGTGCCCAGGAAGATGGGCGTGCCCGCATCAAAGAGGTCGTAGGCCGCGATGCCGTCCGGCGTCCCGGCGGACGCAGCGCTGGCGCAGCCAAAGGCGAACGGACAAGTGCCGCCGTAGTTCGACGCCGGACCATGATCCGCCAGGGCGCCGTTGTTGCTGGTCCCGGAGAAGATCGGCCAGTCATTGGGGTTGGTGACAAAATCGGTCGCGAAATAGCTGTTCGGCTTGTAGAGGTCGAACGTAGCATTGTCGAAAGTGTGGACGGACCAGCCATTCGACGGGGAGAAACCGCTCTGGGTTGAGAAGCTCCCGTTCAGCGTGATCTTGTTCAGGGCCCCATTGGCGTTGGTCAGCTGAGTGCCACTGGGAACGGCGCTGAGCACCACCGAGCCCGTCAGGCTGACTGGAGGAATCGTTGCACTGAACGGCCCCGGCGCTATGGCGGTCAGGTTCGGCGTGAAGGCGCCGGAAGCCTCGTAGACCTTGTCGAACACCACGTCAAAGGAGATGACGCTTTGGGCGTTTGCGGCACCCGCAACCAAAGCGAGCGCCAGCCCAACTATAACTTTCTTCATGACTCAGACCTCCGGATTCTCGAAAAACGATTCGTTCTTGTTCGGAATTCCCGGTGATCGTTACTCGATGCCCCAACAACCGTCTCTATCCTCAGCGCGAGAGCGGATCGTGGTATTCCCCCGGACAGTTGCCCGGGTCGGCCGTACTTACGGCCAGTAAAAATAATATACGCGAAAGTCCCTTTACCGTACCAAGCAAATTCGCAGCTTCGCTTCGAAGGTCTTCAGTGGGCGTGACGACGTGCAGGACTGCCCGCGAGTCCGAGCAGCGCAGCCCCGAGCAGAAGGCCAGTTGCCGGCAGGGGCACGGGTGTCAGCGTGCTGATGGCGCCTATGGCATCGATATCGGCGCCGAGCGTGTCGCCGCTGGGCTGGCCGCCCGGCGCATCGCGGAGTCGAACGAAAGCAAAGGCATCCCCGGCGCTGAAACCGAAGGCATCGATATCCACGCCAGTGAAGCCATTGATCGTCCCGACGCCGAACCAGCTGCTGCCATCGGCGCTGATATCCACGAAGGTCAGGTCCGCGGGGCCGGCTTCGAAGATCCACAGGTCCGGGCTTGCCGTATTGCTGCCCGTCAGCAGGTTGTCGGTGAACCTTACCGTCAGGGATCCTTCGGACCCGAGGGACGTGAATTTGCAGTCCTGGGCGGTCGGGGTGCCGTCAAAGCAACTGAGGGACTGCACCAGATCCATGTCGGGGACCCCCAGTACGTTGCCGCCCTCCAGGTAGGGCGCCAGCGGGATGTTGATGCCGCGCACCGCATCGAAAACGATGCCCGGCGAGAAAGCGACCAGTTCATCGGCGAAGGAGATAGCTCCGGCCGGGAACTCGGCGCTGATGCCATTGATGTTCGTATAGCTGACGGCGTGGGCTGGCGCTGCCCATACGGCGCCTGAAAGTACTGCCGCGGCAACGCTGCGTGGAAAGCGCATGAGTCAGATGCTCCCGTTACTCTCGGCGAATTTCGTCCGGCCGGACGCGGGGCGCGGAAAGAAAGGGCCTGCTTTCGCAGGCCCTTTCCGCCTTGGCACGCAATCCGGAGTGGGGCTCAGGCAGCCTTACGGCGACGGGCATAGCCGAGGACACCCAGCGCCGAACCGAACAGCCACACGGCGGCCGGAACGGGGACGACGGGCGCCACGATGTGGCCCTCGACCATGTATGCGGTATTGCCGGTGGTCGAGAACGTCAGGAATCGGACCTTGCCCGGGAAGCCGCTCACGCCGTCGGGGTAGGGCTGGGAAGCGCCGTTGCCCAGCACGTTGGCGGTATCGAGCACGCCCTGGAACGCGAAAGCGTCCATGCCGTTCTCGAAGCCGAGGCCCGAGCCAGGATTCGTCTGGCTGTAGGAGCCACCGATCAGGCCGTAATTGCCGGCATTGGCCAGCGTCGGGAACACGGCGGAGCCGCTGTAGATGGGCGTACCGGCATCAAACAGGTCGAAAGGCGAAGTTCCCGTGCCGGTACCGGCCGACTGCGCGCTCGAGCAGTTGAAGAAGTACGGGCAGGAGCCGCCGTAGATCGACGCCGGGCCCTGGTCAGACAGCGAGCCGTTCGCCGCGGTGGCCGTGAAGATCGGCCAGTTGTTGCCGCTGAAGACGAAGTCCGTGGCGAAGTAGCTGTTGGGCTTGTAGAGATCGTAGGTGGCGTTTGAGAAGGTGTGCGTGGACCAGCCGCTGGACGGGGAATAACCGCTCGTGGTCGAGAAGTTCCCGTTCAACGTGATCTGGTTGAGCGCGCCGCCCGCGTTGGTCAGCTGGGTGCCGCTCGGCACGGCACTCAGGATCACCTTGCCCGTGAGATTCGGGGGAGCGATCGCGGCATTGCCGTTGAATGGCCCGGGCTGCACTGCGCCCAGCGTGGGAGCAAAGGCACCGGAAGCCTCGTAGACCGTATCGAAGACGACGTCGAAGGAAATGACGCTTTGGGAGAAGGCTGGGCCAGCAATGGCGCTGAGCACGAGCCCGGTCAGTAGCTTTTTCATTTTGTACTCCAGAGTGTGTATGGCTGATTTCCCCACGCGCCTCCGGTCGCAAATCAGCGACAACCGAAGGCACATCGGCCTTACCCCGAGTAATGGCCCCGGATCATGATCTTCGTGCTCCCCACTCTGGCTATCCTCAGCCTGAGAGCAGATCCGTGGCCTGCCGAACCCCGGTGTTACCCGATTCGGTTTTTCTCGCTATGGGTCAGACGGCGCGAATATACCCACACTTCCCGGTCGTGGGGAAGCTCTTTCGACATAAGCGCGATGGTCGTTACGCCTGGCTGCGTACCTGGCCGGCGCTTCAGCCCTGTCGCAACGGCAGGGACTTCAACGTCGACCGGGCCTCCTCCAGGCCGGTAAACAACGTTCCGGTGGACGCCGCTGAATCGACGGCCTGCTGCAATTCCTGTCGCGCGCCAGCGACGTTGCCTGACTTGAGATAGGCCATGCCCAGGTAGTAGCGCAGCTGGGGACTCTGCCGTGGACTGGCCGCGACGGCGCGTTCGAGAAACCGCACTGCTTCACGGTATTCGCCGTTGCGGTAGTTCGCCCACCCGAGCACGCCCAGGTTGAACGGGTGCCTCTCGCCCTCCGCGAACCTTGATGCGAGCTTCAATGCGCGTTCATGACTGGCCTTGTCGGACCGGGTATCGAGCAGGAGGACGCAGAGGTTGTTCACGATGAAGTCGTTGCTGACGCCGGCCTGGAGCACCTCGTCGTACACGCGGATGGCCGCTTCGTAGGCCCGACGCCTCTCCTGCGCTGAACCGAGGGCAAGGCCGATTTGCGGGTCAGCCGGATTGCGGTCGTGGGCTTCGACCAGCACCGCAAGGCGTTCGCCCGACTCCGGGGGATAGAGGCTGGCCAGCGTGATGTACGCCCCCACGGCATCAGGCCGTGCGGCAACAATAGTCCGGAGCTGCTGGCGCGCAACGTCGGGCTGGCCGCTATCCCGGTAGACCATTGCGCGCAGGATTTGCGCCGTCAGATGACCGGGATTGGACTTGAGGTGCTCATCCAGATAGGCCCCGGCCTCGGCGAGTTTTCCGGTGCGGGTCAGCAGCAGGATCAGGTCGGTCAGGGGCTGATCGGCCGATGGGCTCTCCTCCAGGGCCTGCTTGTAGGCCGCAATGGCCTGGTTTTCATTTTTCTGGAGCTCCAGGGCAACACCGAGCTGGTAGTTCGCCAGGGCGGATCCCGGGCCAAGATCGACCATTCGCCGCGCCTCGGCCTCGGCGCCCTTGAGATCTCCCTGGGTCATGAGTGCGGCCACGAGGTCGCCGGACGAGGCTTCGTCGTCGGGAGACAGCTGCAGCGCCTCGCGCAGGAGCTTTTCTGCTTCCTTGAGGTCACCGCGGCCGCCGACGACGGCGGCGAGCTCGCGGCGGGCCGGGGCACTGGAGGGATTGAGCGCCAGCAGCCTTCGGTAGGTGTCCTCGGCGAGCGCCGCCTCGCCGCTGCCCACGTAGGTCCGGGCGAGCAACAAGAGCGCGCGCTGGGAGTCCGGCTGCCTTGCGAGCGCCGAGCGGAGATCCGCGACGGCTTCGCCGGGCCTGTTGTCCTGCAGGCTGAAGGCGGCACGAAAGATCAGGGCATCCACGTTGGTGGGCGCATCCGCCAGTATCTGCTTCAGGAGAGCCCTGGCCTCTGGTTCATCGCTATCAGCCATGAGCGCGACGATCCGGTTGCGGGCCGCGAGGGACTCATCGGTCCCGGACGCCGCCGCAGCGATGGACTCATAGACTTTCAGGGCATCGGCCGGGCGCTGGTTGGTTTCGTAGAATCCGGCCAGGGCGAAGCGCAGCTCGCGGGATTCCGGGTTCTCCGCAATCGCCTGCTGCAGGCTGGCCTCCGCGTCGCCCGCCTTGCTCTGGCTGGACAGCAGCCCGGCCAGCTGCACCCGCCACGCCGCGTTGTCCGGGTCCCGGGCAATCAGCGACCTGATGCGATCCTCAGCCTCGGCAATCCGGTTCTGGGATACGAACAGCCGCGCCAGCGCGACGTCATACGCCGTCGACGCGGGATACGAGTCCGCAAGCAGCCTGAGTTCCTTCTCGGCCTGCCCCGGCTCGCCCGCCTGGAGCAGCAGCGTGACGCGCACACGCCTCAGGTTCTCGGCGTCGGCCTTGTCCAGGTTGCCAATTCCCTGTTCGATCGCCGCGAGAGCGTCGTCAAAGCGGCCCTCCTCGGCGTACAAGCTGGCCACCAGGGTGACGCCATCGCGGCGCTTCGGATCGAGCCGGAGCGCGTTGCGGGCCTCGTCCAGCGCCTTGTCCCGCTCACCGGCGACATAGAAGGCCCAGGCATTCAGCAGTCGGACTGACGGGCTGTTCGGCGCAAGCGCCATTGCCGCGTCGGCCTGCGCACGCGTCTCGGCAACCTTGCGGCCAACGGCGTAGTAGTTGCCGAGCTTGACCCGCGCATCCACGTACTTCGGATCGGCTTCGACTGCCATCTGAAGGTTGCCGAGGACCGCCGGGTAGTCCTCGTCCCGTTCGTTGATCAGGGCCATCAGGTACAGCGCCCTGGCGCTCCTGGGGTCGATCTGCAGGCTGTTACGAAGTTCGATCCTGGCGTGCACCAGGTCCCCGGCTTCGTAGAATTGCCGCGCGCTCTGGAGGTGGCCAGCGGCTTTCTCCTCCGGGGAACTGCAGCCCGCTAGCAGCGCAGCCAGGGCCAGCAACAGCGCTGCCGGTCGATGCGGCCGAACGTTTCTGACTATCACAGCGCCAGTCCCCGGGGCGCCTGGCCCCTGTTGCGGGGCGCGATGTTAGTCCCGCGGCGGGGACATTGCTACGTGACCGCGCTCAGAGCGGCGGGAGAATGGGGATGTTGCGAGCCTTGGCGAGTTCGCGAATCAGGCCACGATTGGCCTCGCTGATGGGCGCCAGCAGCCCGCTGACGAGCTCTACCGAGTACTTGCCCCCTTCGCGCCTGACAGCACGGATGGCGGACGAACGCACCCAGTAGGAACGGTGAACCTGCTGCCCCGCGCTCGGGTCCATCTCGGCTACCGCGTCGCTGAAGCGGAATAGGGTCATGAACGACCGGTCGGAGGTGTAAACCTTGATGTAGTGCTGCTCGGCCTTCAGGGCAATGACTTCGTCCGGGGATACCGTTGCGGGCAGGCGCTGCAGGAAACGCAGTGCCTCCTCATGGGAAGGCTGCCTGGCTTCCGGCGCGAACGCGGCGCCCACCCTGGCCGCCGCTGGCGTGGCTGCCACGGACAAGTCAGCTGAAGCCAGTGCCGGCACTATCGGCGCGGGCGCCGCAGCTACGTAGCGGTACCGCGGCAGCCCCAGGAATCGGTCAAACGCCACGTTCGCCAGGATCCAGATGACCGACGCCCGCGCAGTGAAAGTCCAGAAGCCAAACTGGTTGTAGATGTGCGCGCTGGAAAGAGTCCCATCGGAGTCACCGCTGACCCAGCCCACCGCGAAGTACTCAGTGAGCCAGTTCGAGTAGGGCAGGACAATAAGGCAGGCGAAGAAACTGCCCACCGCAAGAATGACCAGCTGGGGGGGCTGCCAGGGCTTTAGCAGGCGCATGCAGAGGTAGGTGACGATGGCACTGGTCCACCAGGGCACGAAGGCGTGCCCGGCGTAAAACGCGAGCGTCGTCTGGTAGCCCGACAGCTGCAGGATCGTCCAGTTGTTGAGGGCAGCGTAGGTGGCAACGACGGCGGGAATGCCCAAGTAGAACAGGAAGTAACGCCAGTCCCAGCTCCGGAACGGCAACCAGCGCCCGCGAGGCGCCTTCGACGGCGGAACGCTCGGGTCTTCTGCGGCAACCGCTATGTCGCTATTTACAACCACAAATTCACCTTAGCACTGACGCTACATGAGGTCCATTTCGTGCATCCCGAAGCCCCATCGGGGAATTTTCCAGCCGGTCCGGGAACTTCCCGGTCACAGCCCATTGCCAGCCCCGGGGCCGGTCGCTTTCATGGCCGCTGCTGAAGCGAAATCTCCCGGTACCGAAACAGAACATAATCCCCATGCGCCGCCTTGCCCTGGATGTCGAAAAGCCCGCAGTCAGCGCCCTGCTGTGCCTGCTCACCGTGTTTTGCGGGCTGGCCCTCGGCCACACGCTGGTCGTGTTGCAATCGCAGATGACGGCGGGCAACGCCGTACTCGACACCGCCATTTCCATGACGCTGGGCGTGGCCGGCATCTGCCTGGTCTGGGCCGGGCTCAGCCGCCCGGAGAACCAGGCCACGCTGCTGGGTTACCTGGGCGGCAACCTGATCTGGTGCGGCTTCTTCGAGTGGACGTGGCACTACTTCGGTGAATGGCTGAAGCTCGAGCCGGTCACCGACAACGGCATCCCGATCCTCATGCCCGGGCTGCTCATGATCCAGGCGACGTCCCTGATCGTCATCGTCCTGCTGATCTTCTTCGGCGCCAACAAGGACACCCGCTGCCGGATGTTCATGTGGTTTCACCGCAACTTCAGGCTGCGGCCGGGCCGCATGACGCCCGGCTACCAGCGGCAGCACTCACGCACCACGGCGATCGAGACCGTGTTCCTGATCTGGTTCATCTACCTGTGCGCGATCACCATCAACGACCCGCGCCTCATCCGCTACGACTCGACCGCCGCCATGGTGATCACGGTGGGCTTCGTGGGCTGGGGACTCTACCTGGTGGGCAAGCTGGTGAAGATCCGCGGCGCCGGCGCGGCATTTCGCTACGCCATCCCCACGGGAAACATCCTCTGGCTGCCCATCGAGGGATTCTCGCGCTGGGGCCTGTACCCGGAAGTCTGGGTGAAGCCCGTCGAATACAGCCTGCTCATGACCTGCGTGCTGCTGGTATTCGCAGCGGCGGGCGTGGCCGTCTTTCGTACGCCTCAACTGGCCGGGGGAACAACCGCTGAGGCCAGCATGGCGTGAGGGTCGTGAAGTTTGAGCCGGCGTGCCGGGAGGAGGGGAACATTCCTGCCCGGCACGCCGGTCGAAGTATGCCCATCGACAGTGGTCGGACCTGATCGCGATCGGTTGGACAGAAAGGGAATGCGGCACCGGGGGAACTGCCCACTCTATCCTCCAGGGCTCCCGGTGCCGCTGACCCGATCTGATTCGCGGGCATACGCCAGCCAATACTAGTCCGTTTGGTGCCGTCGCGGGCAACCGGCGCAGGCGGCCGTACGCGCCTTGTTTGCTCCGCAGCAGGAATCCGTTTGAATTCCTTTGGAACGAAAAAGAATGATCACTGAAACCCTTCCAGCAACCGGTCGGACGCAGGCGCAGGCCTCGGGGAACCCGTGGCGCCGGGTCAGGTTCGGCGCCATCCTGGCCTCGCTGGGCCTGATCCATGGCTGCGTCGACGGCGGGTCCAGTCCGCCAGAAACGAACCTCGACAACAGTGCTCCCGTGGCCAATGCCGGCCCGGACCAGACGGTGTTCACGCAGGGCCCGGTGGCCCTGAACGGCACCGGCACGACGGACCCGGACGGCGACGGCTTCTCCTACTCCTGGGAGTTCGACACCCGCCCGGCGGGATCAGGCGCAACCCTGACGGGGGCGGGAACGGCCAGCCCGACGTTCACGCCCGACGTCCCGGGGTCCTACGTCATCCGTCTTACCGCCGCCGACGGTTTTCCGGACAGCACCGGTACCGACACCGTCACCGTCACCGCCGGCGTCCCGCCCCCGGTAGCCAATGCAGGCCCCGACCAGGGAGTCAGCTTCGCCGCGCCCGGCGTGACCGTGCAGCTGAATGGCAGTGCCAGTTCCGACCCCTCGAGCCTGCCGCTGACCTATGCCTGGGAAATCCTGGGCTTCGTGCCCTCCTCAGGGAACCCGCCCGCGAGCAGCGTCGTGCTCGTGAACCCGAACACGGCGAATCCGTCGTTCGCCGTTAACGCTGCCGATCAACTGGGTGCATACACGCTGCGCCTGACGGTCAACAACGGAACTCTCAGCGCCTCGGACCAGGTGTCCGTGACTGTCGCCAGCATTGCCGCGCCAGTTGCCGACGCAGGAGATGACCAGGACGTGACCTTCGTGGTGGCCGGCACCACCGTGACACTGGACGGCACGGGCAGCAGCGATCCTTCCAGCCTCGCGCTCGCCTACACCTGGGAAATACTGTCCTTCCAGCCCACGTCGGGCGATCCGCCGGCGAATGCGGCCGCCCTCGTCGGGGCGAGCACCGCCACACCGACGTTCGACGTCACGGCGATCGATCAGCTCGGCACCTACACGATCCAGCTCACGGTGAGCAACGGCACCCTGGCAACCACGGACCAGGTCGTTGTCACGGTTGCAAAGTCATTCCCCCTGGCGGGCGCCCTGCTCGGAGGTGGGCTGCTGGCCTCGGCCAGCGCGGCATGGCGCCGCCAATGGCGAAAGTTGAAGTCTGCCCGGCGCCGCCACCCGGCGTGATCGACGTGCTGTTCACCAACCACCAACGCAGGGGCAAGACGATGACGTTTCGGGGTACTGCTTATCTGGTAGCAGCAGGCGTTGTGGGTATTGGCATTCCAGCTACGCTGGCACCGATGGCCGCTTCGGCCCAGATCGAGGAGATCATGGTCACGAGCCGGAAGAAGGAAGAGAACCTTCAGGACATCCCCCTGTCCGTCGCGGCATTCGATGCCAATACCATTGCGAAGCTGGGCCTGGACTCGACGGCAGATGTCCTGGCCCTGATCCCGGGCGTCCAGTTCGACCAGGCGTTCTCGGCGGCGGACACCCGCATCTCGATCCGGGGCATCAACAGCTCCAGGGGCCGCACCAGCGTGGCCATCCTTGTGGATGGCGTGGACGTTTCGGGGGAGAACGTGACCTCCGGCGGCGGATCCTCCTTGCTTAACTCCCGCCTCCTGGATCTCGAGCGTGTCGAGGTCGTCAAGGGGCCCCAGTCCGCGCTCTACGGCCGCAATGCGTTTGCCGGAGCCATCAACTACATCACCAAGAAGCCGTCCATGGACGGTCTTGTGATCAACACGTCGGGCGACGTCGCCGCAAACTACGCAATCTATGATGTCAGAGGCTCAATTTCGGGCCCCGTCATCGCGGACAAGCTCGCCCTCAGCCTGAACGCGGGCACCTACGAGAGCGACGGCTACTACGAGAACCACAATCCCACCGACCCAGTGGCCAACGTCGGGCTGGGCGGCGGGACCAGCAACGGCCTGCGCCTGGCCGCGCTCTGGATACCAACCGATTCCGTCAATGTGAATGCCAGTGTCAGTTACTCGGAGAACGAAACCGATCCACGAGCCGTCGCCAAGGTGGCCCCCACCAATACCTACTACAAGAACGGTGTGGCGCTGCCGCCCGGCACTACGCCGGATTTCACCGACAACCTCGTGATGGATTTCGGCCAGTGGCTCGGCACGGTCGGCGGCGTGGACGAGAATGACGTCGCGTTGTCGCGCTCCCAGCGCAATGACGGGCCGTTTCTCGGCAGCTCGGACAATACCTGGCTCGCCTACGTCAAGGTCGACTGGACCGGCGACACGGTGATATTCAAGTCGCAGACCAGCCTGCTGACCAACGATGCATTCCTCCACGAGGACGTCGACTTCCAGGACGGCCTTGGCACGCCATTCGTCCGGTCCGGAGCCAGCTCCTACGGTTCCCTGGACAATGACTACCTGGACAGCACCGACACACGCTACATCGAACAGGAATTCACGCTTGAGTCGAGCAGCTGGGACCGGGGCCGCTGGCTGGTCGGCGCTTCCGGGTTCTGGGACCGCACCGACAACTACGACCGCTCCCTCTTCTGGCTGAATGCCCCGAATATCGCCGAGGCATTCCCGACCTACTGCCCGGCCACAGAACCACTCGACGCGGCCTGCAGCTACCGGGACTCGGCGCGGCTCGGCGCGGTCCCCAAGGAGACCCACCGGGACACCGACAGCTATTCGCTCTTCGCACTGGTCGGCTTCGACATCACGGATCAGCTGCGGGTGACTGCCGAAGCCCGCTACATCCGGGATGACATCACCGTGTCCACGAATACGACCACGGACCGGGTCGGCCAGGCGCTCCTCGCGCTCGACGCGGACTTCCTCAACAGGCCGGAAGTCCAGTACCCGCTGCCGGCCACCGACGACCAGACCTCAGACACCGTGAACCCCCGCTTCGCCGTGGACTACAAGCTGACGCCGGATGTCCTTATCTATGCATCGGCCGCCAAGGGCACCAAGCCGGCCGGATTCGGCACCGCCCAGTTCGCCGTGCCCCAGCTCGCGCGGATCGACCAGGAGCAGCTCTGGGGGTATGAAATTGGAGGCAAGACCCAGTGGCTTGATGGCAGGCTGCAGGCGAACGGCGCGCTCTTCTTCAATGACTACACTGACCGGCAGGTCGGCATCACCATTTCGAGCCCGGTGGTCAACTACCCGTCCGCCGGCGTGGCCAACGCCGGTGCTGCCGAGACCAAGGGGCTGGAACTTGACCTGCTGTGGAACCCGGTCGACGAACTAACGCTCGAACTGGCCTACGCCTACACGGACGCCGAGTGGACGGATTTCGACTACACGAAGATCCGTGGCCTGACGGACGCGGATGAGGAATCATCCATCGGCATCCCCACGCGGAAGGACGTGGCCATCTGTGGCAATGCGGCCGGAGATTGCAGCGGCGCCCCGATCATCGGCGTGCCGGAACACTCTGCAACCGTGCAGGGCAACTACACGGCCCCACTGGCCGAAGGCCTTAAGTGGTTCGCGAACGTCACGGGACAGTACGACAGCAAGCGCGCACTGGGCGACCAGATCAACGTCGCCTACGTCGACGCGAACTTCATCGTAGACGCCCAGGTCGGCATCCAGGCGGAAGCCTGGTCGGTCCAACTCTATGCAGACAATCTGTTCGACGACGACACGGTCCGCTGGGCCCAGCGGTACCAGGATTTCCGCGATGGCATGTACGGCGGCAGCGGCGCGCAACCGCGCGACGAGGTCATTTTCGCCTTCCTTCCGCCGCCGCTGGTCGTCGGAGTTCGTGCCAGCTACCGCTTCGGCGGACTCTAGCGGATAGCCGTCAGGCGGCCCACGTGGCCGCTCCAACCTCCGGCGGAGCCACATCCCCCTGGGGCTCCGCCGGAGGCCGGAGGAAACGGCGCGCGAATTCCATCTGCTCCTGCCCTGATTCGATCCGGTTCACCGCGCTGCGGAAGTCGGCGGCGCCCGGCTGGTCGCGGCAATACCACCCCAGGTGCTTGCGGGCGATCCGCACGCCCAGGTGCTCACCATAGAAAGCGTGAAGGGCGGCCAGGTGGCCCAGCAGGACGTCCTGCACTTCACTACGTTCCGGCGGCGGCAGGCGCTCGCCCGTGGCCAGGAAATGGGCCACCTCGCGGAAGATCCAGGGCCGCCCGAGCGCCGGCCGGCCGAGCATGATCGCGTCGCAGCCCGTGGCGCGGAGCACTGCAGCCGCCTTCTCCGGGCTGTCCACGTCGCCGTTGACGATCACGGGTATGTGCACGGCGGCCTTTACGGCGGTGGCGCTGTCGTACTCGGCTTCACCGGTGAAGAAGTCCTCGCGGGTGCGGCCGTGCACGGCAATGGCGGCGATGCCCGCGCCTTCCGCGATGCGCGCGATGCGCACCGCATTGCGCTCCGCGCGGGAATAGCCGGTGCGGATCTTCAGGGTCACGGGCACGGACACTGCAGCCACCACCGCCGCCAGGATCCGCGCGACGAGCGCCTCGTCCTGCAACAGCGCCGAGCCGGCGGCCACGTTGCACACCTTCTTGGCCGGGCAGCCCATGTTCAGGTCGATGATCTGGGCGCCCTGCTCCACGTTGTGCCGGGCCGCGTTCGCCAGGACCTCCGGGTCGGTGCCGGCCAGCTGCACGCTCACCGGGCCGGGCTCGTCCGCGTGGTCCATCCGCAGGCGGGACTTGCGCGTCGCCCACAGCCGGGGCTCGGACGTGGTCATTTCGGACACGGCCAGGCCCGCGCCCAGGCGCCGGCACAGCTGCCGGAAGGGCTTGTCGGTGACACCCGCCATGGGAGCGAGGATCACGGGCGGGTCGATGCGGTGCGGGCCGATCTGCATGGGGTTGGCATGGTACTGAATTCCGGTAGTCTGGCGGCGCATGAACCAGCTCGCCAGTGAAACCAGCCCCTACCTGCTCCAGCACGCCGCGAACCCGGTGGACTGGCACCCCTGGAACGAGGCCGCGCTGGCCAGGGCCCGGGCCGAAAACAAGCCGATCCTCCTGTCGATCGGCTACTCGGCCTGCCACTGGTGCCACGTGATGGCCCACGAGTCCTTCGAGGACCCGGCCACGGCCGAGGTCATGAACCGGCACTTCGTGAACATCAAGGTGGACCGGGAAGAGCGCCCCGACCTCGACAAGATCTACCAGACGGCCCACCACTTCATCGCCCAGCGGGGCGGCGGCTGGCCACTGACCATGTTCCTGACGCCCGAGGACCAGGTGCCGTTCTTCGGCGGCACCTATTTCCCGAACACCGCGAAATACGGCATGCCGTCCTTCACCCAGGTGCTGGAACGGGTGGCCGGGTACTACCGGGATCACGCCAGCGACGTGCGGGGCCAGGCCGACGCACTGCGCGAGGCCTTTGGCCAGCTCGAGCCCGGCGGCAGCGCCGACCGGTCCGCCCTGAATGGCCAGCCCCTCGCCGACTTCCGCGAGGTCACGGGACAGCAGGTGGACAAGGAGCATGGCGGTTTCGGCGGCGCGCCCAAGTTCCCCCATCCCACCACCATCGACCGGCTGCTGCGCCACTGGCGCAGCACGGCCCACGACCCGCAGCCGGACAAGGACGGCCTGTTCTTCGCGGCACTGACGCTGAAGCGCATGGCCGAGGGCGGCATCTACGACCACCTGGGCGGCGGTTTCTGCCGCTACTCCGTGGACCGCTTCTGGACGATCCCGCACTTCGAGAAGATGCTCTACGACAACGGTCCGCTTCTGGCGCTGTACGCGCAGATGTTCCAGATCAGCGGCGACGAGAGCTTCCGGACCGTCGCCCGGGAGACCGCCGACTGGGTTCTCCGCGACATGCGGTCTGCGGACGGCGGGTTCTTTTCCAGCCTCGACGCGGATTCCGAGGGCGAGGAAGGCCGGTTCTACGTCTGGACGCCGGAGCAGGTCCGGGAACTCGTGGACGCGGACGAGTACGCGGTCCTCGAGCCGCGCTTCGGCCTGGACCAGCCGCCGAACTTCGAGGAGCCGCACCACCACGTCCGCGCCTGGCACCTGCGGGTCTACCGGACCGTCGAGGAGATCACCGAAAGCACGGGCCAGCCGGTCTCGACGGTGCGGCGGCTGCTGATGTCGGGCAGGTCGAAACTGCTCCGCGCGCGCAACGGCCGGGTCTGGCCCGGACTCGACGACAAGCTGCTGACGAGCTGGAACGCGCTGATGATCCGCGGCCTGGCCATCGCCGCCCGGGTGCTCGACCGCCCGGACCTGGCGGACGCGGCCGCCGGCGCCGTCGACGTCCTCCGCACTTCGCTCGTGGTGAACGGCCGGGTGCTGGCCACGTTCAAGGGCGGCCGGGCGCGCCTCAACGGCTACCTGGACGACTACGCCTTCCTGCTGGATGCCGTCGTCGAGCTCCTGCAGACCCGCTGGAACACGGCGCACCTGCGGTTCGCCATGCAGCTGGCCGACGGCCTGCTGGAGCATTTCGAGGACCGGGAAGATGGCGGCTTCTGGTTCACGTCCCACGACCACGAAGCGCTGCTGCACCGGTCGAAGCCGCTGGCTGACGAGGCGGTGCCCTCGGGGAACGGCGTGGCGGCCTTCGCCCTGGCCCGGCTCGGCTACCTGCTGGTGGAAACCCGCTACCTGGACGCGGCGGAACGCGCGCTCCGGGCGGGCTGGCGCGGCATGCAGGAGTTCCCGCACGGGCATTGCTCCCTGCTGAACGCCCTGGACGAATACCTGCAGCCGCCCGAACTGATCGTGCTGCGCGGGGATCCTGGCGACACTGGCGTGTGGGCGGCGACGCTCGGCGCGGCCTACAATCCGCGCCGGCTGGTGTTTGCGATTCCGCCCGATGCCGGCCCGCTGCCTGCCGGGCTGGAATCGAAGACCCCGTCAAACAGCGCCACGCCGGTAGTGGCCTACGTGTGCCGCGGCATGACCTGCGAGAACCCGATTGACTCGCTGGCGACGCTGGCCAGCCAGTTCCCCTAGTACACCTGCAACGGAATCATCACCATGGAACGCATCAATCACTCCACCGGCAGCAAGTGGGAGCCGATCATCGGCTATTCGCGCGCAGTCCGGACCGGACCATTCATATATGTGTCGGGCACGACGGCCAGCGGCCCGGACGGCAACATCGTGGGCATCGACGATCCCTATGCCCAGACCCGCCAGATCCTGGCGAACATCAGCAAGGCGCTCGCGGCCGTCGGCGCCGGCCCGGAGCACGTGGTGCGCACCCGTATCTACCTCACTGATATCAGCCGCTGGGAAGACGTGGGCCGGGCCCATGGCGAGGTCTTCGGCAACATCCGGCCGGCCACGGCCATGGTCGAGGTCGCCAAACTGATCAGCCCGGAAATCCTCGTCGAGATCGAAGCGGACGCCTACGTGCCGTGACGTTGCAGGAGCGGCTTCAGCCGCGACCCCCTCCGGCTCGAGACTCGCGGACTCGATTCTCGCGGGAGGGGGTCGCGGCTGAAGCCGCTCCTACGAGACCGTCGGCAGCACGTTGGCGTTGAGGCGGAAGAGATTGCCCGGGTCGTAGCGGTCCTTCAGTTGCACCAGGCGCGGGTAGTTGGCGCCGAAGTTCGCCCGGACCTTGTCCTGGCTGTCGCCGATCTGGGTGTTGAAGTAGTAGCCGCGGGTGTAGGACTCGAGTCCGCTCCAGAAGTCCTTGATCCAGGCGCTGTGCTGTGCGGTCTGGGCAGGGTCGTCCCAGCTGCCCAGCACGAGCAGGTCGAAGCGCGCCTTGCGGTGGTTGAAGGCGGTCGCGTCGGGGCGCACCCGGCCGATGGCGCCACCCAGCTGCTGGAGAACCATTACCGTGGCCCTCCCGGCATCGGGGCTGAAACCCGCCACCATCGCGTCCAGCAGGGCCGGATCCACGGCTTCCACGAAGCCACTCTTCACGTAGTAATTGCGGCCCGCGGCGTTGGCTTCGTCGGCTCCGGACTGCAGTTTCAGGTAGGGCATGGCCTTGACCTGGTCAGCCAGTGGCTTGATGAAGGTGCGCACCGGGGCGATCACCTTCTCGCCCGTCGCCAGGTCGCCCGAGTAGCAGACTTCCAGCAGCACCATCGGCTTCGCGCCGGGCGGCGCCACGATGGCACAGTCCAGGTTGAGCTCGTCGGGGGTGGTGGCGGTGAATTCCACGAAGAACTCCAGGACTTCCCGCGCCCGGTCAAACGGGAAGATGACCGGCCCGCCGAGAATCGTCGGGCTGACCTTATGCAGGCGGTACTCGAAATTCGTGGCGATACCAAAGTTGCCACCACCGCCGCGGAGGCCCCAGAAGAGGTCCCGGTTCTCGCCCTTGCTGGCGCGGACCACGTCGCCGGCGGCCGTGACCACATCGACGGACACCAGGTTGTCGCAGGACAGGCCGAATCGCCGGCCGAGCCGGCCGAAGCCGCCGCCCAGCGTCAGCCCTGCCGCGCCCGTGTGCGACACGGTGCCGGCGGTCGTCGCCAGGCCGAAGAACTGCGCTTCGCGATCGAGTTCGCCAAGCAGTGACCCGGCGGGCACGAAGGCACGGCGGGACCCGGGGTCCACGCGAACGCCACGCATTTCAGACAGGTCGATCATCAGCCCGCCGTCGCAGACGGACTGGCCCGACGTGCTGTGGCCACCGCTGCGAACCGCGACGAGCAGGTCGTTGGCCCTGGCGAACTGGACCGAGCGGGCCACGTCGGTGGCGCCGCTGCAGCGGGCAATCAGCGCAGGACGGCGGTCGATCATGCCGTTCCAGACCTGGCGCGCCCGGTCGTAGCCGTCCTGGCCGGGGAGGAGGACCGGCCCCCGGAGGCTGGCCTGGAAATCCCTGACCGTGGATCGCGCGAGGACCGTCTCGCCGCCGCCCAGTCGCGTGGCGGGCAGGTCGGCGGGCACCGGGGTGGCCACAGCGGCAGCCAGCGCACGGGCAAACGGTGCGCCGCCGGCCGCGGCACCAAGCATTGAACCGAGGAAGAGGCGGCGTTGCATGGCTGACTACCTGGCGAGTAAATCGACAGGCGACGCTATCACGCGAAACGGGGCAGGAAAACTGGGACCGGAAAAGCAGAAGGGCGGCTTGCGCCGCCCTTCCGGGATTACTTGTTGGTGGTCAGCCGGTCTTCAGGAGCGAACCGAGGCCGTCTGGCGACGGATCGTCCAGGTGATGAACCCAAGGCCCAGCGACAGCATCAGCAGGGTCTCCGGCTCCGGCACCGAAATGGTTCCAGTGATGTCGAGCGCCTTGCCCTTGCAGGGAGTTGAGCCAGGGCCAGCGGCCCGGGCGCAAGTCTCGCGCAAACCGTAGGCCACCAGGTTCTGGCCCCAGAGGATCAGCGAATTCTCGGTGATGACGTTCAGGGCCGGATCGAACTCCTCGAAGATGAACGTGCCGAACAGGTCGGTGACGATCGTCCAGAGGGGTGTCATGCCCGCGCCGTAAAAGGCACCGCCCAGGCTGCCGCCGATGATCTTCCCGTCAAGCAGCGTGCCGGAGAGGCCGGTGAGCTTCGCACCGTCCCAGTCGCCGTTAATGGTGCCGGTCGCCTGGTAGTAGGTGGAGCCGCAGAAGTGCAACGTGTCCGCCTTGTTGTTACCGTTCAGGTCCAGATCGCTGACGCCGTTGCAGGCGTTGTTGACCCGGTAGAGCCAGCTGGCCGAAGTGCCCGGCAGTGACCCGTTATCGATGGTGTACGTGGCAGGAATCGCCCACGCGGCCTGGCCGATGAGCAGCGCGCCAACGAGGGCGGTCGCCTTAAGTGCGTTCTTCATGATTCCCGATCCTGCACAAAGCAGTGTTGGTTTAATTCTTGGGGAGGAATTTAGCACAGTCGGCGCCCGCAGAGCGCGACTATTCAACTGAAATGATGAGGGTTTTCCGTCCGGTTTGTATGAATTCCCGACACCGGACACCCGCCTACCAGCAGCGCTCCAGCTCCCCGTCCCCCGTGATGGACCGGACGCCGGTGTTGGTCACGCCCAGGCTGCCGCAGTCCTCGTCGTGTTCCTGGGGGCCCTGGGGCGCCGCGGTCAGGGTGTAGGTCGCCGCATCGGCCACCGCCACGGTCACCAGGTAGAACCCTTCCTGGGACAGGATCTCCTCCCCGTCCGCGATGGCGCAGTCGGCCGCATCGTAGGCCCCGAACTGGGTGTAGCAGCGCTCCAGGCGCTGCGCCGTGTCGTTCAGTACGACCCGGCCATCGGCCCGTCGGCTCTTGATGACGCTGGCCTGGTAGCTCGGCACCGCAATCATCGCCAGCACGCTGGCGATGACCATGACGATGAGCAGCTCGATCAGGGTGAAGCCCCGGTTCCGCGCGTGACGGTTCATCTGGTTCTCCTCGGTGCCAACCGGATCAATCCGGCAGCACGGTAATGCGGCTCACCACCGGCACTTCGCCATCGGTGGGCACCAGTTCGAGGCGGACGTGCGCGCCCGGCTGGAGGTCACGGAGCGAAGCGCGCTCCTTGCCCGGAATGCTGATCCGTGCGGTGCTCGAGAGCGCCCACGTCATGCCGTCGGCGACGATCTCCCGGCCAGCTGGATCGACGGCGACAAGCCGTGTCTCAACCGGCTCGGGCGGCGGGGCGGCCTGCAGGCTGCCCGCCACCAGTGCCAGGGTTCCGATCAGTCCTGCCATGCGCATGGTCAAACTCCTCACTGGATTTCACGCCAGGATTGGCGGCCCCGTTGCTTGCCGGCATTCTCGATGGTCGTGTCGATGCCGCCCGCGCTGCCGGACGCGAACTTGTACTCGATGCGGTCGTCGGTGACGATGCCGGGCGTCTTGATGATGCCCTGCTTCGACTGGCGGCCACTGACCGGCACCAGCGGGCTGTCGGGATCCTCCGGGTCCAGCGGTGCGAAGTCCTCGATGTCGAAGGACCGGTCGCGGTTCAGGTCGAAGGGCGACTCGGTCAGGCGCGAGCCCGACAGCGCGTCGATCTCCATCAGCCAGGACTCGCCACCCGCGGAGCAGGCGTCGCCCGACGGGATCACCGTCGTGAAGATCAGCCGGCCTCCGCGGAGGATGGGCGTGCTGACCTGGCGCTCGCCGGAGGTGGGCAGGTCGAGGAACCAGCCGTCGTCGGCATCCGTGATCTCGTTGTTGGTCGTGACACGGATGCCCTCGATGTAGCCGTCGTAGTCGATCACCTGCTCATTGAGCACTTCCTGCTCGACCAGGGTGGAGCGGCCGGCGCCCGGAAGGACCGGGGATGCAGTGCCTTTCTCGTTCTTGTCGCGGATCGCGTACACGGTGTTCGCACCGGTGCCCACGCCGTTGTCGCCCACCGCGAAGTAGCGGCCGGTACCGAAGTAGACGAAGTAGCCGGCGGGCGGACTGATGCCCACCTCGGGCCGGGCCGTGATCGGCTGGCGGTTGGTGGACGTGCAGGGATCGGCGCTGCAGGCCGTGTAGAGGGGAGCGCCGGAGAACGCGATCGCCCACTCGCCCTCATCACTGCTCGTGACGTCGAACTTCCACATGTTGCCCTTGAGGTCGCCCGCGTAGATGTAGTCGGTGATGCGGTCGCCGTCCACATCGACCGGCGTGGCGCTGGAGAGGCCGTTGTCGCTGCCGACGCCGGTGTCGATCTCGGCCAGCTTGTCGCCGGTCTCCAGGTTGAGGATGAACAGCGTCGCGTTGCCGCCGCTGTTGTAGCCGTTGGGCACGATTGCCGCCCAGTCGCCGTTGTACATGCGGGCGATCGTCGCCTGGGGAATGGCGACGCCCATGTTGGAATCGTCGTCCGAGGTGAACTCCCAGAGGACGTCGCCGGCATCGAAGCTGTCCGGCGTGGTGACGTTCAGGGCGTAGACGCCCTTGCCGCCGCCGCCGAGCGACCCGAGCAGCACCGTCTTCCAGCCGCCGTCGATGAAGGCGTCCAGGGCCCTCGGAGCGCCATCGTTGATCAGGCGGTGGCTGCTGTTGTAGCCCGGGTCCGTCAGGAAGGTCAGCTCCGGATAGACCGCGTTCGGCATGAACGCCAGCATCTCGACCCCGGTTGCGGCGTCGAACCCGTGGAGCATGCCGTCGTTGGCTGCGACGTAGACCATGGGCGTCCGGTCCTTGTACCCGGAGCTGGAGCGGAAGGTCTTGTAGGACGAGCCTTCCGAGCCCGGCAACAGGTCGAAGCCGTAGTTCTGGTCGCCAACGAAGGTGGGGTCGGAATTGATGATGTCGCCCAGCATGGAACTGCGCACACGGAACGAGCCGTTCGGGGACTCCATGGCATCGTCGCCCCGGAGGTATTCGAGGCGCTTCTCACCCAGGCCGTCGTTCACGCCGGCGGAATCCTTGTTCAGCTCGGTCTGCTGCGCGCTGGTCAGGCTCGCCCATGCGAAGGCCATGCCGGACTTCGACCCACGGTCGTAGGTGTAGATGTTCCGCGCGCCCGGGTCGGGCATGACCTGTGCGGCATTCCAGCCGGTCTTGCCGCCGAGGACCGGCACGCCGGTGTTGTCCACCTCGGCGATGGCGCCACCGGCACCGATCGGATAGGCCAGCAGCTGGCCACCCCAGTCGCCGCTGGAGAACCGGGCCTGGTAAATGAAGGTATCGGAGGCGAGACGCGTCGAGTTGGTGGCCACCGAGGCTGCGGAGCTCGTCCGCGCGTCGATGTCGGCCAGCGCCGCCTGCAGGGCGGCGGTCAGCTCGTCCTCGTTGTTGGCCTGGTAGTAGAGGCCCGTGCCATAGGCCGCCGCGTCGGCCATCATCTGGTTGGCGACGGCGAAGCCCACCGTGTAGGTGACCAGGTTCTGCTTGGGAAAGTCTTCGTCATCGAAGCTCTTGCCAGTCAGGTCATTGGTACCCGTCCGCAGGTCGATGTCGTAGGCGAACTTGGCAAGGTCATCCAGGTAGAGCGTGTAGCCCTCGTCGGTGGCGGCACCGCTGGGATTGAAGCCGTCGGAATGGACGGCAAAGTTGGGATACTGGGCCGCCGTGGTAGCCGGCGCCAGGCCGTCCCAGTTGGGCAGCGAAGCGCCGGTATTGGCCACGTCTGCGGCATCGTCCGTCGGAAAGCTCGTGTCCTGGGTCGGATAGCCGTCCGTGATGACGATGACGAAGTTCTTCTGGCACCGATACTGGATCGGGCTCGTGTAGCTGACGCCGGAATTGTAGTAGCTGGCTATGCCGCGGAAGTACCGGGTGACTTCGTACAGGGCCTCGCCGAGCGGAGTCCAGGTCGTGGGGGCAAGCCCGGAAATTGAGGTGTTCAGCGCGGACGTGTTGCCCGTATTGCAGTTCTGCAGGATGCGGCTGCCCTGGTCCGTGTTGAAGGCAGAAAGGCCCAGGCGCAGGTTGGAGTTGTCGTTCACCACATTGGTAGCAACATTCTTGGCCACCTGCATGCGGTACGCATTTGGGATCGTGCCGGTGCTGAGGTCCGTGGCTCCCGCGTAGGTTTCGAACAGGTAGTTGAGGTAGTTGCCCGTATAACGGGTGCTGCCGCCACCAACCGGATCTGGCAGCTTCAGGCACTTCGTCGTCAGCCCATCGGCGCTTCGGCCGCGGGTCCAGCCAGCTGTCGGGCAGGTGACGCCCGGCGTCACGCCACCGCAGGTTCCCCGATAGCGGGTGTTGACCAGCGTGGAGTGGGTGATCGAGTTGGTTGTCGACGCCCAGCCTTCTGCGTACACGGTACCCGTGGTGCAGTTGTTGGACGTGAGCCGCGGCGGGCTCCAGTCCGGGTAGGTCACGGTCGAGTCGTAGCCGCTCGCCCAGATGACGCTTTCCATGGACCCCGAGTTGTCCACGAGCAGCATGACGTTCGGCGTGGCGCCCGAGGCGATGAAGAGCGGAGTCTCCGACACCGTCACCGCATTGCCTGCCTGACTCAATGCCAGCAGCAAGCCACCAAAAAGGGCGGACATCCTTGTCCGGTTTGAACTATCCATGTTCTGCCTCCAACCCGACCTGAGCGGTCGCTCGCCTCAACGCTTGAAAGTGGTCTGCAGCGTCACGGTGGCGTTGCCGCCCACCCCGACGCCGCGTGAAGTAACGCGGTAAAAAGTCGCCTCGTCCACCGACGCATCGGCAGCCAGGCTCTCGCCCGGCGTGGAGACCCTGGGGAGCTGCTCCACGATGTAGCTGGTCGTGGCGTCAGCGAGCATTCCCGGCGCATCGGCCAGCTCGTCGGAAACCAGGACTTCGGCCTCGTCGGTCCAGTCCACGGTCTCCCAGACGGGAGGGTCACCCGGATCGGCCGGGGTATAGAGGCCGAGTGAGTTGACGTCGAAGTCCGGCAGGACCGGCACCTGGGCCTCGTCCTCGCCGGCACGCAGGCCGGCCTCCGCGGCCTGGAACGCAATGTTCCGGTCCTGCGTGTTGCCGGTCATGCGCTCCTCCATGAGTGTCATGCGGGCGCTGGCCGTGGCGAGCAAGGTCAGCACGAGCAGCATCACCAGGGCAATCACCATGGCGGCGCCATCCTCGCGACCCATATGGCGGTGGGACGTCATTGAAGGGTTCCTGTTCATGACAGCCGGTTTCTCAGTGCGACCGTAAAACTCAGCACCCGGCGCAGGCGGCCGTCGGACGGCAGGGCGCCGCCATCCGTGGGGTCCACCACTTCGCCAAGGAGATTGAACGTGCGGGGGTCCGCATCGGCCACCCGGTCCTGCGTGCCCGCGGCCAGGAGGGCGACCTGCAGGCTCACCACCTGGGTCCAGTCGCCGACGGCGTCCGCGGTCCTGTAGTCATTGGGAGACTGGTCGCCATCGGTATCCTCGCCGTAGAGGACCTGCATGTTCTCGATGCCCTCGGCGAGCTCCTGGGGATTCTCCAGGCCGACGCGGCGCCAGAGGGCGGGCCCGGTGCCGCTGGCACTTTCGCGGATGTAATAGGTGGTGGTGCGCATGCGGAACACCTGGGCCCCGCCGGCGAATCTCCGCCCGAGGTTGAGGGTGCTGTTCCCCGGGACGCCGGCAGCCAGATGTTCGATGGCGCCTGTCGCGGCGTCGTAGGCGTCCACCTGGAAAACGGCAGCTCCGGAGCAGTCGGCCACGAGGACGATGTCGCCATTATCGAAGGGCGCAGGAGCCAGGCCGGCGGCAGTGACGGGATCGGAGGTGCTGCTGGCCATGCCGGCCGCGAGTTCGACGTCCGAATCGTCCACCGTCCGGAGCGTGAGCACGTCGGTGCCGGCCACCACGTTGGTGATCGAGGCTGGCAGGCCGCCGGCGTTTTCGAAGCCGACCACGTGCTGCCCGTAGTCGTAGAGGAAGTCGTTGGCGCTGTTGAGGGTGTTCACGACGGTGCCAAGATCGCGGAGGCAGCCGCGGAACCCCGCCATCTGGGCATCTCGCTGGATGATCTGCGCGGCAAAGCGCGCCGACTCCTGGCGGCCCGTAAGGCTGGTCTGCATGTCGTTCTGGCGCTTCGTCGTGAGGTAGATCTGCACGATGGCGCCGGTCACGATCAGGCCCAGGGTGAGCGAGATCATGATCTCGACGAGACCGACACCGCGCTGGCGGCGGTGGGTGGAAACGTTCTTCATATCGCTGGTCATCACAGGCCCGTCCTCAGGAAGACCGACATGTCGCGCGTGTCGCCTGCGTTGTCGTCGGAGGCGTCCGTCCACTCGACTTCAATGGTCACGACGTCGTCGACGACCTCGATCGAGCCGTCCCCGTTGGGCAGCGCGGCCAGCGCATCCATCCAGGCGTCCAGGTCGTCGCCGGCAAGATCTGCCGCCGCAGGCGCATCGCCCATGGCCAGGTCGTACTCCCCGTTGAGCGCCTGCTGGCGATTCGCCCGCATGCGCTCGAGGATGTCCCGGGCAAGCGTGGTTGCCTCGAAGCGCTCGGCGGCGCTGTTGGTGTTCTGCACCGTGGTCAGCTGGAGGCCGGCGAGACCCAGCAGGCCGACCGACACGAGGATCACGGTGATGAGCACCTCGATCAGCGTCGTACCCGCCTGGCTATTGCTACGGAGCTGGAGGCGGCGGGCGATTGCGTGTTGCATGGTGATACCCGGGTCTCTTCAATCGCAGGCGGTATTGGCCACGGCGCCCCGCCCCTGCAGGTTCACCGTGATCGTCCGGTTGTGGTTCCCGGTGCACTCCGGGATATCCAGGTCGAAGGTCACGGCGGCCCCGTTGCTGAGGAAGCCGTTCGCGCCGTAGGACACGAAGTTGGCGTCGGCCGTCAGCTCGGAGCCATTGCGGAGCGCGGGCAGGGCCCGCAGCACCGTGTCCGGCGTGACGCCGTCATCCACGGCGCCGAGCGGCGCGTTCACGTCGGTGAAGACGATCCAGCCGGTGCTCCAGTCGGGATCGTCGGCGCAGGTCGCGTTATCGGCGGACGAGCAGACGGATACCGGGATGCCCCGGGTGACTGCTTCGCTGCGCGCGACGGCCAGGGCGCCGACGAGGGCGTTGGCTTCCTCGGCTGCCCGGTTGTTCTGGATGAAGTCACGGAAGTTGGGGACGGCGAGCGCCAGCACGAGGCCGGCAATGGCCATGGTGAACAGCAGCTCCACCGCCGTCATGCCGCGGTTGCGGTTCGGACCAGAGGGGTAGCGGCACATCACGGGCTCGTCTCCAGCACATCCTTCGATGGCGGAAACGATAGGTGACGGGAGGCAGGAAGACCGTGACGGGGTTCCGGTTTTGCCGGAGAAAACCTATATATTTCAGTCCGTTAGCGCCGCCCGTCGGCGCAGACGACCGCTGATCCCTTATGTCGCGCCGGCGGCAGCGGGTTCACGCTTTTTCAGCAGCCGGCGGCCGGCCAGTCCGGCGACGGCGGTCCCCAGCAGCCAGACACCGCCCGGCAGTGGCACCACCGGCACTCCTGCCAGAGCTGAAAAGTAGACCGTCGTGTCCAGGATACCGTCCGACGTGTCGGCCACGATGAACCGCAGGGTATTCCCGGTGGGATTCACGAGGCCGCCAAACGTCAGCACCGGGTCGCCACCCGGGGCCAGGATGCCGTCCAGCTCGGTGCCCGTGACGGTGTCGGTCATGTCCGGGTGCTTGATGTTGACCGGCAGATTGGCCACCTGGGCGATGTTGACGCCGTTCAGGAACATGCCGAAGCCATCAATGAACGGCGACTCGACGAACTCCGGATACTCCTCTGACCCGAAGACGATCTTGAAGGCGACGCTGTCGAACCCCGACTGCATGTCAAAGTTGATGACCAGCTCGGTGACGTCGTAGTGGTCGTAGAAGGTCTGGGTTGCAGCGTCGCCGGTGATCGGGTCGAGGAGGGCCTCCTGCCCATCGGTGGCCGCTACGCCCGGCGTGCCACTGCCCGGGTCGTTGGGATCGGGTGGCGACGGCGGAAAGGTGCCGCCGAATGCCCAGCCGTTGCCCTCCTGGGCGTTCGGACCGTCGCTGTAGCCGGCCACGAAGGTCTCCGGGGGAAAGCCGCCACCGACGTCGACGGTGATGCCCTCGACGCCGCCCGTGCTCAGCACCACGCCGGAACCGATGCCGTAGGTGCCGCTGGCATTGGTGTAGGTACCGGACGAGGTCAACGGTGAGGCGGGCAGCCCCGGAAACAGGCCGGACAGGTCGACGACCTGAACGTGGCCGTTCAGGGTGGTGCCGGTGACGACGATGCCGGTGTTGGCGCCCGCCAGCAGCGCGTCGACCAGGGTCGACTGGTCCTGGGTGGCCGTGATCGTGATCGCGGACGCCGTGGAAGTTGCGGCGGCAAGCGTCGCCGCCACGAGGAACTGGGTGGAGGTCTTCATTGTCAGGCGCTCCCCGGGGTGGTCCCCGGTTGTTGTATAGCCTTAAGCCTCCACCTAGTACCGGGCCAAATCAAGGAAAAACTTGAAATGTCGGTTCCTTTGTCAGTTCCGGCGGCCCGGACCGGTTGGGCTAGAATCCCGCCTCGATTCCACAGGAACAATGCCATGCGTAAAGCCAGCGCCCGCCACATCCTCGTCGCCGACCAGGCCACCTGCACCGACCTCAAGACCCGCATCGAGGGCGGCGAGGACTTTGCCCAGGTGGCGAAGCAGTACTCCGAATGCCCCTCCGGCCAGCAGGGCGGCGACCTGGGTGAATTCAGCCCGGGGATGATGGTCAAGGAATTCGACACCGTGGTGTTCAGCGCCGACGTGGGCAAGGTCCACGGACCGGTGAAGACCCAGTTCGGCTATCACCTGATCGAAATCACCCACCGTTCGGCCTGACCGGCGCACGGTTCAACGTCCCGGTGCCCTCCCCCTTCGCCCTGCGCATGCTCCGGTTCCAGTCCTTCCTGTTGCGGAAGGACTGGCTGGGCGGCATGGGGGATCTGGTGCTGGTCATCACCACGACAGGCCGGCGCAGCGGAAAGGCGGTGTCCACACCGATCGGTTATGTAAGGGACGAGGGCGGCTGGGCAGCCCTGACGTACTCCACGTCGAACTGGTACCGCAATCTTCGCGCCTCGCCCGACGCGTTGCTCGAGATCCGCGGCAGGCCCGTTCGCGTGCGCGCCGAATTCGTCGACGACGAGGCAGGCCGCCAGCAGCTCGTCGAACTCTACCGCCAGCAGCGCGCCAGGAATTTCCGCATGTTCTTCAATGTGCCAATCGACGCGCCACCGGATGAGCTCGCCCGCGGCATTGCCGCCAGGTCGTTCGTGCGCTTCCATCCGGCCGGGAGTTCCGCCACGTGAGCGCGGCAGCGAACGGCCAGTTTGTCCTCGGCATAGACCTGGACGGCGTCGTCGCCGACTTTGCCCGGGGCCTGAAGCCCATCGCCGCCGAGTGGCTGGGTGTTGCCGAGAACAGCCTCACTGACGAAATCAGCTACGGCTTCGGCGAATGGGGCCTGGACGCCGCCGGCGGCTACGACGCCCTCCACCGCTTCGCCGTGAAGGAGCGGGAACTGTTCGCGCGGCTCCCGCCGGTCACCGGGGCACCCGCGGCCCTGCGCCGGCTCGACACGATTCCGGAAATCCGCATCCGCATCATCACCCACCGCCTCTATATCCGCTGGTTCCACAAGGAAGCGATCCGCCAGACCTCCGACTGGCTGGAGAGGCACGGCATCCCCTACTGGGACCTGTGCTTCATGCGGGACAAGGCCGCCGTTGGCGCCGACCTGTACCTCGAGGACAGCCCCGACAACATCCGTTCGCTCCGCTCGAGCGGGCACGAGACCATCGTGGTGCGAAACTCCACGAACCGGGACCTTCCCGGACCCGGGGCTGCCACCTGGGAGGAGATCGAGGCGCTGATCCGGGAGCGCGTGACGAGCTGGCGAAGCGCGCTGTAGGAGCGCCTTTCAGGCGCGACCACAACCGGTCGCGGCTGAAGCCGCTCCTGCAGAAAGCGATCTCTTCGCGGAGATTAGCGGGTTGTTGGCGCACGCCTGCGCGGCGCAGGATGCCCGGCAATGACCGCGCGACTGATTGCTGCCTGGCCCCTCGAGCGTTACCAGCTCTGGCTCGCCTACGCAGACGGGACGGAAGGCGCCGTCGACCTGGAAGACCAGCTGGCGCCCTGGTCCCTCGAGGCACTCCGCGACCTGCGCGAGTTCCGTCGCCTCAAGCTGGACCGCAGCCAGAACCTGCTGGTCTGGCCCGGCGGCATCCTGCTCGACACGGCCAGCCTCTACCGCCAACTCCGGCAACGCCGGCGGCGGAAGCGGGTCGGCTACCTGTAGCCGGCCCGCTGGTCCTGGCCCGATCGTCCTGGCCCGCCAGTCCTTAGAAGGTCACCACACTCCGGATGGACTCGCCGGAGTGCATCAGGTCGAAGGCCCGGTTGATGTCCTTGAGCGGCATGGTGTGGGTGATCATCTCGTCGATGCGGATCTTGCCGTCCATGTACCAGTCCACGATCCGCGGCACGTCGCGCCGCCCCTTGGCACCGCCAAAGGCGGAGCCGCGCCAGACCCGGCCGGTCACCAGCTGGAACGGGCGGGTGCTGATCTCCGCGCCCGCGGGTGCGACGCCGATGATGATGCTCTCGCCCCAGCCCTTGTGGCAGCACTCCAGCGCCTGGCGCATGACCTGCACGTTGCCGATGCACTCGAAGCTGTAGTCCACCCCGCCGCCCGTGATGCGGATGATCTCCTGCACCACGTTGTCGCAGTCGTCGGGATTGATGAAGTGGGTCATGCCGAACGACTCGGCCATGGCCCGCTTGGCCGGATTCGTGTCCACGCCGATGATCATGTCGGCGCCCACGAGCCGCGCACCCTGGAGCACATTGAGGCCGATGCCGCCCAGTCCGAACACGGCCACGTTCGCGCCCGGCTCCACCCGGGCCGTGTTGATGACCGCGCCGATCCCGGTGGTGACGCCGCAGCCGATGTAGCAGACCTTGTCGAACGGCGCGTCCTCCCGGATCTTCGCCAGTGCGATCTCCGGCAGCACGGTGTAGTTGGAGAACGTGGACGTGCCCATGTAGTGGAGCACGCTCTTGCCGTGGGCCCTGAACCTGCTGGTGCCGTCGGGCATGAGCCCGCGGCCCTGGGTCTCCCGGATCGCCTGGCAGAGATTCGTCTTGCCCGACAGGCAGAACTTGCACTGGCGGCATTCGGGCGTGTACAGCGGGATGACGTGATCACCCTTCCTCAGGGAGCTCACGCCGGGCCCGACGTCCACGACCACCCCGGCGCCTTCATGGCCGAGGATGCACGGGAACAGGCCCTCCGGGTCCTTGCCCGACAGCGTGAATTCGTCGGTGTGGCAGACGCCGGTGGCGTGGATCTCGACCAGCACTTCCCCGGCGCGCGGACCATCGACTTCGACGGTATCGACGACGAGTGGCTGGCCGGCGGCAAGGGCAATGGCGGCGCGGGACTGCATGGGCGGCTACTCCGGAAGCGAACCGCCGGAGAGTGTAGTCGAAGGAATGCAGCGTCGGGCAGGGGTCGGGCGGGGCCTGCCCGTCACCGTGGAGACGCGGACTCGGCCGCCACGAGTTCAGCGAAATCGGTCCAGTTGCCGCTGCCGGTCCAGGGCTGCCAGAGCAGGGCCGGGCCGCTGGTCATTTCCGTGCGCAGGACGACACTGGTGCCCCGGCTCAGCCGGGCCACCTGGCTGCCGGTGAGTGGCACGACGAGATTCCTGGCGGTGGGCACGGGTGCTTCGTAGGGTGGCCGCGTGACTCCCGGGATCCGTTCCACCCGCCCGCCCATGTCCAGGTCCATGGGCTCCCCGTCGATGATGAGCTGGACGCCCTGGATATCCCCAAGCCGGGCATCACCAACAGTGATTCCGCGGTCGATGGTGCTCCACAGGCCCAGCCACAACCACCACGAGCGCTTGCCAGCCTGGTTCACCGCCAGGGGCGCCGCGTTGAGGTAGTCGCGGGCATTCGCGGCTCGAGCGGGATCGTCACTGAAGAACAGGAATGGCTGGTCGACGCGGGTGATCGTCGCACTCGTGGAGTCGTCCAGATACTCGGTCGCGCGCCGCGCGGGTGATGCCGTTCCGCAGGAGGCCACGAGAACCGCCGCGATGACCACGGCGGCTGCCGCCTGCGCGCCGCTGCGCCGGACTGCCGATGCCAGATCCCTTGTCATTTCCGCCCCCCGTCAGAAGTCCGCGCTGTAGCCCATATAGAGGTAGTAACCGGTCGAGTTGTTCGACTCGTCACCGCTGTCGTGTGTGCCGAACTCGCCCCCGCCCTCGAACTCGAGGCGGAACTGCCGTGTCATCCGGTAGAGGACCCGGAGCCCCGGCCGTACCAGCAGCTCCGTCGCGTCGCCCTCGGTGATGTCCCGGTACGACACCAGCACCCTCGGATTCAGCCGCAGTGCCTGCGTGACGGGGAAGCGGGTGTCGACGAACAGCCCCGTGGACGTGGACGCACCGCTGTCGGAATAGCGCAGTCCGAAGATGGAGACATCCCCCTCGCGAAAGAGGCTCGTGCCGACGAGGCTGAGGTAGGAGTAGATCAGCGTCCCGGAATCCGGGGTCTCACGCACCCCGCCCGAATCGGGTGTGCCGTCGTACTGGGAAGCCGTGACGTCAGCACTGATCTGGAAGCGCTCGGAGATCGGCCGGGACACGCCCAGGGCAAAGCTCTGCATGGCGCCGGAACGGTCCAGGGCCAGCTGGCGAATCTCGCCTTCGGTGTAGGTCAGCAGCAGGTCCTGGATACTCGACGCCGGCTGGCCGATCAGCGCGTTCTCGGTGGTCAGGTACGGGGAGTTCCGCCAGTCGAAGCGCCCGTTCACCGTCAGGCTGTCGCCGAAGGTCCAGTTGCCGAGCGCAGCCACGCTGTTGAGCTCGCTGTAGCCGAAGTCGTAGTCCACCGCGGCAATCAGCGACTTGTTCCCGCCGAAGTACCGGATCTCGGCGCCCGCTGCCTGGCGGTCGTTGACATCGTCGACCTCCTGGATGTTGACGAACACATTCACGTCAAAGATATCCAGCAGGTCCAGCACGTCGACGCTGTAGCCGTAGAACATCCTGCTCGTTTCGACGGTTTCGTTCGGGTTGTAGACCGGCAGGCCGGCGAGCACGTTGAACCGGTAGTTCGGCGTCCATTGCCAGGAAACGATGGCGCCATCGAACCGGCCGAGCACGCCCTGGTTGCGCAGGGTCTGGCGTCCCAGGCGCGTGGACAGGCCCAGGCTCTGGTCGTTCAGGTCCATGTACAGGTTGTAGATCCGCGTCTCGTCGTCGACGCTCTGGTCTCCGCCGGACATGTCGAAGGTATAGCCAACGGTGGCGCGCGATTCGAAGTCGAAGCGCTCTCCCGTGTGCCGGACCACGACCTCGGCATCGGAGAAGATTGCCGATTGATCCGCCGAGCCGGACTCGCCGCCGAAATCGATGGTGTCCATGCGGTAGAACTGTGAAATCCCGCCGTAGACCTCCCAGTCGGTATCGCGCTGGCTGGCCTTGTCGCGAATGGATTCCTTTGGGGGCTCCCGCGCCGTCGTCAGCGCCGCGAGCCGCTGCCGGACCCGCTCTGCGCCCTCGCCGTCGGGGTAGTCGACGATGTAACGCTGGTACTCCGCGACAGCCTGCTCCGCCTGGCCGCTGCGCTCCCTTGCGAGGCCAAGGATTTCGCGCGCCTCCGCCTTCTCGGCGACCGGCCGGGCCGCGAGCAGGCGCGTCGCGAGGTCGATGGCGCGCGGATAGTCCTGGTCGATGATGGCGCCCCGCGCCTGCACCAGCAGGTCCTTCGACTGGGCGTCGGTGAGCGCGGCCACGCCGGGCCCGGCCAACGCGGTGGCCTCGGCCCCACCCTTCGCCGTGACCGTCGCGCCCGCCCCGGCGCCGAGGCGTTCAGCAGCGGATGCACGCGTAACCCAGGCGTCGGGATAGCGCGCACGCAGCCCGGCGAGAGCGGCGTTGGCGTCGGCCTCGGTTACAAAGAAGCCGAGCCGCAGGCGATGCCACAACTGGTCCTCGACCTGCAGGTCCGAGATGTAGGACAACTGGTTCGGCGAAGCCAGGCCCACCGCCTCAGCGCCCGGGTCGATCGGCGTGGTCGCGGAGCGCAGGTTGATCGTGTACAGCGCCGGGGGCGGCGCCGCTGCCACCTTTGGCTGCATCGCCAGGCGCGCCCGCTCCTCGGCACGGGCGACCTGCTCGGGGGTCAGTCCCGGCGGGGCCACCTTGGGCGGGACGACCGGGACGGGCGCGCCCGCCGGGACGCCGGCGCCCGCCACGACCTGGACCTGCACGCGGAGACCCCGCAGGTCTCCGGACTGGGCAACCGTGACGTTGACGGGGCGGTCGAAGCGCAGGCGCAGCAGCGCGTCGGTCCCGGGTCGCGCGGTGTACTCGACCTCACCCAGCGCAGCCAGCTCCCGGCCGGCGGGCCGGGTGGCATCGCGGATGGCATCGCCGGATCCAGGGCACCCGTCCACGCGCATGAGGGTGATCTCGCTCAGGGTGCCAGCGCCCGTCACAGAGTGCCCCAGCAGCCGGTTGGGGCAGGCAAACCGGATTTCCACGTCTGCGGTGCCGCCCGTCCTCGAGATCAGCACCGAGACGATCTCACCCGGGGCGGCGGCCGCCACGCCGCTGGCGAGCAGCAGGGCGAGCGTTGAGAGCTTCTGGATGATGCTCATGTGATCTCAGCCTGCCGGCGACCAGGCGCGCGTGGAATGGCAGGCCTCGCAGTCGCTGCTGGTCGGGATGTGGTTCGGCGACTTGCCGGTGGCCGTCAGCCCATTGTGACAGCTGAAGCACGTGCCGATGACGGCCGTGTGATCGACCGGCCGCACGTAGGACCAGGTCGTCTCGCGGTGGCAGGCATCGCACTCGTCCGTGGTCCGGATGTGAGTGACCGACGGCGCCGTGGCCTTGACCAGTCCCGCCCTTGAGTGACAGGCCACGCATTGCCGGGGAGTGCCCTGGAAGATGCCGCCGACATGGCAGGAGGCGCAATCCACGCTCCGGTGCGAGCCTTCCAGGGACCATCCGGTTGTCATGTGATCAAACGATGAATCGAAGGGTGTCTGGGCGATCGCCACGCTGGCCGGGATGGCGCCGAGGGCCAGAATCAGCCCAATCACCCGCACGAAGCGGCAAGCGGTGGAAATTGCGTTCATGGCGTCCTTCTCCTTGCACCGGCAAATGTCCGGGTGTTGTGACATCGGGCGCAATCCGAACCGAACTGGCCGCTGTGCCTGTCGTCCTTGCGGTGGCAGCTGCCGCAGTCGCGGGCCGTTGCCCTGCCGCCGGGGGGCCGGACGTGGCACTCCACGCATCGGAGGTCCGAGTGGGCGCCATCGATCCGGAAATCAGTCTGGACATTGTGATCGAACGTCCAGATGCGCCAGTCATTGGGCGTGTGGCAGTCGGCGCACTTGTCTCCCAGGCCGCCCTTGTGCACGTCATCGGGGCGGTGGCAGTCGATGCAGGCGGAGCCGATGCCCTTGAACTTCTTGTCCACGTGACAGGACTCGCAGGACGTCGTGGCATGCAGGCCGGCCAGCGGGAAGCCGGTGAGGTCGTGGTCGAAGCGCACGTCGGCCTGCCAGGTCTTTTCGTTGTGGCAGGTGCCGCAGTCGGTCCCCAGCGATTCCTTGTGGGGGTCATTCCCGCGATGGCATGACACACAGGTCGTCTCGAGCTTCTCGGTCTTGGCCGCGCCCTTGTGGCAGGTGACGCAGGCCAGATCGGCGTGGGCACCGTTGAGCGCGAACTTGGTTTCCTTCGCGTGATCGAATTTCACGGTGTCCCAGGCCTTGGTCGTGTGGCAGGTCTTGCACTCCACGCCGTTGCGGCCCTGGTGGGTGTCGTCACTCCGATGGCAGTCTACGCAGGTCTTGCCGTCAGTCTTCTTGAAATCGTTGCCCGCGTGGCAGGCGATGCACGTCAGGCCCGAGTGGCCGGCGGTCAGGGCGAAACCAGTCTTCTTCAGGTGATCGAACGTGGGCTCCTTCCACTCCACCGTCGAGTGGCACGACTCGCAGTCCGTTCCACGCGCACCCTGGTGAACGTCATCGATCCGATGGCACGCAAGGCAGGTCGTGGGCGTGTCCTTGTAGCGCTGTCCGGCGTGGCACAGGCCGCATTCGACCTTCTCGTGGGCGCCCGTCAGGGGATAGCTCGGGTCGGTTTCCTTGGCGTGGTCAAACTTCGTCTGCTTCCAGGCGGTGGTGTTGTGGCAGGTGGCGCAGTCTTCGCCCAGGGCCTTCTTGTGCACGTCCTGCTCGGCATGACAGCCAATGCAGGTGGACGCCGCATCCCGGTGCTTTGCCTTCGGCTCGTGGCAGTCCGCGCAGGCGACCTTCTGGTGAGCACCGTCGAGCGCGTAATCCGTCAGGGCGTGATTGAAGGTCTGCGGCGTCAGGCGGACGATATCCGCCGTCCGGCCCTCGTGGTCCGTGTGACAACTCCGGCACTGGCCGGTGCGGGCCGGCTCGAATCGCCAGTGGAATCCCGTCTTCCGGACAATGTCGCCGGCGACCTTGTCGTGGCAATCGAGGCAGAGCTTCCTCTGGTCGTCCCGGGCGAACGGGACATGGCACTTCCTGCATTCCTTCTCGGTGTCGGCGTGACCGGTGATCACGGGGCCGGGCATCACGAGGCTTTCCCAGTCGATGGCGCCGGCATCCACCGGCGCCAGACTGCACATAAGGAGGACGATCAGCGCGATGAAGCCCGTTGTCCTGCCCATCGCCACGTCCGGATTCCTGCTAGTACAGGTGGACCGCGAAGACGTGGAACAACCCCGACAGGATCATCATCAGGAAGAACGGCACGTGCACGACATGCCAGAGCGAGAACAGCCTCTCGAAGGAGTTGAAGCGGGCGACATGGCGCACCTGGCTCAGGTGCTCCCGCAGGAACTTGCGGATCGTTGCCTCGAGGCGGTCGGCGTGCTGGTCGACGACCGGGGACGTCATGGCCCTGGTGATAAGGGCGCGGCGGGTCCGGGACATCAGGCGGCTGTAGATGCGCCGCGTCTGCCAGCTGATGGCCACGTGCCGGATGATGCTGTCGGTGAAGGTGGCCGATGGCGCGAGGACGCGCCGGTCCAGCGCCGCCAGTTCCTCGCGGATGGGCTGGATCAGCGCGCTCGCGTGGCCGCCGGGCATCGACTTCTCGAGGGCTCCCACCATCTCCTGGAGCGTCGCCTTGCTGCCGTACAGGCCGTGATGGATACCGGCGTAGAAGTAGCGGCCCAGCACGCCGCTGCCCGCCACCAGCAGGGTGCAGTACAGCGCCACCTTTGAGTTGAGATCGCCGAGCGCGAAGTTGCAGTGGTACAGGATCAGCACCGGCCCGACGATGCCGAGCATCATGTGGGTACGGAACCAGTGCCGGGTCTCGCCGAAGCGCGCGAGCCAGCGCACACGCTTGCGCACCGAGTAGAGCAGCAGGATCAGCATGAGCGAGCCGCCGGTGATGCCGAGCGCGTAACCCAGCCCGTACTCGGCATGGATGGCGCGCTGGTCACGGCCGAGCCAGCCGATCCAGACGACCACTGCTGCAAACGCGAAGCCCGCGATGGCGCCGTAACGCGAATACAGGGACCGCAGGGTCTGCCACGGCCGCGCCTCCGCCGGGGGCGTGGTGACGCGTGCTGCTGCTGAAACTCCGCTCAAGACTTACCCCTCCCCGGTGCTGTGACATTCATTGGTTCTGCTCCGCGCGCTGGCGAAGATCCGCCAGCCCAAGGCGGGAGCCACGGTTTGCACTTTTGTTCGCAGTTGTGCATCTTAGGCACAACAGCGTCGGAATGCATCCCGAGGGTAAGTTTATGTCAAATGAACCTGACGCCCCCTCGCTCTCCCGCAACTTTAACGGCGCGGTTCCGCTCGCACTGTGAAGCGCGGCACATCCGGTGGCCGCTTGGTTCACGAGAATCCACCCGGGCCGTCACGGGGGCGGCCACTCCATGTTCGAGTCACTATAAGCATGATCTCCACGATGGCGCTGCTGACGTACCTGCTGCCGGCGATAGCGATCGTCGCCACGTATGGCTACGTCCAGAAGCGCCTCCACCGGCAGAGCGTGGCCGCGCTCGATTCCGCCCGCGCCTCAGGCCTGACCGAGCCGCCGGCGATCCACCCCGTCATCGATCCGAACATCTGCATCGGCTGCAAGGCGTGCATCAACGCCTGCCCCGAGATGCCGGGGCACCAGGTGCTCGGCATGATCCGGGGCAAGGCCGAACTCGTGTCGCCCAGCGACTGCATCGGCCACGGGGCGTGCCGCACCGCGTGTCCGGTCGGCGCCATCACCCTGGTCTTCGGCACGGAACGCCGCGGGATGGACATCCCCGACGTCGGGCCGGACTTCCAGACCAACGTGCCGGGCATTTACATTGCCGGCGAGCTGGGCGGGATGGGCCTGATCCGCAACGCCATCGAGCAGGGACGGCAGGCCGTCGGTTACATCGCGAAGAACCGCGGGCCGAGGAACGGCCCCGCCGTGGATGTCGTGGTCGTCGGCGCGGGGCCGGCCGGCTTCTCCGCTTCGCTGGCGGCCATGGAGCATAAGCTCAGCTTCATCACCATCGAGCAGGACTCCTTCGGCGGCATGGTGTCCCATTACCCGCGCGGCAAGCTGGTGATGGCGGGCAGCGCGCACCTGCCGCTGGTCGGCAAGGTGAACTTCGGCAACACCAGCAAGGAGGAACTCCTCGCCTACTGGCAGAAGGTCCAGCGCGAAACCGGCGTCCCCATCGCGTTCAAGGAGCGCGTGGCGGCCATCACCCGGGAGGGCGACCTCTTCCGCGTCCAGACGAGCACGCGGGAGATCCTTGCCCGCAACGTTCTCCTCGGCATCGGGCGCCGGGGCACGCCCCGGCAGCTCGGCGTGCCCGGGGAGGATCTCACCAAGGTCACCTACAAGCTCATCGAACCCGATCAGTACAAGGATCGCCAGGTCCTGATCGTCGGTGGCGGTGACAGCGCGCTCGAGGCCGCCACCACGATCAGCCAGGTCTCCGGCTCCAGGGTCGCACTCTCCTATCGGGCCGATTCCTTCAATCGCGCCAAACCCGCCAACCGCGAGCGCCTGCGCGTGGCCGCGGAAGCCGGCAAGGTGCAAGTGCTGCTGAAATCAGAAGTCCTCGGCATAGAACGGGACAAGGTGCTCCTGCGGCTGGTGGACGACGAATTCGCCCTGGAGAACGATGCCGTGATCATCAGCGCCGGGGGCGTACTGCCCACGGCGTTCCTCAATTCCATCGGCGTCAAGGTTGAAACGAAGTACGGTACGGCCTGATGAAGCGCACCACGTTCTCCACGATATCCAGTCTGCTGCTGCTGGCCATGGCCAGCGGGGCCAATGCCCAGACCCTGGAGGAAGCGCGCACAGCCGTGCGCGTACGGGACTTCGCCGGTGCAGCCCGGATCTACACGACTCTTGCCGAACGCGGCGACATGCAGGCGACCTACCAGCTGGCCATGCTTTATCGCGCCGGCAGTGGAGTGCCGCGCGACCTCGCAAAGGCAGCCACGCTGATGAAGCAGGCGGCCGGGAGCGGTGACCCATGGGCCCAGTACAACTACGCCCAAATGCTGGACAACGGATCCGGCGTGCCGAAGGACGCCACGGCGGCACGTGAGTGGTACGGCCGCGCCGCCGCCGCGGGCAACGACCCGGCGGCACTCCGGCTGAAGGACCTGAAGGCCCAGGCAGCGGCTCCGGCGGCCCGGGATCCGGAGGCACTTCGGCGAGCGGCCCAGCGGGGCGACGTCGCGGCGATGCGCACGCTGCTTGCGGCCGGTACAGACGTGAATGCCACCGATGCGCACGCGCGTACGGCGCTCATGGAGGCGGTGGATGGCCGGCGCGCCGACGCTGTGTCGCTGCTACTGTCATCGGGCAGCAAGCCCGATGCGGCGGACGACACCGGCAGCACCGCGGTGCACATGGCAGCCCAGTCCGGGGACGCCGGCATCCTGACCCTGCTGGTCAAGGCCGGGGCAACGCTCGACAAGCTGGATGGCCAGGGCAATCCCCCGCTGATCGTCGCCGCAGCAGCCGGGCACACAGCCGCGGTGACGGTGCTCCTGGACGGCGGAGCGCCGGTGAACCAGCCAGACAACCGGCAGTGGACCGCCCTGACGGCGGCGCGGGAACGGAATCACCCCGACGTCGCCCGCCTGCTGGTGAGCCACGGGGCCAAAGATGCATTGCTGCCGCGCGCGACCTCGGCGCCCTCCGTCGCGAGCGCCACCGACTCTGCCGGCGTCCTCCCCGGCGCGTCCCCGCTGATCTACGCCGCATGGCGCGGCAATGCGGATCTCGTCGAACGGATCATCGCCGATGGAGCCGACATCTCGGCGCGGGACCAGGAAGGCAAGACCGCCCTGCACCGCGCCGCGGAGCGCGGTCATCGCGGGATCGTGGTGCTCCTCCTCAGTCGTAACGCGGATCCCAACGCTGCGGCAGCCGATGGAACGACCCCGCTCATGGACGCATCTGCCAGGGGACACGCCGACGTCGCCAGCCTGCTGGTCCAGCGCGGGGCCAGGGCCAGCGACAGGAGCCGCACCGGACAAACCGCGCTGTCGCTGGCCGTCGCCGGCCGCCACGACCGGCTGGTTACGCTGTTGCTTGACGCCGGCGCGGATGTCGATGAGCCGGGGCACGGTGGCGTTACCCCATTGATCAGCGCGGCGGGACTCGGTACGGCCGGGATCGCACGCATCCTTCTGGACCACGGCGCCAGCGCCAATGCCCGCGATGCCAAGGGCCGGTCGGCCGCCTGGACCGCGGCCCAGTCGGGCAAGCCCCAGGTCATCACCCTGCTCGCAACGAACGGCGCCGACCTCAACGCCGGCGACGAGGACAATGAGACGCCATTGATCGCCGCGGCCCGCCGCGGCGACCAGGCCACGGTGGCGGAGCTGCTTCGCTTCGGCGTCGCTGTCGACGCCCGCAGCCGCGACGGCAATACCGCCCTCATGGCCGCTGCGACGGCCGGCCACTCCGGCGTGATCCGGAAGCTGGTCGCGCTCAAGGCCAACACCAATGTACGGAACAACGCCGGCAACACGGCCCTGATGATCGCGGCCGGCCAGGGCCAGGACGACACGGTGCGCCTCCTCCTGGCCGCCGGCGCCGACCCTGACCTGGTCAACGTGGATCACCGGACGGCGCGGGACCTCGCCGTGCTCGCCAACAATTCCCGTATCGTGGAGTTATTGCCGCGATGAACCGGAACCTGGCTCTAACAACTGCCAACAGCATGATGCTGGATCGGGAGGTCACGCCTGTGAAAGCAAACACATCAACGCGCCTGACGGGCTGGACCGGCCTGCTGGCACTTCTGCTGCTCGCACTCAGCGCCTGCTCGAGCCCACCGTCACCGCAGAAAGCCCAGCCCCTCGGTGAGCCTGGAATTCCCGATCACACCCCATTTGCCGACATCAGCTGCCTGAAATGCCACGACCGCGACCGGCCCGCCCCGGTCATCGACACCACCACCGGCGCAGCGCTGGTCCACGGCGGCGGCCAGGACTGCGGGCAATGCCATACGGCCGGCGGCGCGACCTGGCGGGTCTTCACCACGTTCAACCACACCCCCACGCCGGAGACGTGCCTCGACTGCCATTCCTCGGCGCGACCCACGGCCCTCGTGAACAACACGATGTCGCACTCCTACGCAGGAGTCGGCGACTGCGTGGCCTGCCACGCAGCTGGCGCCGGCGTGACCTGGAACACGGCGACCTACGTGCACGAGCCTGTCCCGGCGAGCTGCGGTGAATGCCACTCGGGCCAGCGGCCCACCACGGTCGTCAACGGCTTTTCCCACGACGCCGGCGGCACCGGCGATTGCGCGAGCTGCCACCACAGTCCGGGCGTTGTGTGGAGCGACGGCTTCTTCTCGCATTCGCCCGCCCCGGCGAAGTGCGCCGATTGCCACGCGGGCACCCGGCCTGCGGGCCTCGTCGGCACACCGCCTTTCGACCACTCCGTTTCAGGGACGGGTGACTGCAAGAGCTGTCACGTCCCGTTCAGTGCCACCAAGACGGACTGGACAGGCGGCAGCTTCAGCCACAGCCCCGCGCCCACCACCTGCATCGACTGCCACCTGGGCATCCGCCCGGTCGGGCTGGCGGGATCGCCGCCCTTCGATCACGCCAATGGCGGCCTCGGCGATTGCGTCAGCTGCCACGTGCCCAAGAGCGCAACGCAGACCGACTGGTCAGGGGGAAGCTTCTCGCACAACCCGGCTCCCGCCTCATGTCTCGATTGCCACACCGGCGACCGGCCGACGGAACCCGTGGGTTCGCCCGCGTTCGATCACGCGATTGCGGGGCTGGGCGACTGCAAGAGCTGCCATGCCGTGCAGAGCGCCACCCAGACCGACTGGAGAGGTGGCAATTTCTCCCACGTTCCGGCACCGGAAACCTGCATCGACTGCCACCTGCCGCAACGCCCGGCGACCGTGACCAGCAGCGGCTTCGATCACCTGCTGGGCGGCACCGGCGAATGCGCCGCCTGCCACCAGAATCCGGGAGTCGCGTGGACGGGAGCCGTTGCCGGCTACGATCACAGCACGATGCCGATTGGCACGCGCTGCGACAGTTGCCATGAAGCGAAGCGCCCGGCCGCACCGGTCAATGTGCCATGGCCCGGCCACCCCACGAAACCGAACCTCTTTGTGCACTCGCTGCTGTCGACTACCGACTGCAAGAGCTGTCACCTGGATCCGGGCGGCGCATGGCCGCCTGGCATCTACTCCCACAGCCCGAATCCCGGCCAGTGTTCCGTCTGCCACCTGAACCAGCGGCCCGTGGGACCTTCAGGCTCGCCGGTCTTCGACCACGCACTGGGCGGCTCGGGCGATTGCGCGGCCTGTCACGCGGTGAAGACACCCACCAAGACGGACTGGACGGGCGGCACCTTTACGCACACGAGCGCCATCAAGGTGTGCGCAACGTGCCACGAATACCGGCGCCCGGCGGACACGCTCCACACGACACAGGGCACCGGCGACTGCGTCAGCTGCCACGCGATGAAGAGCCCGACGAAGACGGACTGGACGGGGGGCACCTTCAGCCACGTGCCGAAGCCCACGACCTGTGCGAGCTGCCACATCGGCGACAAGCCGTCGGCCGCCGTCCGCGGCACCGGCGTGTCCACCGACAACAAGACCTACCAGAACGACTACCTGCACAGCCAGGTCACGGGCGACTGCGTGGCGTGCCACCGGGAGAAAAGCGCGACGCAGACGGACTGGACGGGCGGCACGTACAGCCACAGCCCGGTCCCGGCCAAGTGCTCGACCTGCCACACGATCACCAGGCCTGGAGCCGGGGTCACCTCCTTTGATCATTCGCTGCCGGGCCTGGGCGAGTGCAGCAGTTGCCACGCCTTCCCCGGGAAGAAGTGGACCGGCGCCTCGGCCATTCCGTCGACCGTGGTCCTGACTCCGCCGACGAACAAGAACTGGGGCAACATCACCGCCCCGCACCCGGTCATCGATCCGGCCAAGACGGGGCTGACCTGCGCGACGTGCCATGGCACGAACACGGCCGCGAAGATCATCTCCTACGATCACGCGAAGCCGGTGACTGGCGTCAAGTGCGTCTACTGCCACTACACGAACCAGACGGTAACGACGGCGTCGGTCGAAACCAAGAGTCACGAAAGCACCAGCAACACGAAGGACTGCAACGTCTCCGGTTGCCACAGGCCCTCGTCCTACCCCACCTGGAAGACAGCCAGCAAGACGTTCACCGGCGGGAGCTGGGGAGAGCCGTGACGGGCTGGACGGCGCGTCGCGGAAGGGCGAAAGTAGCCGGGAAGCCGGGAGTGCAACCGCCACCCTGTGGACTCCGCCTGGCCATCCGGGGACCGTGACGACGATCAATCACCTTGAGCAGTGACCCCAAGCGCGCCGCCCTGGCCGCCCTGCGGCTGGCGCTGCGGCCGGTCTTCAGGCTCCTGCTGCGAAGCGGTGTGACCTGGCAGGACGCCAGCGACGTCTGCAAGGCGACGCTTGTCGAGGTTGCCACCGACGACTACGGCCTCCACGGGCGGCCCACCAACATGTCCCGCGTGGCGATCATGACCGGCCTGGGCCGGCGCGAAGTGAAGCGCCTGCGTGACATGCTCGCCGAAGCACCGCCGCTGGAGCCGGGCCGGCTGCACGGCGCCACCCGCGTGCTGACCGGCTGGTACCTCGACGAGGAATTCACCGACGCAGCCGGCCTGCCCCTGGAGCTGGCCTTCGAGGCAGGACCGGGTGCTCCCGCCGGACCCACGTTCACGGACCTGTGCAAGCGCTACGGCGGCGATCTCGCCCCGGTGACCATGCGGCGGGAACTGAGCCGCGTCGGCGCCCTTGAAGTCCTGCCCGGCGGCGAGCTGCGCGTGCTGAAGCGCTACTACATGCCGCTGCAGATGGATCCCGATGCGATGGTCCGGGCGGGCTCGATGCTCGAGGACCTGGGCACGACCGTCAGCTTCAACCTCGGCAAGCCGGCGGACGAACCCTCGCGCTTCGCGGGCCGCGCAACGAACACCCGCATTCGCGGCGCTGATGCGCGGCGCTTCCGCGAGTTCCTGGAGAAGGAAGGCCAGGCCTTCCTCGAACGCATCGACGAGTGGCTGTCGCGCCACGAGGCTCCACCCCCGGATGCAACGGGAAAATCCCGCACCCTCCGCATCGGCGTCGGGGTCTACGGGATCCAGGACGAGCAGAAGCCCTGAGAATGCCCTGCGGAAAGCCCGATCGGTGACGGATCCCTCGTTTTATCCGTTGACACATTTGGGGTTAATATGCACAAATACGCCTCGGGTTGTGACCGGATGGGCTCCGGGGGAGGTGTGGCGTGCAGATCAGTTCCATTTCAGGCGATACGGACTCCAGGACCCGCCAGGGCATCGAGATTTTGCCCGTCGAGCCCCAGCGGCTCGCGAGCGCCAAGCGTTCCTACACCACCCGCCGGGTAGATCTCGGTATCGCGCGAAAGCTCCTGTTGGCCGGCATCTCTCCGAAGGCCGGCGACCTGGTGCTGGCCCGCGTCGTCCGTATCGGCCAGCACAGTGGGTTGCAGTTGCCGGGCGGGCGACGTGCAACCCTGTTTGTCGGGGACGAAATTGTGGTGACCTACGGCAACCGCTACGCACCCGACCAGTTCGAAGCCCGGGTTCCCGACCACCTGGGCCCCTGCCACCTGGTCGCAGCCGGCGGTATTGCAGCGGAGGCCCGCTCCTGGCACAGCCGCATGAAGCGGCCGACGGAGATTGAACCGGTCGGCGTTCTGGCCGATGACGCCGGCCAGCCGCTCAACCTCTTCGGCTTTCGCCTTGCCGACGACAATGTAAGCCCCGCCCGCCACCCCTGCGTCATCGCCGTGGTTGGAACGTCGATGAACGCAGGCAAGACCACGGCCGCTGCCCACCTCATTCGAGGCCTCGTTCTGCGGGGACTCCGGGTCGGGGCCGCCAAGGTCACTGGCACGGGCGCCATCGGCGACGTCGCACTGATGGCCGATGCGGGCGCGCAGTGCGTCGTGGATTTCACCGACTTTGGATTTGCGTCGACCTATCGCGTGGCGAGTCCCGACGTCGAGCGCGTCCTTCGCCAGGCAGTCGTGCATGCCGGACACTCGGCCGATGCTGTCGTCGTGGAAATCGCCGATGGCCTGTATCAGGAGGAAACGGCTGCGCTGCTCAAGTCCGCCACCTTCCGGCGGGTCGTCACCGGAGTGGTCTTTGCCGCCGCCGACTCCATGGGCGCGGCGGCCGGCATCGAGTGGCTCGAGCAGCGGGGACTCCCGGTGCTGGCGGTCTCCGGTGCACTGACCGCTTCACCCCTCGGAATTGACGAAGCAAGCCGGGCAACGCGCCTGCCCGTCCTCGGCCCGGCGGAACTTGCCGATCCGGAGCAGATCCGCGTCCTCATCGACGACCTGCGCTCCCGCTCGCTGCTGGCGGCGGCGGCCTCGTGAGATTGCCGCGCCTGCTGGCCGGCCGGCAGCGGCTGGTCCTCGCCAGGCTGCTTGCAAACGGCGTTGCCCAGGCCGCCTGCGCGATCGGCCTCGCCTGGCTCATCCGGACGGTCGTCGACCACGTCTTGCTGGGCGGCGCACGCCCAGAGCTCAGCCGCATGGTCACGGAGATTACGGGGGGCTTCGCCGTGGTGTCGGTCCTCGCGCTGCTCCGGCGCCGGGAGCGCATTGACCGGGAGATCCTGGCGCAGACCCACGCTCATCGGCTCCGGCGCGCGCTGTATGCCTGCCTCAATGCCACCCCGGCGGAAGAGCTGGCTGGCATGCGTCGAGGTGGGATCCTGTTGCGCTTCCTCGGCGACCTGACCGCCATCACCCAATGGGTCGGCATGGGCCTGGCCCGGCTGGGAGTGGCCAGTCTCACCATCGTCGCCACCCTCGCCGTGCTGGCGGCCAGCTCACCACTCATGGTCCTCGCCGTCAGCGTCGTCCTGGTGCTCGGGACCGGCGCGACCTTTGCCATGGGGCGCTGGATGGATGGCACCGTGGACCGCGCCCGCAACCGGCGGGCGATCGTTGCGAACAACATCACCGAGAAGCTCTCGGCACTGCTGGTGGTGCGGGCCTTCGGCCAGGCCGCCCGCGAGGAGAAGCGCCTTCTCAAGCAGAGCCGCAGCCTGCGAGGTGCGCTGATCGACCGGTCCCGCGCGATCGGCAGCATCAATGCCATCGCCGAAGCCACCGGGACACTGGCCACACTCAGCGCCCTGCTCGTCGGCATCCTCGCCGTGGCCGGGGGCCAGGCCACCCCGGGCGACGTCGTCGCGATGACCACATTGACCGGCATGCTCGCCATGCCGAGCAGGGACCTGGGAAAAGTCTACGAGTACTGGCGCCGTGCACAGGCGTCGCAGCGGAAGCTCGAGGGCTTTCTCTCCGGAGTCCGGGCACGCAACGAATCGAATAGCCCCGCGCTCGGCCCCGGCCCTGGCAGGCTGGAGTTCGACAGCGTCGGGTTCCCCGGAGTGCTGGCGGATCTTACGGTCGCCGTGGAGCCAGGCAGCCGGATCGCCGTGAGCGGTGCAGCAGGCTCCGGCAAGTCCCTGCTCATGCAGATTGCCGCGGGCCTGACGGTCCCCCGGGAAGGACGCGTCCTGCTGGACGGGCAGGACGTCGCTACCTGTACCAGCGACTCGCTGCGTGCGGCGGTCGGCGTGGTCAGTGCAGACCTGCCCTTGCTTCGCGGCACCCTGGACAGCAACCTTCGGTACGCTTGGCCCGAGGCGCCGGCATCTGCGCTCGAGCGCATCCTTCCATTGTCCGGCGTCGACACGCTCGTCCAGCAGTTGCCTGGCGGGCTCGACTCGCGGGTCGCGGAGGGCGGCCGCAACCTTTCCGCCGGACAGCGCCAGCGAGTAGCCCTGGCCAGGGCACTCCTTCGGCAACCCCGCCTGCTGCTGCTGGACGACATCGATACGGCGAGCGATGCCGATTACCGCGGGCTTTTGCGCCGCCTGCTCGCCGACTTTCCCGGCACACTCATACTCGTAACGCAGGATCCCGTCCTGCTCGCCGCCGTCGATACGCAGTGGCGCCTGCAGGATGGCCGCCTGGAGGTATCGCAGTCGTGGCGTCGCGATGGTGACCGAAAGATCGTCTCGCTTCAGGACTCGCGATCCTCACCGTGAGCATCACCGGCGAGCAGGACGAGGCGCCACGGACGGGCGCGATTCTCCTCCGGCGGCTCGCCGGCGCAGAGCCCCTCCGTTACTACATCTTTGTGCCGGACGGCTTCCGGCCCGGCCAGAAGGTGGTGGCCGTGGTGCATGGCATCTCCAGGAATGCCCGCGAGCACATCCTCGCGTTTGCGCCCTGGGCACAGCGGTCGGAAATCGCGCTCATCGCACCGTTGTTCGACAAGGAGCATTGCCGCGACTTCCAGCAACTCGGCTGGACAGGGACGGGATGGCGCGTTGACAGGCTTCTGCGCAGGGCGATCGATGATCTCGCGGTGGAAACGGGCGCAGATGCCTCGGCGTTTGGCATCTTCGGCTACAGCGGCGGCGCCCAGTTTGCCCACCGCTACGCCCTCGCCTACCCGGGGCAAATCAGGTGCCTTGCCACCTGTGCCGCGGGCTACTACACGTGGCCGACGGCCCAACTGACGTTTCCCTACGGACTCGATTGCCAGCAGCTGACGGAAAACCGCCAGTTCAGGCTGGATGAGTTCCTGGCCGTTCCCACTCTCACCACGGTCGGGTTGCGTGACACGTCAAGGGATTCCAGCCTGCGCGCGACTCCCGAACTCGATGCCCTGCAAGGCCGAACCCGCGTCGAGCGGGCAAGACGCTGGGTCGAGGCGCTGGTAACGGCCGCACTCGCCCGGGGAATCGAGCCGAGGCACGGGTTCGCGGGCATCGAGGGCGTCGGGCATGACTTTCGCAAGGCCATTTCCCGCGGCCTGGCTGACTGCGTCTGGCCATTTCTGGCCGGCGCGACGGCCGGCTCCATTCACTCTTCGCATTCAAGGACAAGCGCCCATGCAAAACCCACCATTTCCGGTTAGCCGGCGGATCCGCCAGGCCGCGTGCATCCTGCTCTTCGCCGCCGCCGGGAGCGCCAGCGGCGCCGACACCCGCTTCGACTGGGAGGACGGATTCCGTGTGCGCAGCGATGACAAGCAATGGCGCCTCGAACTCGGCGGCCGCATGCATGTGGATTCAGCCTGGTACGACGACGATGTGACTCCGCTGGATAATGACGTCATCCTGCGCCGGCTCCGCCCTCGCCTTGACGTGTCCTATGGCAAGAACTGGTCCGCCCGTGCGGACTACGACTTCGGCGACGTGGCTGACGGCTGGAAGAACGTCTGGGTGCAGTACCGTTTCAACAAGCACGTCGACGTCCGCGTCGGAAACCAGACTGTCCCGTTCGGTCTGGAGGAAGTGATGAGCTCCGACGATGTGATGTTCATGGAGCGCCCTCTGGCCACCCAACTCACGGCAGGCCTTCTGACCGGCGCTCTGCTCCGCGCTGACAACAACGACATGAGCTTTTCATTTGGGGTGTTCGGCAACGACCTGAGCGACGACGACCGGCGCAAGCTGGACGGCACCAGCGTCGCCGGACGCGTCACCTGGGCGCCGCTCCGGGCAAACAAGCGGGTGGTGCATCTCGGGTTCTCGGCAGAGTACCGCGACGCGGGCTCCGGCGAGGCGGGCCGCTTCCGCGCGCGCCCCGAGTCCGATGCCACTGAAGTCCGGCTCATCGACACCCGCTCGGTCGATGACGTGGGCTCCCTGCTCGCGCTTGGCGCGGAAGCCGCCGCGGGATTCGGACCCGCCCTTCTGCAGGCCGAGTACATCAGCACTGACGTATCGCGCGATGTTGGCAGCGACGCCACACTTGGCGGCTGGTATGTATCCGCAAGTTACGTCGTGACCGGCGAGCGCCGCCGGTACAGGGAGCACACCGGCAGCTTTGGCGACATTGCGCCCCGGGGACAGTGGGGCGCGGTCGAGGTGGCTGCCCGCTATGGCTCACTTGACCTTACCGATGGCGACGTGACCGGCGGCGAGGAGAGCAATCTCGCCCTGGGAGTGAACTGGTACCTGAACCGGAACTGCCGCCTGATGCTCAACTACATCGACGTTGACGCCAGCCCCAACCGGGACGGCGTGGACGAGTCGCCGAGCATCTGGCAGGTGCGCGCGCAGGTGGGCTTCTGATCATGCCGTGCGATACTCGCGGCCGTGGGCAACCCTTCGGCCAGACACATTGAAGATGTAACGGTCCTTCACGGAGGCCTGCTGGCTCCGGGCGGGGCCCAGCAACTGGCTGCGGCCAGCCTGGCGGAAATGACCCATCTCCCGACGGGGGTCGCCAGCGGTCGAAGCGAGACGATCTCCATCCTCGCGGGCAGAGAGCGGGCCGAGCCGGCGTGCGACCTGGCGCCCCTGCTCCTCTACGTGGTGGAAGGCCAGGTGGCGGTCGCGTGGAATGAGGAGTCCCCGCGCTCGGTGACTGCCAGTGCAGGCGACACGGTACTCGTGCCGGCAGGCATCGCAATCCGTACCTGCAATACGAGTCCGGGAACCACATCGCGGCTCATCCTGGTGCGGGGCTGACAGCCAGCGACTATGCCAGTCCCCGTCCTGACCCTCGACCTCCTCCAGACGCTGACGCTGGCCGCCGTCGTCTACTACGGCGGCGTTCTCCTCCGCCAGCGGGTCGCGCTGCTGAACCGGCTCAACATCCCCTCCGCAGTCGTCGGGGGCCTCGTTTTTGCGGCACTGGTCTTCGTGTGCCGGGACCGCTTCGTGAACCTACAGCTGGAGACCGCGGGACAGCCCCTCCTGAACGTGGCCTTCTTCACCACCATCGGCATGGGCGCCAGCGTCGCGCTGCTCCGGTCGGGCGGCATCGCCGTCCTCATCTTCCTGGTCTTCGCGTCGGTGGTGTGCCTCGGACAGAACCTGCTGGGCATGGCCGTGGCCTCGGGGCTCGGCGAGAACCCGCTGATGGGCGTGATGGCCGGCTCGGTGACGCTGATGGGCGGGCCCGCCACCGGCCTGGCCTTCGCCCCGGAGTTCACGAAGGCGGGCTTGCCCGGCGCGGAGGTCCTCGCGGTCACCTCGGCCGTGTTCGGCATCGTGTGCGGCGGGCTCGCCGGCGGGCCGGTGGGCACCTGGCTGATCCACCGGCACAAACTGGTGTCCGCGGGCAAACCAGGGACGCCCTCAGCCGGCGACGTGCCCGGCGAAGGGCCGCGCGAGATCGTCGTGCACGTCGAACGGGAGGACACGGCCATCATCCGGAACCTGGCCGTGCTCGCCCTGGCGATGGGCGTGGGCAGCGTGCTCAGCCGGTACATCCAGGCGACGGGGTTCACCCTCCCCGCCTACATCGGCGCCATGGTCGTCGCCTGCGCACTGCGCAACCTGGACGATGCCACGGGCTGGCTGCGAATCGACGAGGACTCCATGGAGTTCATCGGCGGCATCGCCCTGAACATCTTCCTGGTCGTGGCGCTCATGGACCTCAGGCTCTGGCAGCTCGCCGGCCAGGCGCTGCCGCTGTTCATAATCCTCGTGGCCCAGCTGGCGCTGCTGGTGTCACTCGCGGTGTTCGTTTCCTGGCGGCTCATGGGCAGGGACTACGACTCCGCCGTCATGGCCGGCGGCTTCATTGGCTTTGCGATGGGCACGACGGCGAACGCCGTCGCCAACATGCGGACCCTGGCCGGCCGCTTCGGCCCGGCGCCACGGGCCTTCCTCGTCGTACCCCTGGTCGGTGCGTTCTTCATCGACTTCATCAACGCGCTGGTGATCACCGGCTTCGTGAACTGGCTGCGCTGAGGGCGCTGCCGGTGTCCTTGGGTCTCGTCGATTTCGCAGTGACCACGGGCGTGATCGCCGTCGGTGCGGTGCTGCAGGCCGCCACGGGCATGGGCACCGGAATTCTGATCGTGCCACTCCTTGCGCTGATCGACCTTGCCCTCGTGCCGGGACCGGCCGTGATGGCCAGCATGGCGCTGTCGCTGCCAATGGCCTTTGCCGGCCGGCGGCACATCGCCTACGACGACCTGAAGCCGCTGCTCTCCGGCCTTGTGGCCGGCTGCGCCGTCGGGGCGCTCGGCCTTGCCGCGATGCCGGCCGACCGCGTTGGCATCGCCTTCGCGCTGGTGATCCTGGCCACCGTCGCCGTCACCTCCGTCGGTGTGCGCATCCCCTTCAACCGTCGCAGCCTCGTCTCGGTCGGGGCGATTGCCGGGCTGATGGGCGCGTCGAGCGGCGTCGGGGCGCCGCCCATCGCGCTCCTCTACCAGCACCGGGAAGGTCCGGAGCTGCGTCCCACGCTGGGCTTCGTCTACGCGGCGTCGTCGGTGATCATCCTGGTGTTCCTGGCGCTGTTCGGGAAGTTCGGGCGAACCGAAGCCGGGCTTGCGCTGCTGCTGGTGCCGGGCTATGTACTGGGTTACCTGATTGCCGTGCCCCTGGCCCGCGTGCTGGACCGCGGCTACTCGCGGCTTGCGGTCCTGCTGCTGTCCGCCGTGAGCGCCATCGCCCTGCTGGTCCGGAGCTATTGAGGTGAGAGCGTAGCGTGGATGTCCAGAGCATTGCCCTCGCGGCGGGCCTGGCATGGGCCAGCGGGCTCCGGCTCTACGTGGTCATGTTCCTCGTGGGCATCGCCGGCTACTTCGGGTGGATCGTCCTGCCCACGCACCTGGAGGTTCTGGCGAACCCCATCGTGCTCGGCACCAGCGGCACCCTGGCGGTCGCCGAGTTCTTCGCCGACAAGATTCCCGGATTCGACAGTCTCTGGGACGCCGTCCACACGTTCATCCGCATCCCCGCCGGAGCACTGCTCGCTGCCGGCTCGGTGGGCGGCCTCGGCGACGACAGCCTGCCGTTGATGATCGCCGCCGGCCTGGTGGGCGGGACAATCACGGCGGGAAGCCATTTCACCAAGGCGGGCAGCCGCGTCGCCATCAACCACTCACCCGAGCCGTTTTCGAACTGGACAGCGTCCCTGTTCGAGGACTTCGCGGCGCCAGCCATCGTGTGGCTGGCGGTCGCCGCGCCCGTGCTGCTGCTGATCGCGTTGCAGGTCGCCATCCTGGTGGCGCTGTGGCTGCTGCCGAAACTCTGGCGCTGGATCGGGTCGATCTTCCGGCGCATCGGGAGCTGGGGTCCCTCGGAAACGGGTCGCGGCTGAAGCCGCTCCTACGCCAGTCGCAGCGGGAGGGTGCGCAGGCGCTGGCCGGTGACGGCGAATACGGCGTTGGCGACGGCCGGGGCGATCGGCGGGACGCCGGGCTCCCCGACGCCGGTCGGCGGACCGGTGCCCGGCACGATGTGCACGTCGATCGCGGGGGCATCGGCGAGGCGCAGCTGCCGGTAGTCGTGGAAGTTGCTCTCCCGGACGGCCCCGTCCTCCAGCGTGATCTCCCCGTACAGCGCCGCGGACAGGCCGAACAGGATCCCGCCTTCCATCTGCTGGCGCACGATATCCGGGTTGATGGCGGTGCCACAGTCCACGGCGCAGGTCACCCGGTGCACGCGGATGGCGTTGTCCCTGGTGACAGACACTTCGGCGACCTGGGCGACCACGCTGCCGAACGCGGCCTGGATCGCGAGGCCCCGGCGGCGCCCCGGTGCGATCCGGGTGCCCCACCCGCTCTTCTCCAGCGCCAGTGCCAGCACGGCGAGATGGCGGGGCGATTCCTTCAGGTAGCGCTGGCGAAACGCCGCGGGATCCTGCCCGGCCGCCGCTGCAAGCTCGTCCACGAAGCTCTCGATGACGAAGCAGGTGTAGGAGTGGCCCACGGAGCGCCAGATGGAGATCGGCACGCCGGGATTCCATTCGGCGAGCTCCACCCGGACGTTTGGCACCTCATACGGCATGCTGATGGAGCCCTCCCGCGCGGCGAAGGACCCCATCAGCCGGTCGAAGAGCGCCACGGAGGCGTCAGTGAAGCCGTTCACCACGGGCTTCGGCAGCCACTCGGGCATCAGGAGCGATGTGGTGAGGGGAAAGACCAGGCCGTTCATGCTGGCGGCAATCAGCCGATGCTGCCAGGCAACTGGCTGCCCGCCGCCATCCAGCGCGGCGCGCAGGCGATGGAGTGTCGCCTCGCGGAAGTAGCCGTGCTGGAGATCATCTTCCCGGGTCCAGACCAGCTGCACGGGCCCGGGCACGCGACGGGCAATCTCCGCCGCCTCGGTGACGTAGTCCACGATGGCTCGCCGGCCAAAGCCGCCACCGACGAACGTCGCGTGCACGGTGACCGCCTCGCGCGGCAGATCCGCCACTTCGCAGATCGCCTGGCGTGCGATGTCGGGCGCCTGCGTCGGGATCCAGGCCTCGCAGCCACCGTCGCGAAACCACAGCGTGGCATTCATCGGCTCCAGCGGTGCGTGGGCGAGATAGGGCAGCCAGTACTCCGCCTCCAGCAGCCGGGCGGCCTTGCCGAAGGCTTCATCGGTGGCGCCGGCATCGCGAACGCGATGGCCGGACTGACTGTCAAGCTGCCGTCCCTGCCCGGCCCGGATCGACTCGCTGCTGACGCCGGCAAGCGGCCCGGGCTCCCACTGCGCGTTGATCGCAGAGGCAGCCTGGCGCGCCTGCCAGAAGTTGTCGGCCACGACGGCGATGCCGGAGTGCATGGGCAGGACCGCAACGACGCCTGGCATGGATCGCGCGATGGCGGCGTCGTGACTGATCAACGCGGCCCTCAGGCGGGGCGGCCGGCGGATCACCGCCGCCTTCAGTCCGGGAAGGCGGGTGTCGATGCCGAAAGCGGCCGTCCCCGCCACCTTGGCCGGCACATCGCGCCGCTGCACGCTGGTGCCAATCCAGCGGTATTCGTCCGGAGTCCGAAGCGCGACGTCCGCGGGCACAGGCAGCGCTGCTGCGTCACTGGCAAGTTCACCGTAGGTGAGAGTCTCGTTACCCGGGCCCGCAACCGCGCCACGGCCATTGGTCGTCAGCGCGGCGACGTCCACCTGCCAGCGGCGCGCGGCGGCGGCGAGCAGCATCTGCCGGGCGCGGGCGCCCGTCTCGCGAATCGGCAGCCAGCGCGCCGCCATGCTCCGGCTTTCGCCGGTGAGCTGGGCGGGATCCTGGAACAGCGCGTGCACCGGCGCGATCTGCGTCGTGATCTGTTCCGGCGCGACATCCAGTTCCTCGGCCAGCAGGGTCACGTAACCGGTGGTCACGCCCTGCCCCATCTCGATCTTGTCGACCTGCAGGATGATGGCGCCGTCAGGCCGGACCTGCAGCCAGGCGTTGGGATTCAGGCCAGGGGCGCCGGCTGCCAGCGGTGCGTCCGCCGGATCGGGGCGCAGCCAGCCGAGCACGAGGCCGCCGCCAGCGAGTGCGGCCGTGCCTGCCAGCCATTGCCGCCTGGATATTCCCATGCCAGCCCTAGACGTCAGGCTTCTCGAGGAACCCGGGGTGATCCCGCTCGATCCGTGCGCGAAGCACCGCCGGAATGTCTGCGGGGCCCGCGATCTTCCGGCCGATGATCTCCGACAGCACGTAGCCCGAGTCGGGCGGCATGTCCATCCAGGGATAGAAGCTCCACAGGGTAGTGTGGCTCATCGTCGCCGGCACCACGTCCAGGTCGGGATCAAGCACGTCGGGCAGCGACGCGCAGAAGTGCGTCATTTCCATGGGGGCACCGGACAGGCCCTTGGGGCTGCCGGGCGGCGGCGCGCCGGCGGGCGCGGGAAACTGCGCTGCCAGGCGCTCACTGCTCCAGACGGTGTCACCGACCGTCATCGGTGCGGCCACCTGGCCCTCGAAGGGCACGCCCTGAAACGAGGGGCGGATGAGACCACCGTCCTCGATGACGTAGCGCAGACGAAGCCGGTTGTGCTGCGGCCGGACGGACCGGCCGGTGTAGGGATTCACCCAGGCATCGAGCACGGCACCGGATTCCGCATCGATGTAGTAACCGGCCTCGCTCATCCCCGATTCCCAGAGACCGTCGGGCAGCCGGCGGATCCGGTTGAACCCGATGCCCGTGATCCGGAGCAGGCGCCTGGCGATCTCCCCGGGGCGCTTGCCAAACACGTCGCCCTGCCACCACCAGAGCACCGGTTCCCCATCGACGCGCGCGCGGATGCGGGCCATGGCCGCGACCGGCCCCGCCGGCAGCGTCGCAAGGGCCGCCAGCAGGGCGGGTGGCGGCAGGGAGGGACTCATGCGCTGGCCTGGTGGCGTTACCAGGGAATCGGCTTGCCGTCGACGTTCAAAGGCACGCCCTTGTCCTGGGGCGTGAGTTCAGCGACGAGCTTGTACAGCCCCGCCGCGCTCTCGGCCGGCTTCAGCGCCTTGCCGGAGTATCCCGAGTCCTCGAGCATGTCGGTCTCCACCATGCCGGGTGCCAGCAGGGCCACGATGATCCCGCGGCCCACGAGGTCGTTGCGCATCGCACGCATGCCCATGTTCATGGCCGCCTTGCTCATCTGGTAGTAGTAGAAGCGCGACATCCGCCCCATCAGAGTGAGTGAGCCGAGGCCGCTGGTCATGCCGATGATCTTCTTCTGCTTGCTGGCCTCGACGTTGGCCACGAAGGCTTCCGACAGCTTGAGCGGGCCGTAGACGTTGGTGTTCATGACCTCGTCGAAGAGCTTCTGGTCGAAGTTGCCGAACTGCTGGCCCTCGATGGGGGTCCCCAGCCAGCCGGCATTGTTGAAGAGCACGTCGATGGGCACTCCCTTGTACTTCGCCGCGAGCTTCTCGATCTGCCGGACGTCCGTCACGTCGAGCTGCTCGATGATGACCTTCGGATTGGCGGCGGCCAGCGCCTTGAGCTCGGTGGCCTTCTTCGGGGTGCGGCAGGTGGCGATGACGTTCCAGCCCTGGGCTGCGTACTCCGTCGCCAGTGCGAGGCCGACGCCCCGGTTGGAGCCCGTGAGAAGGATGGTGGGGCTCGCCGGATCGCGGACACTGGCTGCGGTGGCGGGCGCAGCCAGGGAAATCAGGCACAGGACGGCGACGGCAAGCCGGCAAACGAGGGTTTTCATCGCAGCAGACCCGGATCAATGAGGGAGGAGCGGAAGTCTAGACGAATTCGCGTCCCCCTCCCCGCCCGCGGGGCCTGGCTGGCCGCCACCCGGACTGTCGTTTGGCCAGGGAAAGATCGGCCGCGTGTATTCCACGGTATTGGGCGGCAGGGGAAAGCGGGGCTGGCGGACGAAGGTTGGCACCGCGTTCCTGACCTTGTGGGCCAGCAGTCTGGCGGGCGCTTCATCCGCCTCCACCCAGCGCTCCAGGGCACTGAGGTAGTCGATGTCCGCGGCGCCGGGGCCGCCGCCGCAGTGGAGCATGCCCGGCACCATGAAGAGCCGGGCGAATTCGGCAAGCTGCTCCTCACCGGCAGTCCCGCCCGCCTGGCCGCCGGCCGCGAACCGGCGCCGTGCATCGCGCCAGTAATCCAGGGTGTGGGCCGGCATCAGGCTCTCGTCCACCCAGCCGTGATAGAGGAGCAGCCGTCCCCCGTGGGACCGGAAGCGTTCCAGGTCCGGCCGGTAGCCGGCGACGCCTGCCGTCGCCGCGAACTGCGACGGACCGGCATCGAAGTTCACCGCGGGCAGGGATGAAGAGGCCACGGGCGGGTCCGGCACCCAGGCCAGGTACTGGGACCAGTTCTCAACGATGAACTGGAAGAACGGCTTCTTGCCCGGCGGCGCCAGCAGCGCCTTTTCCCAGGTGAACTCGCTGCCGAGGGGTGAGCCGCCGGAGGACCAGGCCTTGCCCTTGCCGGTGCGCGGCCCCCGGTAGATGCGGTTGGCCGCCTCCACCTGGGCGGGTGACAGGCAATCCCGCGCCGCTGAGCCCGGAGCCGCCGGTGCGGGACAGGCCAGCGAGTCCGGCCGGAAATCGCAGGCCTCCGGATTGCCAATGACCCCATCCACAATTCCATCCGCCGGATCGCAGGCGCGGATGGCGGCCTTGCCGAGCAGCGCGAACTCGGCGCGCTTCAGCAATGGCTCGCCACCGGGCCCGGCGTTCGAGGCCAGCACCCAGGCCATGTGCGGAACTGACAGGGACTGGTTGAACGGAGCGCCGGCGATGATGCCGTCGAAATCCTCCGGATAGCGCTCGGCGGCGACGAGCCCCTGGCGTCCGCCCGTCGAGCAGCCCCTGAAGTACGAATAGCTCGGCCGGTCGCCGTAGTAGTTCGCGGCGAGCTCTTTCGCCGCCAGGGTGGTGACGTGGGTCGCGCGGTGACCAAAGTCGGTTTCCAGCACCGGGTTGTTCCAGGCCCACCGGGCGTCGGACGGATCGCCGGTGCGGTGACCCATGTCGGTGGTGGCGGCGGCGTAGCCCCGGGCGAGGGCGTCCTCCATGCCCTGGATCTGCAGGATGCCGCAGAGGTTCGAACAGCCCGTCACCAGCAGCTTGCCGTTCCAGTCGTTGACGGGCATCCGGACCTCGAAGCCCACCTCGGGCTCGATCGTGCCGTTGACGCGGCAGAGCGCCGGCTGGTCACTCGCGGCCGGCAGGATACCGGCCTCCAGCACCCTTGCGCCGGCGCCGATGGCCTCGCTCAGGTCGATGGCCTTGAGTGCGTCGCAGGCGAACCGCTCGGCCGCATCGGCCGGCGGCGCATCCTGCGCAAGGCAGCGGGACCCAGCCAGCCACAGGCAGCAGAGCGCCCTGACCCAGCGGCTGCTCACAGCGCCGCTCCCGGCGCTCCGCCGTGATCGGCGCTCCGGGCGTAATGCCGGGCCAGCAGGTCCTCGCCGAGGTCCGCGCCCGGATGGCGGACGATGGTGTGGATATGGTTGGGGTCAGGCTCCAGCGCCTTCGATGTGATGTTGATGGCGTGGTCGAACTCGATCAGCACCGACGGGCCGTGGATACGGTAGTACACCGGCTGGCCCCGTTGCTCCGGCCCCATCCAGGCCAAGTGCAGCCGGTCGAGGCCGTCGTCCGCAATGCGTTCCAGCCACTCGTCGGCAATCCCGGGCGCGAAATTGCCCACGTACTCCGCCACCAGTCTCCACAGCAGGGCCTGCTGCGCGGGGGACAGCGCGCTGGCGGGCACGCCCTCGAACTTCTCCAGGGATGCCTTGCGCTCCGGGCTCGTGAAAATGCCAGGCGGCAGATTCGGCGAAACGATGGCCCGGGAGCGCTGGGCACTGTCGAGCGATACCAGCAGGTCGAACCCGCCCCGCTCCTCGCCGGCCAGCACGCTGTAGCCCGCCCGCGGTCCCGATTCAACAGTCGCCGGCCAGGCGCCCCAGAATGCGGGCGTTCCGGCGACGCGGTTGCCAACGACGGTGAAGTTGAGGGCCAGATGGTGGCCCTCCAGCTGGAAGCCCCAGGGTTCTGACGCGCCCACCACGGGATCACCGAAGAGGGTGACCCAGAACCATTCCTGCCCCATCTCGACGGGCCCCTGGCCATCGAACATCACGATCTGGCCGGCCCGGGCGCGCACTTCGTCGTCGAGCTGCATGATGCCGGCCGTCTTCTGGTACCCCTGGGTCGAGAGGCCGCAGCGGATGAGTACGTGCATCAGGCGGCGCTGCCCGTCGCTCATGTCGCCGGTGCGGAGCCCCTGCCGGCGGAACGCGGCGCCGGCCCGGTAGCTCCATTGCTGGCGGAGTTCGGGGGTGAAGGGCTGGAGAGCACGGGCTCTGGCCGGGTCGGCGAGCGCCGCACTGAACTGGCTGGCGGCAGCGGCGCAGGCCGCTGCCGTGGCACGCTGCTCGGGCAGATGGTGCGCACCGGTCGCACCAGCGATCAGGACGCCGACCATGACGCCGACCAGGGCAGCAGCGGGATGCAGCATGATAAAGGCGGGCCTGCAGCGGATCTGTGGGGAAAGTGCCGGACTCGGGCTACGGGGTCAAGCAGTACACTCCCGTGACACCAATCCGGACACGAGGCTCAGCGCATGCTGTTCACAAGACTGTTTCCGCGCCGGCTCCTGGCGCTGGTCATCGGGGTAGCCGGCCTTGCGGGCAGTCACACCAGCCTTGCGGCCGACCAGCCGACTGTACTCATCACCGGCGCAAGTCGTGGCATCGGGCTCGAACTGGCCCGGCAGTACGCGACCCGAGGCTGGTCGGTGATCGCTACGGCGCGCAAGCCCGTCGAAGCCGGCAGCCTGCAGGCGATCCGCACGGAGAATCCGAACCTGGTGATCGAGACCCTGGATGTGACCGATCTCGCGCAGATCGATGCACTGGCCGCGAAGTATCACGGCAAGCCGATCGACGTGCTGATCAACAATGCGGGCATCTCCGGTGGCCACGACAACGCGAAATTCGGCCAGATGAACTTCGCCGTCTACCAGCAGGTGCACGCCACCAACGTCATCGGTCCCATGAAGATGGCCGAGGCCTTCCTGCCGAGCGTCGCGGCGAGCAGCCAGAAGAAGATCATCAACATCAGCAGCGCGCAGGGGTCGATCACGAAGACCTGGGGCTGCTGCTATTTCTACCGCTCGAGCAAGGCGGCGCTGAACATGATGTCGCGCAACCTGTCCCTGGAGCTGAAGCCGAAGGGCATTACCGTGGGAATCATCTCGCCGGGGTTCGTGAAGACGGACTTCACGCCGGGCCTGAACAACCCGGCGATGATCTCGCCCCAGGAGAGCGCCGCAGCCGTCATCAAGGTGATCGACGACTACGACCTCGCAAAGACCGGCACGTTCCTGGAACACACCGGCGTGGAGATTCCCTGGTAGGGACTAGCGGCTGGAGGACCTGCCCGACGAATAGCCACCCGGCCGACCGCCACCGCGGCGCTGATTGTGGCCATTCGAATTGCCGTTGCGGGGACCACCCTCGCCACGCTGCCCGCCATTGCCATTGCGCTGGGCGACGGCGCGCGGATCCACGTAGCGCTCTTCCTTCACGGCAGGCCGGTTCGGGCGAACCGGCGGGTCCGAGATGGCCGGCAGCTGGGCCCGCTGGATGGGCCGGCCGAGCAGGCGCTCGATGTCCTTCAGCAGGCCGCGCTCCTCGCCCGCCACCAGTGACAGCGCCACGCCGGACGAGCCGGCGCGGCCCGTGCGGCCAATGCGGTGCACGTAGTCCTCGGGGACGTTCGGCAGCTCGTAGTTGACCACGCAGGGCAGCTGGTTGATGTCGAGGCCGCGAGCCGCTACTTCCGTGGCCACCAGCGCCGTGATCTTGCCTGCCTTGAAGTCGGCCAGCGCCTTCGTGCGCGCCGACTGGCTCTTGTTGCCGTGGATGGCGGACGCATTGATGCCGTCATCCTCCAGCTGCTTGGTCAGGCGGTTGGCACCGTGCTTGGTGCGCGTGAAGACGAGCACCTGACCCCAGTCGCTGTTCCGGATCAGGTGGGACAGGAGCCGGCGCTTGTCGTCCTTGCGGATCTCGAAGGCGTGCTGGGTGACCAGCTCGATCGGCGCATTGCGACGCGCCACTTCGATGGTCACCGGGTTGTGCAGGAAGCTTCCTGACAGCTCTCGGATGTCGTCCGAGTAGGTGGCCGAGAACATCAGGTTCTGCCGCTTCGACGGCAGCAGCTTGAGGATGCGCCGGATGTCGCGGATGAAGCCCATGTCGAGCATGCGATCAGCCTCGTCGAGGACGAGGATCTCGATCTTGCTCAGGTCGATGGTGCGCTGCTGGACGTGGTCGAGCAGCCGGCCGGGCGTGGCCACGACAATGTCGGTGCCGCGCCGGAGGCTGTCGGCCTGCGGATTGAAGCCGACGCCGCCGAACACGCACGTGACCGAGACCGGCACGTACTTGCCGTAGGTCTTCACGCTTTCCGCCACCTGGGCGGCGAGCTCGCGGGTGGGGACCAGCACCAGCACACGGGGTGTGCGGCTCTGTGGAATTCCCGGGGCCGTCAGCAGCTGCAGAATCGGCAGGGTGAACCCCGCCGTCTTGCCGGTACCCGTCTGGGCGCCGGCGAGCAGGTCGCGGCGGGCCAGGATTTCGGGGATCGCGCGCGTCTGAACCGGCGTGGGTATGGTGTAGCCGTGTTCGGTAACGGCGCGCAGCAGTTCGGGTTTCAACCCGAGAGATTCAAAAGTCATGTAGTGATTTCCTCTCCAGCCTGCAGAGCCCCCTGACAACATTGGCCGTGGCCAATTCCCTGTCGGGAGGTAATCCTCTGGTCCGGTAGAGGCGGGATATTGAGTAGCCTGGGACAGTTTAGGTCGAAAGGCTCAGATGAACGAGCTGACCGGACGAAAGCTTGTGTAACGCCGTGCACCATACACGAAAGCAGCCTCTGGGCCAAGCCGGCCGTCACACTTGCCCCGGCGGGCGGGCGTCGTCAGCATCCCGGGCAGTACATTTCCGAGGATCATCGATGGCTGCCCAGGTGACGTGCCAGGTTCGGATCATGGTCGGCAAGGGGCTGGGTATGGGGCCCGGCAAGGCCGCCATGCTCAAGGCCATTCAGGCCACGAAATCGATCAATGCGGCGGGCAAGCAGTTCGGCATGTCGTATCGCCGGGCCTGGCTGCTGGTCGAGGAAATGAATGAGCTCTTCTCGTCTCCCCTCGTCGTCGCCCGGCGCGGGGGCAAGGGCGGCGGGGGCGCCGAGATCACGCCGCTCGGCCTCCGCGTCCTGGACGATTATGAGAAGCTCATGCGCGTCGTTTCGGGCTCGGCCGAGTTCCGGACGATCTCCCGGCTCCTCGCCGGACGAAAGGGGCCGCGGAACGGGTGATTTGCGGCAGTTGACTCAGGCTGCTGCAACGATTAGCGTTATGTCCTTCGGAACATAACGAAACCCCATGACCCCCGATACGCTCTGGATCCTGACCGCCGCCGTCTTCGCCGTTGCCGTGCTCTACTCCTCGGTGGGCCACGCCGGGGCTTCGGGCTACATCGCGGTAATGTCCCTGCTCAGCGTGGCGCCGGCAGAGATCAAGCCGATCGCCCTGGCGCTGAACATCCTCGTGGCCTCGATCGGCACGTTCCAGTTCTGGCGGGCGGGTCATTTTTCGTGGCCACTGTTCTGGCCGTTTGCGCTGCTTTCAGTGCCCTTCGCCTTCGTCGGCGGGTACCTGAACCTGCCTACACACATCTTCAAGTTGGTGGTGGGCGTCGTCTTGTTGCTGTCCGCAATCCAGTTCCTGCTGCGCCCTCCGGCCGAAAGTGAGCCGCGCCTGCCGCCGCGGCTGGTCGCCCTCGGTGCGGGCAGCCTGCTTGGGCTGCTCTCGGGGCTGACGGGCACAGGCGGCGGCATCTTTCTGACCCCGTTACTGATCCTCATGCACTGGGCGCGCACCAAATCTGCTGCAGCGGTCTCGGCGCCCTTCATCCTGCTCAATTCGGCCTCGGGACTCGCAGGCAACTTCACGGCCACGAAGTCCTTCCCCGCATTTGCATGGGCCCTCGTGGTCGCCGTCGTGATTGGCGGCACCATCGGCTCTTATTTCGGCAGCCAGCGCCTGCCGCACCTCGCAATCAAGCGCCTCCTCGCGATCGTGCTGACGATCGCCGGATTCAAACTGATCTTCACGTAGCACTCCCCGGAAGGACATATGCGCATGTCCATGCGCCGATGGAACCCAGTCGCCATGCGTTATATCCACATATACATAACGCAAGCGTTGATCATCGTTGCCAGCATTTCTCCGCCACCAAATGCTGCCGCTGCCGAGTCCAGCGCCCCATCGAGTCCGTCAGCGCAGTTGTCGGTCGTCGAGGTCATTGGGCGACGCCTCGCGGGCCAGGCCGACGACGTCCAGGTCGTCGAGGGTCCTCAGCTGGAAAGCGCCACTCGCCAGAACGTCGCGAAAGCTCTCGACGTGCTCCCCGGCGTCTTCGTCACGCCGCTGGGCTCCCGCAGCGAAGTGCTCGTGAACGTGCGTGGCTTCGACTCCCGGCAGGTGCCGCTCTACATCGACGGCGTACCCGTCTACGTGCCCTACGACGGCAACATCGACCTGGCGCGGCTCGGCGTCTGGGACGTGGAATCCCTGCGGGTCACGCGGGCCGGTGGCTCGGTGCTCTACGGCCCGAACGCCCTGGGTGGCGCGATTAACGTGGTTACCCGCCGCCCGGAAGCGGGTGTGAACTTCGAGGCTCGCGGCAGCGTGACGCTGGACGATTCCCTCGACCAGCAGCGACAGGACGCGGGATTCCTGGCCAGCGCCGCGGGGGAGCACTGGTATGTGCAGGGAATGCTGATCACTGCCGACGCGGACTTCTTCCGCCTCCCCTCCGGGGAAACCTATGGACCGGCGGAGGACGGCGGCCGGCGCGAGAACTCCGCGACCCAGGACACCACCAGCAGCCTAAAGGTCGGCTGGCGCGGGGACTCCGGCGCCGACTGGCAGCTCGCCTGGTCCCGGCTCGACGGAGAGAAGAACACCCCGCCCTACGCCGGCACCTTCCCCGGCAGCGTCATACAGACCCGCTTCTGGCAGTGGCCGTTCTACGACAAGGAAAGCCTATACCTGATTGGTGCGGTCCCGGTCTCGGACACCGTCTGGGTCCGCACCCGGCTCTTCTACGACACCTTCCAGAACAGCCTGCTCTCCTACGACAACGCCACCTACACGACGCAGAACCTGCCATTCGCCTTCACCAGCGAGTACGACGACTACAGCTGGGGCGGCACCGCCGAGGCCGAGTGGAGCCCGGCCGGCGACGGTTCCATCACGCGCGGCATCCTCTACTACAAGCGGGACGTGCACCGGGAAACCGACGAGGTCGGCGAACCCTGGGAGCGCATGGAAGACACCACCTGGTCCCTGGCGACGGAACACCAGCACGCCCTGACCGACGCGGTGACCGGCGTTGTCGGCGTCGGCTGGAACAGCATCGACGCCCGCCAGGCCGACAACAACATCGGCGGCGGCGTCATCGTGCCGTTCCCGCTGGAGGATGATTCCGCACTGAACTTCCAGGGCGGAATCGACTGGCGCGCGTCCGACGCCTGGACTCTGGGGGCAAACCTCGCCCACAAGACCCGCTTCCCCACGATCAAGGATCGTTACTCCTACCGGCTGGGCCGGGCCGTGCCCAACCCCGGACTGCAGGCCGAGACTGCCGAGCATGTCGAACTCTCGGCCAGCGGCGCGCTTCTGGGCGCCACCACCCGGTTCGCCCTCTTCGGCAGCGAGGTGGAGGATGCCATTGAAGCAGTTACGGTGGCGCCCACGGCCTGCACCACGCCACCCTGCACGCAGAACCAGAACGTGGGCCGCCAGCGCAACGTCGGCGCCGAGGTCTCCCTGGCCAGGGCCTTCCCCTACATCGGCAACGTCTCGCTGGACTACACCTGGCTGGACAGGAAGAACCAGGAGAACCCGGACGTACGGCCGGTATACACGCCCCGGCAGAAGTTCCGCGTGGGTACCCGGACGGAACTGGGCGAACGGGTGGCGCTGAACGTGGACTTCAAGGCCGAGGACGGCCGCTACAGCCAGACGAACGGCGTGCGGACGACGTCGGGCTTCGGCCTGCTCGACGCGGGCCTGGAAGTGCGGCTGGTCGACAGCCTGCGCCTGCTGGTGGAGGGGGCCAACCTCACGGACCGGCGGTATGCCTACGACGAGGGCTTCTACGAGTCCGGGCGGACCTGGAGCGCCACTTTCCTGTGGTCGCCAAACGGGATCGATGCCCAGCCGGACGGCTGACGCTACCGCAGCCCGAGAAACCCGGCGACGAACAGGACGACGACGACCAGGCCCACGATATAGATGATGCTGTTCATGATGCTTTCCCTTGTACGGCGGTAACGAAACGACCAGCTCCATCTATACTCCGGAGCTCTGCGCCTCACTGTTCGCCAACCCACCAACGAGCCCCCGGGCACCGGAGTCACCATGAAAAGCAGACGCGAAATCATTCAGCTGATGCCCTTTGCCGCTGTGGCCGTCCTGGCGGCCTGCGGCGGCAAGCCGGCCGAAACGGCCAGTACCCCCGCCCCGGCACCCGCTGCGGAGCCGGCACCTCCGCCGCCGGCAGCCGTGACCCCGGCTCCTGCCGCCGTGGATACATCAACCTTCCCGATGCTGGACGAGGCTGATCCGGTGGCTGCGGCGCTCGGCTACGTCACCGAATCTGCCCGTGCCAACACCACCAAATTCCCGAACTTCGTCGCCGGGAGCCAGTGCGGCAATTGCAACCTGTTCTCGGGTGTGGCGGGCGAGCAATCCGGCCCGTGCTCGCTATTCCCCGGCAAGAAGGTCAGTGCCACCGGCTGGTGCGGCAGCTACGTGAAGAAGATCGCGTGACCCAGGCTGGCGCTACTGCAGCGCCAGCTCCATGATCACGCCGGCCTCATCCGCCTTGCCCTCGGCGGGCGCAGTTAGGAACACGCGGCCCGGATCGACGCCCGTGTCGGTGAGCAGCCGGGCCTGCACACCGTCGGCCCGGGCCTTCGCCAGTGCGAAGTACTCGGCATCCGCAACCGTCACCCGCTCGCGCACGGCGTCCTCGATCAGGGCTGTGCGGGCCGCCGGATCGGTGTTCTCCGGCGGCGGCTCGGGCAGCGCCGCGTCCTTGCCGAACTCCTGCCGGTAAACTTCAGTGAGCAGCCGCTGGTAGGGCTCCGGCTCGGCGCTGACGCTGGCAAAGGTGACGGCGTCGACGGGCTGCTTCTTCGCTGCCAGTTGCGCGCGGCGCGCAGCGACCAGCCGGGCCTCGAAGCCGGCCTTCCGGAGCGCGGGCTCGTCGGTGGCGCGGTTGAACACCGCCGGCACGCTGAGCTGCAGTCCTGGCCGCTCGTTGAGAGCCTTCACGATGGTCGCGACCTTCTCCTGATCAGCTGCATCGAGGGCCGCATCGCCGGCGGCGAAGGTGATCAGGTTGATCTCCTCGCCACCGCCAAAGAGGCTGCCAAGGAGGGCAAAGGGCGCCGTCACCGCCTTGGTCAGCAGGTTCACCAGGACCTTCCACACGATCGGCCCGATCCGGAACTGGGGATCGTCCAGGTCACCGGTTACCGGCAGGTCCAGGTCGATGACGCCGTTCCGGTCCTTGAGCAGTGCGACGGCCAGCTTCAGCGGCAGGCCCACCGCGTCGGGGCTCTCCACCTTGTCGCCAAGCTCCAGCTGGTTGATGACAAACTTGTGGTTCGCATCGAGCTTCCGGTCGTTGACCTTGTAGTTGAGGTCGACCGACAGCTTGCCCTGCCGGATCGAATAGCCGGCAAAGCGGCCCGAGTAGGGAGTGAATGACGCCAGCTCCACGTTGCGGAAGGTCATCGCCATGTCAAGGAAGGTCTCGGCCGCCAGCGGGTTCACCTCGCCGCGGATCGTGACCGGCGAGAAGCGGTCCACCTGTCCGTCGAGATCCACCTTTGCGCGGGACGACGGGGCCGACGACAGGCCCGCGATCGTGCCCTTCAGCTTCTCGATGCCGATGGCGAAGTTGGGCCGGGTCGTGAAGTCGGCAAACCGTGCGGCACCGTTACTGACCCTGATCGTGCCGATGCGGATGGGGAACGGTGCGGCCTCGGCGCCCGCCGGGCCTGGCTCCACCGCCTTGACGACAGCCACCGACTCGCCCGTGCGGTTCTCGGCCGGACCGACCGTCGGTCCGGGGACCGCGGCCGCCGTGGCTCCGGGCGCCGCGAGGATCGCGCTGATGTTCGTCGTGCCGTCGGGCCCGATGATGACCCGGGCGAAGGGACTGCGCGCATCGACCGCACGGATCCGCAGGCTCTCCGGTGCGGATTGATACTGGATGCCCTCCAGTCGCAGCGCGTCCCAGTTCACGAAGTCTTCCCGGAGGACGTTATCGACGGTCCGCAGCCCGTCGATACTGGCATCCCCGTTGAAGCCCAGCTCGGAGCCGGGCGGCACGTCGGCGTAAGTGACCTGGCCTTTCGCCGCCAGCGTGCCCGCCGTTAGCGTGAGGCTGGTCTCCCGGGCGATGTAGGGCTGGGCCAGCTCCAGCTCCAGGCCGCTGACATCGACCTCCGCCTGGGTAGCCAGTGAGTCCAGATTGGTGGTTGCAGCCACCTTGAGGCTGCCCTTTTCATTGACGGTGGCATCCAGGCTGGCCTTCACCGTCGTGCCGGGCGCCGTGGAGTAGCCCTCGATCGTGATGTTGAGCGGCTTGAGGACGAACGAAGGCGCCGGCGACAGGCCGCGGTCCTCGAGGCCCAGCGCCAGGTTCCTGAAATTGATGCGCGGGATGCTGACCTGCCAGCCCGCGTCGGCCGCCGGGCCGGAAGCTTCCGGCCCTGATTCTCCGGCGGCAGTTGCCGGCGCAGGGCCTGCCGGCGGTGACTCAACGACCATCGGATCGAAGATCCCGGATCTCTTGAGTTCGCCTTCGGGCGTGAGCCAGGTCTGGAAGCTGCCGCCGTCGAAAGTGATCTCGCCAACGACGGCTTTCTCTGCCGCGAGCGACAGCCCGAGGCCCGTGGCCGTGATCCTGTCCAGGTCCACGTAATCCGTGGATTCGCCCCGGTCGCGGATCGCCAGCCTGGTGATCACCAGGTCCCCGGTATCCACGACGAGATCCGGTCCCGACGGCTTGTCCACGAACCGGTAGCGGCCGCGGAGCGTGGCGGCGCCGCTGGTGATCTCGAGTCGGAGCGCATCGCCGAGGAATCCGGCCAGCCGCGCCAGCGGCAGGTCGCTCAGGGTGAACTCGCCGTCGGAGGCCAGGGGCTGGGCCTTCAGGGTGCCACGCCAGGCGAAGCGGCCCGTATCGAACACCCTGGCATCGAGTTCGTAACGCTCGCCGTCCGCGACGTAGGTGCTGAAGTCCGTGAGGCGGAACGTGAGCGGCTTGAGGTCGGCCACGAAGGGTTCGGGCCGGTCCCGGTCCTCATAGCGCACGCGGCCCTCGTTCACCGTCAACTCGCCGATGATCAGGCGCGGCAGCGGCTCGTCGGCGGCTGCGGGCGGCGCAGCCGGGTCCGGCGGGGTTTCCAGGTCGGCGAGGTTGAGATTCCCGCCCCTGCGGACGACGGCGTTGACGGCCAGCCCGTCCAGGTTGATGGCGCGGAAGGACAGGGCCCGCCGCCAGATCGAGTTGACGTCCAGGTCCACGAGCAGCCGGTCGAAGGCCAGCAGAGGTCCGCCGTCCGCATCGGGCAGGGCCAGCTGCTTCACTTCCAGGGCGAGCATGAAGGGATTGAAGCGCACCTCCCCGATGGCCAGGTCCCTGCCGTAGTCGGCCCTCACCGTATCCTGCGCGAGGCTGGTCACGAGCCGCGGGACCGCCAGGAAACCCAGCGCTGCATAGAGGGCCACAAGGCCGGCCGTGACGAGGCCGATTATCAGCAGGGTACGGGCGGGAACTCGCGGCTTCTGCATTCGCCAATATTGCGCCAAGATGCGGCGTCATGCTCGCCGTCTGGATAGCCGCCGCGTTCGCCCTGGGCCTCCTCGCGCGCCAGGCTGGCCTCCCGCCGCTCATTGGTTTCCTGGCCGCCGGCTTCCTGCTGAATGCCGCGGGGATCGAGCGCGTGCCGCTCCTCGAGGACGTCGCCCACATGGGCGTCCTGCTCCTCCTGTTTTCCGTGGGCCTCAAGCTCCGCATCCGGAACCTGATCCGCGCCGAGGTCTGGGGCGTCACGCTCCTTCAGTTCGGGGTCGCACTGCTCGTCTCGGCCCTGGTCCTGTGGGCCGGCTCTGGCTGGTCCCTGCCCCTGGTGCTGGTGGTCGCCAGCGCGCTGTCGTTCTCCAGCACCGTGCTGGCCGCCAAGATCCTGGAGGAACGGCGGGAGATCCGTGCCTTTCACGGGCGTGTGGCCATTGGCATCCTCATCGTGCAGGACGTGGTCGCGGTAGCGGTGCTCGGTTTCAATGACAGCCGCGCGCTCACCTGGACCGCCGCGCTGGCCCTCCTCCTACCCCTGACGCAACCGCTGGTGCGGAAACTTCTGGACCTGGCCGGCCACGGGGAGCTGCTGGTGCTCCTCGGCAGCGTGCTGGCCATCGGGCTCGGTGGCTACGGGTTCGAAGTGATCGGGCTGTCGGGCGAGCTCGGCGCGCTGCTGATCGGGATGCTGCTGGCGAACCACGCCAAGGCCGTCGAGCTCAGCGACTCCCTCTGGAGCCTGAAGGAGTTCTTCCTCGTGGGGTTTTTCCTCACGATCGGCCTCACGGGGCTGCCGACGTGGCACACGCTCGGACTGGCCGCGTTGCCCATCGCCCTGCTCCCGCTCAAGGTGATCCTGTACTTCCTGCTGCTGCTGGCCTTCGGGCTCTCCGCGCGGACCGGCTTCCTGACCGGGCTCAGCCTGGCCACCTACAGCGAGTTCGGGCTGATCGTCATGGCGGCGGCGGTGGACCGCGGCCTGGTGCCCGCCGAGTGGCTGGTTGCCACGGCCATCGCAGTGGCTGTCTCGTTCGCGATCGCCGCGCCCCTCAGCCGCTACTCCCACGACATCTTCACCGTGTTCGAGAGGTTCCTGCGGGCGTTCGAGCGGGATCGCCGGCACCCCGACGACGAACCGATATCGCTGGGCCGGGCCGAGGTCGTGGTAGCCGGCATGGGGCGCGTCGGTACAGGCGCCTACAACCACGCCCGGGAACTCGGGCGGAAGGTGGTCGGCCTGGACAGCGACCTGGGCAAGGTCGAGCGGCACCTCAGCGAGGGCCGCCGCGTCGTCTACGCCGACGCGGAAGACCCGCTGCTCTGGCACCGGCTCAACCTGGACCACGTGCGCGTCATCATGCTCGCGCTGCCCGACACCGAAGCGAAGGTCCTCGCCAGCGAGCAGTTGCGGCGGCGGGGCTTCAAGGGACTGATCAGCGCCACCTACGTGTGGCCCGAGGAACGCGACCCTATCCTCGCGGCCGGGGCGGACGTCACCTACAACTACTTTGCCGAGGCCGGCGTCGGGCTGGCGGCGGATACCTTTGAAGCGCTTGCGCCGGACGGGGAATCCCGGCCAAATAAGCAGCCGCATCCAGCCAGGCCAGCAAGACCCACCGCACCATGACCGCAGCGCTCAATGCCAACCTGGCTCCCGTCCGCAACGAGGCAGACATCCTCCCCGCCTGGCGCGGGACGCCGGTCGCCGACCTGCTGCGCTTCCAGAATCTCACGCCGGGCGCGGCCGCCGCCGCTGCCAAGTACCCGCGCCCGGTGCTCCTGATAGCCACCTGCCTCGAGATGGGCGCCGCCCTCCGCGTTCCGGACGGCTTCGCGATTTCGCTGCACACCGCGGCGGCCAGCCTCAAGCGGGATCCCTTCAAGGTGTCCTGGGCGATCGGGGTGGCGGGCGTCACCGCCATTGCCATCGTCGGTCACGACGACTGCCGGCTCGTGGAACTGCGCAACCACCGGGAGCAGTTCGTGGTCCAGATGATCGAGGCGGCCGGCTGGGAGCGGCCGGCGGCCGAGCAGCACTTCGACCACTGGAGCGATCTCTTCGAGGTCGACAACCCGGTGGAGTTCGTGGCGGCCGAGGCCGCGCGGCTCCAGAGCCGCTATCCGAAGATCCTCGTGGCGCCGCTGCTGTACCAGTCGGCCACGGGCACCCTGCAGCAAGTAATAGTGGAGTAGCCATGCGCCGAATCCTGCTGGTCGTCCTCCTGGGAATGCTGGCGGGCTGCGGGTCCCCGCCGCCGAAGCTGGACCTGCTGATCCCGGTCAATGCCAAGTGCACGACCTGCGAGGACTTCATCCGCTGCGACGGTGGTTCCGCGAATGCGGCCGTGTATGACCCCACTTTCGACCTCTACCGGCTGGAGCCGAAGAGCATGCTGGCGCAGCTCGCGACGGTCTGGGAGTTCCTGATCCAGCTCTTCCACACCCGCACCGAGGACGTGCGCCCCCTGACTGTCTACGCCCAGCGGCCAGGCGAGTCGGACGCGTTCAACCGCACCATCACGAAGAACGCGGAGGCCCGGACCGACCTCGTGGCACACCGCATCCACCTGCCATCGGGCTGGATCGACCAGCTGACTGGCGAGTGGCACGGCACCGACGACAACCTCCGCGGCACCTGCCGGATGCTGAAGCCCGCCGAGGGCCGCGAAGTGCTCAAGCTGTTTGCCGACATTCCCACTGGAGACGCCCAATGAACGCGGTCGCCGATGTCCGCCCGCTGACCTTCTCCGAGTTCCGCGCAGCCCCGTTCCGGGCGCTGGGCATCTCGGTGGTGCTTCTGCTGCGTTACGCCATGGCGCTGTTCTTCTTCAGCTCCAGCCTGAACAAGATCACCAAGGGCTGGCTGTGGTCGGACTACGGCAAGCAGGTTTTCGAGGGCCGCCTGGCCGAACTCGACCCGGCGTCGTTCGGGGCACAGTTTCTGAGCAAGTTCGCCATTCCGTTCCACCTGCCTGTATCGTGGGTCTTCGTCGCCACGACGCTCACGGTGACGGTCACCTTCACGCTCGGCCTGGCGACGCGGTTTGGCGGCGTGGCGGCCTTCTGGCTCATGACCATGATCGGCATCGGCGGTTACTACGACGCCTCCCTGCTGCCACTCTGGGGAATCGCCGCGCTGATGATCATCTTCCCGACCGGGCAGTGGTTCGGGCTCGACCGTCGCTACCACGCCCGGTACCCGGACAGTCCCTGGTTCCGTTAGCGCCCGAACGGAGTACAGCCCATGCAATCAGCAGCCAGGCGGATCGCCTTTGCCCTTCTCGTCCTGACGCTGGCCAGCGCCTGCGCCACCAGCCCTACCGGCCGCAAGCAGCTCATGCTGGTCTCCGAGAAGACGGCAATCTCCGCATCCAAGCAGCAGTACGTCCAGACCATGGGCAAGCTCGGCGCCGAGGGCAAGCTGGTCACTGATCCGAAGATCCTCAACCGCGTGGACACGATCACGGGGCGCCTCATCTCCCAGGCGATCCTCATGCGACCGGACACGAAGTCCTGGGAATGGAGCGTCCAGGTCGTCGACGACCCGAAGATGGTCAATGCCTGGTGCATGGCAGGCGGACGCATGGCCATCTACACCGGCCTGATCCAGAAGGTGGATCCGACCGACGACGAACTGGCCCAGGTAATGGGGCACGAGATCAGCCATGCGCTGGCCAATCACACGCAGGAACGCATGTCGGTGGCCATGGCGAGCCAGTTCGGCGCGCTGGCGGCGGGCATTGCCCTGGATTCCGCGGCTGGGATGGCCGCCGCCCAGGGCGCGGCACTGGTCGCCATCACGCTGCCCAACAGCCGCTCCTCGGAAACCGAGGCCGACCGCATCGGCATCGAGCTCGCCGCCAAGGCGGGCTACGACCCGCGGTCAGCCGCCACGCTGTGGCAGAAGATGGAAAAGGCCGGCGGCAGCGGACCACCCCAGTTCCTCAGCACGCACCCTGCGCCCGGCAACCGGCAGGCCACACTGGCCGCGCTGGCGCCGCAGATGATGGGGTACTACGAGGCCCCGGGAACGCGGCCGATGTATGTGCTGGCGCGGACGCCGGCACCTGCAAAGGCTCCGAAGGCCGCGCCGGCCTTGAAGTAGGAGCGCCTTTAGGCGCGACCCCGAGCCCCTCCGTCGAGAATCGAGTCCGCGAGTCTCTCGACGGAGGGGCTCGGGGTCGCGCCTAAAGGCGCTCCTACTTCACCGCGGCTTGGACCGCACCTTGTAGTTGCCGCGCTGCTGGTCGAACTCCAGCTCCAGCATGCCCTGCTTGGCGGCATCCTCGAGCAGTTCCGAAAAGCTGCGGTAGCCGTAGACCGTCTCATTGAAGCCCGGATAGACACGGCGGACCGTCTGCTTCACCAGCGACCCCCAGAGCGGATCGTATTCCTGGGACAGCGACTCGACGGTCGCCGCGACCTTGTCCAGCGCGTCCGCCTGCTCCGTGTTCTTCGACGGCTTGGCGCGGGTGCGCGGCCGCTTGGACACGGCAATGAGGTCGTCGTAGAAGATGAACTCGTCGCAGTTGGAGGCCAGCAGGTCGGACGTGGAATTGCGCACGCCACAGCCGATCACCCGCTTGTCGTTCTCCTTGAGCTTGGAGGCCAGCGGCGAGAAGTCGCTGTCGCCCGTCAGCAGCACGAAGGTGTCGATGTGGGCCTTCGAGTAGCACATGTCGAGGGCATCCACGACCATGCGTATGTCGGCGCTGTTCTTGCCGCTCACCTTGGTCTGGGGGATGTCGACCATCTCGAAGCCCTGCATGTGGAACTCCTGCATGAAGTTCCGGTAGCGCGTCCAGTCGCAGTAGGCGCGCTTGGCGACGATGCGGCCCTTCTCCAGAAGGCGCTTCAGGACCAGCTCGATGTCGAACCGTTCGCCCTTCCGGTCCTGGACGCCGAGCGCGAGGTTCTCGAAGTCGACGAACACGGCAATTGCGACTTCGCTGTTTCTGGGGACGTCAGTGGCCATCGGGTTTCCTGATTCTGTTGAGGCGCTGGACGAAAGCATCATCCCACAGGTGCCGGGCGGGCCCGGGACCTAACGGGTCGTTTTGCGGATTTTACTGGTAACCGGGAATCGTTTTGCTAGGCTTAAGGCATGGATCTCCGCCAACTCAGGTATTTCTGCGCCGTGGTGGACCAGGGCAGCTTTCACAAGGCGGCCGATGCGTTGAACATCTCGCCACCCGCGCTCAGCCTGTCGATCAAGAAACTCGAGACCGAACTCGCGGTCACGTTGCTCGAACGCAAGCCCGGCGGCATCCTGCCCACGTCCTTCGGCAACTGCCTGTACGCGAGCGCCCAGGAGATCCAGGCCAATGTCGAATCGGCGGTGGACCAGCTCAACCGGATCCGCGGCATCGGCAACGGGCGAGTCAACGTAGGTCTGCTTCCCTACGGCATTCCCTCGGCCATGGGGGAACTGATCGGCCGCTTCTGCGACCGGTACCCCGGCCTTCGCGTGCAGACCGCGCTCGGCTCCTACGCCTACCTGGTCGGTCGCCTGAACGATGGCGAGCTGGACTTCATGGTGTCCGAGTCCGGCAGCCCGGCCAGCAACCGGCGCATCGTGCACGAACCGCTGTTCCGCCTCCGCTACGGCCTGGTCGTCGGGCAGAAGCACCCGCTGGCCGGCCGTCGCAACCTCAGCCTCGCGCGGGTCATGGATTACCGGCTGGCCTACGCCAGCACCTGGCGCGTGGTGCTCGACAACTGGGACGAGACCTTCGCCGACGCGGGCCTCGCGCCCCCGCCCCAGCCGATGGGCGAAGCGACAGACGACTTCCTGCGCGCCATGCTGGCCAACTGCAACATGGTCGCGGTCCTGCCGATGATCGGCACCATCAAGGACGCCATCGAGGCAGGGCAGCTCGCCGAGCTCCACGTGCCCAAGGTCGAGTGGTTCAGCACCGTGGCGCTGGTCTACCGGAGTGACGAGGCGCTGGCGCCGGACGCGAAGCTGCTGCTCGAGGAAACCCGCAAGGAACTCTCGGTTCCGCTCAACTGAGGCTCTGCATGATGGCTATTGCACTGGCTGAGAAGACCCCGATCGCCGGCACGCGCTACGGCAGCTTCACTGCGCGACCCATGACGGGCTCCTTCGGGGCGCTGGTCACCGGCGTGCAGGTGGCGGACGCACTGGATGACGAAACGCTGTTGCGCGACCTGCGGTCCGCCTGGGTCCGCTACCAGGTCCTCTTCTTCAGGGACCAGGCGCTGACGCCGGAGCAGCAACTGGCACTCGGCAGGCGCTTTGGCGACATCCAGGAACAGGGCTATGTCGGCAGCCTGGAGGGACACCCGGGCGTCTGGGTGCAGGAATACCCGGCCATGTACCGGGGACCGGTCAACGACATCAACTGGCACTCGGACAGCTCCTTCCGCACCAACCCGACCCGGGGATCGCTGCTGTACGCGATCGACGTACCGGACGGCGCGGGGGACACGGTCTGGGCCGACATGTGTGCGGCCTACGATGATCTCTCTCCCGCCTGGCGGCAGTTCCTCGATCCCCTCACGGCAATCCACGACAACGTGGCGAGGAACTTCCACCGGATCTTCGATTCGATGGGTGGCGAGGCACTGGCGAAGATGCGCTGCTTCCTGCCGCCCACGGAGCATCCGGTGGTGTGCACCCACCCCGGAAGCGGCAGGCGGTTCCTGTTCGTCGCGGAGCTGATGACCCGGGAGATCACCGGCATGAGCGACCGGGAGAGCCGTACAGTGCTGGACTTCCTCTTCGCGCACCAGACCCGCCCCGAATTCCAGTGCCGCTGGCACTGGGAGCCCGGGTCGCTGGCGCTGTGGGACAACTACTCCACGATTCACCGGGGCATCTTCGACTTCGGCCAGAGCCACCGGCTGATGCACCGGGTGTCGTTCCACGATCACTGGCGCCCCGTCTGATGAGACTGCCTGTTGTCCTGTTGCTGGCGACGTGCGGCCTGACGGAGGCCGGCGCGCAGGCCACGCAGCCGGCCGGCGAGGCCTCCGGCTGGGAGCACGTCGGCGGCGATCAGGGCGGCTCCCGTTACTCGCCCCTCGCGCAGATCGACCGGAAGAATGTCTGGCGCCTGGAGCGGGCCTGGACGTGGCGGCACGGCGACTTCGAGAAGTTTCCCGAGCGCCGCCCCTTCTCTGGCTTCCACGCCACTCCGATCCTCCTGCCGGACGCGGCCGGCGGCAGCCTCGTGCTGTGCACGCCGATCAACCGGCTGGTGGCGCTCGACCCCGCCACCGGCAAGGAACGCTGGAGCTTCGATCCGCAGATCCAGGTGTCACAGTCGCCGAAGCGGCTCAAGTGCCTGGGCGTGACCTACTGGCACGACGCGGCCGCGCCGGCGGGCCAGCAGTGCGCGCACCGGATCCTCGCCGGCACCAACGACCGGCGCCTGCTCGCGGTCGATGCGGCCACCGGGCAGCCCTGCCCCGGTTTCGGCACCAATGGCCAGGTGGACGTGAATCCGCTGTTCGCCGCCACGAAGCCGGCGCCCGACGACCCGTGGGGCGTGCAGTTCTCGGCGCCGCCGGTGGTCGTGAACGGCGTGCTGGTGATTGGCCACATCAACAACATGAAGAACCAGTACGCCAGCGCCCCGAGCGGCGCCCTGCGCGCCTTCGATGCGCGCACGGGCGAGTTCCGCTGGAGCTTCGACCCGATACCGCGCAGCAAGGACGCGCCCCAGGCCGCCGGCTGGACGCCCGAGAGCATGGCATCGACGGGCGGCGCCAACGCCTGGAGCCTGCTCTCCGTCGACGAGAAGCGCGACCTCGTCTTCATGCCCACGTCGAGCGCCTCGCCGAACTGGTTCGGTGGCACGCGGCCGGGCGACAACCGCTACGCCAACTCCGTGGTGGCCCTCCGCGGCAGCACGGGCGAGGTGGTGTGGAGCTTCCAGACGGTTCACCACGACGTCTGGGACTGGGATACGCCGTCGCAGCCGCTGCTGGTGGACGTGCCGAAGGACGGCCGCAACGTGCCGGCCGTCGTGATCCTCACGAAGCAGTCGCTGGTCTTCGTGCTCGACCGGGACACGGGCAGGCCACTGTTCCCTGTCGAGGAGCGGCCCGTGCCGACCGACGGCGTCGCCGGCGACGTCCTGTCGAAGACCCAGCCCTTCCCGGTCAAACCGCCACCGCTGATGAAGACGCGGCTGACGCCGGACGACGCCTGGGGCCTGACGTTCTGGGACCAGAACCGCTGCCGCGACCTGATCGCCGGCGCCCGGCACGGCGACATCTTCACGCCGCCCAGCGACAAGGGGTGGATCATGTTTCCCGGCTCGGCTGGCGGCATGAACTGGGGCAGCGGGGCCTGGGACCCCGAACGGAGCCTGCTGGTCACTAACCTTTCGCAGATCGGCCTGTACCTGAAGCTGGTGCCCCGCGCGAAGGTGCCGAAGGCCACCTCCTTCGATCCCACCCGCGGCGCGCCGATGGGGCCGGCGGGCATCATCGAGGGCACACCCTGGGCGATCGAGCAGCGCATCCTGCTCGGCCCGACGATGATGCCCTGCACGCGCCCGCCCTGGTCGTCCCTCGTCGGCGTCGACCTGGCGGCCGGTGAGATCCGGTGGAGCGTGCCACTGGGCACTATCGACAAGCTCGCGCCGGTGCCCATTCCGCCGCTGAAGTGGGGAGCGCCGGTGACGGGCGGACCGATCGTGACGGCGGGCGGCCTGGTGTTCATCGGCTCCACGGGCGACGCGCGGCTGCGCGCCTTCGACACGGAGACCGGCGCCGAGCTCTGGTCGACGCCGCTGCCCACGTCGGCCCACGCGAACCCGATGACCTACGAGCGCGATGGCCGCCAGTACGTGGTCATCGCGGCGGGCAGCCATATGTTCATCAACGCGAAGACCATCGATGACTACCTCGTGGCCTACGCGCTGCCAGAGAAGTACCTGGAGGCCGCCAGATAGCCTGATTTAACGGCCCGTTCAGCCGCCGGGCCCCAGGCTCGGCGCCAGGACCTATGGATTCCCCGGAACCCGCGTGCCATGATCGGCCCGCTTCGTTTTTCGCAAGCCAACCTGATGCCAAACTTGTGGCAGGAGAGCCTTAAATCATGAAGTCGAGTCTTATTGCAGCCATCGCGCTGCTGGCTATCGGCCCGTTGACCGCCTCCGCCCAGGACGGCGCCGGCCATTGCAACTACGTGCAGAAGAACATGTTCGCCGGCCCCTTCAAGGTGTGCGACACGCCGGCGAGCCCCGAGAAGTGCGCCGAGCTCGGCAAGACCGACGAGAACAGCGACGCTGCCCACGGCGCCGGTGACTGTGCCACCGAAGGCAAGGTCGGCGTGTGCGACATGGGTGACGCCGGCAAGCGCGTCTACTACGAAGGCGACCCGGGCGGCCTCGAGATCGGCTGTGGCTTCCAGGGCGGCGAGTGGAAGACCGGCTAAGGCCGGCTTAACTGCCCACGCCGTGACAAATAAGGGCCGGCTCCGCAAGGAGCCGGCCCTTTTTCATTTCAGTCCGCGAACGATGATGTTCGGCAGGCGGGAGTTGTCCCACCCGGCCTTCAGCGGCGCCATGCCGTTGTGCGGACCCAGCCGCACGATGACCAGGTCGAGCGCCGGGGACACATACACGCGCTGCCCGCCCCGACCGAGGAGCATGAAGGTGTCGGGGGCGAGGAACGGCTCGGTCTGCGGCCGCTCCCGGTCGTCCTCGCGCAGGCGCTTGTCGCCCATTCCGGCAGCGAGCCAGGTGAAATAGCCGTACCCGGGGTAGGCCGGTGACGGGGTGATCATCGCGTCGATCCACCCGGCGGGCAGCACAGGCACGCCGCGAACCATGCCCCGGTCCTTCATCAGCAGCCCCACCCGCACCCAGTCCATCGCGGGCGCGAGCATGCAGCAGGCCGTCATGACGGTGGCGCCCTCGCCTTCCCGGTCGAGCCAGACCTGGGCCCGCTGCCCGCCCATCGGGCGCCAGATCTTCTCGTCCAGCCACTCGTTCCATGGCCGGCCCGTGGCCCGCTGCACAATCAGTCCGACCAGCGCGGCGTCCAGGTCGTTGTAGTCGAACTCCTGCGCCGGCGGCATGACGGCCGGGGTGCGCAGGTACACGGCGGCACGGTCGGAACTGTTGAGGAACCGGAAGGCGGAATCCTGGGCGAAGGGATTGAGCGTGAAACGCGCCTGCGCCAGTCCGCTGGACATCTGCAGGAGGTCGCGGAGGCGGATGGCGCCACGCGGGTCACCCGCCCACTCCGGCAGGTAACTGGCGACCGGCTCGTCCACCGACTCGATGTGCCCGTCGGCAATGGCCGCACCCAGCGCCAGCGCCGCGAGTGTCTTCATCATCGACTGGGACTGGGTCAGCCGGTCGCGATTCCAGCCCGGGGCGTACCACTCCGTCTGCACGACGCCCCAGTGCACCACGATGAGCGCGTAGGAATCGAATTCGGCCGCGTAGCGCTCGGCCTCTCGCAACGCGGCAGGCGCAACGGTGAGGCCCTCGGGCTTAGCCACCGGCAGGTCGAGCACCGCGCCGCCGCCGACGGACGCGGTGGGCCGGAAGTCCATGTGGTCGGGCGACAGGTGCGTGAGGATGATCCACCACCGCCGCCAGAACGGCGGATCCTGCCAGTAGGACCAGCTGACGACGCCAGCGCACACCACCAGCAGCACCAGCGTGCCGCCCAAAACTCCTGGCAGGATTCGTGACCGCACTGGATTTCCTCACCGTCTCCAGCGCTGCATCACACACGCATTGGGCGCCGGCGTCCAGCGGACTGAATCCAGCGCCGGAAACGCCGCGAACTGTTCCTCGGACCCGATACGCGGGTCGCGCCGGTCGGCGCTCGTAAAACCCGGTTCGTGCAGTTCACGGGCCGGATCATCAGTTGGCTCCAAGGAGAACCCAGAAATGTCTGCTGTTGCTCGTCACTCCGGTTTCCGCAGCCTGCGCGCCCTCGCGGGCCTGTTCGCTCTGTCCCTCGTCGGCATGGCCGTCACTCCGTCGGTATACGCCGGCGCTCACAACGGGGCCGGGGCCGCTCCCAAGGCGGCCGACATCGTTGACACGGCAGTCGCCGCCGGCTCGTTCAACACGCTGGTTGCCGCGGTCAAGGCGGCCGGCCTTGTGGACGCGCTGAAGGGCCCCGGTCCCCTCACGGTGTTTGCGCCCACCGACGCCGCATTCGCCAAGCTGCCTGCCGGCACACTCGACGACCTGCTGAAGCCGGAAAACAAGGACAAGCTCAAGGGCATCCTCCTGTATCACGTCGTTTCCGGGAAGGTGATGTCCACCGACCTGAAGGGCACCGTGAAGCCCGCCACGCTCCAGGGCTCGACGCTGACCATCGTCGCCGGCGCCTCGGGCGTGACAGTGAACGGCGCGAACGTGACGAAGGCTGACATCGGCGCAAGCAATGGCGTCATTCACGTGATCGACGCCGTAGTCCTGCCGCCCGCGAAGTAACCACGCTACTGGCTCCAGCGGCCGGGGTCCGATACCCCGGCCGCTGTCCGGCCGGACGCGTTCGCAATACGACTCCAAGTCCACGAGCCTGTTGTATGATGACGGTCGCTGAAAACAAGCCCGCCACCCGACGGCTTAGCCAGGGCTCCACGACCCGATTGACCACGACCCAATCCATACTCGAACGCGTCGCTGCCGGTGATACCTCGGCCGTGAGTGAATGCCTGGACCGGTACGGCGATCTCGTCTGGTCCCTCGCCCGGCGCTACCTGCGCAATGCGAGCGACGCGGAAGACGCGGTCCAGGACATCTTCATCGACATCTGGGGCAGCTCGGGGCGCTACGATCGCAACATTGCCAGCGAAGTCGCCTTCATCTCCACGATCGCCCGCCGCCGCCTGATCGACAAGATCCGGGCCGCCGAGCGGCGACCCCTCATGGATTCCCTCGACGATGACGAAGGGGCCCCCATCGATCCGGGCATCCCCGCAACGGTGGAAGACGACACCGAGGTCGCCATCGTCGAGCGCGTCCTCGGTGCCATGGACCCCGAGCACCAGAAGGTCCTGTCCATGTCCCTCTACGAGGGCTACAGCCACAGCGAGATCGCCGAGCGCCTCTCGCTGCCGCTCGGCACCGTGAAGACGCGCGTGCGGCGCGGCCTCATCCACATTCGCGAGCAGCTGAACATATCGACCACCGGCGACTCGGCAGAGGAGTTGCTCGGGTGAACGCCAGCAACGTGCGCGACAACGACCGCCTTGCCGAACTGCTCGCCGACGAGGCATCCGCCGCGCTCGAGGCCGGGGACCTGCCGGAGCTGAACGGCCTGCTCGACCGCACGGCCAGCGCGCATCGCGACGACTTCATGCGCGCCGCGGCGCTGGCCCAGGTCGCGTTCCTGCAGCAGGCCCGGCGTCCGGCAAGCGGCCAGCCATCAGCCAGCCGAATGCCCCCCGGCCTCAAGGAGCGCATCGCCAGCCAGGGTGAAGCCGCCGTCCTTCGCCAGCGGGGTCCGTCCGCGGTCCGGCGACCCGCGCCGGCCGTGAGCACCCCGTCACCGGTGAGGACGATCGGGACAGCAACCCAGGCATCCGGCGCCGGCCGCCCGCGTCCCTCGACCGGCCGCAACTCCCCGGCCGGCTACGCTGGCTGGGCCCTGGCGGCCATGCTGGCGGTAGCGCTGGTGGTGGTCCGCAATGAGGGGCCGTCGGCACCCGGCAGCGCCGCAGCCCGGGCGAGCCTGGTCGACGAGGCAACCGATGTCGTCACCCTGCCCTGGGCTGTGCCCACGGCGGAGGGTTACCGGGGCGTCACGGGCGACGTGGTGTGGAGCCAGTCGAAGCAGCAGGGTTACCTGCGGCTCGCCAACATGCCGGTGAACGATCCCGCCCGGGTCCAGTACCAGCTGTGGATCGTTGATCCCGACCGGGACAAGCACCCGGTGGACGGCGGCGTGTTCAATGTCAGCTCGACGGGCGAAGTGATCATCCCCATCCAGGCCAAGCTGCCGATCCGTTCACCCAAGGCCTTCGCCATCACGGCGGAGCAGCCCGGCGGCGTGGTGGTCTCCGCCGGGCCGTTGCTGGTGGTCGCCGCCAGCTGATCGCGTCCGCCGGCGGCGGGCGTCAGGTCTTCTCGAACTCGTTCCGGACCGACTCGGTCATCCACTTCATGAAGTTGGGATGATTCACGAGGCCCTTGGCGTTGAACTCGTAGGTAAGTCCCTTGAGGTCGCTGCGCAGCTTGGCCTGGATAGTGCGGGCACCGATCAGGTTGGTGACCACCAGGACGCGCTGGCCCTTCTTCGCCGCTTCTTCCACGACCCCCCGCAGCTTCTGGACGTTGATCTCGCGAATTTCGGGGGGCGCATCGTCCTGGAGTGTCATGCCGCGGACGTCCGCGAAGCCCCCGTCGGTTTTCACGAGCTTCGCGAGGCCGGACAGCACGCGGAGTTCTTCCGCGTTGTCTTCGGCCGAAGTCGGGCCATGGCCGGCGATGATCACCAGCTCCTTCGCGGGATCCTTGCTGATCTCCATGGCGTGGTCGAGCAGGACCTCGGCGACCAGTGGATTGTCGCCGGGGGGATCGACGAACAGCAGCCTGGCGTCGGTCTTCACCCGGGGCACGGTGGCAAACTCGGCCTCGCCCTCCTTGCCGAAGATGTACAGCCACTGGCGATAGAGCTCGTTGGTGCCGGATGAGGTGATGGGCACCACGACGATCTTCTTCGCACCCGCCGCTGCGAGGTCATCCAGGGCCACCTGGATGTGGTCGGACATCATCATGGCCATGCCGACGCCCATGGAGGTGGGGAAGATGTCTCCGAGTGGTTGTACCTGCTGCCTGAAGATCTTGTCGCCCTGCTCGCGGAAGCCGTGCATCAGGATCAGCACGCCCTGCGCACCCTTCACGTCCGGCGGGCTGATGTACCAGGCGTACTCGTGCCCCATCATGTCCATGGACAGGGTGATCTCGGCGTCGCTGTAATTCCTGTACAGGCCAACCTTGTCGCGCAGCTCCTTCGTCATGGCCGGGTCCATCTTGTGCTTCATGCCGTAGAGGCTTCGGCCCTCGGCATCCCGGGTGGTATCCATGGCATGACCTGAATGGTCCATCTGCGAATGGTCCATCCCGCTCATGTCCGCGGCCTTGTCCGCGGCAAGGGCGGTAAGCGCGGTCAGACAGAGCCCCGTGGCAAGGGCGGCGGGCTTGCTGAAACTGCGGGGGTCGCTCGTGACGGGCATGTTCTGGTTCTCCGGCGGGTTCAGTCCCGGGTTGGGGCTGAATGGGAATCGTCTGCGTCTGGCGGATCCTATGCGGGGCCCCGGCCGCTAATCAACTGCCGGCGGAAGAAGCGCCAGATCTCTTCTGCTGCAGATACGTCATGACTGGTCCGTCCGAGGATCCGCGGCATGGACTTCACGGGGTGCGGAATCGTGTGGCCGCCCCCGTGGATGGTGATCAGGTTTACCTCGGGCCGGTCGGCCACGGACCAGACCCTGCGGCTCGCCACGGTTCCGTCGTCCGGGTCCGTGTCGGGGTAGCGGTGCTCGAACGGTGGCTCGACGTAGCCGGCGAGCTTGCTGAAGTACTCGGCCGTGGCCAGCGCTGATTGCACGACGCCACGGCGGTTAAAGGAGCCCAGGGACCAGATTTCGCCGCCCTCGTAGGGACTCACCGGGTCCTCGTCGCCGTTCAGCAGCAAGACGGGTACCGGCGTGCCGCTCGCGGTGCAGCCTGAATTCGATGCGGCGGGCAGGCTCGCCGCGATCGCCGCCACCCCGGTGACCAGGTCCGGCGCCTCCAGGGCGAGACGCAACGCCATGTGGCCGCCGTTCGACAGGCCCGCGGCGAACACCTCGTCTGTTGCAATTTGCCGCGTACTCAGCGCCGGGTCGCCACGGAGCCGGACTACCACCGCGCGCAGGAAAGCGACGTCATCCACGCCAAGGCGCCGGGCGGCAAAGTCGCCCTCGGCACGGCAGTCGTTCCATTGGCCGTCGAAGCCCTCGGGGTACACCACGAGGTTTCCCTCCCGGTCCGCGAGCTGCTCGAAAGCCCACGCGGTGTCGCTGCGCATGCGCGCCGACGAACTGGAGGAGCCGTGCAGGACCAGCAGCACCGGCACGGGATCCGCCAGGCGCTCGGGAATGTAGACAAGGAAAGATCGGCTGATGCCGCCGACGTCGAGGCGGCGCTGCTCAACCTTGCCAGTGAGCGCCGGCTGCGGGAATGCGGGCGTGCGCAATCCCCAGAACCAGAGCATGACGGCGCTGGCCAGTGTCAGCACCAGCAGTGCTGCCGCTATGCGGGCAAGCCACGATTTCAACACGCCGTCACCGCTGGTCGCGCCTCAAGGCGCTCCTACTTCCAGTCTTTCAGGTATTCGTCCCACTTGCCGTCCACCAGCGGAAAGCACTCCGGCGCGCCCTTCACGAGGAGTTCCCGGTTGAGCGGCGCCCAGCTCTTCGGGCCGCCCTCCGCTTCCAGCTGGCGGGTGGCGTCGATGATCATCTTGCTCGACAGCGCCCAGTGCGTGCGGCTGGGGTCGGGCATCATCATCTGGGTCTGCGGGATCATCAGGCTTGCCGACGGCTGCCAGCGGGCGCCTAGCGCGTGCAGGATCTGGCTGGGCTCGAGGATGTTGATGTCTTTGTCCACGACGATCACGACCTTGTTCAGGCCGATGTTCGCGGCCAGGTACTGGCCCGCCGCCATGCCCTCTCCCGGCAGCTTCTTGTCGATGCTGATCACGATCACGCCGTTGGCGCCGCGGGGCGAATAGAGTCCCGTCAGGTTCGGGATCAGCTTGCGGTACATGAAGAAGTTCGCGGCAATCTGCGGCGAGCGCGGCATGTCGCAGGTGAGGCCCGTGAACGAGTTGAGGATCCAGGGCTTCTTCCGGTGCGTGATGCACTGGATGTTCATGAAGAAGTTGTTGGGCTTCATGGGACCCAGGTAGCCGTACATCTCCCCGTAGGGCCCTTCGTCCATGCCTTCGTCCAGCGGCACCTCGCCCTCGATGATCATCTCGGCGTGGGCCGGCACGCGAATGTCGCTGGTTTCGCACTTCACCACCTCGAGGGGCTTGCCCCGCAGGCCGCCCGCGAACTCCAGCTCGTCTTCCTGGAAATTGGCCATCTTGGTGCTGCTGGCGCAGAACGTGAACGGATCGGCGCCAACGGCGATGGCCACCTTCGCCACCTTGTCGCCGCGCTTCCGCATCGACGTCAGGATCCGCCAGCCGTGCTGCGTCGGCTCGGGATTGATGCTGATCCGCTTCGCGTCGCGGACCTGGCAGCGGTACGTGCCCGTGTTCTTGCCGAACTCCGGGTCGTCCATGATCACCGAGGTGATGTTGACGTAGCGGCCGGCGTCGGCCGGGTTGTTCTTCAGCCAGGCGAACTGCTCGATATCCACGGCGTCGCCCTTCAGGATCACCTGCTTGCAGGGGGCGAGGCGGGCGTCGGCGACCTCCACCGGCGGAATCCGCTTCCAGCCGCCCGACGCATCGAGCCGCTTTTCCATCTCCTTCATCACGGCGCGGTACATCTGCTGGTAGTCGCTGGTGATGTCCGGCACGCCGAACAGCACGGCCTCGTCCGGCCAGCGCCCGTAGGGATTCGCGAGCAGCGGCCCCTCCATCCATTTGCCGTTGATCCGGATGCGATCCACCATGAAGGCAGGCGCCTGCTCGATGCCGAACTTGTCGATCAGCCGGTACGCGAACGCCGTGACCTCGTACTTGTCCTGGTCCATGGCGTCCACGTGCAGGACCCTGCCGCGGGCCTCGAGCTCGCGGACGTAATCGCGGATGGAGTCGAAGGTGGCTCCGGCTGACGGGCTGACGGGACGGGGAACGGCGGCATTCATGGCGCATCCTTTGGAGTTTGTCCCTCCAACCATAAGCCCGGCAGGACGAACCGGATAGGGGCGTCGCCGCCACGCTGCGGACGGTGGCGGTTCAGGGTACGCTGCGGCCAGTGTCCAGGGAGTGTGATTGATGAACCTGAGAACGCCTGAACACCGGCGCGGCGGGGACTGGCTGGCGAAGGCAGCGCTGCTGCTCACCTGCCTTGGCGCTACCGCAGCGGCCTGCGCCGCGGGGTCACTGCCGTCCTGGAACGACGGGGCCACGAAACGCGCCATCGTCGCGTTTGTGGCCGCCACCACCACGCCAACGGACCCGAAATTCGTGCCGCCCGCCGGGCGCATCGCCGTCTTCGACAACGACGGCACCCTCTGGGCCGAGCAGCCGATGTACTTCCAGCTCGCCTTCGCGCTGGATCGGGTCAAGGCGCTGGCGCCGCAGCACCCGGAGTGGAAGGGCAGGGAGCCCTTCGCCTCGCTGCTGAAAGGCGACCTGGCGGGCGCGCTCAAGGGTGGCGAGCCCGCCATCGTCGAGATCGTGATGGCGACCCACGCCGGCACGACCACGTCGGAATTCGAGGGCATCGTCCGGGACTGGGTTGCCAGTGCGCGTCATCCGAAGACGGGCAGGCCCTACACCGCGATGGTCTACCAGCCCATGCTGGAACTGCTCGCCTACCTGCGCGCCAATGGCTACAAGACCTTCATTGTCTCCGGGGGCGGCATCGAGTTCATGCGCCCCTGGGCCGAAGCGGTGTACGGGATTCCTCCCGAACAGGTCATCGGCAGCAGCATCCGCACGAAGTACGAAGTGCGTGACGGCAGGCCCGTGCTGGTGCGCCTGCCGGAGGTCAATTTCATCGACGACAAGGAAGGTAAGCCGGTTGGCATCCAGCAGCATATCGGGCGCCGCCCGGTGCTGGCCTTCGGCAACTCCGATGGCGACTTCCAGATGCTGGAGTGGACGACGTCAGGCCCCGGACCCCGCCTCGGGCTGATCCTGCATCACGACGATGCGGCCCGAGAGTGGGCCTATGACCGGGAATCCTCCATCGGGAAACTGGCGCGCGGCCTCGATGAGGCCGGCACGCGTGGCTGGCAGGTCGTCAGCATGAAGGACGACTGGTCGGCCGTGTTCCCGCCGGCGGAATAGGCGCCGGCTAGATCGTCCGCCGTAGCCGCTCGCGCGGGTGGACCCCGGGCCAGCCGGCTGCCGTCCAGGTACCCAGCGCACGCTCCATCAGGTTCGCCGCCGGCAGCGAGAACGGGCCCGTATCCAGGCTCCGGGTGGCGTCGATCACCAGCTTGCTGCCAAGCTTCCGGCCCTGCGCGTCCGGGGTCACGGCATGGTCCATGCTGGCCGGAAAGCCGGTGAGGATTTCCGTGTCCCGCACCGGGTCGAAGTGCGAGCTCATGGCCCAGTCCAGGTCGGTGCGGTCGCGGATGTCGATGTCCTCGTCCACCACCGTGACACGCTTCAGCGACGTCGTCCGGGCGACCAGCCGGCCCACTTCCCTTGCATGGCCGGGACGGGTCGGCCGCATGCTGATGACGATGTGCGCGGCTCCGCCGCCGAACATGAGGTCGATCCAGGCGTCCCGGACCGTGCTCTCGCCGTGGTCGTGGCGCAGTGTCTTCAGTATCAGGCCGGCATTGGAGAGGCTCTGCAACGTGGTGCTCTCGGAGGGCGGCATCTGGCTGGCGAGGCCGTAGTAGATGGCATCCCGCCGGTGGGTGATGGCCGTGATCCGCGCCACGGGCTTCAGCTCCACCTCGCTCATGTAGCCGGCCGACTCGCCGAATGGTCCTTCCGGCGCCATCTCGCCCGGCAGCACCTCGCCCTCGATGATGATCTCGGCCGAGGCGGGCACCAGGAGATCCGAGGTCTTCGCCCGCACCAGCTCCACCGGCGCGCCCTTCAGGCCACCTGCCACCGTGACTTCGTCCACGCCCATGGGCAGGTTGGCCACCGCCGCAAGGTACACCGCCGGTTCCGCGCCGATGACCCAGGCGATGGGCGCTGGCCTGCCCTGGTCGAGATACGAGCGGGCGCAGGCGTGTCCCTGCCGGCCGGGTGCCAGGTTCACGATCACGCTGCGCGAATCCCGCACGCGGGTCCGATAGACGCCCATGTTCTGCACGCCGGTGTCGGCGTGGCGATTCACCACGCAGGTGGTGATGTAGGGCGCAGGATCACGCCCGGGCGTCCACACGGGTACCGGCAGCAGGTCGAGATCCACCTCGTCGCCCTGACGCACGACCTCCTGGCACGGTGCGCTGGCGACCGTCACCGGCGGCAGCGGCGCCAGCAGCGCCCGGACCCAGTGCTCGTTGATGTCCGCCGGCGCCACGCCCAGGGCCTGGGCATAGCTCTCCAGCGATGCGCCGAGCGCGCCCGTCACCAGGGGAAACGGCGAGCCGGCCACCTGGTCGAAGCGCAACCCGAACCGCTGTTCCATCGGCAGACCCTGGAACACCCACTTGACGAGGCAGCCGGGCTCCCAGAGCCGGTCCACTGGCTGGGGAACGCGCCGCAGGCGGCCTTTCCGCTCAGCGAGCGCGAGAAAGTCACGCAGTGTGCCGGCGATCATGGGCATTCCTCGCGCAGTGGCCCGGGTCTGCTCATGTTGCGCCGAGTTCCTTCAGCAGGGCCGCCGCCGCGGGGTCGTCCGGAGCTCCCGCCGCGAACCGCTCCGCGTACTTCCGTGCCTCGGACAGGCGTCCGGCATCCCGGTTGATGGTCACGAGCGCGAGCAGGATGTCCTGGTCCGCGGGATGCCGCCGGCTGGCGGCGGTGAGCGCTTCCAGTGCGCGGGTCGTCTCCCCGGCGGAGTTCAGCGCAACGCCATACACGTAGGCGAAGCGCGCCGAGTCCGGCGCCAGCTTCGCGGCCCGTTCGAGCTCGGCCAGCGCCGCCGGCAGGCTGCCGCTCCGGACGAGCGCCAGGCCGGAGGCGTGATGCAGCTCGGCGTTGTCGGGCAGACGGATCAGCGCCGCGCGGAGGATGGCGCCGGCGGCGGCCTCGTCGCCCCGCGCGCGGGTCGCGTCCGCCAGGTTGGCCCAGGCCGGGGCGAAGCTGGGGTCGAGCTCCGTCGCCACGCGGTAGGCCGACTCGGCCTCAGCATCCCGGCCCAGCGCCTGCTCCAGGTTGCCCAGGTTCAGCTGGGCCTCGGGGCGATCGGCGTTCACCGTGAGCGTGCCGCGGAAGTCCTCCACGGCCCGGGAGAGCGCCGCGGCCTGCGCTGCCGTCATCAGGTCCGGCGACGCGCCGGCGAGCCAGCGGGCCGCCTCCGCGCGGACGCCGAGCACCGGATCCTCCAGCAGGACGCCCCCCGCCCGGATGCGCAGGTCGGCGGGCAGGCCCTCGAGCGCCAGCGCGGCGGCGTACCTCACCAGCGGCTCGGGGTCCGCGGTGCCCGTGGCGATGGCCGATTCCTGCGCGGGACCGGGAAAGCGCGCCAGTTCCGCCAGTGCCGTCGCGCGCACGATCGCGGGCTGGGCGACTTCCTTCGCCAGCGCAGCCAGTTCGGGAGCAACTGCCACGTCACCGCCGCGTGCGGCGCGGAAGACCTCGCCATAGTGGCGCGCGGCGTCGGCGGGACCGTGCCAGCGCACCACGGCCGCGGCGGCCCACGCCGCCGGTTTTTCCGCGTGGCAGGACGCGCAGGCGTTCGGCGTGCCGATCCGGGCCGTCAGGTCGGGCCGCGGAATCCGCAGGCTGTGATCGCGGCGCCGGTCGACTCCCATGTACGTGCGTTCGGGCATGTGGCAGTCGACGCACAGGGAGCCCACTGACGCGACGGGGTGACCGGTGTGCGCCGTCGCGTCGTACTTCGCCGGGCTGTGGCACTGGCTGCAGAGCCCGTTGCCCTCCGCGCGCAGTGTCAGGCTGTGGGGCTCGTGGCAGTCGCTGCAGCCCACACCGGCCTGGAACATCCGGCTCTGCCGGAAGGAGCCGTACTCGAACACCTCGTCCTGGATCTGGCCGTCGGGGTAATACAGGCCTTCGGTCAGCAGCGCCGGCGCGTGGGTGGCGAGCAGCGGCTGGCCGTACGCGTAGTCTTCCGTCAGCACGCCGCGTCGTGCATGACAGCGGCCACAGGCCTCCACTTCCATGACGGCTCCCGCGTCGGCGTCGGCTCCCGCGTCAGCCTTGAGCACGGGCTTGCCCGCGGCAGCATCCCAGGCCCAGGCACCGGCCCCCGGCAGGCTGATTGCCAGGCCGCGGGACGGTTCCGTCCCGGGCTTGCCGCCCGCCTTCGCCCACTCCACGTGGCGGGAGCCCGGGCCGTGGCAGGCCTCGCAGCTCACGTCCGGCTCGGCCCAGGTGGTCTGGTAGGTGCGCGTCGCCGCGTCGTACCCCTTGCGCAGGTCCGTCGAGTGGCACTCGGCGCACTGGTAGTTCCAGGTCTGGTCGATACCGGTCCAGTGCAGGGGATCGCCGGGCTTCAGGACCTGGTCCGGGTACAGGTCGTACCAGCGCTGGCCGCCGGCCGCTTCCGGACGGTCGTCCCAGGCAACGCCGAAGGCCTGGAACCGTCCGCCGGGGAATGGCACCAGGTACTGCTGCAGCGGCGCCACGCCGAAGGTCCAGGCCACCGGGAACTCGGCGGGCTTGCCATCCATGCCGCCCGCACGGATGAGGAATTTGCCGTCACGCTCGAGGAAGTCCGCGGTCCCGTTCCTGCCCTCGAAACTGGCGCCGTCGAACCGGCCGCGGACCGTCCCGGCAGCCGGCTCGGACATGGCGAGATCGTGGTGGGAGCCCGTCCACGCCTGCACCTCCGCTGCGTGGCAGGTGGCGCAGGTATCGCGGCCGACGAAAGTCGGGGTGGCGCGGGCTGTCGGCGGCTTGTCCGGCGCACACGCCACGCCCGACAGCAGGACAAGAAGAATAATGGCGACGCGCACGGTCGCAGGGTAGTGCCGAAGCACGCACAGGTCCACTACACTCCCGGCCCTATGCAATGGTTGAAACGTCTCGGCTTCGGGTTCCTCGGCCTGCTGGTCCTCGCCTGGCTCGGGCTCGTGGTCTATGCCTACTGGCCCACGGGCATCGAGGAAGTTCCTGCGGTGAACCTGGCCGGCCCGGCAGACCGGTTCGTCACGGTGGATGGCGTGAACATTCGCTACCGGACCTGGGGTGAGCCATCGCCGGCCAAGCCGACGGCGCTGCTCATCCACGGCTTCGCCAACTCACTGCAGAGCTTCCGGCGCGTCGCGCCGCTGCTCACCGAGCGCTACTACGTGGTGGCCTACGACATGCCGGGCTACGGGCTGTCCGACAAGCCGGCGCCCTTCGACTACAAGAACGCGCACCAGGCGGAGATGGGCAGCAAGCTCATCGAGGCGCTGGGCCTGGAGCGCGTCGTCGTCGGCGGGCATTCACTGGGCGGCGCCATTGCGCTGCGCATCGCGCTGGAATCGCCCAAGGTGATCGGCCTAGTGGTGATGAACCCCGGCATCATCACCACGGGTGTCCCGCCGATCGCCAAATACCTCGTATTCCCGTTCCCCCGCATCCAGGCCAAGCTGTTCGGCGATCCGGAATTCCGCACCGGCTTCCTGAAGCGCTCGTTTGTCGACCCCTCCATCGTCACGGACGATGTCGTGCGCGACCTCAGCCTGGCCTCGCGCAGCCAGGGCTACCTCCGGGGCATGACCAACCTGATGGGCCAGTACGCCGACGCCGATGAAGTCCCGATGCTGCCCCGGCTCACCGTGCCCTCCCTGATCGTCTGGGGCCAGCAGGACCGGGGCAAGCCCGCCGGCGAGTTCGAGGAACTACGGGCGAAGCTGCCCTTCAATACTGCCGTGCTCGTGCCCACCTCGGGACACTACGTGCAGGAAGAGGCGCCGGCAGAGACGGCGGCAGCGATGACCGCCTTCGTGGACCGGGTGATGCCTCCCCAGGACTCAGTGTCCCTGATCCCCGGCCAGTCCCTGTAGGAGCGCCGACCGGCGCGACACCCGAATCCCATGACCACCCTCGGCACCCCCCTTGCCCCCGGCGCGACCCGCCTCCTCCTCCTGGGCTCCGGCGAACTTGGCAAGGAAGTCGCCATCGAGGCCCAGCGCCTCGGTATCGAGGTCATTGCCGTGGATCGTTACCCCAACGCACCGGCCATGCAGGTGGCGCACCGGTCCCACGTGATCAGCATGCTCGACGCGGCCGCCCTCCGCGACCTCATCGAACGGGAGAAGCCCCACTACATCGTCCCGGAGATCGAGGCCATTGCCACGGCGGAGCTGGTGAAGCTCGAGGCCGAGGGCTACACCGTCATTCCGACGGCCCGGGCTGCGCAGCTCACGATGGACCGGGAAGGAATCCGGCGGCTGGCCGCGGAGACACTGGGCCTCGCGACATCACCGTACCGCTTCGCCGGCACGCTAGACGAGTACCGCGCGGCGGTCGAAGCCATCGGCATGCCCTGCATCGTGAAACCGGTGATGTCGAGCTCGGGCAAGGGCCAGAGCACCGTGCGCACCGTCGCCGACGTGCAGAAGGCCTGGGACTACGCGCAGGGCGGCGGCCGTGCCGGCGCGGGCCGCGTGATCGTCGAGGGCTTCGTCGAGTTCGACTACGAGATTACGCAGCTCACGATCCGCCACGCCGGCGGCACCTCGTTCTGCGAGCCGATCGGCCATCTGCAGGTCGACGGCGACTACCGGGAATCCTGGCAACCCCACCCCATGAGCCCGAAGGCACTGGCCGAGGGCCGGCGGATCGCCGCCGCGGTCACCGCCGAACTGGGCGGCCGGGGGATCTTCGGCGTGGAGCTCTTCGTGAAGGGCAACCAGGTCTGGTTCAGCGAGGTCTCACCCCGCCCCCACGACACGGGCCTCGTCACGCTGATCTCCCAGGACCTCTCCCAGTTCGCCCTGCACCTGCGGGCCATCCTCGGCCTGCCGATTCCCAACATCGCCCAGCACGGACCGTCCGCGTCCTGCGCGCTGCTGGTCGAAGGCGACACGGCAGACCTGCAGTTCCACAACGTGGAGGTGGCCCTGGCGGAGCCCGACACCGGCCTGCGGCTGTTCGGCAAGCCGGAGGTGCGGGGGAAGCGGCGCATGGGGGTGACGCTGGCGCGGGCCGCGACGCTGGACGAAGCGCGGGCCAGGGCGCGGCGCGCCGCCGCCGCGATCACGGCGACCCCGTAGGAGCGGAAGCCGCTCCGAGAAATGGGGACAGATCTATTTTCCCGGGACGAAAGTCACGGAAAAATAAATCTGTCCCCATTTCTTTCCTGCACGCCGTTACGCCGGTTGCGCGCCGTCTGTGTCGAGCAGCGCGTCCACCTCGTCCAGCTGCAACTCGAAGATGCGGGCGTACACGCCGCCCTTGGCCAGGAGCTGGGCGTGCCGGCCCTGCTCCACCACGCGCCCCTGCTCCAGCACCAGGATCCGGTCCGCGTTCTGCACGGTGGACAGTCGATGGGCGATGGTCAGCGTGGTGCGGCCGGACTGCAGCTCGCGGATGGCGGCATTCACCTCGCGCTCGGTCTCCACGTCGAGATTCGACGTGGCCTCATCGAGGATGAGGATCGGCGCGTCCTTCAGCAGCGCCCGGGCAATCGCGAGGCGCTGGCGCTGGCCGCCGGAAATCTTCGAGCCCATCTCGCCCACTGGCGTGTCGTAGCCCTGCGGCAGGCTGTCGATCCAGGTTTTCAGGTTCGCCCGGCGCGCCGCCTGGTCGAGCTCGGCCGTGGTGGCGTCCGGCTTGCCCATGCGGATGTTGTCGCCGATGGTGGTGTTGAAAACGTAGTTGCGCTGGGAGACCACGGCCACCATGTTGCGCAGCTCCTCCAGCGGAAGTTCCGCGATGGGCCGGCCGCCGATGCAGATGTCGCCGCCGGTGGCATCCCAGAACCGCAGCAACAGGTTCACGATGGTGGACTTGCCGGCGCCGCTGGTGCCGACGAGGGCCACATGCTCTCCCGCCGCCAGGTCGAAGCTGATGCCCTTCAGGATCGCGTTGCCGGCCTGGTAGCCGAACTGGACGTTCTCGAAGGAAAGTGCGGGCTTCAGCTTGCCAAGCGGGCCCTTCGGCCGGTCCTTCACCGCGGGCTCCTGGTCCATGAGCTCGAAGAGCCGGTCGGCGCAGACGATGGAAACCCGGTAGTCGTTGATGACGTTATTCAGGCCGATGACCGCGCCGAAGCTCGTGACCGCGATGGCGAACACCACGGGCAGGTCCCGCAGCACGTCGACGGCACCGGCCTGCACCAGGTCCTGGCCGACCCACAGCATGGCGACCGCCGCGGCGGCGACGACGAATTCGGTGACGCCGCGCTGGAACGCATCGGCGCGGGTCAGCTTGTCCTGCCCCCGGCCCAGTTCCTCGCCGAGGCGCCGCGCTTCCTGCCTGCGGCGCTGGCCGGCGCCGAAGGCCAGGGTGTCCCGCAGACCCTGGAAGCTGTCCGTGAGGAAGGCGTTGACCTCGCCCTGGGTGCGCCGCCAGTCCTCGTCACCGGAACCACCCATGACCGCAATCATGGCCGGCAGGGCGAAGATCATGAACAGCATGAACGGCAACAGTGTCCAGGCAAACACCGGGTGGATGGCGTGGAGCCAGCCCAGAAGCGAAGCGGGGACCACGATCGCGCAGATCGCCGGCGCAATGGTGTGGGCGTAGAACGGCTCGACACGCTCGCAGTCGTTGATCACCCGGGAGATGGCGTCCCCCGTCCGGAGTGCGCCCATGCCGGCGGGCGCCAGGGGCTCCAGCCGCTGGTAGAAGTCGTTGCGGAGCATGGCAAGCAGGCGGAACGCCACGTAGTGCCCGGTGAACTGCTCGATGTAGTGGGACAGGCCCAGGCCGAAGGCGCCGAGGACGAGCCAGCCGGCGATGGACCACAGCTCGCCGCTGGTCGGGTTGGCGACAAAGTTGCCGACCGACATCGCAGCGACCGCCACCAGGATCGTCGCGCCCCACAGCTTGGCCGTGCGGGCCGTCACCGAGATGGCCATGATGCCGTTCAGCGGCTTCATGAACTGGAGGAGGCGGACCATCGTGGTCCAGTGGGACTTCTTCCCAGTGCTGGTTCCGGGGCTCATGCCACACCTCCGGCGACCGCGTGGCCACTTTCCATCGTGCGCGTGGTGCCAACCATCTTCGCGTAGGTTCCATTGCGGGCAATCAGCTCGTCGTGACTGCCCTGCTCGATCACCCGGCCGTGGGCCATGACGACGATCCGGTCAGCCGTCTGCACCGTCTTCAGGCGGTGCGCAATCAGCAGCACCGTCCGGTTCGCGGTAAGCCGCGCCAGCGCTTCGTGAATGACCGACTCGGTCTCCAGGTCGATCTGGGACGTGGGCTCGTCGAGCACGATGATCGGCGCGTTCTTGAGCAGCGCCCGGGCGATGGCCACGCGCTGCACCTGGCCGCCGGACAGCGACAGGCCGCGCTCGCCCACCAGCGTCTGCAGGCCGGCGGGGCTGGCCTGGATGAAGTCCCAGATGTTTGCAGCCTTGGCCGCGTCGATCAGTTCCTGCTCGGTCGCGTCGGGCTTCGCGAGACGGAGGTTCTCGGCAATCGTGCCGTAGAAGAGGTAGGGATCCTGGGGCACGAGCGCAATCTGCTCCCGCACCCAGTCGAGGGTCACCTTCTCGACAGGCTGGCCGTCGATCTCGATCGTGCCACCTGTCGGCGCCAGGGTGCGGAGCACCAGGTTCGCCACGGTCGTCTTGCCGGAGCCGCTGTGGCCGATCAGGGCCACCGTCTCGCCGGCGCGGACGTCGAGGGAGAACTTGTCGACCGCGGGCTTGTCGGTGCCCGGGTAGCTGAAGACCACGTCGCGGAAACGGATCGCGCCGCTGCCCTTCATCGTCGGCGAGACGGCATCCGCCGCCTGGCCGACCGTGGGCTTCTCGCCCAGGAACGCGATGATCTTCTTGGCGAATTCCCGGCCGATCGCGCCCGCGAAGAAGAACTGGCCGATCAGGCTGAGCGGCTTGGCGAACTCTGCGCTGGCGAGGATCAGCGCCACCACCTGGCCGGCGGACAGGAAGCCCGCGTCCATCCGCAGAAGCGCGACGACGGTGAGCACCAGCGTGGTGCCGAGCGCGAAGCCGAAGTCCACCAGCAGGATCATCACCTGGTTGACGAACAGCAGGCGCATGGTGATCACCCGCTGTTCCTCGGTGGCCGCGTACATTTCGGCGCCGCGCCGGGCGCCCAGGTTGAACATCTTGAGCGTCGTCATCCCCTGCAGGGCGTCGAGGAAGGCCGCGCTCTGCTGGTTGTTCACGTCGGCGTACTTCTCGCTGACCTTGCGGAACTGCTTGGACAGTGCGCCGAGGAACATCGGCGTCAGCGGGATGGCGACGATCAGGGAGACGCCGACGACCCAGTCCACGAGGCCGATGTAGATGCACAGCGCGATGGGCGTGGCCATGCCGACCACGAACTGCACGAAGTACACGCCGTAGAAGAGTTCGATCCAGTCCATGCCGTCGACGGCGATGTTCACCAGCTCGCCGGTGCGTTTCTTGTCGAGCACCGCGGGGCCAAGGCGGAGCGCGTGCTCATAGACCATGTCCCGCACCGAGAGCTTGGTCTGGGACGAGGCCCGGTACTGGGCGAAGCGGAAGAACCAGCCGGCCGCGAGCTTGGCGACCAGCAGCCCGATGAGCACGGGCAGATACTTCTCTGTCACTGCCTCGCCCTTCAGCAGGCCATCGATGCCGAGGCCGAGGACCGTGTACAGGGCCAGGCTCAGCAGCACCCCGGCGATGCCGGCGACGATGCCGGCAATCAGCCACTGGCTGGTGGACTTGACGATGAGGCGCTTGTCGATGCCGAGCATGCTGGATCTTCCTAGCGCTGCGGTGCCGCAGCCGGGGACTCTGACGCTGGATTAAGGAGTACCGCTACTATAGACCTTCAAGTCAAATTCAAGGTCAATCGGACCGGGGGACAGCGGATGCCGACCAGCGCCCAGCGGGAATACACCATCGGAGCCCTGGCCCGGCGGGCCCGCGTGGCCCCCTCGGTACTTCGCTACTACGAGAAGGAAGGATTGCTGGTGCCCGGCCGGCGCACCGCGTCCGGCTACCGGGTCTATGGCCCGGAGGCGGAGAAGACCCTGCTCTTCATCAACCGCGCCAAGCGCCTGGGCTTTTCGCTGGACGACATCCGCCAGTTCCTGGCGGCCGGCGGGACCGAGGCGGGCGAGAAGTCGGCAAGGAAGAACGGCCGCAAGACCGGCGACGTGGCGCAGATCGCCGAGGACCGGTTCCTGGAGATCGAGCGGCGCCTCACCGAACTGCTGGTCCTGCGCCACGAGCTGGAGGTCTTCCTGCGGGAGATGTCCGAGCAGCTGCCGGCGGCCGACAGCGCCCGCCGCCTCTACCGCCGGCTCGTGGACCACGTCTGCGGCCACAGCAGCACGCCACAGGACGAGGCCGCGTCGCTGAGCGCCCTCATGAAGCGCATGGGCTGCAACCTGGCCTCCCTCAACCGGGGCGAGGCGCTCGACGTACTCCGTGGCCGGCACATCCACGTGTGGCGCGAGACGGAGGGCTACAGCGTGCTCGTGCCGGGCGAGGACCCCCGCATCGGGATGGCCCTGCAGCAGATCGCCGCGTCGGAAGCCGGTTGCGAGGCCCACACGCAGCCCCAGGTGGAGAAAACGGCCGAGGGCCACGTTTTCTCGGCGCACGGGAACAATGCGTTCCTGTTTGCGCAGTTCTTTCTCGCGCTGGAGAACCGGGCACCCGGGTGATGACGTCGCGTCAGAAGACCGTGCGCGACGGGGCCGTGGCATCCGCCAGCCGCAGCTCCTCGACGCCCATCAGCGACCGCCACGACGCCGAGCCGGCGTCGAGATCGATGGCGATGTGCGCGGGCACCGGCCCTGGCTGTCGCCCGGCATTGAAGACCCACGTCGTCCCGATGTAGTCGGCCCAGTTACCTGCCGGCTTGAACGGCGGCTCGTGCACGTGTCCCGTGAGCACGAAGTCCGGCCGGTACCGCCGGATCCAGCGGCCGACATCGGCGTCGCCGTAGTCACGGCGTCCCGTCCAGCAGGTCGGCGACCCCAGCGGAGGCCAGTGATACACCCACACCCAGCGTGCCGGGCGGCGCGCGGCGTCGGCGGCCAGCTGCGCTTCGAGCGCCGCCCGTCCCACCGGGCCATCCCACCAGGGACAGATGGTGACGAGGGTGGTGTCGACCAGCAGCGAATCGCCGTCGCAGGGAACACCGGCCTGGCGAGCCTCGGCGAGCCATAGCGCCGCCTGCTCGCCCCCCGCATCGGGGCCCGTGAGGTCGTGGTTTCCCGAACTGACCGCGACATGCCCGGCCGCCTTGAGCAACGACAGGTAGCGGAGGACGACGAGCGATTGCGCGTCGAGCGGGAGCGGGGAGCTGATGTCCAGGTGGTCGCCGGCCAGGACGACCAGGTCGAAGGAAGGTGCGGCGCGCACGACCCAGTCCAGTTGCGGGAGGGTGTAGTGAAGGTCCGAGACCAGCAGGATGCGCACGATGGGATAACGTCCGGTGGTAATCAGGACTTGTCGTCAGTACTCGGGATCAGGATCGCGCGCCGAACCCGGACGGGCCGGCGCCACCTGCCGTTGCGCGAGCTGGCCGAGGACGGCCGACACCATCTCCAGGCCGGGCGCATCCCCGTACTGGTGCTTCAGGTCGGCCAGGTAGGTGGTGACGAAGTTGAGGCGCTCGGCCAGGCCCACGGCCACGAGGTGCGTGATGGCCGGATCCCGCGCCAGCAGCGCCCGGCCGTCGGCAGCGTGGCGCAGCACGGTGGGCTCCGTCGCCACGACGGTGGCACTGAACGCCGAGCCGAGCAGTACGGAGATCTCGCCCACCAGGGCTCCTGGCCGGGTGATGGTGTTGACCGGCACGCCGCCCTTGCGCACCTCAAGGGCCCCCGAGACCAGCACCCAGAGGCCACCGGCCACGCCGCCTTCCCGCACGACGACGTCGCCGGGTGCGAACGCGACTTCGGGAAGATGGGCCGAAAGGGTGAGCATGTCAGGCATGGTGAGTGCGCCAGTTCGGTGCAACTACGCGCGTGTTTGATCCAACTGTGCTCACACCCCACCCCGACGCTGCCTGCAAAGTCCGTGTTTCGCCGGGCTGCCTCGCAGCCCGTGACCCCGCCCTGCACCAGTCGTTGCAAGTTTCGGCCCAGGCCGCGGGCGCGCTCCGGATCCGCGAGGAGAGCCGTCGGTGCGGCTAGGACTTCAGAACACCTTCGCGCGTGAGCAGCGACCGCTTCCGGTCCAGGCCGCCGGCGTACCCGGTCAGGGACCCGTCGCGGCCGAGCACCCGGTGGCACGGCACGATTATCGACACCGGATTCCGGCCGATGGCCGCGCCCGCGGCGCGAACGGCCGCGGGGGAGCCGGCGCGCCCGGCGATGACCGCGTAACTGCTCGTGCTGCCCGGCCTGATCTTCAGCAGCGCCCGCCACACCCTGCGCTGGAAGTCGGTGCCCTGCAGGTCCAGCGGCACGCTGAACACCGCGCCGCCATCTTTCCAGTAGGCTGCCAGCTCCCGCCGCGCCCGGGCGAGCACGGGATGTCGGGGGTTTACCGGCGCGTCCAGGGGTCCGGGGTGATGGGCCTGGCCATCGAACCACAGTCCGGCGAGGCCCTTGTCGGTCGCAGCGGCTGTCAGCGGCCCGAGGGGTGAGTCGATGCGCGCCTGCGCCGCCAGTCCGGGAATTTGCATGGTTACTTCTCCAGTGTCTGCCACAGGCGGATGACGGCGTAGGACCGCCAGGGCCGCCAGGTTTCTGCCAGCGCCCTCACGCGCGGGATGTCGCGGGTGCCGAGCGCGTTCAACACGCCGATGTCGCTGGCCGGAAAGGCGTCGGGCCAGGCCAGGGCGCGCATCGCAATCAGTTCGGTCGTCCACTCGCCGATTCCCGGCAGTGCGCGCAACGCCTCCCGGGTGGCAGCGAGTGGCGCACCGCGGTGCAGGGCGATGCGCCCTTCAGCCACTGCAGCGGCCAGCGCCTGCAAGGCACGAACCCGCTGCCGCACGATGCCGAGCCTGCCAATGGCGTCGGGTCGTGCGGCGGCAAGGGTGGCCGCGTCCGGAAACAGGCGGTGCAAATCGGGAAATGGCGTCGCGATGGAAACTCCGAAGCGCTCGACCAGCCGCAGGGTGATCGTGCGGGCTGCGGCAACACTGACTTGCTGGCCAAGGATCGCGCGGGCTGCGATCTCGAAGCCATCCATGCCGCCAGGCAGACGGATACCGGGCTGGCCCCGTGCCGGGAACGGCATCGGAACGCTGGCCAGCGCAGGGTCGATCAGCGACGGATCCGCGTCCAGGTCGAATGCCTGGCGCACGCGCTGGAGGATTGCGCCGAGGGCCGGCAGTAGCGTGGAGGCCAGCTGGATTTCCACCTCGTGCCGCGCGGGGACAAAGCGTGCAGCCACCCAGCCGGCGAGGGGCCGGCCCTGGTGGTTGAGCGCCAGCGTGCGCCGCAGCCCAAGGCCATCGACAGCTTCCACGCCTGGCAACGCCCGCGCCGCAAAGAACCGGAGCAGCCCGGCCGTGTCGCAGGGTGGCCGGTAGGCCAGGCGCAGGGTGACGAGCCCGGGCGCCGCGTTCTCCCTCCCCCGCTTGCGCAATGCCGTGGGGCTCAGCCGGTAGCGCGCGAGGAACGCGGCGTTGAAGCGGCGGAGGCTGCCGAAGCCGCTGGCGAGCGCCACCTGCGTCACGGGCAACGGGGTGTCGGTGAGCAGTTGCTTGGCCAGCAGCAACCGGCGTGTCGTCAGGAAATCCATGGGCGATACGCCGTGCACGTCCTGGAAGATGCGCCGCAGGTGGCGGTCCGTGACCCCCAGCTGGCCCGCCACGGCCGGCAGGTAGAGATCCTCGCCCTCGCCCGCCCGCTGCTCGATCATCCGGGCCGCCTGGCTGGCGAGGACCCGGGAGGAATCGACGAGGGCCAGCCCGGGCGCCAGCTCGGGCCGGCACCGCAGGCAGGGCCGGAAACCGGCCTGTTCCGCCGCTGCCGCATGGCCGAAGAACCGGCAGTTGCCGGCCTTCGGCGTCCTGACCCGGCACACCGGCCGGCAGTAAATGCCGGTGGAGGTCACCCCGACGAACACGCGGCCATCGAAACGCGCATCGTGGGCGACGAACGCGCTGTAGTAGCGGTCAGCCTGCGGGTCGAGCCTGGCAGCGGTCGTGGCCATGGCGGCATTATGCGCGGCGCGTGGGTCACGACTAGCCGTTTTCGGACCTGTGCAGCCATGCTAGCCTCAGCACCAGTACGGAGAATCCGGATGGCCGCCTTCACTGCAACCTGCGAAGTCCGCTGGGCCGATCTCGACGTCAATGGCCATGCCCGGCACACCGCGTTCATGGACTGGGCCACCCACTGCCGGGTCTCGGCGTTCGCCGCCCACGGCATCACCCTGGCGCGCTTCAGTGAACTGGGTGTCGGTCCGGTCATCTTCCGCGAGGAAGCGGACTACCTGCGGGAGGTAGTGGGAAACGACCGCGTCACCGTCGACTTCGCCTTCACCGGTGGCTCGGCCGACTGGAAACACTTCCGGATCCGGCACCTCCTCACCCGGCTGGACGGAGTCCACTGCGCCACCGTCGTCGTCCGGGGCTCCTGGCTCAACCTGCGCGAACGGAAAGTCGTGGCACCCCCGGAGCCGATCTTCCAGGCCTGCGAGGCGCTGCCCCGGGCGGCGGACTTCGAGGTCCTGGTCGCCGGCAGGGGCTAGCCGTGCCGGCGGGCCTGCCCGGTGGGCCGCCCCGGGAGCCACCCTTGACCTTGAAGTCATCTTCAAGGTGCACCATTTCCCCTGCGAACCCGGATTTCCCGGGTTCCCGAGGAGCTGGTACTGATGAACGCCACCGTTTCGCCTGCCGTTCGCCTGAAGATCCAGGGAATGGACTGCGGCAGTTGCGCCCTCACCATTGAGCAGGCCGTGCGGTCCGTCCCTGGCATCGCCACGGTCCGCGTCGACTTCACGACCGAGACCCTGGAAGCCACCGGCTCTGCGAGTCGCGACCAGATCGAAGCGCGGGTCAAGGACCTGGGCTACCGCATCGCTGACAGCTCGGCGCCAAAGCAGGCGCCCCGGCCGGAACTGCGCGGGCTGTCCGGCTTCGTCCGTTTCCTCGCGGCCGAACGGCGGACACAGATTGCCCTCGCCGCCTCGCTGTTGCTGATTGCGGCCGCCGTGCTCGGCCCCGCGTTCAGCGCCGCCGTCCTCGAAGCCGCCCTGCTGGCCACGGTGGTGGTGGTCGGCGCGCCAATCCTCATGAAGGGCCTGCGTTCGCTCTTCGTCGCCCGGCACGTGACCATTGACCTGCTGATGGGCATCGCCACCGTGGGCGCCGTGGCCATCGGTGAGACGGGTGAAGCCGCCGCCGTGGTCCTGCTGTTCACGCTGGGCGAGGCGCTGGAAGCCTACAGCGCCGAACGCTCGCGGGATGCACTGCGCAGCCTGCTGTCGCTGCAGCCGGACGAGGCGACGGTGCTGGAGGCCCACGCGGAGGGCCATGATGATCATGATGACCACGCGCGGGCCGATCAATCAGGCCACGATCACTCTGGCCATGATCACTCCGGTCACGATGACCACGGTCATGAGCACCATGACCACCACGAGCACGGGGCCGCGTGCAGCCATGACGACCACGATCATGGTCATGACCACGCCCACGAACATGAGCCCAAGGCCAAGTCCGAGCACGACAAGCACGCCGGCCACGCTCACGGCGCTCCGGCACCCGCAGCCGCCGTCCACTTCCACCAGCTGCGCCGGCCGACGTCCGCCGTCCCTGTCGGTGCACGGGTGCTGGTTCGTCCCGGCGAGCGCATTCCGCTGGACGGCCGCATCCTGGAAGGTACCTCCGCCATCAACCAGGCTGCCGTCACGGGCGAGAGCATCCCCGTGGACCGGGGCGTCGGCGACGAAGTGCTTGCCGGCACGGTCAACGGTCCGGGCGCGCTGACGGTCGAGGTGCTGCGTCCGGCAGGCCTGTCCACCGTGACGCGAATTGCCCAGATGGTGGAGCGGGCCCTCGCGGAGCGCACGCCCGCCGAGCGCTTCATCGACCGCTTCGCCCGCTGGTACACGCCACTGGTCGTGGTCCTGGCGGCGCTGCTGGTGGCCATCCCCGTGCTCGCGTTCGGCCAGCCTTTCTTCGACCTGGCCGACGGCACCCGCGGCTGGCTCTACCGCGGCCTCGCGATGCTGATCATCGCGTGCCCCTGCGCGCTGATCATCAGCATCCCCGTCACCGTCGTCAGCGCCCTCGCCCGCCTCGCCCAGCTGGGTGTCCTCGTGAAGGGCGGCGGCCAGCTGGACAGGCTGGCCAGCGTGAACATCGTTGCGTTCGACAAGACCGGCACCCTCACGGCGGGCCGGCCGGCCGTGACGGCCATTCGCGGCAAGGACTGCGCGCACCCGATCGCCTCGAACGGCGACTGCAACACGTGTGAAGACGTCGTGGCCGTAGCGGCCACGGTGGAAACCGCGTCCGAGCACCCGCTGGCCCAGGCCGTCGTAGCCTCCGCCGAGAGCCGGGGCGTGGCCAACCGCTGGCCCCAGGCCGTGAACATCACGGCCCACCTGGGCCGTGGCGTGTCGGGTGAACTGGCCGGCGAACGAATTGCCGTTGGCACCCACGAGCTTTTCGCTCACGGGCTGGAATGCGCCAACGAGGTGTGCGCGGAAGCCGCCGGCCTGCAGTCCACCGGCAAGACGGTGATGCTGGTGGGTCGCGGCACGGATATGGTCGGCTATATCGGCGTGGAGGACGAGCCGCGGCCGGACAGCCGGGCGGCCCTCCTCGAGCTGCACGCGCTGGACCCGCAACTCAGGACCGTGATGCTCACGGGCGACAACCGGACCGTGGCGGACGCCATTGCCCGGCAGATCGGCGGCATCGACGAGGTGCAGGCCGGCCTGTTGCCGGAACACAAGCTCCGCTCCGTGCGCGACCTGCAGACCCGGGGCACCGTGGCGATGATCGGCGACGGCATCAACGACGCGCCTGCGCTGGCCCAGGCCGACGTGGGCATCGCCATGGGCGGCGGGGGCACGGCCCAGGCCATGGAAACCGCGGACGTGGTCCTGATGCAGGACAACCTGCACGCGATCGCCACGGCGCTCCGCATCAGCCGGCTCACCCGGCGGGTGGTCAAGCAGAACATCGCCCTGAGCCTGGGCCTGAAGCTGATCGTCCTGGGCCTGGCGATTCCCGGCCTGGCCAGCCTCTGGCTGGCGGTGCTCGCCGACGTGGGCGCCACCCTGGTGGTCACCCTGAACGGCATGCGGATGCTCCGGGCGCGCTGAGGCCGGCCTATACTCCCCCGTCCGCGTATTGCGCTTCGGGGGGAGCTACATGAGTGGAATCCGCTTGCTGGCCGCGCTCGGCGGCCTTCTTCTGGCACTGCAGTTCCAGTCGGCAGCGGCGGCACCGGATGCCAGCCTCTTCGCCGCCCTTCCCGAAACCGCCAACGTCGAGCTCTCGCCGAACGGTCGGTACGTAGCCGCCAAGACTTTCCTGAACGGCCAGTACATGCTGGTCATTTATGACCTGGACAACGCTGGCAAGGTGAGGCCCGTCGTCGCCAGTCCCAAGGACATGGAGGTCAACTGGATCCACTGGAAGAGCAACGAGCGGCTGCTGGTCAGCCTGTCGTTTGCCTGGCGGCGCTATGGCACCGCCACCGTGGAACGCCGGCTCTTTGCCATGAACCCCGACGGCTCCAACCTGAAGTACCTGGTTCCGGCAAAGAAGCTGGGCAAGGGCGATTCCACAGAGGAACCCGTGCAGGTCGCGGACCGGGTCGTCGACTTCCTGCCGGATGACCCGAAGAACATCCTCATGCAGTTCAACCCGGACGATCCCCGACTTCCCCGCATCTACCGCGTCAACGTCAATACGGCCCAGCGGTCCATCGTTGAAGGGGGCGAAGCGAATGTCGTCGACTGGACAACGGATCAGCAGGGAAGGCCGAGGCTGGCTTATGCACTCGATGACCAGAAGATGCTCGAGCAGCATCTGTACCGCGCCCCTGACCGGAAGAAGTGGGAAGTGCTCTTTACGAACCCGCTCAACGAGGGAAAGGAGTTCACTACCATCCTCTTCGACAGGGATGATCCGGATGTCGCCTGGGTGAGGTCCAATCACGAAGGCGGCACGTCGGGGCTGTACCGCTACCGCTTCAGCACCCGGACATTCATCGAGAAGCTCTTCCGGAACCCCGGAGTCGATATCGACCACGTACTCAGGGATCCGCAGGACAGGCGCGTCATCGGGGTCAGCTACACCGAAAATGACAGCAGGATCCAGTGGTTCGACCCGGTGGTGGCCGCCATGTTCGAGGACGTGCGACTGCGCATAGCGGGGAAGCACGTTTACGTCGCCGGCTGGAGCGACGACTACCGGCGAACTGTCTTCTACGGCGAGTCGCCGGATCTCCCGGGGCGCTACTACCTGTATGAGCGTGAGACGGGAAATCTGCGCTACTTCTCTTATGCCTATCCGGGCCTCGAGAAGATCCCCATGGCGCCGATGCGCGCCACCAGCTACCGGGCGCGGGATGGTCTCGAGATCCCTGCGTACCTCAGCCTGCCCGCCGGCACCGGCGCCAGGCCAGCTGCGCCACTACCCGCCATCGTCATGCCCCACGGCGGGCCGGGATCCCGGGACTTTTCGTCCTTCGATCCGCTCGTCCAGCTGTTTACCAGCCGGGGCTACGCCGTCCTCCAGATGAACTACCGGGGCTCGGCCGGCTATGGGTCCGGCTTCCAGGGCGCGGGTTACCGGCAGTGGGGCCAGGCAATGCAGGATGACGTCACCGACGGCACCCGGTGGCTGGCCACCGAGGGTATCGCGGACCCGAAGCGGACCTGCATCGTGGGCTGGTCCTACGGCGGCTACGCGGCGCTGATGGGCGCGGTGAAGGAGCCCGACCTGTACGCCTGTGTCGTCAGCATTGCCGGCGTCAGCGACCTGCGGGACCTCGTCGCATCGGAGCGCAATTACATCAACGGCCGGATCGGCACTGCTCACATCGGCGACCTGTGGAAGGACCGGAAGGCCCTCGAGGAAAACTCACCCGTGAATCGCGCCGACCGGATCCGGGCGCCGGTCCTGCTGGCCCATGGCACCAAGGACCGTGTCGTGGAAGTCACGCAGTCGACGGACATGGCCAGCGCGCTGAAGCGCGCGGGCAAGACCTTCCAGTACGTGGAACTGGAGGATGCCGATCACTCCGTCATGCGGGGTCCCGAGCGGCTGAAGCTGTTCACTGCCGTGGACGAGTTCGTCACGCGGAACCTTGGGGTCGCGCCTCAAGGCGCTCCTGCACCGCCGCCGGTTCCCGTGGGTCAGGCACGTTGACCGGCGATCGCGGTGCTAAGCGCGACCTGAGGGCACGTCGGGGCTGGCCGGATTGACCGTCACCGTCCTCGTCAGGGGCTGAATGACCAGATCCAGGTCTTCCATCGGGATCGCGCCCAGGAGGACCTCGTCGCCCATCAGCATGGCGCCCACAAAGCAACGGCGACTGCCAAAGCGCACCTCGACAGGCCCGCCATAGGGAACCAGGCGTCGGCTGCCGTCGGCCAGCGTGACTTCGCGCCGCTCGAGTTCACTGAGCCCGATTTGGGCGGCAATCGCCGGCGGGAGGCACAGGTAGGCAGCGCCGGTGTCCGCCAGGGCAGAAACCTGCAGCGCCGCCTGCTCCGGGCGGAGCGGGTTGCGGAGCTGGATGGCTGTGCGGGTCAGGCCCATGGGACAAGTGTGGCCCAGGCAGGCGCAGGGCGAAAGCTGCTATTCCCGGTGTTATGACGCGTTTTGCGCCCCGGGCGGACGGTAGCCTATGCCGTGGCCCCTGCCCGGGGATCCGGCACGTTGACGAACAGGAACCAGATGCCCACCAGCGTGGTCAGCACCGCCCCGCCCACCATCGGAGACACTGGCGCCACGGTGTAGACGAGCCCGCAGAGGATAGGCCCGAAGATCATTCCAACCGTCGGGGCTGCAGACAGCAGGCCGGCTACCGCGCCCTGCTCTTCCCGCTCCACGCTGAGGCTGCCCGCCGCATTGAGGCCGGGCGCGGTGAAGCCGAAGCTCAGGCCGAAGAGCCCGTAGCCCAGGTAGAGGGACGCCAGCCCAGGCCCGAACGCCAGCAGCAGCAGGGCCACCGTCATCACACCGAATCCCGTCTTCAGCATGGTGCCTGGCGCCGCCTTCCAGCGCTGCAGCACCACCGCCTGCACGAACACGGTGACGAAGGCCATGGAGAGCATCGCGATCATCATCGTGCGCTGGGCCGCGGTGGTGTCGGTCACGCCGAAGCGGTCGGCGATCCAGGCGGCGGTGATCGTCTGCACCCCGGTGAAGGTTCCGAAGACGACGACCCAGCCGACCAGATACGGGACGATCCGCGGGTCGCTGATCTTCAGCTTGAGGTCTTCCCCGACGTTGGCACGCCGTGGCGGTTCCGGCAGCGCGAGGTACGCCCAGAATCCGGCGGCGGCGGCCAGGGCGGCGGCGGCGTACATGGGAAACAGCGGGCTGATGAAGGCAAGCGCGCCGCCGAATGCCGGCCCGATGATCGTGCCCAGGCCGCCCGACATGGCCACCAGGGCCATGCCCGACGACCGGGACTTCTCGTCGGTCGTGTCGGCGATGTAGGCAGTCGCGGCCGGATTGATTCCGCCCACGACGAGGCCGTAGGCCAGCCGCAGGGCGAGCAGCAGTGCGAACAGCGCGCCACCGGTGATGACGTCGAGCAGGCCCAGCTGCACGCCAAAGGCCAGCAGCGCGTAGCCAACGGCGTAGCCCGCGAGGCCGATCAGGTAGACCGTCCGGCGACCGAGCCGCTGGCTGGCGCGGCCCCAGCGGGGCGCGGAAAAGGCGAGCATCATGTTCGATGCCGCGATGATGAAGCCCAGCTGCCACTCCTCGATCCCAAGCTGGCGGGCGATGGGCGCGAAGATGACGAACAGGAGTGACTGGCCCATTCCGTAGGTGATGAGACCGACGAGCAGGATCAGCCGATCCCGCGGCATTGCACTGGCCACCGATGACTCCTGAAAATCGTGGACGGCGGGCCGAGGCGGCGCCACGCCGGGGCGCTAGGATATGCGAATTCAACAGGATATTGGCGGGAAAAGGCGGGATCGTGTTTTCGATTGTGGCGTGCCAACTCCCCGAAGGGGCCCTGCTGCAGCGCCATCGGGCGGACGGGGCCTTCACGGATTGCTTCGCGAGCATCATCCCGCGCGCCGTGACCATCGGCGAGTACGTCGCCGCGTTCTACACGACCCCGGTTTTCAGGCTGGAGAGGCTGATCCTCGAATGGGCCCTGTCGCGGCCATCCACCGACGCAGAGGCGCAGCAGCTTGCCGGCGGTTCCATCGACACATTCTCGGCCTGGTCAGTTGAAAGCCGCCGTGACGACCAGCTGCTGATGGCCGACATGCAGGGGCGCACACGGTCCTGGCTGATGGTGGCCCCGCTCCGTCAGTCCGGCAGCCCCGCAACGCGCCTTTACTTCGGCTCGGCCGTAATCCCCGTGCTCGACCGGCAAACCGGCGAGCGCGTTCTCAGCCCGGGCTTCCGCGCCCTCCTCGGTTTTCACAGGGTCTACTCGGAGGTGCTGCTGTACTCGGCTCGGGTGCGACTGGGAGCCCCGCTGTCCTGATCAGTCCGGCAGCGACAGTGTCGCCCGCCGCCGCGTGTACGGCACGACCTCCAGGTGACGCTCGGCCAGGTGGCAGGCCTTCAGCTTGCGCCAGTAGTCCGCCGTCAGAAGGTCCGAGTGGTGGCGGATGAATTCCTCGCGCAGCGCTCCCCGCAGGCCAAGGAATTCGAGGAACTGCTCGGGAAAGACATCCGTCGTCCCCACGAAGAACCAGGGCTCCGAGCGCATTTCATCCTCATCGTCGCGGGCCACGGGAAGGTCGCGGAAAGTGCACTCCGTGACCAGGCACAGCTCGTCGTAGTCATAGAAGACCACGCGGCCATGGCGTGACACGCCGAAGTTCTTCAGAAGCAGGTCGCCGGGGAAGACGTTGCTGAGGGCGAGGTCGCGGATGGCCTGCCCGTAGTCGCGGATGGCCCGTCGCGCGGCATCCGGACTTGCCTCCCGCAGGAAGACGTCCAGCGGCTTCATGCGCCGCTCCATGTAGCAGTGGCCGATGATCAGGTCGTCACCCTCGAGCCGGCAGGTGGCCGAGGCCGAGGTCAGCAGCTCCTCGAGCAGTTCCGGGGAAAAGCGGGCCTTCGGAAACCGCAGCTGCCGGTACTCCTGGGCGTCAACGAGCCTTCCGACCCGGTCGTGCTCGAAGACGAACCGGTACTTCTGCATGACCTCTTCACGGGATGCCGTCTTCGGCTCCGCAAAGCGGTCCCGGATCACCTTGAACACCAGTTCCGACGAAAACAGCGTGAAGACGATCATCACCATGCCGCGGATGCCCTCGGCGTGGACGAAGGAATCCGTGGAACGGGCCAGGTGGCGGAAGAGGCTGCGGTAGCGCTCGGTCTTGCCCTGCTTGGCCCGGCCGAGCACTGTGTAGATCTCGTCCACCGGCTTGCCCGGCATGATCCCGCTCAGGTACCGGATGGCCGGCTCGACGGCCGGCAGGTCCGCGTGGAAGTAGGAGCGCGAGAACCCGAAGAGCGGCCGGACCTCGTATTCCGACATCATCACGGCGTCAGCCACGATACCGCTGTCCGTGTGCGCAAAGGCGATGACCAGCGGCAGGGCCCAGCCCTCGCCCGCCACCTTGCCCACCAGAAACGCGCGGGTGGCCCGGTAGAAGACGGTCTGCAGGACCTCCAGCTGGAGACCCGTGGGCTCCAGCGACCGGGCCTTGAGCACCGCAGTGATTTCCTCCGCGATGAAACGTGCCGAGGCCGACACGTCAGCGCAGTGCCGGGCCCAGGGCACTCCGTCCAGAAGGTGCAGGACGGCAGGCAGCAGCTCCACGCCGTGGCCGGCGGCGCGCACCGGCAAGTCGCCAGGCCGCGGGGGCGCGTGGCTCTCGCCCTCCTCGTCGGCGACGGTGGCGAACTCCACATCCCGGTTCACGCCGACGGTCTTGAAGACCTTGCGCGTGAGCGAGTTGAAGAAGGTTGCGTCAAACTTGCGGTCGGGGCAGTTGGCAATCAGGCTGGCGAACTCGGCCTTGATCTCGCGCCACATGGACTCCTCGGCAATGTGCCGGCCGAGCCGCCCCACCAGGTCCGCCAGGCACTTCTCGACCCGCCGGTCGTACAGCTCGATGCGCTCCACGGCGTCCCGCTGCCCCAGCTGCCACTCGCGCTCCACGAAGCGGCGCTCGGCGCGACGCGTGATGGCACGAAACGCGTGGTTGTAATCCTCGAAGGCGGCGAAGATCTCGGCCGCGGTCCGGCGGGCGAGTTCCTGCACCATGGATGCCGGGCTACCGCCGTCCATGGTGCAGGGATTGTTTCAACGGCCTAATGGCCACCGGCGCCATGGAACTGCTCGGCCTCGGTGCTGCCCTTCATGGCGGTGGTCGAGGTGTCGCCCGAAATCACGGTCTGGACGGCGTCGAAGTAGCCGGTGCCCACGAAGGCCTGGTGCTTCGCCGCGCGGAAGCCGTGCTTCTCGTTGGCAAACTCCCGCTCCTGCAGCTCCGAGTACGCATGCATGCCGGTCTGTTTGTAGGCCCGGGCCAGCTCGAACATGGACAGGTTCAGCGCGTGCCAGCCGGCAAGCGTGATGAACTGGTACCGGTAGCCCATGGCCGCGAGCTGCTCCCGGAACTCCTTGAGCTTGTCGGCAGGCAGGTTGGCCTTCCAGTTGAAGGACGGCGAGCAGTTGTAGGACAGGAGCTTGCCCGGGAACTTCGCGTGGATGGCCTTCGCGAAGCGCTCGGCCTGGGCGAGGTCAGGCTTGGAGGTCTCGCACCAGAGCAGGTCGGCGTAGGGCGCGTAGGACAGGCCGCGGTCGATGGCCTGGTCCAGGCCCGCACGCACTTCGAAGAAGCCATCGCTGGTGCGCTTGCCGGTGAGGAACTTCCTGTCTCGCTCGTCGTAATCCGCCTGCAGCAGGTTGGCGGCGTCCGCGTCCGTGCGGGCGATCAGCACGGTCGGAACGCCCATCACGTCGGCGGCGAGGCGGGCAGCCACGAGCTTGTTGACGGCGTCCTGGGTCGGGACCAGCACCTTGCCGCCCATGTGGCCGCACTTCTTGGCCGACGAGAGCTGGTCCTCGAAGTGCACGCCGGCGGCCCCGGCGCGGATCATCGCCTTCATGAGCTCGAAGGCGTTCAGGTTGCCGCCGAAGCCCGCCTCGGCGTCCGCGATGATCGGCGCGAGCCAGTCGATCTTCGAGTCGCCTTCCATGTGGTGGATCTGGTCCGTGCGCAGGAGGGCATTGTTAATGCGCTCGACCATCTTCGGCACCGAGTCCACGGCATAAAGGCTCTGGTCCGGGTACATGTCGCCTGAGCTGTTGCCGTCGCCGGCCACCTGCCAGCCGGAGCAGTAGATGGCCTTCAGCCCGGCCTGTACCTCCTCGACGGCCTGGTTGCCAGTGAGTGCGCCCAGCGCCGAGACCACCTTCTCCGTGTGCAGAAGGCCCCAGAACTTTTCGGCCCCGAGCCGCGCAAGGCTGTATTCGATGCGGACGGAGCCCCGGAGGCGAGCCACGTCCTTCGCTGAATAGGGCCGGGTAATGCCTTTCCAGCGGGGGCTCTCGGCCCATTCCCGCTGGAGGTGATGCGCGTCATTGGCTGTGGCGGATGTCGTGGTCATGGGGCTGCTTCCGTTTGCGTCGTGTTGAGTGTCACGCCAGCCGCTCGTAGGCCGGCAGGGTCAGGAATTCATCGAAGTCGGGCTTGCGGATCATGTCGCCGAACAGGGCGGCGGCGGCGTCAAAGTGGCCCGTGGTGAAGCGCTGGGCACCCAGCTCGCGGGAGATCACCTGCAACTCCTCCCGGAGCGTGGCGTCGAACCGCCCGGCCGTGACGGCCCGGCCATCCGTGGTGCGGGCACCGTGACGGACCCACTGCCAGATCTGGGCCCGGGAGATCTCGGCGGTGGCGGCGTCCTCCATGAGGTTGTAGAGCGGGACGCATCCGAGCCCCCCGAGCCAGGCCTCGACATACTGGACTCCAACCCGGATGTTGTGGCGCAGGCCGGCGTCGGTGACTTCGCCCTGCGGAACGTCGAGCAGGTCCGCCGCCGTCACCGACGCATCGGTGCGCAGCACGTTCAGCTGGTTCGGGCCGGTCATCACGGAATCAAACGCCTCCAGGGCGATCTCCGCGAGACCGGGGTGCGCAATCCAGGTGCCATCGTGGCCAGCGTGCGCCTCGCGCAGCTTGTCGGCGCGGACGCGCGTCATGGCCGCGGCATTTGCCTCGGGATCGTTCTTGATGGGAATCTGCGCCGCCATGCCGCCCATGGCATGCGCTCCCCGCCGGTGGCAGGTCCTGATGAGCAGGTCCACGTAGGACTTCAGGAAGTGCCGGTCCATGGTCACGGTGCTCCGGTCAGGCAGCACGAAGTCGGCCCGATTCCTGAATTTCTTGATGAAGCTGAAGATGTAGTCCCACCGGCCGCAATTGAGGCCGGCGGAGTGTTCGCGCAGTTCGTGGAGGATCTCGTCCATCTCGAAGGCGGCAAGGATGGTCTCGATCAGCACGGTCGCCTTGATGGTCCCCCGGCGCATGCCGAGCCAGTCCTGGGCGGCGTTGAACACGTCGTTCCAGAGGCGCGCCTCCAGATGGCTTTCCATCTTGGGCAGGTAGAAGTAGGGACCGGTGCCGTGACGGGCCAGCGCCTCGTGGTTGTTGGAGAGATAGACGGCAAAGTCGAAGAGCGAGCCGGACGTGATCTCGCCATCGACGCGCACGTGCTTCTCCGGCAGGTGCCAGCCACGGGGCCGGACGATCAGGGTGGCGATCCTGTCATTCAGCCGGTACTGCTTGCCGCTGGCCGGGTTCGTGAAGCTGATGGTCCGGTCCGCCGCATCCTTCAGGTTCTGCTGCCCCCGGACGACGTTTTCCCAGGTCGGCGCGCAGGAATCCTCGCAGTCGGCCATGAACGCCCGGGCCTTCGAGTTGAGGGCGTTGATCATCATCTTCCGTTCGACAGGGCCCGTGATCTCCACGCGACGGTCCTGTAGGTCCGCGGGCACCGGTGCAATGCGCCAGTCACCGCTGCGGATGCCGGCGGTCTCGGGGAGGAAACCGGGGAGCTGGCCGGCATCGAGTTCTGCCTGCCGGACACGGCGACGGGCCAGCAGCTCGAGCCGCCGCGGATTGAACTGCCGGTGCAGGTGCGCCACGAGCGTCAGGGCGCGTTCATTGAGGATGGCCTCGGCCCCGCCGAGGGCAGGGCCGTGGAGGGTGGCGGGCGTCCCGGCCGGGGCGCCCGGATTCATGGTTGCGCTTTTCACCGGGGGACTCTACGATAATTTTTCAGAGAAATTTCACAACAGAAATTTCACAGTGTAAATTTCACAACGGCATTTTCCTGCACTTATGTCAGGTCTCCTCCGGAAGAGTCATTTCCTGGGCGCCAAGATCCGCAACCTGCGGAAGCGCAACGGCCTGACCCTGCAGGACGTCTCCTCACGCTGCATCCAGCTGGACGCGGACGTCGCACCGTCGGTGTCGTATCTCAGCATGATCGAGACGGGCCAGCGCATACCGTCTGCTTCCCTGCTGGACCTGCTGGCCAACCTGTTCCAGAAGGACGCACGGTGGTTCCTCGACGAGAACCCCGAGGTCGAATCGCCCCCCAAGGGCAAGGCCCGGGGCGGCATGGCCCGCATCCCGCTGGAGCCCGGCTTCCTGTTTTCCCGGGAACTGCTCGAGGCCGCGATCCCGGAACTGCTGGCCCAGACGGGCACCAGCGGGCGCCAGTTCGCCCACCTGCTGATCCGCTCCTACCAGGAGATGTCCCGCAACGACTTCCCCGACCTGGAGCGTTCGGCCGAAGAAGTGGGTGAGCGGCGCTTTCCGTTGACGGTCGACGACCTGATGCGCCTGTGCAAGCGCCATGGCGTCGCCATCGAGTGGTTCGACCGCAAGCCCCTGCTGGCGCGGGACAACGACCGCGAAGTGCGCAGCATGGTCAGGTCGTTCTTCGAGTCGCCATCCACCATCTACATGAACCGTCAGCTGCAGAAGGACCCGGCGCGACTCAAGTTCGACCTCGCGTCGCACCTGGCGCACAAGGTGCTGCACGGCGGGGACGGCCTGAAATCGGCCCATGCCACGGGCGGCGAAATGGGCGGCAGCCCGGCGGGCGCCGAGCAGAACACCGGCGGCATGAACGCCCAGGATGTGCTGTTTGCCTGGCGCGATTTCGAATGCAGCTTCTTCGCGGGCGCCCTGCTCTGCCCGAAACGGCCCTTCCGGCGGTTCCTGACCCGCGAGAACTACCGGGTCGAGGCCGGCAGCCGTCTCGAACTCACGCCCGCGGTGATCATGCGGCGGATGACGGCCGTGTCGCCCTACCGGCACTGGCATTTCTTCGACGCCTACCCGCCGGGCTTCCTGCGCGCGGTGTATCGCGGCAATGGCATCCCCCTGCCCTGGGGCAACCTGGCGATGGTGTCGGACCCCTGCCCCCGCTGGGCTGTCTTCCGCATGCTGGAGCAGGCTCGCACGTCGCAGCCCGCGTCGCAGATTTCAGTGCTGATCGATGGCGAGCGCTCGCTGCTCTACTGCTGCCATTCGGTGCGCACGAAGGACATGGCCGGCAATCCCCACGTGCTTTCGGTGGGCGTCGACCTCGTGCCGGCCCTGGCGTCCCAGGGTATCGATGCGGAGGATGTGGTGGCGAGCATCGGCCAGGCCTGCCGGCGTCACGCAGGCCAGGCAGTCGTGCCAAAGGTCGCAGCCCAGGCCATCCAGGCCATCGGCCGGGTACTGAACATCGAGTGGATCGGCGAGGCCCTGGAGTCGCCGGCCAGCGTGATCTGCCCGCGCAGCAGCGCGTGCCCGAGGACGCCCCGCTGCAGCACCACGAGCCCGGCGTCCCGCGCCGCCGAGATCGCTGACGTCCGCCAGGAAATCCTGGACGAAAGGTAGGAGCGCTACCCGGCAGCCAGGGAGAGGATGCATTGAGCTTCGGCCTCGGTCACCGGCGTGACTGACAACCGGTTGCCGCGCCGGAGAACCAGCATGCCCTCCAGTCCGGGATGGCGCCGGAGCACGTCCAGGGAAAGCGGCCGGTGGAAACGGCGCTGGAACTGCACGTCGACCGCCAGCCAGGATGGCGACTCAGGCTTGCTCCGCGGGTCGAAGTACTCCGATTCGGGGTCGAACTGTGCGGGATCGGGCTGCGCCTGGCCCGTCACCGTCATGGTGCCAACGATGCCAGGCTCATCGCAGCTGGAGTGATAGAAGAACGCCAGGTCGCCCCTGGCGAATTCGTCCCGGAACATGTTGCGGACCTGGTAATTGCGCACGCCGCCCCAGCTCGTGCGCTTGTCCCGCTTCAGGTCGTCGATGCCGTAGACCGACGGCTCGGATTTCATCAGCCAGTACTTCAATTGAGGAGCTCCGCCCGGAAAGGCATCATGCTGCCGGGCATCAACGGGGGAACGGCCATGCTTGGACGCCTGCAGGACCTGGCAATCCGGATTTCGAGGACATGGTGGCTGTATCTCATCGTGCTCGTCCTGTTCGTGGGTTCGCTGCAGGCACTGATGCGGATTGGCGAGCGGTTCCCGGAGTACGCGGCAGGCGCGGCGCCCTTCGACCTGCAGAATGACCTGCAGGCGGCACAGGTCTACCCCCAGCTGGCCGGCTACACGGAGCAGGCGCGGGAGCTGTACTACGCCTTTACGCTCATCGACTACGCCTTTCCGTTCTTTGCGGGCCTGTTCATCACGGCCACCGTCGCGTTCGGACTCCGCAATGGCCTGCCGCGGGTCTACGAGGCGCTGGTGGCGCGCAAGCTGCTGCTCGTACTGATGCTCGCGACGGCCTTCGACTGGCTGGAGAACGTGGCCGCGGTGTCGACGATCGTGCTGTACCCGACGGAGGTCGGCTGGCTGCCCGCCCTGCTGGTGCTCGCCAAGAAGTGCAAGCTGGGCTTCATCGTGGTCAGCAACGGCGCCATGTTCATTGCCGTGCTTGCCGCAGCCGGTGCGTGGGTGGCCAGGCGCATCCGGGCCTAGGCCTTTGCCGCAGTGCTCGCGGCCTCTGCCTGCTCGACGGTCCGGGATTTCAGGCCGAAGGCGGCAACGACCAGCACGGCCGTCAGGATGCCCAGGATCAGCAACGCCATCTGGTAGCCATCCGTTCCGCCACCCCGGGACGTCGCAACGCCGCCGATGACTGCAGCTCCCGACAGCTGGCCGATGGCCAGGAAGACGGTCAGCAGCCCCTGGGCCGTGCCGCGATCCGCCGCCTCCGCCTCGTTCAGCACGATGAAACGCAACGGCGCGCCGAGGAGGGCCGAGAAGCCGAAGCCCCCGATGATCCCGCCGACGATGAATATCGCGAGCGTCAGGTCCAGGAGCGCGTACATGAGGGTGCCGATGGCGACGCCGGCCAGTCCGAGCTGGACGATCAGCCGGGAACCCATCCCGTTGAGCATACGGCCCGTCAGCGGCGCGCCAATGGTCGTGGCGAGCACGGAGGGCAGCATCAGGAGGCTGGCGTTGTAGTCGGTGACACCAAGGGCTGCCACGGCCAGCGCGGGAAAGAACGCCGAGCCCGCTTCGAGCGTCCCGGTGCCGATGGCGATAGCACTCGTCAGGCGCATCTGCAGGGACGACAGCAGCCGCGGTGGCAGGATGGGATCTGCCGCGCGCCGTTCGATGGCCCAGAAGACCGGCGTCAGCACGATCACCAGCAGGGCGAACGGCGCCACGGGCAGCGACGTCAGGCTTTCCAGCAGCCGGCTGCTGTCCATCTCGGTGAAGACGATCGCAAGGCTGCCGAGGACGAGCGACAGCGACAGGGCGCCGGCGGCATCGAAGGGCTTCGGGTCGGCGGCACGGGTGCCCGGCAGCAGCCTCAGTGCCTGCCAGATCAGCAGGAGGACAATGGGCAGGTTGATGAGGAACAGCCAGTGCCAGGAAAAGCGCAGCAGCACGCCGCCCAGTATGGGCCCGACCAGGAAAGCGATGCCGAATACGGCTCCGAGCAGGCCGAGTGTCTGGCCACGCTTCTCCGGGGGGAAGGTGTCGCCAATCACGGCACTGGCCACCGGAAAGATGCCACCCGCACCGAGGCCCTGGATGGCCCGGCCCACGAGCAGCACGGCAAAGCTCGGGGCCGTCGCCAGGATCAGTGAACCGAGTCCGAACAGCGCCAGGTTCAGCACGTAGATCGCACGCCGGCCATAACGGTCCGAGAGCTTGGCCATCAGCGGCGTGCCCATCAACTGGAAGAGCACGTAGATGTTGAAGATCCAGGCCAGTGACCTGGCGTCGAGGCCCAGGTCGGCCTGAATGGCCGGCAGCGCCGGGCCAATGATCGCCAGGTCGAGCGCGCCCATGAGCACGCCGACGAACAGGACTAGAAGAAGGGGTCTGAGGTTCGGTTCGTTCACAGCGACTCCATAGCTGATGGCCGCAATCAGGACGACGATGCGCCTCAACTATCGATGATGCGCTCGACGGCCCGGCGCAGTTCGCGCTTCACCGCCGTCTTGTTTTCCCTGCGCATGGCCTGGCCGGCCGCCGCCTCCACCATGCCCCTGATGAGGGCGATGATCAGGGCCGCGTCACGGCGCTTGCCGCGGACGGCTTCAGAGACCGCCCCCTCCAGCACGTTGCCGGGCGCATCGTGCAGCTCCATGAGCCGCTTCCGCAGCTCGGGTGCATCTGTACGGATTTCGGCCATGACCTCCAGGGTGGCGTGCGCCGGGCTGATGGCCATGTCCATCTGCATATCCAGCCAGGCCCCGATGCGCGCTACGGGATCGGAAAATTCAGTTTCCAGGCTCCTCATCCGGGTGACGAAGGCACCCATGTCCCGCTCCACGCAGGCCAGCAGTATGAAATCCTTGTTCTTGTAATACCGGTACAGCGAGTTGCGCGCGAGGCCAACCGCCTGAGCAATGTCTTCAAGGTCGGTCTTGCGGTAACCGCGTTCCTGGAAGAGCCGCGTGGCCACATCGAGGATGCGGGTGGTCTGCACCCGTACATGCTCCTCGATGCTAGCGGCTTCAATGCGCGGCATGGATTCCTCCAGGGGCTGCAGGCGACTGTCGTCAGGATGGAAAGGGCGAAGGATGCGGGGATAGCGACGCCACGTCAACGTTTGTCGGCAACACACCGAACGTGGATACCCTGGCCGGGGGCGGACCCATGCCTGCTCCGCGGCAGCAGAAGTCATGGTTGACGCGGGTTTTGGTGTATGCTCTCCGCGCCTGCCGGCTGTTCAGCAGGCAGTTAAAGAGGGATGGGAACCGGTGGCGGTGTGCCACTCTTTCGGGCGGGGTGTTCCGGAAGGGTAGCTACTGAACATTGGCTGGCTGTCTTTCAGGTCAGAAGAGTCTGGCCGTTAGAAAATTGTGGATACAGGAGGACGACCGATGAGCACTACGATTCGTCAGGCATGGCTTGCCCTGCCCATGGCACTGGTAATGATCGCTGGCTGCGGCGGCAAGCCCGCCGACAAGGCTGCCGAGTCTGCCGATCAGGCGATGGAAAGCGCCTCTGAGGCTGCTGACGCTGCCGGTGAAGCTGCTGGCGCTGCTGCCGATGCCGCTGGTGCGGCCGTCGAAGGCGCTGCTGATGCGACCGCCGATGCGGCTGCTGATGCCGCTGCCGGCGCCGCTGATGCCGCCGCTGGCGCTGCCGACGCTGCTGCTGGTGCCGCCGACGCGGCTGCCGACGCCGCCGGTGCCGCCGCTGACGCGGCTGGCGCTGCCGAGGCCGCTGCCGAAGCACCGAAGCCCTGATTGACTCCTCGAGTCAGTCGACGAAAACAGGGGCCGCAAATGCGGCCCCTGTTGTTTATGGGGCCATGTTAATCCGGCAAGTCACGCCGCTGGCTAGCAGGGCCTGGCAAACCCGCCTGCTATAGTTCCGGCCATGAAGTGGCTGCGCTATCTGGCCTGGGGCATTGGGGGGCTGATCGCCCTCGGCGCAGTGGCCTTCCTGGCCGCAGCCTGGGTATACCGGGACATCCCGGCGGAAGTCCTCGAGGCCAAGTACACCACCCCGGCCTCCCGGTTCCTCAACGTGGACGGGGTCCGCATTCACTACCGTGACGAGGGCAGCGGCCCGCCGCTGGTGCTCATTCACGCCAATTTCGGCAGCCTGCTGAGCTGGGACGGGTGGGTCGATTCCCTGAAGGATGAGCACCGCGTCCTGCGCTTCGACATGACGGGCCACGGCCTCACTGGGCCGGACCCCACCGGCGACTACAGCCTCGAACGCACGGTCCAGCTCACGGAGCGCTTCGTGGACGCCCTGGGCCTCACCCGTTTCGCGATTGGCGGCACGTCCATCGGGGGGACGGTGGCCATGCACTACACCGCCGCCCACCCCGAGCGCGTGGAGCGGCTGATCCTGCTCAGCCCCGGCGCGCTGGAGGGTCGCAGCATGCAGAGGGCGGGCCGCAGCGTCCCCCGTATCGCCAACATCCTCGAATACATCACACCCCGGGCGCTGGCGAGCTTCATGCTGAAGAGCCGCTTTGGCGACCCCTCCAAGGTCGATGACAAGCTCATCGACCAGTGGTACGAGATGTGGCTTCGCGAGGGCCAGCGCGCGGCAATCCTCGCCCGGCTCCGGACCTATTCCAGCGCGGACCTGGGCAAGGTCACGGCCGCCGTGCGCGTCCCCACGCTGATCCTCTGGGGCGAGAAGAACCCGCAGGCGCCCGTTGAACAGGCCGAGGAACTCCGCAAGATGCTGGTCAATGCGCCCAGCGTGCAGGTCATCACCTATCCAGGCGTTGGCCACATGGCGGCCGACGAAGCCGGCCCGGTCATCGCGCGGGACGTCCGGACCTACCTCGACAACGGAGACTGATGCGCCGTGGTCAGCTGCGCGGGTCATCGAACCAGTCGCCCGGCGGCCCTGGCGGCAGCCGTCCTGGCGCTGGCCAGCCCTGCGGTAGAGGCACAGGCCCCGTCGCCCGCAGGCCCGGGCACCCCGAACCCGTGGAATACCGGCACGGCTCCACCGGCGCCCCGCCCGCCTGCCGCGGACAGCACGTTGTCACTGCGCCTGTACGAAGAAGGCCTCGCTCGCGGTCAGCTGCCCTACCGGCCGGGGCCGCCCCGGCGGGACGATCCCGCCTGGGCAGTGGATGTCAGCGCCGTGATGACCCGCTGCCCCGATGGCAACCTGGTGATCACCGCCCTGGTGATCGGCGGCCAGCTCACGCCGCTGGACAACCGCTGCCGCGACGAAGGCCAGCGTGACACGCCAGCCGCTCCCGGGACGACGCCGTCCCCGGCCTCGCCGCAGTGCGATGCCAAGTCCTGGAACTGCAACACGAAGCCAGCCGACTGAAGGGCCCGCCGCGCGCACATCGCGGTCCGGAGCAATGACTTGGTATGCTCGGCCCCTCACTTGATTGCCAAGAACACCAACACCAACCGGAGGTTTCCCATGCGTCGTCGCATCCTGCCCGCACTCGTTGCCTGCACAGCACTCTGCATTCCAGCACTTGCCTGGAGCGCCACCGCACCGGCGGACGCGATCAAGTACCGGAAGGCGGTGATGGAAGCGATGTCCGCCCATGTCGGCGCCTTCATGCTGCTCAACTTCGGGAAGGTCGAGCATGAGGGCCACCTGAAGGCCCACACGGCAGCGCTGGCCGACCTCGCCGCCCAGGCGAAGGTGCTCTTTCCGGCAGGCACGGATACGGGTGACACGGACGCGCTGCCGCTGATCTGGAAGGAACAGGAGCAGTTCAACAAGCTGCTGACCGACCTGGAAACGTCTGCGGGGAAGCTGCGCCTTGCCGTGCAATCCAGTGACAAGCCGGGAACGATGGCGGCCTTCAAGCAGGTGGGCGAAGCCTGCAAGGGTTGCCACGACCGCTATCGCAAGGCGGATGACTGATTGACGGCTGACGAGCCAGGAGCCCTCCCGGGCTCCCGGACGTGGGCCTGGACGCTTCCGGCCTCGTGGCGGTCAGCCGCTGCGCTGGTGGCGGCGTCCGCCGGCCTGGCCCTGTGGCCGGGGCAGGCCGGGGCGGCCGACCGGGCCGCCAGCGTGGAGCGCGGCCGCTACCTGGTACAGGCGGGCGGCTGCCTCACATGCCACACGGCTGACCGGCCCGATGCGACTCCCCTGGCCGGCGGCCGGGCGCTCGAGACCCCTTTCGGCACCTTCTACTCGCCTAACCTGACGCCGGACCGGGCCACCGGTCTCGGCGGCTGGTCGGATGCGGACCTGGGCCGCGCGCTCCGGGAAGGAGTTGCGCCGGATGGCAGTTACTACTACCCGGTCTTCCCCTACCCCGCCTACACGGGCCTGGCCGATGCCGACGTCGCTGCCATCGCCGCGTATCTCCGCAGCCTCAAACCGGTGCGCCAGGCGACGCCGGACCACGAGCTGCCCTGGTACCTGTCGTCGCGGCTCGTCATGTTCGGCTGGAACCTCCTCAACTTCAGCGCCGGGCGCTTCGTTCCGGACGGCGCTCGCGGCGCCGCCTGGAATCGCGGTGCCTACCTCGTCCGGCACCTGGGCCATTGCGGCGAGTGCCACACGCCCCGCAACTCGCTCGGCGGCCTCAATGGCAGCCGGGAGCTGGCCGGGAATCCGGCGGGCCCGGACGGCGAGAAGATTCCGGACATCACACAGCACCGGGACACTGGCATCGGCCGCTGGTCCGCTGACGAGATCGTGATGTTCCTGGAATACGGCGTGCTGCCGGACGGGGACTTTGCCGGGTCCTCCATGAGCGACGTCATCAGCGACAACACATCCAGGCTGACGCCGGAAGACCGGCAGGCGATAGCAACGTACCTGAAGTCGCTGTAACCGGGCAGCCAGCCCGGCCGCACTGCACTCTTGCCATAATCAGGCGGCCCGGGCGCGTGAGCTGCGTCACGCTTAAGTCCTGCACCCGCTGCTACATTGCATCGGCCAATCCAACAAAAACAACAGATGGCAATCCTGCTTCCCGCTCGCCTGATTCCGGTGAACTGCTCCCAGTTGCAGCTCGGCATGTATGTGGCCGAACTCGACCGGTCCTGGCTGCACACGTCGTTCCATGCCCACGGGTTCCTCCTGAGCCATGTCGAGCAGATCGAGGAACTGCAGCGGCTTTGCGAGTACGTGTATGTGGATCCGATCCTGTCGGAGCACGGCGACAGCGAACTGTTCTCGACGGGCCTGACAGGCCGGGTCGAGGCACTCACCGACATTGATGTGCCGACGCCGATCGGCCGCCAGCGGCACGAGCTGCGCGCCCTGGGTCATGCCTTTGCGCACGCGGTGCAGGGCGTGCGTCGCTCCGAGGAGCTGGTGCTGACGCCACTGAGGCGCGCGCTGGCCCCCGTCGTTACAAGCCTCCTCGCGGACCACGACACGATTCCCTGGCTGCTGGCCACCGAGCTGAAGGTGGGCTTCCTGCATCGTCGGGCCCTGGGCACCGCAGTGCTGATGGCGCTGGCCGGCAAGCGCATCGGCTTCGAGCGCCCGCTCCTCGAAGAGCTCGCACTGGCGGGGCTGCTGCTCGACATCGGCAAGGTGTCGGTGCCGGTCACGATCCTGGCGAAGATCGGGCCGCTCACCGGCCACGAGCGGGGCTTCGTGGAGCGTCACGTCCGCCGCGGCCTCTACATGGTCCGCTCCGCGTCGCCGATTTCAGAAGCCGTGGAAGATGCCGTCCTCGGTCACCACGAGCGGCTGGATGGCAGCGGCTATCCGCGCGGCCTGCGCGGCACGCAGATTCCGCTGCCGGCGCGGCTTGCCGGCCTCGTGGATACCTACGATGCCATGCTCCAGGACCGGCGATACGCCTCGGCAGTCGCCGCCCATGACGTCATGCGGCTGGTGAACGGCATGCGCGGCAGGAAATTCGACACCGCGATCCTGCGCAGCTTCATGCGTGCGCTCGGGCTCTACCCGACCGGCTCCTGGCTGCAGATCGCAGACGGACGCCTCGGCATCGTGCGCCGCCAGGCCGAGGACGAACCGACACGGCCCCACGTGGCCCTGCTCAGCGACAGCGCCGGGCGCCGCCTGCCCGCCGGGCCTGCCCTGTGGCAGCCGATCCGTCGCGACGACATCGTGCGGGCCTTGCCGTTCCGCGCCATGCACATCCCCCGGCGCCAGCTCGATGAATGCCTGAGCGCCGCGGCGAACCTGGCCGCCTGAGCGGCGGCAGCGGGGCGGGCGTGGCCCCGGCGGAATCCCGGCCCCTGCTAGACTCGAAGCACCTCACGCCAGCGGAAATCCCGGTCCATGGCCCGCATCGAGTTGTACAGCTTCGAGGGCTGCCCCTACGCCCAGCGTTCCAGGATGACGCTGCTCGAGAAGGGCCTGGAATTCGGCCTCACCGAGATCGACCTGTTCAATCGCCCGGCCTGGTTCCGGGACGTCTCCCCCTACGGGAAGGTTCCGGTGCTCCGCCACGAGGGGGCCACGATCTACGAGTCGGCCATCATCAACCAGTACCTGGATGAGATGTTCCCGGCGCCCCCGCTGATGCCAGGCAGCCCGGCACTGCGCGCCCAGGCCCGCATCTGGATGGACTACTGCGAAACCCGGTTCCTCGTGGCGACGCACAAGCTGATGAGCGAAGCCGGGGAGCCGGCGAAGCGCGCCGCCAACGCCGGCAAGCTGACGGAGGTGCTGCAGTTCATCGAGCACGAGGGGCTACGCAAGCTGGGCGACGGGCCGTACTTCTTCGGCACGGACGTCTCGCTGGTGGACCTGCAGTTCTCGCCATTCTTCGAGCGCTTTGGCACCTACGAGCAGCTCGGCGGCGCCACATGGCCGGCGGACTGCACGCGGCTGCGCGGCTGGTTCGAGGCCATGCAGGGCCGCGCCAGCTACCAGGCTACGGCGCGCCCCGTCGAATACCACCTGGAAGCCCGGCGGCAGATGCAGCTGCGGATCGCCGCGCGAACGCACTGAACATCGCGCCCTCCGTCGTCGCCGACCTCCTCCAGCGCCACCGGCGCGTCGTCGCGCTGACCGGCGCCGGTTGCAGCACGGGCTCGGGCCTCCCCGACTACCGGGATGCGGACGGCGGATGGAAGCATGCCCGTCCCGTCCTCTATCCGGACTTCGTCGGCAATCCCGACGTGCGCCGCCGCTACTGGGCCCGCAGTTCAATCGGCTGGCCCCGCTTTGCGGCCGCACTCCCCAATCCGGCCCATCACGGCCTTGCTGAACTGGAGCGCCGGGGCCTGCTCGCCGCGATCGTCACGCAGAACGTGGACCGCCTGCACCAGCAGGCAGGCAGCCTCGCGGTCGTCGACCTGCACGGCCGCCTGGATGTCGTCCGCTGCCTCGCCTGCGAAGCCCGGCTGCCGAGGGCGGAATGGCAGCTGGAGCTCGTCCGCACCAACCCGCAGTGGGCAGGCACCGCGGCCCGGGTGGCGCCGGATGGCGATGCTATCCCCGCCGAGGCGGACTGCGAGGCCTTCCAGGTGCCCGGGTGCAGCGCCTGTGGCGGCATCATGAAACCGGACGTGGTCTTCTACGGCGAGTCCGTGCCGCCGGACGTCGGGGGCACGGCGCACCGACTGGTCGAAGAGGCCGACGCCCTGCTCGTCATCGGCTCCTCGCTGATGGTCTATTCGGGGTTCCGCCTGGTGCGCGCCGCCGCGGCGGCGGGCAAACCGGTGGCAGCCATCAACCTGGGGCGCACCCGGGCTGACGACCTCCTCGCGCATCACTGGCGGGAAGACTGTGCCCTCGCCATCGCGGCCGTGCTTGCCGAGCTTGGCGCCCGGGCCGCGCCTGCGGCGTAAGGCCGCAGGCCGTCAGGCAGCAATCGGGGGAGTTGGGTATTGACAGGACCTCGGCCCCCAAGTACATCATGTCGGCAACCGGAACGACGGCCCGTTACCTAAGTCTTACAGTGACTTAGAAGAATATAAAGGTCATATCGGCCCGGACTGGATGACTGCCCGCGCGGCGGCTGTCAAAGCTTGCCGAAGGAGCCCCTGGATTGGCCGCCACGTCGATCTCCCTGGATACCGAGCGCCTGTCGCGGCTGGTGGGCCTCGGCTATGAGGCGCCGGTAGGCCTGGGCGACGAGGCATCCCGGGAACGGGAGGCGTGGCGCCTCTTTACCCAGGAAGCCGCCGAGGTGTTCGGCTGCCAGCTGGCGATGGTCGAGTACTTGGATGGCGCCAGCCCCCAGGACTCCTTCGTCGCCACGGGCGGCCTCGATGGGTTCGAGGAGCTCTTTACCGTGTCGCGCACGCGGAGCCAGGCGGACACATACTGGGCCGCGATGCACGACCAGCCGGCAGGCACCGTCCAGCTGGGCAGCGATATCGTGCATCCCGCCGTCATGCACCAGACCAGCCTGTACTCGAGCGTGGCCATGCCCTGGCAGCTCGAGCACTTCCTGATCGGCTCGATCCAGACAGGTGACGGGGTCGACGCCTTCTTCACGCTCGGACGCACGGCGCGGGAACGGCCTTTCGTGGCGGGCGACAAGTCGCTCATCAGCAGGATGCTCCTGACCCATCTCAATCACAGCATGACGATGCACCGGGAGCTGGCCCTGGCGCGGGGCACCAGGGACCTGCTGTCGGCAGTCATGCGGCAGGCGCCCACCGGCATCGTCGTCTTCAACGTAACCGGCGAACCTATCGTCGTGAATGACAAGGCAACGAACATGTTCGCCATGGCCGATGGCCTCACGCTGGCGGATGGCAGGCTCAGGGCGACCGAACCGGCCGCCCAGGTGCAGCTCGACCTGGCCCTCGCGGCCACGCTCCGGACGGCGACGGGACTCGCGACGTCCCAGCCGATCTCGGTACTGGCGCCCCGTCCGCCCGGACAACGCCCCTACCGGGTGACGTTCTCGACACTGGGCCCGCCGGGCGAGCGCACGGGATTCCCCCGCGGATCCGTCGTGGTGGCCCTCATTCACGACGAGCGGCGCGCCAGCGGCCTGGGCGTGTCCGCAGCACTCCGGGCAACCTATGGCCTCACCCGCGCCGAGGTCCGCCTCTGCGAGCGACTCCTGGCAGGCCAGTCACTGGCAGAGGCGGCGACGGCGCTTGGCGTCAGCCGCAACACCACGAAGACCCACCTGGCCCGGATTTTCGACAAGACGGGGGTCCGGTCGCAGATGGCTCTCCTGCGCCTGCTGGCCCTGGGCGCGCGGGCCTGAAGCAGCGCCCGGAATTAACAATGATTAACCCCGCGTCCATCGGCGCGTCAGGGACCTGCGGCTAGGCTGTCTCCACTGACCGCCGGGCCCGCCCCGCTCCCCCTCGGGGCATTGGTCCGGCCAGTCAGGGATCGACCGAAGGCTAGCTTCGGGTACTCCTCCGGGCCGGTGAGCGAAAGCTTCCCGGCCCTTTTCTTGCGTAAGAGCGCCTTGAGGCGCGACCGGGATCC